>WRBB01000022.1 GCA_009779895.1 Lachnospiraceae bacterium
AAATTTTAAAAAAGACAAAAACTTAAAAACAGTACTCACTTTTTCATAAACAAAAAAATCTCCAATCGCTGATGTAATCAGTGGCAGGAGATTTTTACCTTTATACAAGTGTCAAAGATGGGAAATTATACCACGTTAATTCCATTATGATACAAAATATTTTATTGAAGAAAACTCAGAACTCCCAATACATCTATTCCAAATATGACACACTGTTGTCATGTTAAAATTGATATACTGAATTGTGATTGTGACAACTTTAACGGTTAAACAATCAAAAACAAAAAAAGGATGGATAAAACATGAGCACAAAAGCAATCAAAAAAGCAGAAGAAATCATCAAAAGCAAGACAGCAGAGGTGAATATGGGCCTTGGCGTTACCTTGTCGCTACTAGACCACGAAGGATACCCCACTACGTCTACACTTTCCATTTCAAAAGCGGATGGAATCCGCCAAATTACATTTGCAGTTACCCTTGATTCAAACAAAGCAAAACGCGCGAAAGAAAATAGCCGTGCATCTGTGTGTATCTTTGATGACGATTATGAGAGTGGTGCATACTACAACATTACCCTTGTCGGAGATGTTGAGGTAGCAACCGACATGGAAACAAAAAAAGAAACATGGTATTCGGGACTGGAAGAGCATTTTCCGAACGGGGGAATAAATGACCCTAATTATTGCATCTTAAAATTTACCACCAAACGCTATAATTTATGGGTTGACATCGAAGAGGAAGAAACAACAGGCAGCTTTTAGGCTTGGACATATCTTCACTATTTGGAAAGTGGATTTACTCTTCACTATGTGCAAATCCATTTTCCAGCATTTCACGCACATGATCATCGGAAAGAGAATAGTAAACATTCTTTCCCTCTTTTTCGTTGTGGACAAGATTTGTTAAACGTAATGATTTTAGCTGATGAGAAACCGCGGATTTCGTTATGCCCAGCAATACCGCAAGGTCACAAACACACATGCGCTCCTTTGACAATGCCCACATGATCTTTAAGCGGGTAGCGTCTGCAAACATTTTATAGAGATTAGACAATGTGCGAAATTGAGTGCCATCGGGCATCTCTTGTTTCACACGCACAACTACATCTTCGTGAATTGCATTGCAATCACAAGTATCCTGTACTTGTTTCATCTTATTTTTTCCTCCTTTATATAACTGAACAATTTTTAAATCTTTTCATCCGGCCTTGTTTCTTTGATAAATCCTACAATCACACAAGCGATCACCGCTAACAATGTAATCAATATAAAAGGCAATCTCCGATCAACATTAGACAAAGTACCTGCTACGATACCAAATGGTGCCGCAAAACCAATCGTTAAGGCTGTAAATAATCCCATAATCCTTGCCCGCTCTTTGGCATCAATTACCACTTGAAGCATAGCGCTTCTGCGGGGCATTACCAAAGCATTGCCCACTGCAATTAGCAGCAAATACAAAATGATAAAGACCATATTATCGCTTGTGGGTGTCAATACAAACATAATATTTCCGCCAATTAAAAGGCTCAAACCCAACCACATGGGAATTTTATCTTTTAAATGGGCAAGTTTATGCTGAACAAAAAACATAAATACCAACATAACACCGGCATTGAGAATGGGAAAAAATGCCAGGTAACGCTCTGCAACGCCCAATCGTTCTGCCAAATATAAACTCATAAAACTATTACTAATCATCATAACAATATGCAAAATAACATTGATTGCCATCACTTTTAATGTCGCTATGTTACGTAATAACTTTGGTACCAAACCTTTATATTCTAATAACAAAGTATATACCGGAACACCTTTGGTTGCTTTTTTACGGACCTTTCCTTGGGGTGTTTCCTTGCAAAAACGCCATGTAAGCAACACTTTAATCACCATATTAACCGAAAAGAATATATAGACACCACGAACAACCGGAACCAAAGAATGCTGCTCCATCAAAAATCCTGTAATGGGTGCAAAAAAAATCGCAACCAAAGCAGCAATATGAACCCAAGTATAAATACCAAGCATATCCTTTTCCTTGGCATCTTCCACCAATAAACATTGCCAAGCTGTTTGACCAATCTGTTCAAAACTATTCACCAAACCTGCAATTAAAAACAACCAAAAATTATTGGAAATCGCCCATATGGCACAAGCCACAGACCAACCAAAAAAATCACACATAATGGTTGCTTTCTTGCGCCCTATTTTATCTGTAATAATACCTCCAAAAAAGGCAAATATCATTTGAAATACCATGGTAATGGATAAAATCATTCCAATCTCTATATCCAATACACCTTGGGCAAACATATACAATGTAACAAAAGGTGCCAATAGCTGAAATGGTATGCCCCACAAAGGTTCCATAAATAATAAAATTCTAGGATTGCCTTTGCAAGTAAATAATACATCTATCAAAGAATGATTGCGGATTTTATGCGCAAATTTAACTTTCATGATAAGACCTCAAATCCTTTGCCACCGCCTCAATGGCATCATTATAACGCGGATACATATTTTCTGAACCAAACACATTAGACATTTTCATTTTTTTCATAAAACGGAATGTACCTACCGGTATCTCTGTAATCACAAGACGAACATGATGGGTTTTGCATTTATCAAATAAAATGGTTAGGGTTTCAATCGCTGTAGCATCCATATTTTTCACCCCACTCAACGCAACAATGGCAACCTTTAAACCTTCTTCTAAGCGAATTGAGTCCAAAAACCTTGTGGAATCTCCAAAAAACAATGGTCCACTCACCTTGAAGATACGAACTTCCCCAGGAAACTCTTCTTCTAAATGCGGTACTTCTTTTACTTTCATTTTTTTACGTATATCATGAATGTGAAGCACAACCGCCAATACCATACCGATACCTACCGCGAAACCTAAGTCCACCATAACCGTCAAAATAAATGTAACCATCAAGACAAGCAAATCCGTTTTGGGACCATGGCACAACTTCACAAAGGAACGCCAACCACTCATACTATAAGCCGCCATCATCAGCATAGATGCCAACGTGACCATAGGAACCAAACGCAACAAAGGCAAAGCAAACACAATAAACACCAACATAACAACAGAGTGAACCAAAGCTGAAACCGGGGTACGTCCACCATTTTCAATATTTGCCACCGTTCTGGTAGAAACACTTGCTGCCGGAATCCAACCCCAAAGACCAATCAAAATATTGGACAAGCCTTGGGCAATGAGTTCTGTATTTGGCTCATGCTTCTTTCCAATCAAGGTATCTGATGCCACAGCCGTCAACAGTGACATAACAATACATAAAAATGCAATGGTCAAACCATTGGGCAAAAAATAAATAACTGTCTCAACACTCAGCATCGGTAACTGAATTCTAGGTGCCGCCAATGCCAATTCTGTGAATTGAGAACCAATGGTTTGAACAGGCATCTGAAAAATCTCAACCAAAGCTGTTGTCACAATCAAAACAATCAAACCACCCGGAATTTTTTTGGTCACCTTGGGCCACAAAATCAAAATCAACAAACCCAATGCACCAATGGCAATCGTCGGCAAACTACTATTACCCAAATTGCTAAAATAAGTACCCCAACGCAGAATAAAATTGGAGGGTACCTGGCTTAATTCATGTAAGCCCAAAAAACCGCGCACTTGGGTGGTAAAAATAACCACCGCTGTACCTGCCATAAAACCCACTGTAACCGGATAAGGCAAATATTTAATCAATGCGCCTAATCGAAAGAGACCTAACAACACCAGAATAATACCTGCAATAAAGGTAGAAATCATCACACCCTCGATACCATGCGTTGCCATAATACCTGCAACTGTAACTATAAAAACAGCACTGGGACCCCCAATGCTCACATATGTACCTCCTAGTATTGCAATCACAAATGATGAAATCACCGAAACATAAAGCCCAATCTCTGGTGAAACCCCCATAGATACAGCAAATGCAACAGATAAAGAAATCGCCAAAATACTGACAATAATCCCCGCCATAAAGTCGGCAGCAAATTTTTCCTTGCTATAATCAGACCATATTGTAAATATCTTTGGTTTAAACATTTTCCTCCCATTTCCAAAATATAAGCCTCCAGCTTACAAATAAATGTCAGTCAGAAGCTTATGTTTTTATATGCCATCTCCCTTATAAATCAACATCTCCATCGGTATTTCCATTCACTACGAAATACGCTTTGTTATCTTCCGGTTTTAAGTAAATTTGAATCGTCTCCATCTCTTCAACCTTACGTTTAAAACTTTTCGTCCAAACTTCTTTTACCTTTTTAATCAAATCCTTTTCTGTATAGTCCCTACCGGGAAGCTGTAAAAATATCTCTGTCTTTAATACCACCTTAGAAGTTGCTTGTTCGCTTGAATCTACCGCTTTTGCACTTCCTGCATCCTTTAATTCACCCGCTTTGGTTTCAATCTTTTTGGTTGCATCTTTGGTTGTCGCAATTTTTACTGCGCTTGTCTCTTTCACAGCCATATTTCATACCCTCCACGCACTTTAGTTTCTCATAATATTGTACATCATTTCTCTATTTACGTCAAAATATTGTTTCACTTCCGTCTTCTTTATAATTTCTAAAAAAATCCGATAAATGATTTAACGCTTTCAAAAGAACCGGTATTTCTGCCGGTTCCAGAGATGCAACCACAGCTTCTGTGAGTTTTTGATGATAATGGGCATGATGCCGGTAAGCTTTTTGCCCCTTATCTGTAAGACAAATATAAACAACTCTTCGGTCCACTTCACCACGTTCACGCAGTACATATTTTTTATTGACCAAACCATTCACAGAAGTCGTCAGAGAACCCGCTGTAATCCCTAGTTTTTTCGCCACCATAGACATCGTACTATCCACACCCATACCAATGGCTTCTATAATATGCATATCATTATTACTAATGTCTTGGAACTCTTCTGTAATGATTGCCTGCTCCTCTAAATCCCATATATCACGAATCAGATTAACAAGAATATCATTAATTGTCTCACGTGTATCCACAGATTCTGTGCTCCTCTCCATTCATATCGTAGATATTTTCTCTCCTAAGATAACACGTTTTACCAAAGGATTCAAGATTAGCAATTCATATTTTTTTATCATGGACCCACCATAAACATCAATTCAGCACTTGCAACTACCTTGCCCGCTACAGATGCAACCGCTTCACCAACACCCACCGGCCCTTTTTGTCTGATGATCTTGGTCTCTAATTTGATTTTATCTCCGGGACTCACTTTTCCTTTAAACTTACACTTATTGATTCCTGCAAAATAAGCAATCTTTCCTTTGTTTTCGGGCACACTTAAAATTGCTACTGCACCCACTTGCGCAAGTGCTTCAATGGTTAAAACACCCGGCATCACCGGCTCTTGGGGAAAATGTCCGGCAAAAAAATCTGCCTGCTTGGAAACCACCTTATAACCAATGGCATATTCACCCGCCTGATAATCTTCAATATAATCTATAAATAAAAATGGGTCACGATGGGGAATAATCTCTTTGATTCCATTTATGTCTAAATAATTCATTTTCTTAACCTCCACGATGCCGTCTGAATCCATAACCAACACCTATCCTACATTGCCATACCACCATCTACACAAATCACCTGTCCGGTAATATATCTTGCTTGCTCTGATGCTAAAAAAGCCACTGTTTCCGCAACATCTTTTGTCTCTCCAAAGTAACCCAAAGGAATTTGCTTTATCGCCGCTTCCCTGATTCGTTCATTAAGATGCGCTGTCATATCTGTTTCCATAAAACCCGGAGCCACTGCATTGACTGTAATCCCTCTGCTTGCGACCTCTCGTGCCACAGCCTTGGTTAAACCAATAACACCTGCCTTGGAGGCAGAATAATTTGCCTGTCCAACATTTCCCAAAACACCGGAAACAGAAGAAATATTAATCACTCTACCGCTTTTTTGCTTTATCATTTGTCTGGTTGCAAAACGAGTGGTATTAAAGCAGCCCTTTAAATTGATGTTCAATACCGCATCATACGCTTCCTCTGACATTTTTAACAAAAGACCATCTCTTGCAATCCCTGCATTATTCACTAATATATCAATTCTTCCATAGGTTTTAATGATATCTTTGATAAAATTCCCACAGGCAGTAAAGTCACTTACATCACATGGATAGATTGCTCCTTGTCCACCCCCGGCTTGTATTTCTTCTAAAACCTGCTCTGCTTTTTTCTTAGAACCAAAATAGTTGATAATAACAAAGTTTCCTTCTGCAGCCAATCGTAAGCCAATGGCTCGTCCGATTCCTCTTGATGCTCCTGTTACAACTGCGATTTTTTTCTCCGGCATAATTCCTCAATTACCCTCTCTATAGTCTATCACCTAGCAAGGCTTCTGCTTCTTCTACTAATTTTTTAATCAATGCTTGACAAGATAATTCTTCTTTTATCAAACCGGCTATTTGGCCTGCCATAATGCTACCAAACTCCATATCACCTTCTACCACTGCTTTTTCCAAACCACCTAATGTCAACAATTCCAATTCTTCAAAAGTAGCACCCGCTTGTTCCAAACGTAAGTATTCTTTTACCAAAGGATTGCGTAAAAGACGTACCGGATGACCGGTAGAACGCCCCGTTACACGGGAATCAATATCCTTGGCTTTGAGAATCGCCTTTTTATAATTTTCATGCACAACCGCTTCTTTGACCACAACAAAGCGTGTGCCCAATTGCACCCCTTTTGCTCCTAAAGCAAAAGCTGCTGCCATTCCACGGCCATCTGCAATACCACCGGCCGCAATCACCGGAATATCCACTGCATCTACAATCTGAGGAACCAAAGTCATGGTAGTACTTTCACCAATGTGACCTCCGGCTTCACTCCCCTCTGCAACCAAAGCATCCGCCCCGGCGCGTGCCATGCGTTTTGCCATCGCCACCGATGCCACCACCGGAATCACTTTGATACCCGCTTCTTTCCACATCTTCATATATTTTTCCGGACTTCCGGCACCTGTTGTTACTACTTTGACTCCCGCTTGCACAATCACCTTTGCAATTTCCTCTGCCTCAGGATTCATCAGCATCAAATTGACACCAAATGGCTTATCCGTCAATGCTTTCGCTTTCTGAATTTGCTCTCTCGCCCATTGCGAAGATGCACCACCAACTCCAATCAGCCCAAAACCTCCGGCATTTGAAACTGCTGCTGCCAAACGATGTTCTGCCACCCACGCCATGCCACCTTGCACGATTGGATACCGGCAACCCAAAATTTCTGTTATCTCTGTTTTCATCCTGTATGACCTCCCTACTCCAGTTTTTGACACTTACGTCCATATATAAGACATCACGACTTTATGGTTAACTCCCATGAAAACGTCCCTCACTTCGAGGGACGTCTAATACCAATTAATTTACAAATCGGTTTGCCCATTGATGAAAATTTCTGCTCATATTCTGTCATGATATTACCTTCATTTAAAGCGGCATCCTTATGCAAGTCATACGTAGCACTTTCTAAAATCCACTCTGAACGCTCTATCTCATGCAAAGAAAATTCAAATAAGCCGACATTGTCTGTTTTGAATTCTAACTTCCCATCCGGTATCAAAACTTTTTCATAACGCCGCAAAAACTCTTTTGATGTTAAACGTCTTTTTTCATGCCTTGCCTTGGGCCAAGGATCCGAGAAATTCAAATAGATTTTTGATACTTCATTTTTACCAAAAATATCCCAAATAGCCGCTGCATCCATGCAAATGAATCGTACATTTTCCAACTTCTCCTCTGTCGCTACTGCTACTTTATCCGGTAAATCCGCGGTGTCAAAAGCCTCACTGGTCAATTGTTGTACATCCGCAAAATCTCTCCGCTCCAGAGCACGAAGCAAAATACTGGAGTAACGTTCAATCCCGATAAAATTTATATCCGGATGTGCTTTTGCCAACGCCAAAATAAACCGCCCTTTTCCCGTGCCGATTTCAATGTGTATGGGATTATCATTGCCAAACACTTCTGACCATTTATTTTTATGATATGCCGGATATTGAATCACTAAACTATGATTTTTTATTGTATCATCCGCATGTGGTATATTTCTTAGTCGCATTTCCTTAACTCTTTCATCATTCAGATTTAAAAGCTTATATTCCGCTAATCACTCTAATAATATACCACGCATTCCAAAATGGGTCAAAGCATTTTGGAACCTTTTTCTTTAATATATTTAATTCTAATTTATAATTTGCATTTTTTCCAAATAAGGAGTAAAATTAATTTAATTAAACAGATATCTTTTGCAAGGAGAATGGTTATGGAATCAATTGTAAAAAAACTTTCTGAAATAGAAAACGCTGCCTCGGCCATCATAACCAGTGCTGAAAACCAAAAAGCAGCCCTAGATGAAACGTATCATAACAAAACCAAAGCCTTTGATGAAAATTTGGAAAAAAGCACCACAGAACAACTACAAGTAATAAAAGATGCCCATGATAAGGAAATTGCTCAACTTTTGCTTGAACAATCAAACTGTCATGCGTATGCCCTTAAAGCTTTACAAGAAGACTATGATACAAACCATAGCAAATATGCTGAAGAACTGCTGAAACAGGTGACCATGATTTAAGCTGATGGGAGTCGAAACTTTATGAAAAACATCATTACATATGGCGGCATCATCACCAAAACAAAAGCCATGGAGGCAAAGCTTTTAAAAGAATCTCAATTCAAAGAAATTTCCAACTTACAAAGCGTGCCCCAATTGATTGCATATCTAAAAGAAAAAACAGCTTATGCAGATGTTTTAGAAAACCTAACAGAAGAGCATTTTCATCGTGGTGATATCGAAAAAATTATGACATTAACACTTTATGATGATTTTGCCAAACTCTATCGTTTTGCAAGCTTAGAAATTCGTACATTCTTAAAACTCTACCTCCGGCACTACGAAGTCGATTTGATTAATTACTGTTTGCGCATTGTAATGAACCATTATCAAGAACCCTTTGATTTAGAGTATAAAAAACCTTTTTTTGATCGATATTCCAGTCTTTCTATAGACAAACTAATCAGTGCCAGAACAACAGAGCAACTCATTGATAACTTAAAGGGAACCGAATACTACAGTACCTTAAAAACTTTAAAAGACAAGGGTAACACAACCCTATTTGATTACGATTTGGCATTGACCTTATATTGCTATGCTACGGCTTGGCGGGCACGTAGTAAAGTATTTAAAATAAAAGATAAAACCCGCTTTACCAAAGAATGGGGCACTAAGATTGATTTATTAAATTTAGAATGGATTTACCGTGCTAAAAAATATTATCAAATGAGCCCGGTGGACATTTATACCATCATTGTGCCCAATCATTACCGAATTTCCATGGCACAAATGAAAGCCATTGTGGAAGCCCCTACCTTAGATGATTGTATCAAAGCCATCAAAGAAACCAAATATGGTCATCCATTTGATGCGGAGCAAAAACAAATATTAGAACATATGTATACTGAAATTTTATATCGTTTATACATTTCAAGCCAACGAAAAGATCCCTATTCCATCGCAACCATAAATGCCTACTTATATCGAAAGGAACAAGAGCTCAACAAACTTACAACCGCAATGGAATGTATCCGTTATAACCTAAACCCAAATGAAACATTGGCGTGGATTACATGAGTGTGTGAGGTAAAAAAGATGATTGAAAAAATGCAGTTTATCAGCATCACCGGTCCTAGCGATGATATCGATCGCATGACTGAAACTTATCTTTCTAAATACGAGATTCAATTAGAGTCGGCCTTATCCGAATTAAAAACCACGGATAATTTGAGACCTTTTTTAGATATTAATCCTTATCGGGAATCTTTGAATCGAGCCAATGCCTTTGTCCATCTATTGCCAAACAAAAAAAGATATACACCGGATGAAAGCCTTGACTTAGATGATATGTTTGCTTTTATCCGTAAACTAGGAGAACATTATGAAGATTGCCAAACACAAAAAACGGATTTCAAAAATAAAATAGATGCACTAAAAATAAAAAAACATAATTTATCTCCTTTTAAAGATTTAGACGTTGATTTGGGACAAATTCATGCCTTTCACTTTATTGCCTATCGCTTTGGGAAGATTCCCATCGCCTATTTTGCTCGTTTGGAAAAATATTTGCTTGATGATATGGCCACCGTTTTTTACGAAGAAACACGAGATGAACAATTTGTTTATGGTGCCTATTTTGCACCACCAAAAGAATCGGCAAAAGTCACTTCAACGCTCAATGCTTTGCATTTTGAAACCATTGAACTACCTATAGAGTATAGCGGTATCGCAAGTGAGGTTTATCAAAATCTGGAAGCACAAATACAAGCTCTTTCCAAACAAATGGATGATTTGGATCAGGAAATGCAGACAGATTTGGAAGCACATGCCCCACAAATCATCGGTACACGCAATCGTCTGGAAGAATTGGCTAACCATTTTGATATCCGAAAACTAGCCGCTCAAATGGATGACAAAAAAGAAGACAATTATTATGTACTCTGCGGTTGGATGACAACCAAGGATGTGAATGATTTTTGCCATGATGTGAAAGATGACCACAAGGTATTTGTAGTGGTAGAAGAAAACACAGATGCTTTTTTTAGCACACCACCTACCAAATTAAAAAACCCCAAAATATTTAAACCTTTTGAATTGTTTATCGAAATGTATGGTATGCCCGCAGCCAACGAGATGGATCCTACCATCTGGGTTGGTTTGAGCTATCCCATCATCTTTGGCGTGATGTTTGGTGATGTGGGGCAAGGATTGGTCTTGTTTTTGGCAGGTAGTTTATTATACTTTTCAAAGAAAATAAAACTGGCAGGTATTGTTGCCATTGCAGGTATTTCTTCTACTTTTTTTGGCTTCATGTTTGGTAGCTTTTTCGGTTTTGAAGATGTCATTCATCCTATTTGGATGCGGCCGATTAATGCCATGTCAGAAATACCGTTTTTTGGAAAACTAAATACGATTTTTATCATTGCCGTAGCCTTTGGCATGGGCGTTATCATCCTCTCGATGATCGTTCACATCATCAACGGCGTACGTAGCAAAGATGCCGGTAGTGTTTTGATTGATGCAAATGGAATAACAGGTTTGGTTTTTTATGGCACGGCAATTGCTAGTATTTTGTTGTTTATGACGGGCAATCCTCTACCAGCCGGCATTATATTGGCGGTGATGTTTGGAATCCCCTTTCTCCTCATGTTTTTAAAAGAACCACTATTGCGATTGATTCATAAAAAGCCCAAACTTTTTGAAGGTGGTATTGCCATGTTTTTTGTGCAAGGATTTTTTGAAATGTTTGAAGTCCTACTTAGTTATTTTTCTAACACCATTTCCTTTGTCAGAATTGGTGCTTTTGCTGTCAGTCACGCTGCCATGATGCAAGTCGTCTTGATGTTGGCCGGGGCGGAGCAAGGAAATATTAACTGGATTGTCATTGTCGTTGGCAATATCATCGTCATTGGTATGGAGGGACTGATTGTAGGCATTCAAGTATTACGTTTGGAATTTAATGAAGTTTTTAGCCGTTTCTATAAAGGAACGGGCAAAGCATTTACACCTTATATTAAGCAAAAGTAAACATTCACATTCATGGTACAAGGAGGTATTGATTATGGCACTCGCAACTCAACTTATTCTCGTTCTCGCATTAATCCTTAGCATTTTTATCCCTTTTGGATATTACCTCATTGGGGAGAAAAACAAAAAGCGTTATAAAAAATCGTTGGCTGTCAATGTTTTTTTCTTTTTTGGTACTATGGTTGTCGCAACAATCCTGATGTTTACAGGACCTGCCGCCATGGCTGCAACTACGGCTACTTCCGGAAATGACCTGGGAACAGGGCTTGGTTTTCTTGCCGCTGCACTTGCCACAGGTCTATCTTGTGTCGGTGGCGGTGTTGCTGTTGCCGGAGCCGCCAGTGCCGCTTTGGGCGCCATCAGTGAAGATTCCAGCGTTTTTGGTAAGTCATTGATTTATGTAGGCTTGGCGGAAGGAGTTTGCCTGTATGGACTTATTATCTCTTTCATGATTCTGGGGAGGTTATAATGAAAATGTATCTCATCAGCGATAATATTGACACCTATACAGGTATGCGTCTTGCCGGTGTGGACGGTGTGGTTGTCCATGAACGGGAAGAAGTAAAACATGCTCTGGAACATGCTTTAAAAGACAGCACCATTGGTATTCTTTTATTAACTGAGAAATTAGGTACAGACTTCCCTGACATTATAAATGAATTTCGCTTGGAACGTAAAATACCATTGCTAGTAGAAATTCCGGATCGTCACGGAACAGGACGTAGCAAAGATTTTATTACATCCTATATTTCAGAAGCCATTGGCTTAAATCTATAAATCGAAAAAGGAGGGAACTCCCTTGACCTTAGAAGAAAAATTAGAACATCTAAAAAACTTATCTATGGAAGAAGCACGAGCCGAGGGTAATCGCATTATTACTGATTATCGTGCTGCCCTGGAACAAGTTTTAGAAAATCATAAAATAGATGCTAAAAAGCAATCGGAAATACGGATAAAAACCGAAAGCATTCATGCCAAACAACAAAAAAACCAGGCCTTAATCAAAGGTCAATTGGACTCAAAACGTAAATATAGCCAGCTACAGCAAGAACTAAAAGAAAAAATCTTTGATGAAACAAAAGAAAAACTTAATGTATTTATGACTACCAAGGCATATGAACATTACTTGGTGCAAAAAATCCAAAGTGCTTTGAATTTTGCCGGCAACGACCCGATTATTTTCTACATCAATCCCACTGATCAGGATAAATTGGCAACCCTTATCGCTACCAACAAAGCAGATATCCGCATTAGTGACCGTGATTTTGTAGGCGGCATTCGTGGTGTCATTGAAAACCGCCATATTTTAATTGATTATTCATTCCATATCCTAATGAATAATGCATTTGAAACATTTACGTTTGGAGGTGATGGTATTGGACGCTGTTAAAATGGGAACCATCTATGGCATAAATGGACCCGTCATTTATCTAAAAGGCAATACCGGCTTTCGCATGGCAGAAATGGTTTATGTAGGAACGGAAAAACTTGTTGGTGAAGTTATTGCTTTAGATAAAGATATAACCACTATCCAGGTTTACGAAGAAACCTCCGGATTACGCCCCGGCGAAGAAGTAATCGCAACCGGCAGTGCTATTTCTGTCACTTTGGCACCTGGTATTTTAAATAATATTTTTGATGGTATCGAAAGACCTTTGGAATCCATTGCTAATTCCGCAGGTGCTTTTATTTCTCGTGGCATCAACGTGGATTCATTGGATTGCAGCAAAAAATGGGAAACCACAATTACAGTTAAGGAGGGGGATTTTCTGCATGGTGGAGATATCATCGCCGAAATACCGGAAACTCCTGCCATTATTCATAAAGTTATGGTACCGCCTCATCTGGAGGGTACTGTTCGAAAAATTGCAATGGATGGTGCGTATACCATAAAAGAGACTTTGATTACTTTGGAACTGGTAAATGGTGAAGAAAAAGAACTTTCCATGACACAACATTGGCCAATCCGGGTACCACGCCCGACAGCCCAGCGCATGAGTGCTTCGATTCCATTAATCACAGGACAACGGATTTTGGATACGATGTTTCCCATTGCCAAAGGTGGCACCGCTGCTGTGCCCGGCGGTTTTGGTACCGGAAAAACCATGACTCAGCATCAAATCGCCAAATGGTCAGATGCAGACATCATTATTTATATTGGCTGCGGGGAACGGGGTAATGAAATGACGCAAGTTTTAGAAGAATTTGGTGAATTGGTGGATCCAAAGTCCGGTCATCCACTCATGGTACGGACTACTTTGATTGCCAATACCTCAAATATGCCTGTTGCTGCCCGGGAAGCCAGCATTTATACAGGTATCACTTTAGCGGAGTATTATCGGGATATGGGGTATCATGTGGCCATTATGGCTGATTCTACCTCTCGTTGGGCCGAGGCATTGCGGGAATTGTCCGGTCGTTTGGAAGAAATGCCGGCAGAAGAGGGATTTCCTGCTTATCTCGCCTCTCGCTTATCCGGTTTTTATGAGCGTGCCGGCATGATGCATAACCTAAACGGAACAGATGGATCCGTTTCCATTATCGGAGCGGTTTCCCCACAAGGCGGAGACTTTTCTGAGCCCGTTACAGAAAATACCAAGCGCTTTGTCCGTTGTTTTTGGGGATTGGATAAGTCATTGGCTTACTCCAGACACTTCCCGGCCATTCATTGGTTGACCAGCTACAGTGAATATCTAACCGATTTGGCACCCTGGTATACAGACCATGTATCGCCAAAATTTATTGATTATCGCAATCGCTTGATGGCTCTTTTGAATCAAGAAAGCAGTTTGATGGAAATTGTAAAATTGATTGGCAGCGATGTATTACCGGATGACCAAAAATTGATTTTAGAAATTACACGGGTCATTCGTTTGGGTTTCTTGCAGCAAAATGCCTTTCATCAAGATGATACCTGTGTTTCTATGGAAAAACAGTTTTTGATGATGGATACCATACTTTATTTGTTTAAAAAATGCCGGGCATTGGTTACCATGGGGCATCCTATGTCGGTGATGAAAAATGAAGCTATTTTTGAAAAAATCATTGCCATTAAATATGATGTGCCCAATGACAGACCGGATATGTTTGCTCGTTATAAAATGGATATTGACAGTTTTTATCAACAAGTCTTAGAGAAAAATGCGTAAGGAGGTAGTGAACATGTCAATCGAATATTTAGGACTTAGTAGCATTCACGGCCCCCTGATTGCCATTGAGGGCATACAAGACGCTTTCTTTGATGAAATCGTTGAATTTGTTGTAAATCGAACTGAACGAAAACTAGGACGTATTGTAGAAATATATGAAGACCGAGCAGTGATTCAGGTTTTTGAAGGCTCTGAAAATATGTCTCTGCAAAATACCCACACACGTTTGACCGGGCATCCTATGGAAATCAATTTGTCTACAGAAATGCTCGGGCGTACCTTTAATGGCATCGGCAAACCTATGGATGGTTTAGGAGCCATTGTTTCCAATGTAAAAAAAGATGTAAATGGACTTCCCTTAAATCCTGTAAAACGAGAATATCCCAGAAATTATATCCGAACCGGAATCTCAGCGATTGATGGCTTGACCACTTTAATCCGTGGCCAAAAACTACCTATTTTTTCCGGCAATGGTTTGCCCCATGACAGATTGGCGGCCCAAATTGTGCGGCAAGCCTCTTTGGGTGATGAATCAGGCGATGAATTTGCCATTGTATTTGGTGCTATGGGTGTTAGTCATGATGTTGCTGATTTCTTCCGCCGTACCTTTGAAGAAAGTGGCGTTGCCGACCATGTAACCATGTTTTTAAATCTAGCCAATGACCCGGTGGTCGAACGATTGATTACACCTAAGGTTGCTTTGACTACAGCAGAATATTTGGCCTTTGAAGAAAATATGCATATTTTAGTTATTTTAACAGATATGACCTCTTTTGCAGAAGCTATGCGAGAAGTTTCCTCTTCCAAAGGGGAAATCCCCAGTCGAAAAGGATTTCCCGGCTATTTATATAGCGAGTTGGCTACCATCTATGAACGTGCCGGTATCGTAGAGGGCATCAACGGTTCCGTAACACAATTACCTATACTGACCATGCCGGGAGATGACATTACTCACCCCATTCCTGACTTAACCGGATACATCACCGAAGGGCAGATTGTTTTAGACCGACCTTTGAATGGACAATCCATCTATCCCCCTATTAATATATTGCCCTCGCTTTCACGTTTGATGAAAGATGGCATTGGAGAGGGATACACAAGGGAAGATCATCAAGATTTAGCCAACCAACTATTCTCTGCCTATGCAAAAGTTGGAGAGGCAAGAAATTTGGCCTCCGTTATCGGAGAAGATGAATTATCTCCCATTGACAAAAAATATTTGGCCTTTGGGAAAGCCTTTGAAGACAGATATATTAAACAAGGACAGGATGAAAATCGTTCTATCTTTGAAACACTGAATTTGGGATGGAAGTTGCTGGGACAATTGCCAAAAGAAGAGTTGGATCGGGTGGATACAAAGTTGTTGGAGAAATATTATAACGTTACAGAAAATACGGATGCAGAATAAATGTTGTAAATTATACTTTACAAAATATTTTTAATTTATTGAGTGAGGTGGTTGTATGGATCCTCGTACGTTTCCGACTAAGGGTAATTTAATGCTAGCAAAAAACTCTCTTTCTTTATCGAAATTGGGTTATGATTTGATGGATCGAAAGCGAAATATTTTAATTCGGGAGTTGATGGAGATTATTGATGAAGCGCGGACGATTCAAGATGAGATTGACAGCACCTTTACTTATGCTTATCAATGTTTGCAACGTGCAAATATAGAACATGGCATTAGCTTGGTTGCTCAACTTGCTTATACCGTACCCATTGAAGATTCCGTGACCATACAAACACGGAGTATTATGGGAACGGAAATTCCTCATGTGAAATATGAACCTAGAGTTGGTTTACCGACTTATTCTTTTAGTACAACAAAAGAATCTATTGATATGGCAACAAAGGCATTTCATAGGGTAAAAGATTTGACAGTTAAACTTTCCATGGTAGAAAATTCTGCCTATCGTTTGGCCGCTAGTATTAAAAAAACGCAAAAACGAGTCAATGCTTTGCAAAATATCACCATACCTATGTACGCTGCTTTGGTTTATCATATTTCTAACGCCTTAGAAGAAAAGGAACGAGAAGAGTTTACAAGGTTAAAAATAATAAAAGCACGGAAAGAAGCTTAAATCATCCATTATATTCTCAATACCCCAACTCCAACTTCTTTTCAATCAAAAACTCCCGCATATAAGGATAAGTAAACCCAAGCAATCCATGCCCCACTGCCCGAATCACTCCACCGGAAATCAATCGCTCTCGATACCTTGATACGTAATACTTCTCTTTTCCCATACGAACCATAATATCTGAAATTTTAGATTGCTTTTCATCTTCTATCATAGCAAATATAAACTCTCTATCTTTATTTGATAAGTCCGAAAAAACCAACTCGTGAACTGTACGAAACAACTCTGCTTTCGACTTTACCAAAGCTCTCTCCAAAGCAATGCGCCCTGAAAACTTTTCAACATTTTCCCACAAATAATATCCAATCAATTGAAATAAATAAGGATACCCCTGTGTACACTCTGCCGCTTTCCGAATCAATTCTTTTTCTAAAGAATGGCTTCCGTAAGCAAAAATAGCCTGATAATCTAAATGAACAAGGGAAAGTTCCACATTCTCCAATTCAACCCGCTTCGCCCTTCTAAGAAATGTTAATACATCATCATTTAATATATCCGAAATTACGATAGGCAATCCTGCCAAAACCATACCAATGGAATACTCCCCTGCAACCAAATGCTGGTAAACAGATATAAATGTGCGCATTTCATCTGTATGCTTCTGTGATTCATCAATCAAAAAAATTGTATAAATTCCATCTTTTTGTAGCTCATCTAACATACTTGTCAACTGATAACGGAATGACTTTGTAAATGATGGCTCATCCTTTCTGCTCTCCAAACCAACCGTCACACCTATACTAACCGAAATACTTTTTAATTTAGGCAAAGACTTCAACCTAGACTTGGGTACTTGTCGGTATACCTGCCCTAAGATATCATTCAGAAAATCCCTCTCAGGTGCCACCGTTACAGTCACTATTTTAGGAGCTTGCACTTTTGCTTGTACACTATATAATAAAGCAGTTTTTCCACTTCCCCGAACACCAATAATCAATGTGGTTCTCCACGGACTATTTGGATTTTCAATGGAGTCAACAATAGAACGGAGAATATCATCCCTACCTAAAAATAATTCCGGCGGTTTGCCAAAGGATGGATTAAATGGGTTTTTCACATCAGCTTTTTGCATAAAATCATACCCCTTTTTCATACTTTTGTATACTTTCATTGTTCTTGTATACTTTTTCATACTTCTATTCTTTTTGTATACTTTTTCATACTTTTATTTCAATTGTATACTTTTGTATACTTTTTGTCTAGATATTTTTATAAGCAAAATCCCGCATCTGCACAAAACATAGATGCGGGATTCTATCTTTTAACGAATCATCTCAAATGCCCGTTCCATTCCATCCATCACTTTTCGCAACATCTCTTCATTGGCGGTATACATCGCCTTTTTGTTAATCTTTTCCATAGATACCAAACCAAGTCCAAATAACACATTCATATGATGTGATGCTGTCGCCGGTGTAATACCAAGGTGTTTTGCTATCTCTAAATTGTAGCTTGGTGCTTTTCTTAAAAGCTTTAGAATTTCAAATTTACTATTATCTCCCAGCACCTTCAAAATAGGAGCAATATCCTCCTGGGGTTCATTTAATTGATTTAAATATTTACATATTTCCGGATAACACAATCCCATATAAACTGTATTCTCGGCGCAAACAATACCACCTACTGTAGCCATGGCCGGACAAACTTCTATCTCCCCCTCCGGTAAAAAAGTGGCAACTTTACGAATCTCTTCAATAAAAGTTTCCTCTTTCATGTTCATAAACTGGTCCAACAATATATCCACATCCTTTTTCATTGCATGGATTGCAAAATGAAAGGCATCCAAATTTTTATGAAGCACATTCAAATATTTCTCTACATATACCTTGGGTTTCTCAAAAACCAAGGTTATTTTCCAACATAATTCCGGACTTAATCCAACCTCATTTTCATTCAGATAGGCTATGACTTGGGAAGCCGATGTGGGTGTCTGCTCAAATAATAACGCTTCCGCTAAAGCATCCCGAATATCCACTTCCAGAACATCCGAAAGCCCATCTAACCATGTTGTATTTGCATGAAACAATAATCCAAAAATCAAATGTAACGAAGTTCCAAAAACCGCATCCTTGTTAGAAAAAAAGAAGCTGTCCTCCTCCGAAACCACTGCTTTTTCAGAAAAAGCTTCAAAATAACGCTCTGTCAAAAAATAGGCATCTTCCAAAAGCTTGCTCCCTTTCATACCATATTCCAGAAGATTTTGATCGTATTTTTCTTTTGTATACATCTCCGGATTGCAATACATATTCAGCAATTCCATGGTTTCCCATATTTCATCAAGCTCCCTTGTAATCTTTAGTTTCATGGTATGCTCCTTTGATATCTTGGGCTGACATAGAACCTACGTCAGCCCATATTTTATGCACAGTATAACACACTTATGCCGACAACGCCAAGAAGTTCGAGAATCTGCCGTCTTTTTCCAACAAAGCATCAAAATGTCCATGCTCCGCAATTGTACCATCTTCCATGTAAATAACTTCATCATATTGACGCAATAAATCTCCATCCAAGGCATGGGTTATTGTAACCAAAGTCAAGTCTTGTCGCTCTAGCAAACGACTTTCAATATCCTTTGCTGTCTGACGGTCAATGGCAGAGGTTCCTTCATCTAAAATCATCAACGGTTTCTTTTGGATCAAAGCTCTGGCAACGGCAATTCGCTGACGCTGACCACCTGAAAGGTTAGAGCCATTTTCACCCACTTCGGTTTGTAGGTTTTTCTCTTCATTCAAAAAGAGAGAGACTCCACTATCCACTACTGCATCCTGTAAATCAGCCTCATCATAGGCTTTGTGCAAATGAATATTTTCAGCAATATTTTTATCAAACATATAAACATTTTGGTGGATCATGGATGAAAGTTTGCCCACACTCTCTTCGGATAATCCTTGCATTTCCATATCATCATAAGTAATTTGTCCTTGATAATCTTCCAAGTATCCAAGCATCGCTTTGGTCAACGTGGTTTTTCCACAACCTGATTTTCCAATTAAAACATACTTTTTATTTTTTTCAAAGGTAAAATTCACATCTTTTAAAACCGGCGTTTCTTGCTCCGGATAGGCAAATTCCAAATTGCTGATGGTTAGAGCTTGATGAAACGCTGCGCTGTCACCACCTCTATCGGACTTCTCTTGATCTGTGAAACTTAATAAACGCGCAATCACAGGTTTGCTACCTTGAATCAACGGTGCCGCTTGGGAAATCATTTGTAATGGCATAGAAATATTGCCACTTGCTTGCACCAATGCCAGCAATGCACCACCTGACAAATTCCCTTGGATGATCAAATACGCAGCAAGCATAATGGTTCCAATTTGTGCCATCAGTCCAAGCACCATAGAAACACTAGCCGTTAATCCTGCAATATAATCAAAAGAAAGCTGTGCCTTAAAAACACCCTTGTTCTGCTCATCAAAATCTTTCCTACTTTGCTTTTGCATTTGATAAGACTTAATCACTTCAAAACCGGAAAAAATATCTTTTAATCTAACCGTAAATAATGACAGGCGACCGGAAAGTTTTTCTTGCTTTTTCTGTACTTGTTTACCAAATAAAGAGGGTATCACAACCAAAAGAATCAAAGAAAATAATACAAAGCCTGCCACAATAGGACTTAAATAAAACATAATACCAATGGAAAAAATCGGTGTTATAATATTAAAAATCATTGTGAAAATTTGTGTAAAATAATTATCTTCTACTAACTTGATATCATTTGACAAAGCTGAAATATAATCGGCTGAATTTACAGAATTAAACTTGCTCATATTACGATTCATAATACCTGTAAATACATCTTTTCGAATGTCCCGAATCATTTTCCCTGCTAACTTGGCACTTAAGACCTCCACCATATAACGGGAAAGCGCAAATAATGGTAAATAAATGGCACAAATAATCATAACACCTCGAAATCCACTCATATCCATCTCCAAGGCAACGTTTAAAGCGTCCCTTAAAATAAAAGCCGCATAGGCTGACAAACCTGAAAGTATGATGTTTGTAATCATAACCAATACCAATAATCCTTTGTGTCGTAAAAAATACTTTTTCATTTTTTCTCCTCGCATTTAAGTTTATAATCATCTAATCATTTTTTATTTCGATTAGATTTATATCTAATATAACTTATGATTAGGTATTTGTCAACTATAAATTTTAAATGTTTTATGCACATCTAATTAAATTGGCCCTGATTTCTGTTTCACATCTTAAATCATAGAGGATTTTTAAAGAACATATCTGAATGAAACTATAAGAAACCATTAAGAAAAGTTAAATCCTATTTTCTATTCTTCCCAGTTGCTCATTTACACCAACTATTATCTCTTCCTTTACGCCCTGCCAATGCATCGCCTCCCGCAAAGTCATGTTCTGCACCATATCATCCACAGTGCCACTTCCTTGACTTTGCTCTCTTAAATAAGTGAGTATCGCCCTTGCCGCAGCATTCATTAACAAATGTCCTATGGTACAATCTACTGACAAAAACGCTTTGTAATTATCCGTCACATGTGGCTTACACACAGCTTCGTTTAATTTTCCTTCTCCAAATCCGCCAAACATATCTTGTAACCAACCAATGCTATCTTCCACCCAATTTGGTATTCTGGAACAGATGTCTCTATTGTTATGATTCTGCACAGAAGCATCACAAGTAGAAAAACCATGAGGACCAAATGCATAAATATGGCTTTCAAAGGCAATCTGGTACTTTGACAATGCTTTCATAAAATCAAGAGAATTGTCAATATGAACCAGACCGTCATCCCGTGTCGAAAATATAAAACAAGGACAAGTATATTGGTCTACCGCGTCCACCGTATCAGGTGCTGAAGCATTGCATCCCTTTACATCTTTGCCCATCACACCATATCCTAAAATCGCTGCATTGGGTTTGTTTTCTGCCATGGTTGCCGCTGCTGCCGCCAAATGACCACCGGCAGAAAAACCGATAACTGCAACCTTATCTTCATATACATTCCATTCCTTTGCTTTTGCACGAATCAAACACATCGCCTGTTCATAATCCTCTAAAGGATTGGGCCATTGATTGTGTGCCTGAACCGAATAACGTAGTATAAATACCTGATACCCCGCCTTTAAATAAGGCATTGCCACAGGGTCTGCTTCTCTGTCAGAGCAAAACTGATAACCACCACCCGGTAATATCAAAATCGCCGGACGTTTTGGCACATACGAAAATTCTCCACCCACCGACTGCAAATAGATTGTTAATGTCACATTTCTGGATTTATTTAACGTAATGATTTCGCTTCGCATCATCCCCTCCTATTTGGAATATTATTTTACGATAAAACCTGCTTCATCCCAAAGATCATGCCAATCTTTGGCATCTTCCCACAAAAATACCTGCCCTTTGACCAAACGATTATTTTTCTCTAATGTAGCAATGATTTGCATTTCTTCTTCTGTGAGCGGATTCTCTGTCAAGCACTTCAAGTTGCTTATATATTCCTTTTCATGAATCGAAAACGGAATGGGAATTTGACCACGTTGATACGCCCATTTTATTGCGATCAAAGCCGGATGGACACCATGAGCTTTGGCAATCGCTTGCATTTCCGGCATTTGCAAATCAGCTACATCATCCTCAAAAATATCTCGCTCCGGTCTTTGCGGAGAACCCAAAGGCATAAAACCAATTGGTTGAATATGGTGGGCAACAAGATAATCAAATAATGCTTGTTGTTGAAAACAAGGGTGTATTTCCATCTCACAGGCACTTGGTGCAATTTTCAATAATGGTAACACCGCTTCTAATTTCGGAATGGTCATATTGGAAATACCGATATGGCGAACCTTTCCTGCCTCTACCAAAGCCTCCATTTGTCTATAGGTATTAACAAATTGCTCTACTGAAAAGGGCTTTGAATCCGGATTGCGTGCATCCCCATCACAGCCCGGTGCATGGTAATTGGGAAATGGCCAATGAATGAAAAACATATCTAGATAATCACATTGCAAATCTACAATACTTTTATCACAAGATTCCTCTACACGCTCATGCATATCATTCCATACCTTTGACATAATAAAAAGTTCTTTGCGCTCTACAACCTCTTCTTGAAAAGCACCGGCAAACACTGCACCAATCAAATCTTCATTGCCATAACAAGCAGCACAATCAAACATACGATAACCACAACGAATGGCACCGGCTACAGCAGCAGATACCTGCTCCGGGCTAAAACGGTCTGAGCCAAAGGTTCCCATTCCCACACAAGGAATTTCTTCCCCTGTATGAAGTTTTATTTTTGGTACGTCTTTCGGATTTATCCATGTTGTCATTTCCTTATTCCTCCTCATTGATTAATATAACTTTTCCCTTCACCAAACCAGGTTCTTTTAACATTTGAAAAGCCGCACCGGCTTGACACATAGGCATTTTTTTGAAAATCAGACGTGAATCAAATTTTAACTGGCCGGTGGCAAAATAATGCGCCGTCAGCTCCCACTCCTTACCGGGGAACGGACTACTATAAGACATCCAAGACCCTGTTAATTGAAATTCTTTTCGATTCATACTTTCCCACTGGGCAGGGGTAAATGTAAGGTTCTCATGGGGTGTTCCAATCAAGCATACTTTCGCTTTATTTCCGGCCAATGCAAAGGCCATTTTCATCGTTGCCACTTGCCCGGCTGTTTCAAACACATAAGCAAAACCCTTGCCACCGGTAATTGCTTGTACTTTGTCCGGATAAGCATCGTCGCCGGTATTGACCACTTCATCAGCACCTAAATCTTTGGCCAAAGCCAATCTTTCATCATCAATATCAAACACAACCACTTTTTTGGATCCAAAGATTTTTGCCCACTGCATGGTAAACAAACCAATGGTACCACCACCTAATATGGCTACGTCTCCACCACCTTGATACGCATTTAAAAATAATCCATGCAAAGCAACGGTAGAAGGCTCAAACATTGCACCTTGTTCATAAGAAATACTTTTATCAAACACCACTGCATTTTGCTCCGGCAAAACAAGATACTGGGCATTACTTCCTTGTTTGCGAGAGCCAATAAAGCTATAATCCTTGCAAAGGGCATAGTTGCCGGTCGTACAAGCATCACATTTCAAACAGGGCAACAACGGTGCACCCGTCACTCTATCACCAACCTTTACTTTCCTCACATTGGTTCCGATTTCCACCACATCCCCGGAAAACTCATGCCCCAATACGATGGGATAAAAATGTACGCCGTTATTTAAAACCCGCGGAATATCCGAACCACAAATCCCTGAAGCCATCACCTTTACTTTCACATCATTTTCGCCAACAATCGGCTCTTCCCAATCTATATATTGCACATCTTCATTTGCACATACCACTGCTGCTTTCATCATCTGCCTTCCTTTCCATTTGTCATCATAACTTTTAGGTTTCGATATAGTTCTAAATATATTTTATAATTATATGCATAAGTCCCTTGATTTTCTAGATTCGGTGTGTGCCGCCTTTTTTCAATCACAGTCAACGCAACCGCTTCTTTAAAACTAGAATACATACCGGTTCCGACCCCTGCCAAAATCACTGCCCCTAACGTTGTTGCCGTATCCGAAGAGGGCACTACGATGGGCACATTGCATATATCAGACTTTATCTGGGTCCAAAGCAATGAGTTCGCCGCTCCACCCATGGCGCGAAGTATCTTTACTTCTGCACCGGCTTCCTTGGCCACATCTAAATTATGCTTTAAAGCAAACGCAACACCCTCCATCGCCGCCCGGATAAAATGACCTTTGGTTTTATTAAAATCCAAACCATAATAAACACCTTTGGCATGGGGATTCCATATGGGGGAACGCTCTCCTGCCATATAAGGTAAAAATGTCAAACCATCACTACCCACCGGTACGGCTCCTGCCAAATCATTGAATCGTGCAAGAGAACTTTTCCCAAGTTTTTTCCCTTCTTCCCTTTCATAAGCACCAAATTCTTTTTCCAACCAACGCATCACACCACCACCTCCGGTGGTGCCACCTTGCAACAACCAATGCCCGGGAATGGCATGATACCCTAAAATCAAGCGAGGATCTGCAATATATTCGTCCATACAAATGCTCATACCACCGGCTTGCCCACCTTGCTCCTGGGTTTCACCAACATCAATCACACCGGCACCCAAAGTACCACAAGCAGCATCCAAAGCTCCCGCAACCACAGGGATTCCCGGTGCCAGACCGGATTCTTTTGCAGCCTTTTCATGGACTTCTCCCACCACTGCATGACTAGGAACAAGCTCCGGCAAAAAAGCAAAAGGGATACCTAATTTACGGCACATCTCTTCATCCCAACGACCGGTACGCATATTAAAACAGTGCACACCATAACCCTGAGACATATCATGGGTAATGGCCCCTGTCAAACGATAAGCAATAAAACTATTGGCCTGTAATATTTTGTAAATACGCGGATAAAGTTTTGGCAGATTTCTTTCATACCAAAGAATTTTTGCAGTGGTATAAGTAGGCTGTAAAGAATTACCCGTCAATTGAAAAATATCATCCGCACCAATTTTTGCATTTAACTCTGTGCAAATGTCTTGGCATCTCGTATCTAACCAAATCGGTGTATTTGCCAATACATTTCCTTTATCATCAATGGGAATCGCAGACCAACTTTGTCCATCAATCCCAATCCCTTGTATGTCCGAAGGACTGACATTTCCCCTTGCAAAAAGCTCCTTTGTTGCCTTGCAAATGGCCATCCACCAATCCTCCGGATTTTGCTCCACCCAACCGGGATAAGGATAGTAAATCGGATAATCCGCATTTGCCGCCTCTACCACCTTGCCGTTACGATCAAAAACAGCAACCTTGCAGGCACTTGTACCTGCATCTATACCTAACAAATACTTCTTCATTTGCGAATGCTCCTTCCTTCTTTTAAATATGTGGGTAAAATCACTGTTTCACATGTTTGTTCTCCTGCATGCTCTAAATAACTTAAAAGGATACGGGAAACTTCTTCCGCAATTTCTTTCAAAGGCTGTATCACAACACTCAAACTTGGGTTACTGGCCTTGGCAAATTCTAAGTTATCAAATCCAATCAAAGAAAGTTGCTCCGGTATTTTAATCTCCTGCTCATTGAGTTCAATCATAGCACCTACCGTCATCTCATAATTTGCCACAAATACAGCATCTAAATCCGCATTGTTTTGAAGCAACTCTTTCATGGCACGTGCACCACCTGTGATGGTATAATCCCCACAAGCAAAATATTTTTTATCAAACGAATACTTATATTTTGCAAGTGCTTTTTGGTAACCTTTATATCTTTCTTGTGCAGTGTAGATATCGGTAGGTCCACCTATCATACCAATATTTTTGTGTCCGCTCTGAATAAAACGAAGCACTGCATCATAAGCAGCACCTTGGTTGTCTACTAAAACTTGTGCACAAGGAATATGTTCTAACCGGCGGTCAATCACCACAACCGGTTTACCTGCTGCAAGTACCTGTTTTAAAAGCTTTCCTGTTTTTTCAGTCGGCATAATAATAATACCATCTACCCGACGCTGCAAAAGAAACTCTATGACATCCGCTTCCCGTTTTTCATCTGTGCGACAATCACAAATCATCGTAGCATAACCATGGGTGCGCAGATTATCTGTAACCTCACTGATAATCCGTGCACAAAATGTATTATCCAATTCCGGTATAATAACACCTATATTTTTACTACGATTGGTTTTCAAACCCCGTGCCATTTCATTCACCGCAAAATCTAGCTCCGCGATGGCCGCTTCAATTTTTAAGCGATTCTTTTCCCGAACACTACCACCGTTTAAGTATGATGAAATGGTAGCTAATCCCAGACCTGTTTTTTGCGCAATATCTTTTATCGTAGCCGCCATCGGAAAAACTCCCTTACTTTTATGGTGATTTACAGTTGAATCCGAAACGTTTCGGATTTATAAAACAACTATACGTGAAAATGTGTTTTTTGTCAAGTATTACTACTGTAATGTATAAAAAAATCACACGGAATGAAAATTGGAAATTGCACGGAATGAAAATCAGAAATTGCACGGGATGAAATTGACAAATCACACGGGATGACTTATGCTATACCCATGGAGGTATTACCGTGAACTCAGAAAAATACAAACCAAGAATCATAGATAACACATTAAAACAATATCTTGAAACCTTTGGGGCAATCTGCATCGAAGGCCCAAAATGGTGTGGCAAAACATGGACTTCATCCTTTCACTGCAAAAGCGAAATCATGATAGGCGACCCTACGAACAATTTTCAAAACCGTACCCTTGCACTACTTTCGCCCTCTTTGATTTTAAAAGGGAATGTACCACGTCTCATTGACGAATGGCAAGAAGTACCGCCTCTATGGGATGCCATCAGATATGCCGTTGATGAACGAGAAAAAAAAGGGCAATTTATTTTGACGGGCTCTGCAACACCTAGGCGAAAAGGTATTTTACACAGCGGTGCCGGTAGAATTGGAAAGCTACGCATGCGCCCTATGTCATTATACGAATCCGGTGACTCTTGCGGTAGCATAAGCCTAAAAGATTTATGTGTCGGTAAAATAGTTCCAACCATGACAGGCGAAGTTGAACTAGCAAAACTCGCACAACTTACCATTAGAGGGGGATGGCCGGCAAATCTTGATGTGCCTCTTAAAAATATTGCTTTGCTTCCGGAAAGTTATATCCATGCTGTAATTGATGATGATGCCGCCCGTATAGATAATATAAAACGTGACACCAAAAAAATACATTTATTGTTACGCTCTTTGGCCAGAAATGAAAGCACTACTGCAACAAACCGCACTCTAAAAAATGATGTAAAAGAAGTAGATGATACCGATATAGACATTGATACTGTTGCATCCTACCTGGATGTATTCGAGCGTTTGTTTCTAACAGAGGACCTATTACCTTTTTCTAACAATATTCGTTCATCCACTCGTATCAAACAAGCAAAAAAAAGACATTTTTCTGACCCATCACTGGCATGTGCATTACTAAAAGCCACACCCGAAAAACTCATGCATGACCTTCAAACCTTTGGATTTATGTTTGAAGCTCTTTGCGAACGAGACTTAAAAATATATGCCGAATCCTTTGGAGCAAGTATGTATCATTATCAAGATTATACAAATCGTGAACTAGATACTGTAATCGAACTTCCTGATGGAAATTGGTGTGCCTTTGAAATTAAATTAGGTGCAAATAAGATAGATGAAGCTGCTGCAAATCTTATCCATATTAGAGATACCATCAAAAAAAGCGGTGGCATTGTACCCTCTGTTTTATGTGTGATTTGTGGTATGTCCAATGCCGCTTATCAAAGAACAGATGGCGTTTTTGTACTGCCTATTACTGCACTAAAAAATTAATCTATACCACAATTACAATCTTTGATATAATATCCACAAGAAACAACAAATAAAAAGATTGGAACACAACATTATGAATCGTATTTGGAATACCTTTAAAACATTGACCACCATTGACAGCCTTTCTTTGCAAGAGCGCACATTTTGCGACACACTCACAAAAGAGCTACAAAATCTGGGTGTGGAAACCTTTGAAGATTCTGCCGGAAAGCAGCTGGGGGGCAATACCGGAAATCTCTATGGCTTTTATCCCGGTGCATTAAAAAAACCACCTCTTTTGCTCTCTGCGCATATGGATACCGTAACCCCCGGCATTGGCAAACAAGCTGTTGTGGATGAAAAAGGCGTCATCACTTCTGCCGGGAAAACCATTTTAGGTGCTGATGATGTTTCGGGAATTGTCGTTATTTTAGAGACACTCAAACGCTTAAAAGAATCCGGTCAAATGCATCGACCCATTGAACTACTCTTTACAGTGGCAGAGGAAGTTTATTGTCTTGGCTCGGCCATTGCTGACTATAACAAAATAACAGCCAAAGAATCCTATACTTTAGATTTAAGCGGGTGTATCGGAGATGCGGCCAATGCTGCCCCAACGGTACTGAATTTCATCATAACTGTAAAGGGCAAGGCAGCGCATGCAGGCTTTGCACCACACAAAGGCATTCACGCCATCAAAATTGCTACAGATGCCATTGCACAAATTGAACTCGGTGAACCAACACCCGGACTTACCGTCAACATCGGAACCATCCACGGAGGACTTGCCGGCAATATTGTTCCGGAACAGTGCAGTGTCACCGGAGAAATTCGTAGTTTAAACCATCAAGCCGTATTGGAACAATGGGAACTGATTCAAACTATTTTTGACACAACCGCAAAAAAAAGAAACGGTCACTTAGATATCCAAGGTGATATCAAAGTAACCGCTTATGAAACACCCAAAAACAGTGCTGTGGTAGAACGCTTTGTGCGTGCTTGCCAAAAAATAGATATTACAGCAAACATAAAATCTACCTTAGGTGCCAGTGACCAAAACAACTTTGCTTTGCATGGTATTGCAGGTATCGTCGTATCCTGTTCCATGCACCAAGTCCATAGCACGGACGAATTTGCCCGCTTGGATGAATTGGAACAAGGTGTTGCATTGTTGACGGAAATTATTCTGGATTGTCCTTAGGCTGATGTGCCTACTCCTGAAATTCCACCACATTGTCACCCATCGATTTTATAATCGCCAGTGATTCTACACGAATCCCTTGCCCACGTATTTTGGCTCCTCCTTCTTGAAACCCTTTTTCTATGACAATGCCGGCTCCTTCAATGGTTGCGCCGGCATTTTTTACGATATCAACCAAACCTAAAAGCGCACACCCGTTTGCCAAAAAATCATCAATCAAAAGTACATGATCCTCTTTGTTTAAAAACTTTTTAGACAATATCACATCATAGGTACGTCTATGGGTAAAAGACTCTACTTTTGTGGTATAGGATTCACCATCTAAATTGATGCTTTGGGTTTTTTTTGCAAATACCACAGGCACATTAAAATGCTGTGCCACCATACAAGCCACCGCAATACCGGACGCTTCAATGGTCAATATCTTGGTAATCGGAGCATCCCCATACAATCGCTTAAATTCTGCCCCTATCGCATCCATCAAGGCAACATCAATCTGATGATTTAAAAAACTGTCTACTTTTAATACATTTCCGGGCTTTACGTGGCCATCTTTTAATATTCTTTGTTTTAATAAGTCCATTTTAGTTTCTATCTCCTTTGTATCTTTCCCTAAAATGATGCTGTATCCGGATCCGTGCCTGCTTCACCAAAATTTTTCATATTTGTCAATACTTCCAAATCTAACCCGGAAATTTCAAAATCAAATATATCTATATTATCCAAAATACGAGATTTTGTGATTGATTTTGGCAATGGACAAAAACCCATTTGCAAGCTCCAGCGCAAACATAATTTTGCCACCGTTGTTTTGTATTTTTCAGCAAATTCTACCAAAGCCGGTGCTTCTAAAAGCTCACCTGTTCCCAACGGGCTATAGGCTTGCACAATCATATTTTCTTTTCTGCAATAAGCAATGGTATCATGGTCTACAAAACCTGGATACAGACGAATCTGATTAACCATCGGTATCACCTTTGCTACAGATTTGATGGCATCCATATGATGCGGCAAGAAATTGCTAATGCCAATCGCCTTTACTTTTCCCTCTGCATACAGCTCTTCCATGGCTTTCCATGTATCTTGGATGGACCCTACAAAATCAGCACGGTACTGTGGCGGATTGGGCCAGTGAATCAAATATAAGTCCAAATATTCCAAACCCAGTCTTTCCAAAGATTCTGCACATGCCGTTTTTACTTTGGCATACTCGTGGGAATCATTCCACAATTTCGTGGTAATAAACAGCTCTTCCCTAGGCACGCCCGACTTTTTGATTCCAATGCCTACACTTTCCTCATTGCCATATATAGCAGCTGTATCAATATGACGATATCCACCTTGAATCGCAGCAAGCACTGCATCCTCTGCTACTTGACCATCCGGGGTTTGCCACGTGCCAAAACCTACACAAGGCATTTTCACACCATTACTCAGTTCAAAGCAATCTGTTTGTTTGTTCATACATTTTATCTCCTTTTTGTTTTTTTACTCTCCTAAAATCTCTTGATACACTTTGTCTAACTCCGCTGCTGAATGTTTCAATTTTGCCATCTCTTCTTCATTCAAAGGAATCTCTATGATACTTTTGGCTCCGGCACGACCTACAATTGTAGGCAAACCTAAACAAATCTCACCCAATCCATAATATCCTTTTGCGCAAGAAGAAATGGTCATAATAGAACGCTCATCCCGCACCAAAGCCTCTGCAATGCGGCGGACAGACATGGCAATCGCATAAAAAGTCGAACCTTTTCGCTCAATAATATGATAAGCACTATCCCGTGCTTCTTCATAAATTGCATTCAGCTCTAAACTTTCTTTGGTACAACCTGCTTGTTTGCAATACTCTTCCACCGGCAAACCTGCTATGGTCGCACTGCTCCAAGCGGCCAAGGAAGTATCCCCATGCTCCCCAATCATCCAAGCGTGAACATTGCGACTATCAATATGAAATCTGGAACTTAAGAGATATTTTAATCTGGCTGTATCTAATACAGTACCACTACCAATGACACGTTCCTTAGGAAAACCGGACAACTTCAACGTTAAACTGGTCAACACATCTACAGGGTTGGTTACAATCAATAAAATACAGTCCTGATTGTACTTTACAATTTCCGGCACGATTTGCTTAAATACTTTCGCATTTTTTGCCGAAATATCCAATCTTGTCTCACCCGGCAATTGATTTGCTCCGGCGGCAATAATCACCAAATAAGCATCTTGCAAATCTGCATAATCCCCTGCATAAATCTTAGAAGGTACGGTAAGGGGAATGCCATGGCCAATATCCAAAGCTTCGCCCTCCGCCTTTTTGTGATTTGCATCAATCAAAACAATCTCATTGAATAAACCACTTTCAATCAGTGTATAAGCTGATGTTGCCCCTACTCCACCGCATCCAATCACAGCACATTTTTGAATATTCATTTTCTTATTTTCCTCCTGTTTCTCTTTCCAATCCATTATACTGATTTGTATTCGAAAATTGCAACGCCATAAGCCAATAATGGAAACGCAAAGGAATATTCTCTCCCATCACACGCCTGCTTTTCTACATCATAAAACGCCGTATCCGATTTGCCACTGCCGCCATAACGAATGGCATCACTATTTAAAATCAATCTATGCCGCCCGCTTCCCATCGTTCCAACTCTATAATCCGAGCGTTCTACCGGTGTAAAGTTGCATATAATCAAAAGGCTATTTTTGCTATTTTGGGCATGACGTGTAAAACTAAAAATACTCCGAAACACATCGTCTTTATTGATCCAATCAAAGCCTTTTTCCACTGTGTCCAGCTCATACATCGCAGGATGAGAACGGTATAAATGCAGTAAATCTCTAACAAAACTTTGGATTTGACTGTGGGGTTCTTCTCCCAATAAATACCAGTCTAATTCCCGTGCTTCACTCCACTCCCGCCGTTGCGCAAAATCCTGACCCATAAATAATAATTTTTTGCCGGGATGGCAGAACATAAAGGCATAACCGACTTTTAAATTTTTAAACTTATCCAACCCCAGTCCGGGCATTTTATTGAGCATAGAACATTTCAAATGAACCACTTCGTCATGAGACAGAACCAAAATATAATTTTCTGAGTAGGCATATACCATGGAAAAGGTCATCATACCATGAGCATCTTTACGAAACAATGGATCCAACTTCATGTATTCTGTAAAGTCATGCATCCAGCCCATATTCCATTTTAAACTAAAACCCAAACCATCCGCTTCTACTTCACCTGTCACTTTTGGCCAAGCTGTAGACTCTTCCGCAATGGTCATGGCACCCGGATTGCGCTTATGCATAACCGAATTGAGATGCTTAAAAAAAGCAATGGCCTCTAAGTTTTCATTGCCCCCATATTGATTTGCGACCCACTGACCGTCTGACTTGCCATAATCTAAATAAAGCATGGAAGCTACCGCATCAACCCGCAATCCATCTATATGGTAATGCTCCACCCAAAACAAAGCATTTGCAATCAAAAAATTTTGCACCTCGGCTTTGCTATAATCAAATACCTTGGTGCCCCAATCCGGGTGCTCCCCCTTTCTGGAGTCTGCATATTCAAACGTTGGTGTACCGTCAAAATCAGCCAGTCCATGAGCATCTTTTGGAAAATGTGCCGGAACCCAGTCTAAAATCACACCAATCTCATGTTGATGCAGATAGTCAACCAAATAAACAAAATCCACCGGGGTACCATATCGCGAAGTCGGTGCATAATACCCTGTCACTTGATAACCCCAAGAACCATCAAAGGGATGCTCTGCAATTCCCATCAATTCAATGTGGGTATAACCCATCTCCTTTACATATGTCACGATACGATGGGCAAACTCACGGTAATTATAAAAACCCTCATCCGGTTTTCCCGGGTGACGCATCCAAGAACCAATATGTACCTCATAGATAGACATAGGACTGGTTTTATGATCACGTTTTTTACGCTTTTTTAACCAATCCTTGTCATTCCATTTAAAATCAAATATATCTGTAATCTTGGAGGCAGTACCGGGGCGCATCTCTGCATAATTGGCAAAGGGATCTGCTTTATAAATACGTTGATTGCGCCAAGTCAAAATACAAAACTTATATAAATCATCCGCTTGTGCACCTGCTACAAAACAAGTATAAATACCAACTTCATTGTCACAGGTCATATAATTAGCTTCCTCCTGCCACTGATTAAAGGTACCAATCACGGATATACTTTGAACATGAGGTGCCCAAACTGCAAAATACACGCCTTTTTTTCCATCGTGCTCTACAATATGCGCACCCATTTTTTTATATATCTCATAATGTGTCCCCATTCCAAATAAATAGCAGTCTAACTCTTGTATTTCATGGGATAGCTTTGCTCTCATATACAACCTCACTGATTTGCTATTTCGCATTACCTTTTTATTATACTGCACTCTAAGGATAAAAGGAACTACCACTTAATAGTTTATCATTTTATGAAACAAATCATCTGTTGATATTTGGTAGGTAGGATTCTTCACTGCATCTCTCAAATATTTGGAACTTTTCTTTGAAAGTGGATGTTTTGAAAAAAAGGCGTAATGGTGTTTTTCATATCTAGGAAGTAATCTTTTCTTGTCAAGTAGATTATCTATATCTTGGATCTCAGGGAAAGACTCTCTCCACTTGCATTCACCTAGGACTACTTCTTTGTCAGATTCTAATATAACATCAATATCTGTTTCCTTCTTTTCTTGCTTGTCATTACCCCACCACTTACCAATTCCTGTCGGGGTAAATGGGAGTAGCCTCTTTTGTGAGGCACGCACAAGATATTGCTGAGACACACTCTCAAAAACTGTTTTTCCAATGAAATCATCTAAATATGGTAAAACCTTAGTTTGAGCAATGACATCTCCAAATCCTAATTCAATTGAAGATTTGTTTGGATATGCATATTGATACCAAAACCTAAATGTATTATCTGCTATTTCATATATCCCTTTCTTTGATTTTAACGGGTTTTCGCCAAAAGGAATCACTTTTCTTATAAAACCAATATCCAATAATTGCTTTAAGTAAAAAGGAGTACTGTTTGAATCAATGCCAGTTACCTGTTGAATATCGTGAGGTCTGTTAGCTCCTTTGGCGATTGCCATGATTATTGAATTATATGTAGCAGGTTCTTTGAATTCTTCTCTCATCAGAAAGAATGGCTCATCAAACAGCTTTCCATCAATCCGAAAGAACATATCAACTAGATTCTCCTCAAATGTTAGAGATTTATCTACAAGTGATATATAGTAAGGGACACCACCTAACACACTGTAGAATTGAATCTTATCGATGCTACTATACTCTTCTAGCATCAACCCAGCTTCATAATAATCAAATTGTTTTAATTGTATCGCTCTTGTTCTACGCCCATATAAGGGACTCTTGTTTCCTAATACATCATTTTCCATAAATGAAACATGGCTCCCACTTAGGATTAGCTTGATAGATGTGTTCTTCAACGTATGATCAATTGCTATCTGAAGCATAGAGTTAAGACTTTTGTTGGCTAAAGCTGCATAAGGATACTCATCAAAAACTATGATGGTCTTCTTTCCACCAGATTCTTTCGCGATGAATTCAAAAGCATCCTGCCAACTCTTAAAAGATATTCCGGAAGCAAGTTTAAAGAAATCAATAATACAGTCCGTGAATCCCTGGAGATTCATCTTGTCATTGGCTTCTTTGGCTGTGAAGAAGATTGCTTCTTTGGTTCTGATGAACTCCCCAAGTAGAGTTGTCTTTCCGATTCTTCTTTGTCCATATAATACAAGGAATTCAAAAGAATTGGTTGAATATATTTTGTTGAGCATGCCTAGTTGCTCTTCTCTGCCAACGAACATAGTGCCTCCTTCTACATAGTAGTTTTAAATATGATAGTTTAAACTATTATACTACACTCTAAGGATAAAAGGAACTACCACTTATCATTTAAGCGGTTCTGCGCCTTTAGATGCAAAATGGAGCAACCGGAAAATATTTATCCGGCAGCTCCATTGATTAATTTTAAAATTAACACCATGTTTTAACGTCTAATACCAAAGACAGGTCATATTAAGTTTACGATGCAAGTCATCTAACTATTGCCTTTATTGTCGGGCTTGCCACTTTTTCGTCCTCCAGTAAAATATCCCACAGCCCCAAAGGCTGAGCCACCAACAGCTATTATTATTCCAGCTACTGGTAAGCCGCTAAAAATTAATAATACACCAATACCCAAAATTACTATATGCTAGAATAAAGCCTAATATCATTCCCGTCATAGAAAGGGCAAACTCTTTATCTATTAACTTATGGTCTATGCTTCTTCTGTGCTCGCCTTCAGCAAGACCACCATTAATAATTCTTTCTGCGACACCGGGACATATTTGCTCATATCCACTTAAAAGACTAGGAGGAGGGAGTGGTCCACTAAAGAATTCTTCTTGTTGTATCGCCATAACTTGTTTATCAGCTTCCCCTACTGCGCTTTTATCTATTTGATTTTGATTATTAATGTATTTATCATTTATTGGAACACTCAAATTTTATAGCCTCCTTGCGAATATCTTCTGAAACTATATTAAAATCATCTCTTATTTTCTCCATGTCACTACGTTCATCTCTTTTAAATATTTGATTATTACCAACAAAAAAAGACGGATACCGAACATATGTCAAGCCCTGCATAAATCCTTCAACAATATTATTACTTCTGTTAAGTGCTAACATAGAATCATCTCCTTTGCAAATGAAAGTAAATCTTAGGGTTAAGGAAAGAGATGAAAAATATCATCCCCTGTGCAACATCCCTTATTTACATCTCCATCTTACAGGTTCAAGGAATTAATGTCAAGTTTTTGCCATATATTTGCCCATTATGCCCGTCTTAAAAATTCGCAAGATACGCAAAATGTGCGCAAAGTGGGCAAGCCCACTTTACACTCTGTTTTTAGCAAGTACCAATATATACGAGTAGCCCCGGTATTGCAACGCCTAATATAATTTTAAATATTAAAAGCATTCGTTTCCTTTCCATGTACTATGCAGTTCTGCGCCACATAAAAACTGTAATATAAGGTTGTAAATTTCGTTTCCTTTTAATTTTAACGACGATGCCATACTATATAAGACATTGCTGTTGTTATATTAAAAGTTCCGGTACTCGTATTTGAAAATACAAGACCCGTATCCCTCGTACCCACAAATATCAAAGGGCTAGAAGTCGTCGGAGCGTGAAGAAAAGCATTGATAACACTATCAGCCCTTACAGAATGGGGAAAAGGAACGAGTACGCGGCCATTAGGGGATACAGCTTGTGCAGTGGCTGCAACTACCCTCCTTGGCAAAGGTATATTATCCGCATTTGCACCATTTAAGCTCATGATACCACCGGGTCTGCTAGGTGTTTGACGAATCACTATATCATCTGCCTCTATGAATAATACATCCCTGCCTGCCGCACCTCGCTGACATACAATTCTACCTGCACCCTCGAACAAATTGATAAGAGCACCATCTCCGCTGGATGATCCCTCCCAACGCCCTAAATCAACCTGATTTTGCATGAATCTTGATTGCCAACGATTACCTTGCCTTATCTCCATACCCGCTGTAGACATCAATAAATTCGGCCCACTATTGGGATTTCCGGCCACAGATGAAATATGAGCACCTGCTGTGGTCTGGAAAAAATGCTGCGGTGTAGTTTCAAGGGTATTATTGATAATCACCCAGTGGGTTCCGTCAAACAAAACTGTCACCGTTGCCCCTGCCCGCCAGTTATATGGACTATTCGCTGCCAAAGCTCCGCCAAAAATACGGATTTGTGCTGCGCCTGTACTATTTATATTCAATGTGGGATTTGCTGCGGTATTTGCCTGAGAAAAATTCACGGCTACCATCACTCCTGTATGGCGAACAAACCCCGCCAGCGTTGCCACTTTTGCCTGTGTATTTGTCACCGTTGTAGAAGTTGCAAACAATGCCACCGCCCCATCTAAAGTCTTAACCCATGTAAACAAACGCACAAAAGCGATTCCATTGGCTGTAATGGTCAACGTAATCTGCCCTGACATGGTAGTCGCATTGCCCAAATTATGATTCCCCGCTATCGCAAGAATCAAATTTCCATTGGCCGTAGCCGTACCGGCAGTATTGGTCTGAACTGTAATACCTGCCGGCAGACCCGTTACCGCAACAGTTGCGGCAACTCGTCCGGCACCGACACTTCCACTAAAAGGAATATTGATTGTCATCGCAGCTTTGGTTATCCCAGTCACAATACTCGGTATAGCCGTTGCTTCATTCCCAATCCATACACTTGTAGCATTTACGCCGGCAGACCCCGTTGGACCTTGCGAACCTTGTGGCCCCTGAGAACCTTGATTCCCTTGGGGACCTTGTGCACCTTGATTTCCCTGAGGACCTTGTGCACCCGGTGCACCTGCCGCGCCTTGTTGCCCGGATACCGCCTTCCCCCACGCAAACAAACGATAAAAAGTCTGCATACCCACTACAAATGTCAATGCAATCTCTCCGCTGATTCCGCCTAAATCCGCACCAACCGCTACATTCAAACTGATAAAACCATCTGCTACAGAAGTAGCATTTACATTACTTAATACGGTCATACCAGATGGTAATGCTCCTACTTCCGCCGTACACTCCATGCGCACATTACCCCGAAAGGCACGAAATGGAATCTGAATTTGCATTGGCAACATCACCTGACCATTGCTTGCCGTTGGTATCACTACAGCTTCTCTTCCTAAATCAATCACAATCGGTTCGTCTCCATCTTCTCCTTGGATTCGAGACCAAGTAAACATAGATATATCTGTAAAATCCGGCTCCGCTTCAAAACGATTTGTCGCCACACCCATATAAGGACGCCCCATTGGATCGCGTGATATCCCGTTCCCTTGGCGATCAAAAGCGTACACAATCCATGTGTAAAGTGTCCGGTTTTGCGCAAGCTCTGCAAAACGTTCCGCTAATTCTTCCATTCTCTGATGAATACCACTTTCCCGAATCAAGTATTCCCCCAAGGTAGCTGTTGCTTTTTGCTCTGCCACAGATATTTCCAATTTCAACACCCGAGCGGACAAATACAAAGCACCTGCATCATCTACAATATTGATTCTATCACCAATCTGCACATTGTCCGGCAATATGGCTATATCCACTTCAAAATTTATTTCCGTATCACAAATCCTTGCCAAATACGCCCGCGCCCGATTGCGCAGCTCCGTTTGATTGGTGGTATCATAATGAAACGGGCGAACAATATGTCCTGCTTGATCTATGTTGGCAAATCGGCTCCAACGCTCCAAAGCCTTTCGGGAGCGCAATTGATTGCCTACCACATGAAAATCTCCATCATCAAAATGATGCCCTTGTAAAGTAACGGCATTTTGTTGCCCCTCCCGTGTTCCTCCTGTGACAACAAGGGCTGTCGCAAGGTTGGCAACAGATTTTTTGGTCACAATCTGATTGATATCTCGGTTAAGCCGCAGCTCCACACCCAGATCTTCACCGCGCTTTCGAAAAATATGAATGAGCTTTCGCCGTACTACCATATTTTCCACTTCAAAACCATAGGAAATTTCTGCGCCGTCAAACTGCTCCGCCACACTTAAAATCCTCGCTGTTGCCGTCTGCTCATTATTCCAACTCAAACGTCTCGTCAAATCGCTTACTTCATTTAGACCGATTTCAAAACCACTACCGGCGACAAAACGATTGATATACCAAGCAATGGGATGGGCCTGATTTGTTTCAAGCCTACCTACTACTTCATTCAACAAGTCAAGACCTGCATCTTCCGCATAAACTTGCAACTCTTGTTTCTTCGTATCTTTCTCTGTTTCAATAATCGTATACAACTCCGCCACATCACCGTTTTGCCGCAGTACATAATTACCTGTATCCAACCAAGATTCCAACTCCATCTGATTATCTGCATCATAAGCAATATAAAATTCCAAAGAAGTCACACCAACGTCAATGGATTCTGTTTTTACATCTCCATAAACCGCCAAGCCCTCCGGCAAACTTGTACTGGCTTGCCCCAATATATGCATTGAGCGGTCCGCAAAATACATCATCATAAGTACACCTCCCGATATTTCATTCTAAAATCCGGGGTTGTGGTTGCCCAATCCGAATGCACACAACGAATCTGATTCAGCCCCGGTTTCAATCTCATCTTTTCCCAATCATTGCCCAGTGCGCCCAGACCCAATGCCGGCATACCACGCAACAATACCTGTCCATTTCTTACATTCGCCGAAAAAGTATCACCCTCGGTAAACTGATTTGGTACATCCCGCCAACGAGTCACATTTTGCTTTTGAAACAGCAACTGGGTCAGACCATTGATGGTTACATATTGATTACCCAGATTTCGCCCTACCAACTGACCCGCCACAAATTGAATCTTTGCAACAGGACGATTGGCAATTTCCGGCAATGTATGTGTAAAATACCGACCATACCAAAAAATCCGCAATCTATTTCCTTGCTTTAAAAAATCATTATGCCCCCGGTTATCACCATGCACACGATTAAAAGGATTGCCACCTCGTGCGGTAGGCTGAAAACCAAACTTCCGAATGACTTGTCCCGGACCGGTTTCCCATCTAACTTCCGCATGATTTCCCGTCATGTCGTCTTTAAAAATAAGCATACTCACAATCACTCTATCAGCAGCATCCAAAAAAGAAATTCCTTGTAACCCTGTCTGCCCCATCAGCCCTGTTTCAAACCAATGATGGGTATAACAATACCAATCAAGGGCACCTCGTTCACCAACACTATCCGGAGGTAAGGTTATGGTTCAAACCGCTGTATTCCATCTGGAACCACCTGTATTGGTTGCACCACTGCCTTGATTTGCCAATTCTAACCACTGCCTCCCATTTCTTGCCCGTGTAACAAAAGAGCCATTTCTTCCCCATGTAGGATTTCTGCGAAAAGGTTCGCTGCCATCTTGAAAATGCTGCCACCCCCGTTGATTCACATGAATCAAGTTTTCATTGCGCCGATACTGCTCTCTATCTGCTTCATCAGGATTACCAAACTGTAATATATTTTGTCCGGCATCCACAAAACCCAAAAAACCATTGTCACTATGAATATCTGCTTCAAAAATCGGTGCTGCCGGAAAATCGCCTTGATAATTCACGGCAATAGTTCTACCACCATCCATATTTGGCACAACATCATGTACCTGTACCGAATATTTAAATGGATCAGCACAAAAAAACTCTATCTCACCAATCACATGATTGATTCCCGGATCTACTTCCCCCACACTCGCTTTGGTGCCAATAAAAAACTTATCCTGCTCATCCCTAAAAATCAATTCTGCTTGTTCTATATCTAAAATAACGTTTAATTGATGAAACGCTTCCCGAAACGCTCTGTTATCAGAAACCGACAGGGAATATTGCAAAATAATGGTTCGAGAGGGATAACGTTTTCTCTGATAGCGACTTCCATGAGAAACCCCTATTTCTGTATCTGTCACCTCTGCTCCCATCAGCTCTCTACCACGAACAGAAAGGGTGCGAAACCCATTTACCTGATGCTCAATATAATTGCCGTTTATCATCAGTGCTTCCGCCGGCAAATTTAACGTCGCACCCCCTGCTCTTCTGGTTGTATCTATAAAATCATACATCTAAGCACTCCTTTCATCTTCAATGGACACATAGTCCGAATATTCTTTCACCAATAGGCCTAAACCAAGCCAAAATGATTCCAATAAGGTTTTTGTTGTCTTTGTTTGGTATTCATACTTCAACTTGGCCGACCCTTCTTCTATATAATATGTGATTTCATCATCACTTAACGTTTCCATGGACTTAATCAATGTTTGAAACAATACGGAAACAGCGGCACAAACAATATCCTTACCATGCCGATCATATCCTGCGTGGCCTATTATCTTTATCGTTTGATTTCCTTTTCGCACCCGAATCATCGCTCTTCTCCTTTTTCAAAAACTTATTTAGTCCTGACAATACACTTTTCCCTTTTTCCTGCCCATCTCGTTTCTTCAATCGCTCAATTGCTTTTTCATAATGGAAAAACTGTTCAAACTTTGTATACACCGGTTTTGTTTTATTCTTTCCACTTTTCTTTTCTGCTTTGACCGCAAAATTTAAAAAAGCCTGCCAGTGCATGTTTCGTTCTTCATCCACCTTGCGTAATTCCAAGGCCTTGATTAATATTCGATATTCCTCTAAATACAAAGCATCTACCTCTGCAAAGGATTTCATACCAAGATAACGAAAACAAACAATGGCCATCTCACGGTATATCTCATCAAAATCTTCTAACTTACTTTCTTCTCCTGTTTGGCCATCTCTGACGCAACTGCTTCCTTGATGGTTTTCATGGTCTTTTTCGTTACGTTGGAATGCTCCAAAAAACCCATCACATCCTCAAAAACCTTATCAATATCTGTATCGTCATCTTCTAAATGAGCTTCCACTGCCGCCATAGTAAGCCGTGGATTCTGCCCTTTGTTTGCTACAAACAAAACTTCCGTTAAGGCTTCAATATCTCCATCAAAGATACTTGCAATGTAATACCGCAAACCAATGTTTTTCTTAATACTAGGTGCATCAGGTACCGCTGTACTGATTTTCTTATTTATTTCCTTTAAAAAGCCAATTCCAAAATGAAACTGATATACTTGTCCATTCATCGTCAATTCAAACATATTTTTCTCCTTTTTTGTCTCAAAATAATTTGTTTTCTCTATCTATAATAAAAGAATCCTATAAAGTGCCATCTCTTATATCGGTGGCGGTACATTACCCTTTGGTTTTCCCGCCACCACGCAATTTTACCTATGCGACCGGTTGAGTATCCGCAAATACATAATCTGCCATTTCTTGTTGCAACTTTGTTACCGTTACATCACCACGTTGGCCTGTACCATTGATGCCAAAGTCTAAAGAAATCTCTACCCCATCTTCGGAATTAGAAGATTTTTCAAAACTGGTCAAATAACCTTGGAAATACTTTCCTTTGAATCTATCTGCACCGGTGGCCGGCTCATCTAAATTGGCTTCCCAAATCTCCATCAATTCACCATTTACCATCGCATCTTCCAACTTTTCAATCATCTCATCACCTCTTGCCAAAAGACTTGTACAGCTGATTTCTACTTCAGCGATACCTAACGTACGCACGGTACCATCTTTGGTTGGTGTTGACTCTGCATCCTTGCTGATGCTACGACTGTTTTCTGTGGTAAAAGCGATTCCTTGAGCTTCTGCACTGATTGCATCTTTATACAAACGATACAAATAAACAATTTTTCTTCCTTCTACTGCTTCTGCAAATAACTGCAAATCAAATTTTAACATTCTTTTTTCCTCCTGTTGTGTACCCGTCTTGGCGGGTATTTTTCATTTTTTGTTGAACCGTTTCTATTACTTTGCCGTGTCTTTTTCACATGCAATAAGGGGCTCACCTTGACGATTGTTTCTGCCTGCCAATTCTGCAATCCTCCTGTCTGTAACTTGAATCCCCACACGGGGAAAGGTATCGCCAATCTTGTACTTATGATTTTGATCATGAAAGTCTATAAACCCTTTGATTACTCGATACATTCTTCCTCCTTTCTTTGCATTTCCTCGAACCAATTTTATATCATTTTATCGAACGTACATACTGTTTTTGGTTCAAGGAAATCATAACATAAACGCTACGGGCATTGTGGGCATCTTTTCATTTGCCGAAAATTAACTCCATCTTCCTTGCTTCCGATTGAAACGACGCTCTAACTTTTCCTGCTCTTCCCGATTGTATTCGGCTGTGCCCCGGGCAATTTCACGACCATCCAAATCTACATGGGTGTGAATCACATAACTAGCTTGGGTATGATAAGCGTAATTGTCCTGCAAACCATTACCACCCAAAGTACCAAATCCAGAATAGGATAACTCCGGACTGGTATTGATATTGGGAATGGCAACCAAATCTTCTGAAACATCTTTTACATATTTCTTCATAGAAGCAATCCCAATGGCAAAACCTTCACCAAAATACTCTCCTAGCTCCATCGTCATACGAGAGGGGCTATTAATCCTTGCCCTTGCTCGAACCGCTGCATCCGCTGCCGCTGCCAATTGTGTCGCTACCGCTTGTACCTGTCCTAACATGGAACGCATACCACCGGCAAAACCTGCACCAATGCGCATACCACTTTTCAAAGCACCACGCTCTGCCGAGCCCAATGCCGCCACCACTACTGTAGCAATAGAAACCGCTGCCACGTTGGACAAGGGAGCTCCCGCTCCAATACCGGTTGCAAAAGTAGCCATCGCTGCCAATGCCATCATCGGCAATGGTGTTACGCCACTTTCAATGCCCGTGCGAATGGCATCTACCACATCTCTTCCTGCTGAACCGGCATCACCCGTACCGCCTCTGAACGCATTCACCAAATCCCGCACTGCACCTTTGGCTTTGTTGCCTAGGGCACTTAGACCGGCATTGACTGTATCAACTGCTCTTACCATACCAGATAAAGAACTGCTGGCTGACTTGGCGTTGTTGGCAATGGAACGCATACTGGAATCCACTACTCGCAAAGCTACTGCCATAAGTCTAGCACCAACCGACGCAAAGCCTATGGCTGCACCAAAGATTGCTATCATAACTGCAGTGGCTAAAGCGAACCCGCCTAGGAGTAATAGGGATAAAAACAATGCAAAACATGCCAATGCTAGTAGGCCCACGGCAAGGGCTACAGAACCCAGTGCTTTTGATAAAGATAATATCACGCCAACAGCTTCCATACCGGCCATTGAAACAATAACAACAGCAACTGCCATTGCTATAAAACCTAAACCTAATAAAAGAACACCTGCACCTAAAAGAAGAATCCATTTTCCTGCTTTTATCGCAACAGCTCCTAATTTAATCAGGCCAAAAATAACACCACCCATCACTGCTGCTATGAGAGTAAAAGCTGCTATAGCCGTTTCGTTTACATCATTTAACATCAACATAGCATGTGCTAAAAGCCAAAATCCAGCGGCAACTGCAAGAACACCAATACCACCAAGGGCAACCGCTTTACCAAATATCAAAAAGCCCTTTGTTGCAAGCTTAAGCTTTTTACTCACAACAAGTATTCCTATTGCCATCCCACCAAGATCTGCTATGATAAGACTCATAGTAATATATGTCTTTGGCGTAATTTCAGATAACATATTTAATGCTTCAACAAATTTATAAATACCTGTTCCTGCATAATAAATACTCTTACCAAACTTCTCAAAAGCAAACCCAGCAAAAAACAACAAAGGACCTAAAAGTGCTATCAAACCCAATATTAATAACGTCTTTATACTAATGCTTCCTATAACATCAACTATTTCGGATTCTACTTTGGAAAACATGGCAAATGAATCAACAGCATATTGCACTCCCTCACCTAATGATTCCATGCCTGCTTTATTTTCTGCTACCATCGCATTTACCGCACTAAGCTCATTTTTCGCCTCAGATATACCAGATAACGTTAAATTTAATCCTATATCCCATATACTATCCTGAATTAATAACCATACTTTTTCTGACAAATCATCACCTTCTTTCTTCATTAAAAGATTAAATACTTTTGTTTCAACTTCATGGTAGCACATCCCAAGTGGGCATTGTGGGCATCTTTCATCGTTATATTTCCATAAAAGATTTATTGCGTTTTATCATCACATAAGTTAAAATTTAAATGAAATAGAACTAGCCAACATTGGAGCCTGTAGTGTTTCCAAGTCGGGCTAGTTCTATTTTTTATCATCATGAGTAACGGTTGGATTTATTTTTGAGTACAATAAGGAAAGGTCATCATTAAAACCATCACTACTCTTAGAGCCTATGCAGCCAGTGCCTTTTTAGGTGAATATTCCTTCAAAGCTCCGTTCATAAAGCGATGGTATTTATTTAGATTCCGTCCGATGATGTAAAGCATGAACTCCGTTTTCACTTTTGATTCACCACGGTGATTGAACCTTGTGAAGTTTTCATTTTCTTTTATATCACCAAAGTGTCCTTCGGTTTGAATTGAACGAATCTGTCTATTTAAAATCCCTTTCTCACTAG
>WRBB01000023.1 GCA_009779895.1 Lachnospiraceae bacterium
ATAGCTCCCGCCAAAGCTGCGGAACATATTGCCGCTAGTTTTCTCCTGCGAGACATTTTGGGCTTGCTATTTACAGTCCCTGAATTAATTTTTTCTTTTCTCATTTTTTTGAATCCTTTCATTGACAATACAATCATTAAATCTCTTCATATTTAATCCTCTAAGATGAGGTAAATATCATTTAAAATACTTCCAATTTGCTTATCTTCCAATGCTCTCTTTTTCAGTTGTCCTTCCACTTCCTCCTTATCGTTTTTAGATTTAAAAGCGATACTCATGGTAGTCAAAAAAGCAATGAACAAAACTGCAAAGATGCCTACAAACAAAATGTTCTCCATCAGAAATCTACTTGCTTGCCCCAAAGGCAAGCTACTCCAAACAACTCGGCCTACAATATTCTCCGGTCGGACAATCTCCCAATCCGGGGAGGGATTTTCAATGCCTTGGGTCTGAAAGCCCCGCTGACCGGTATCCCGATACTCCTCATAAATCAAAATCACACGATGGGTCATGGTTCTGGTTTCACTGACCAAAAACGTAATGTCATCCCCCACTCGAATTTCCCGTGGGTCCACCTGCCTTGTGATAATAAGAGAATGCTGGGGTATCTCGCTTTGCATACTGCCTGTTAGTACCCGCATGACCGAAAACCCTGCGATATGTCTGGGTATACCTGCTTCTTCCTCTCGGGTCAGAAAAAATACGCCAACCAACACGGCTACTAAAACAATATAAAATAATGCGCCACTTATTTGCGATTTTTTGTATACACGTTTTCTTTCCTCCGCTAACATGATTGATTAACCCCTATCACCCTTTCATCAATTGCATCCTACTAGATATGTAACATATTGCACTTTGCTTTGTCCGCAAAAATTCGTAAACGGTATTTTTTAATTCGAAAACGGTATTTTAAATTTAAAACAATAATTATGGATACAAAAAGAGCACCTTTCGATGTTCTGAAAGACACTCTGTCTTAAAAATAACTTAATCGCAATTCCCAATCATTTGTGTAACTTTCTATTTCTTTATACTTTCTTTTAACTTCTTAATGTATTGCCGCCCAACAGGTATCACCGCCCCATTTTGCATGACCACATTTTTTCCTTTTTCCTCATATTTTTCAATATGGGAAAGGGATATCAAATAAGAACGATTTACCTTTAAAAAATCTTCATTGCCAAAAAGCAATTCCTCTATCTTCACCATGGATGAGGTGAATTCAAATTGATTCTGCCCGTAATATACACAGATTTTTTTATTGATGACTTCAAAATGAGAAATCGTCGCCACTTCAATTTTTCTTGTTTCACCAATGGATGAAAACAAAAGCGTCCTATCTCGTCTTTTCTTCGCTTCTTCTATGGCCTCTGCAAGTACCATCAAAAAACGTTCTTCTGCATCTTTATTCTTGGTGATATAATTAAAGGCCTTTACATCAAAGGCAGTTTTCCAATGACGTTCTGATTTGGTTACAAAAATAACCTGACCACCAAAGCTATCTTGCCGCAATTTCTTTGCGACTTCCACACCACTTATACCGGGCATACCAATGTCCAAAAGTACAAGATCCACTGTGGAAAAAATCTTCGAATCCTGAAAATCATTTAACAAAGCATCCCCACTTTGGTATTCTTTTATCCTAATTTTCAAATTCTTTTGTTCTTTCATTTTTTTACATAAACCGTAAAAATAAGCACGCTCTTCCTGATCATCATCACAGAGTGCTATTTTAAGTGCTGCTATAGATTGCATATGACACTTCCCCTCCAAACGCAGTTATTATAGCACCATTGTTTCAAAGAAAACCATTTTTGTCCCAATTGATATCTTTTCGAGGAAAAGTATGTCTGTTCAAAATGCAGAAAACAATATATCCTCACATTTATATGCTCTTTTTTTTGCAAAATCTTTTTTTAATCTTTACATTTTCACAACAATATAATAGAATACAATCGTAATCGTTTAACATATTTTCGGGAAAGGAACTTGCAAACCATGAAACAGTTTATGAAAAAAAGTAAATATTCAACACCCCCCCCCCGTCACTTTTTTGTTTCTTAGCGTGTAAATACATTTCTATTTTCCTCTATGACAACCAAAATATGGTTGCCATCGTTGTATAGAGGAGGTGCCTATGTTATCTATTTTTATTTGTGACAATGATCCCATCCAGCGGGAGCATTTGGAACAAACCATCGCAAACTATACCCTGTTGGAACATTTAAACGCAAAATTGGTTCTATCTACAGATGATCCAAAAGAGATTTTGCTCTATCTAAAAAAACACCCCAAAACTTCCGGTCTTTACTTTTTGGAGGTTAATTTGCAACGGGAAATCGATGGATTCACTTTGGCATCCGATATCAGAGAAATAGACCTACACGGTCATATTGTGTTTGTAACAGCCCATAGTGAACTGACCTTGATGACCTTTTCTATGAAAATTGAGGCCCTTGATTATATTATAAAAGGCAGACAATACGACAAAATAAAAGAACGGATTCTCAACTGTTTAGATGTTGCTTATCAGCGCTATGTGGATACGCAATTAGGCTCACGAGAAATCTTTCAGGCAAATGTCAAGGGCAAGCTTCAATTTTATCCCATCAATGAAATTATGTTTTTTGAAACCTCTCAAACCACAAAACATTGGATTGTACTACATTTGACCCAAGACAGCATCGAATTTCGCTATTCTTTAAAAGAGGTGGAACACTACAACAGAAACTTTGTACGGGTACATAGTTCTTATGTACTCAACGTACAAAACATTGAATATATTGATGGAAAAAACATGGAAGTGAAAATGAAGAATGGGGCATTTTGCCGTTTGTCTGCACGGGGATTGCAGACGCTGAAAAAAAGATTGGATGGTGGCAGAACAAAAGAAAAATAAAGGATCGGTTTAAATAGAGCATATCTATACCCTGACCCAAATCAGCAGCAAACAACTGACGATTTGGGTCAAATACTTATCCTTTTTCTTTATTCCTCCAACAACCAATCCACAATATTTATAAACACAATGCCCTTATATTCTCTATCTTCGGGCATTTCATTTGTAATTACTACTTTACGATAATTATCCGGAATATTTAATAAATTCTCAATCTCTCTCGTTGACTTTTTAGGCATATTATAAGCGACTTGATAATATTCTTTTTTGCCGTTTCGCATCACCAAAAAATCCACTTCCTTACTATCATATGCACCTACTTGAATCGAGTATTTACGCCGCAGCAATTCCAAAAAAACAAGATTTTCCAATTTATGCCCTAAATCTGAATTTACCTGCTGTATTTGCGCATTCCAAAGACCAATATCACAAATATAATACTTGCCGTTTGTTGATAATTGTTTTGCTCCTTTTATATCAAATTTCGGCACATGATAAAAAGCATACGCATCTTCCATAAGCCGCAGATAGGTATTTAAGGTATTTCGACCAACCCCTATTTTATTGCTTCTCAGTCTATGTTCAAGCTTACTAATAGATACCTCACTGCCAATGCTATCCATTAAAAATAATGCAATGCGCTGCAATGTATCTACATTTTTCGCCCCATATTCACGGGAAGAAACATCTTTTAACAAAATACTATCATAGGTCGCCGAAAGATAATCATACTTCGCTTCTCCATCACGCAGTCTTGCCAGTGTTGGCATACCACCATACTCAAAATATTCTTTATATCCTTTTCGAACAACCCGTTCATCTTTTTTATCCATTGATTTAAACTGCAAAAACTCCGAAAAAGAAAGGGGAAATACTTGAATTTCTGTATATCGTCCGGCAATGAGTGTTGCTAATTCACCCGACAACAAAGAAGCATTTGAACCCGTAATATATATATCTGCATTCAAATCAACACGAAAGCTATTGATTACTTTCTGCCAATCTTTCACCATTTGGATTTCATCGAACATCAAATACAGCGTTTCCTTTGTATTTTTTGCCATAACGTAATCATAAAGATTGTTTGCTATTTTTAACTTTTCATTTTGAAAGGACTCAAAATTCAAATAAACAATCTGCGCTTCCAAAATACCCTGCTGTTTTAGATAATCCTGATACATCTTCAAAACATAGGTTTTTCCGGAGCGGCGCAAGCCTGTTATCACCTTGATTAGTTCATTGCCCTGCTCTTTTTGCAATCTTTTTAAATAATGATTTCGAATCACATATTCATGCATGACACAATCTCCCCTCCCTTTATTTTTATATCATATATCAATCATATCATTTATAAGAAAAATTGCAACCAGAGGTTGCAATTTTTCTATGAGGAATCTATATCAACATATCGAAATAAGCTATATCCTTTACGTGCTATGTTTTGACTTCCACCGCCTTTTCCTTGTAGCCCAAACAAAAAATCCAAAGCCTACAATCACAAACACAAAGCCGAAATAACCGACTAAAAGATTGCTGGATAAACCAAAGAATAAATAACCGACTCCGGCAAATACAGCCGCCAATATCGCATAAGGCAGTTGAGATTCAAAGTGGGCAAAGACCTTACAACTGGCTCCTGCCGAAGATAGTATGGTGGTATCGGATATGGGGGATGAATGGTCGCCCCAAACCGCCCCGGACAATACCGCTGACATGGCCGGCAAAAGCAAATGCATATTTCCGGTGGTATAAACCACCGCTCCTGCGATGGGCAAAACAACCGCAAAGGTGCCCCAAGAAGTACCGATGGAAAATGCCAAAAGAGCCGCACTCACAAACATAATAAATGGTATGAAACCACCATAAATACCTGCACCATACAAGATGCTTGCCACAAATTCACCCACCTGCAAGCGACTAATCAAGGTTGAGATAATCCAAGACAGAATCAAAATCATAGCCGCTGTTGACATGGATGCCAGACCTGCGTAAGCCGCACGCCAGAACTGTTTTTTGGTAATTTCACCCAATTTGATGTGCCTGGCACCAACGGCAAAAGAAGCCACAATCGCCGCAATACCACCCATCAGCAATGACATGGATAAGGATACATTGTCCAAAATAGAATACAACAAACCACTTTCTGCAATCTGCTCCGGTGTAGCACTTTGCAAACCTGTAATAAACATCATACCCAGGGTCACAGCTGCCAGTACTATAATGGGCAACCAAAAGTCCCAAATGGTTCCCTTGGAAGATTGTGCTTCCCCCAACAAACCCTCACCGGTTAAGTCCACAGAGATATCTTCTCCCTCTTCTATGGCCTTTTCGTACTTTTCCATTGAAAACATATTAAAATCAAATAATGCTGTGATAATTACCATACTAATGGCAGCAAATACATAGAAATGAAAAGGAATCATGGCCAGAAAGTCCATGAATATATTTCTCTCTTGCCCTAAATTTTGATATACCGTACCCATATTGCCCATAATAGCCACCGCCCAGCTGGATATGGGTGCCGCAATACAAATTGGTGCAGCAATGGAATCCACAATATAAGTAGAACGCGCACGGGATAGTTTATGATCCTTAGATAATGTTTTGGCAATATTTCCATTAATCATTGCATTGAAATAGTCATCAATCATCAAAACCACACCGATGATAATGATGATAAACTGCACCCCTTTCCGCGTTTTTACCCGTTTGGCAATGCTTCGAATAAAAGCCTTTGCTCCACCGGTAATCACAACAAAACTAGACGCAATGCCCAAACCAAACAAAAAGATTAAAACGGAAAAATACCAACGATTCAAGGAACCAAACAAAGCGGTTTCACTTTCCGAAAAGAAAATACCCGTCACTGTTTGCTCCAACAAAAGAATCGTATTAAATACATTAAAGTCAACTGCCATCAAAGCGGCCGCTATAATCCCTACCGTCATGGACAGTAGAATACGTTTTGTTAAGAAAACAGCAAGTATGGTTACCAAAATCGGTATCAATGACCAAATTGTTCCCGCAAAACTACTTGCAAATTCCATATTTTCACCTCATTTCTCGAATCTACCTTCTTTGTGTCCTATCTTTAGCTAACTGCAAACCGATTGCCTTTCTCCAATCGATTTTATTTTGCAATAATCTACTTTCTATCCTTATCATAAGGAAACCACCAGGGCTGCTTTTTCTCATCCGTACAATCTATATTGATATGCTTGATATTGGCATATTCCCGAATCCCTAAATTTGACAAAGACACACCAATGCCACTGGCCTTTCTGCCCACCCAAGGGCATTCCGGAAAAGCCACATTGATATCATTGACCCATACCATACCCACTTCTAAATCACGGGCAATCTCTTCTGCTTTTGTCAGATCACGGCTCCAAATTGTAGCACCCAAACCATATGTGGAACTATTGACCGCTGCGATGGCTCTATCCATAGATGCCACTTTATAAATAGGCATAACCGGCCCAAAAATCTCTTCTTGATCCAGCAACATATTGGAAGATATATTACCCAACACCGTAGGCTCAAAGAAATAACCCGCTCTATCAATGGGTTTTCCACCGGCGATTACTTTTGCCCCTTTGGCAATGGCATCGGCAACCAATTCTTTCACCTTTTCATATTGCTTCACAAAAGCAACGGGTCCCATATCTACCTCTGCGGCAATTCCCATACCTACTTTTAATTTTTTGGTTTTTTTCTTCACCAAAGCAACAAATTCATCATAAACCGCTTCATGCACATAAAAACGCTCACCGGAAACACAAACTTGCCCGGCGTTGGTAAATGCGCCCCATACGGCACCATCGGATGCCCGTTCCAAATCCGCATCGGGACAAACCAAAAAGGCATCTTTACCACCCAATTCCAGATTACATTTAATCATCCGCTCGCCACAGACCCTTTGAATAATTCTACCAGTAGAAGTGCTACCTGTAAAGGCAACCATGTTAATCTTTTCTTCTAATAAATATTCTCCAACCTGACCATCCCCCAACAATACATTAAACACGCCATTTGGCAAACCGGCTTTGGCAAAGCATTCTGCCATAAAGCAACCCACACCGGAGGTAATTTCAGCCGGTTTCAAAATCACGGCATTTCCGGCCAAAAGAGCCGCCCCAATAGACCACAAAGGTACTTCCAGAGAATAATTCCAGGGCTTTATAATACAAACCACACCCAAGGGTTCAAAGACCAATTTGCTTGTTTTAGAAGCCCATGCCGCATCAATCTTTTGTGGTTCATCTTCCAAAAACTTAATGCCCTCATCTGCAAAATAATTCAAAATATTGGCCGCTCCAAATACTTCGCCCTCTGCCTCATGGATGGATTTTCCCATGCCTGAAATAATCAATTCCACGATTTCTGAAACTTGCAAATCACCCGGCAAACCTTGACCGGCTATCATATGGGTGGCAGCGCGCCGCAGGATTTGAGCACGCTGGTTCAAGGTGGTCTTTTTCCACGTAGAAAAAGCCGAACGTGCCGAAGCAACCGCAGCTGTCACTACCTTTCTGGAAGCACAAGACACCTCATACGCCACACTCATATTTGCCGGATTAATCACTTGATAAACCTCATCACCGGACATCTGTATACCGTTTACCACCGAATAAAACATTTTCCCCATTCAAAACCTCTCCTCTAACATCTCTCCTTGTCAATTCTTTAACAATACTGCGAAAAATGAGACCAAGCCTGAGATAAATCGCCTTTTAAATATGGAACGATTCACCCCAAGCTTTTGTATGTTATCTCAAAAACATTACCTCTTTACAAGCAAGGCATCTGCAATGCCTACGCCTCTCCCCTCATCATACACGAATACCGGATTAATATCCAGTTCTTGCAGCGTATCCACATTGGCACAAGCATACGCTGCCACCTGCACAATGGTCTTGCACAAAGCCTCTATATCGCAAGGTTTGCCGCCACGATACCCATCCAACAGTGGATAGGACTTTAACGATTGTAGCATTTCCTTTGCTTCACTCATATTCAACGGTGCCGGATACAGTGCCACATCTTGAAATACTTCAACAAAAACGCCGCCCATTCCAACCATCACAATGGGACCAAAGAGCGGGTCGTTGTTTACCCCGATAATCATCTCTATCCCTTTTTCCAGCATCGGTGCCATTAAAATACCGTTGATGTTTGCATCGGGGCATTTCTCCCTTACATTTGCCAAAATCTCATGGTAGGTATTTCGAACTGCCTCTTCCCCATAAATCGAAAGCTTTACACCACCTACATCACTTTTGTGAAGGATGTCAGCTGATTCAATTTTCATCACCACAGGAACATCTACCTTTGTTGCAAAGGCAACAGCTTCTTCCTCTGACTTGGCAACCAGCTCCGCACCTGTTCCAATCCCATAAGCCATCAACTCTTTTTTGCTATCATACTCAGACAGCGCATATACATCTGTTTCCTTTGTTGTATAGCTACTGCACTTTAGGGATAAGGATTTCTCATCCCCTTGGTACTGAATATACGCAGACAAGTAAGCCAATAACTTAAATGCGTAGGTAGTCGGGGGCAAAATGGGCACACCGATATGGAATAGCTTGTTGCTGTATTCCGGATTGCGGGTGTTTTCCATAAAAGGAATCATGGCAATGGGCTTGCAATCCTTGTCCTTACTTACCTTTTCTATCCCCTCATACATAAAATGAATGGATGGATCGGCAATTTCATGCAATAATGTATAACCAATCAAAATCATTTCCACATTGGGATCGGCCATAACAGTTCGTAACACCTTGGCATACAGGTCTGCATCATAGGATAACGTTGCTGTGGTATCCAAGGGATTATTGGGTGTTGCATAGTCCGGCAATTGCTCCTTTAGTGCTTCCAAGGTTTCCTCTGTAAAATCCGGATATTCTATACCATACAAACTGGCTACATCCGCACAAATCGTGGTCTCGCCGCCGGATAAATTCATCGAAGCAAACGCCGCTTTCTTTGGTAATCTAGGCAATGTAGCAAGCATCTGCGACATGGCTTTTAGCTCTTCTAAATCATCCACACGAATGGCACCAAACTTTTTTAATACCGCATCAAAAGCCTGATCGGAACCGGATAAACTACCGGTATGAGAAGCCGCAATCTCCCCGGCTTTTTCACTTCTTCCGGCTTTTAACATAACCACCGGTTTTTTCTTTTGGGCTGCCTGCTTTAAAACAGCGGCAAATTTTTCAGGGTTTTTCACACCCTCCAAATACACACAAACTACTTTGGTATCCGGGTCATCCACCAAAAATTCCATATAGTCTTCCAGGGTAACCAACTTGGCATTGCCTGCGGAAATACTAAAGGAAAAACGCATGGACGGATCATCCATCATGGTTAAGCAAAGTTGCCCACTTTGTGATACAACCCCCACCGAGCCACGTCTGTCCCGGTTGGCTGAAACAAAAGCAAAAGCTTGCACATCTCCAACATAATTGGCAAAACCGGCACAATTGGGGCCCATAATGGCAATGCCTAAGGACTCGGCCGCCTGCTTTAATGCAAGTTCCGCAGCAATCCCCTCTTTTGTTCCCACTTCTGAATAACCACTGGCAAATACAACCGCACCGCCACAACCTTTTTCGGCTGCCTCGTGTAACAAAGGAATCACGGTTTTTTGCGGGGTGCAAATAATTGCCAAGTCAATAGTATCATCAATGTCAGCCATGCTTTTATAACAAGTTACACCAAGCACTTGCACACGGCGGGGATTGACAAAATACACACGCCGCCGGTCCGCAACAAAGTTTAGAATGTTTCGACAGACACCACCACCAAAACCCTCCGAATCACTGGCTCCAATTACCGCAACAGACTCAGGTCTTAGTAATTTTTTCAAATCCATAAGCCTTATTTCCCTTCTACACCACGATCAAAGCAAACGATATTGGTTGCGTTATGCTTGCCCTTACCTTGATCTTCAAAAAATTTCACAATGACTTCTTTTAGATGCGCCGCATCAAATAGATCACTCTTGCTTGCTAAGGCACCTAACATCACAATATTGGCTCCTTTGGGATTGCCTGCCTCGATGGAGATTTCCGTAACCGGAACTTTCACAACCGTAATATCATCCCGATAACTACGATCGGCATCTACAATAGAAGCATTTACAAATAGCATCCCACCCGGCTTTAACCGTGCTTCAAACTTATCTACTGCCGGAGAGGTCATACCCAATACAATATCCGCTTCCTTACACAAAGGACTGGCAATCAACTTCTCACTGATTTTTACATTACAGTTTGCGGTACCACCACGCATTTCCGAACCATAAGAGGGATAAAATGTTACATTATGCCCTTGTTCCATACCGGCATGAATCATTAGCATTCCGGCTGTTAAGATGCCTTGTCCACCAAATCCTGCACAAATAATTTCAGTCATAATCACGCCCCTCCTCTAAATTCCCCTAATGGGAAATACTTCATCATTTCATCTGCAATCCAATCGATATTTGCCAAGGGAGGTAACCCTAAATTGGTTGGACATGGAGATAATAACTCCACCAAACAAAAACCTTGCCCTGCCATATGCTTGTCAAACGCCTTGCGAAGCATTTTTTTCGATTTATTCATATTGGCCGCATCTGTCATAGAACCACGTGCCAAATAAGCAATACTTTCAAAACCACCAAAGGCATCTTCCACTTTAAAAGGCATACCGGCTTTTTTCGGATCCTTGCCATGGGGCGTAGAAGTAGTCACCTGTCCCGGTAGTGATGTGGGCGCACATTGACCGCCGGTCATGCCGTATAAGCTGTTGTTGATCACGATGGTAAGAATATTGTCATTGCGCAGCGCACAATGCATGGTTTCTGCCATACCGATGGAATAAGCCGCACCATCCCCAATATAAGCAACCACCGGGTTGTCTTTGCGTACTTTTTGAATGCCAACCGCAACCGGCAAAGGCCTGCCATGGGCTGCCAACACAGTATCAAACTTCCATGATTCAATGTTTAAAGAACCACAAGCTACGTCTACCACCGTCAAAAGCTTGTCACTCAATCCCATTTCTTCCATTACTTCCGCAATGAGGCGTACCGCCAAGCCATGTCCGCAACCGGGACAAAAACCACTTTTTGTAAATGTAACAGTATCGGGCGCTTTGATTTTCATACTACACTTCCCCCTTTACTTTATTTAAAAATGCAATGGCCGCTTGTAAGACACCATCTGTTTCAGGAATTTCAAAAATAGAACCATAATGATCCACCGGGCAAGCGTCACCAATTGCCAAACGCACATCATCTACCATTTGCCCTAAAATACTCATCTCAATCGTCAAGAAAGCCTTGGCACTTTTCGCCAACTCAAAGGCCTTGATTGGGAATGGCCACAACGTAATCGGGCGAATCAAACCAATCTTCACACCCTGTGCTCTGCCTACATCAACCACTTCCCGACAGATACGGGAGCTGATGCCATAAGCAACCAAAACAATCTCTGCATCTTCCACTTCAAAAGCCTCATAACGCTGCTCATTGGCTTCCATCTCTGCATACTTGTTTGTTAAAAACCCTTCATAATCAGGATGATGATAATAAATATTTTGCACCTTACGTGGCTCTGTTCCGGCTTTGCAGCCTTTGATACTCCATTCAAATTGATCAATATCGTGCTCGACTGCCTCCGGTATTTCTACCGCTTCAATCATCTGCCCGATGGCAGCATCCGATGCAATCAATACCGGATGTAAATATTTTTCTGCCAAATCAAAAGATGCTATCATCAAATCCACTGATTCCTGCACGGAAGCCGGTGCCAATACAAGGGTACGATAGTCACCATGTCCGCCGCCACGGGTTAATTGCCAATAATCTCCTTGACCCAGAGAAATATCTCCCAAGCCCGTACCAATCCGCATCACATCTACAACCACTGCCGGCAAATCTGCTGCCGCCAAGTAAGAAATCCCTTCTTGCTTCAAGGAAAATCCCGGTCCTGATGAAGTTGTAAAGGCACGTGCCCCAGCCGCAGCTGCTCCATGAACCATATTGATGCCTGCCAACTCTGATTCCGCTTGAATAAATTCACCACCAACCTCATCCATACGCCAAGAAAGATATTCTAAAATCTCTGTCTGAGGTGTAATGGGATAACCGCTATAAAATCGACAGCCGGCAGCCAAAGCCGCTTCTGCCAAGGCATCATTGCCTTTCATTAACACTTTTGCCATAATCTAGTTTCCTCCATCATCTAATTTCAAATACATAATCCGGGCACATCCGATAACAAGCAGTACAGCAATTGCATTTTTCATCATCTACTGCTACCGTGTCATATCCCTTTTGATTGACATTACCCGTAAAATAAAGTGCCTCTTTGTTGCAAGCTCGGACACAATAACCACAGCCCTTGCAACGATCGGGCTCTATATATAGTTTTTCCATACTTGACTTCTCCTATTTTTTTGCTTTTATTCTGCGTTGCTTTTACTTCTATTCATAAGATTTCTTTTGTTTATTTTCAAGAATATAAACGCTAATACCGCACCAACGACACCACTAATAATCAGGAAAGTGAAAATACGCACATATCCATCTCCGGCAAAGTTGTCAATCCAACTTCCAAACAATGGATGGTAAATGGAATCCGGCAAGAACGCAATGATAGACATAATCCCAATCACCGTAGCTGTCATGGTACGGGAAATCTTCGCCTCACTAATGGTAACAAATACCTGGCTGTACATCATCATTGCAACGATGCCCGGTATCAAGGTATAAACGCTGACAACACCTTGTGAAACACCACTTGGCATAATCAATGCACCCGCAAACAATGCCGCCAAAATCAACATGGCTACCGCAATCCATCTGGAAGCGGACTTAAACACCTTGTCTGCCAAAAGTCCACCCACAGGTGCCAACATCAAGGTACCATAACTTCGCACAATACCAAAGAAACCGGTATCCACTGCCGACAGACCTCGAACCGCCGTTAGATATGGGGTAAAGTAAGATACAGAGGTGAAAAATCCATAACCGATAAAACCAATCAAAGCTGCAATCCAAACCACCGGCATGGTCAATAACTTACCGCAATCCCGCAGATTAAAGCTAGATGCATCTCCGGCTTTGGCACTGCTATAATCTACCCGCAACAAGAACATAATTGCAACCGCAACGATGACAGTGAAAACACCACCGGTGATAACCGCACGTACAAAACCACTAGTGATTTCTGCATCTGTACCGGTATGTCCGGTATAAGCTGTATTATAAGCAGCCATCGCGGAAGTACGAACGATGGTGGCAAACAAACCTTGGGCACCATAGTACAAACCATACATCAAACCTTGTTCTTTTTCCGTTCCGATGATACGGATTGTTTTCATCAAAGATGTCCAAAATACAAAAGTAGTCGTAAAGGACAAAGCAATCCAAATCATGATACTTACGGTATAATTCAACGTCAATGCATAAATAAAGGTCAAAAGAGCTGTTCCGCCTAAAGAAATAGCGATGGCCTTTTTGGGCTCAATCCGATCTGCCAAGGCTCCGCCGGGAATATAAAGAATGACATTAATAATGGTATGGAATGTCAAAAGCAACCCGGATTGTGTTGCGGTAATGCCCGTGGCAACCAATTGTCCATCAAACAGAAAATATCTGATATAAGGTAGGAAAAAGGCTGTTCCGCCTACCGCACCAAGTACTAGGATGTTAATATACTTTTGTAATTTTGAATAACTTTTTTCACTCGTGTTTGTCATAACGATTCTCTTCTCCTATTATTTGTTATAGTAAATCGGGTGCATCTGATGGATCCGGCGCAAAAATTTCATAAGCGACATCCCTTTGATATCTGCCGGATTTTTTCGCTTCTTCAAAAAGCTTGCGTGTACTTCTTCTCACAACTTGATCCAAATCATCCACGATATCTTGTGGAACTGCCTCCACAACACGGAAAATCAAGGCTTCATAGATGCGGATTCCACCCATACTGGCTACAAAATCCACAGAAACATCCACGCCTTTTTCAAACAAAATTTTATCTGCTTCTGCTGTGGTTGGAATGTTTGCACCCTCTACAATCAAGGACGCTTTTACCAGATGTGCGTTATCTTTGTGAATCACATCTTCTAAGGCCGCCGGTACCAAAATATCACAGTCCAACTCTACCCATTTGCTATTGTCCATTTCTTGATAATGCGATTCAAAAGATGCAGGATCCAATTCGCCTTTTGGTAATTTTGCTGCCACCAATTTTTTCACATCCAAACCATCCGGACAATAAACCAGACGATTGGCATCAGCAATCCCTACTACCGTGTAACCCATTTTGTCAAAGCAATAAGCCGCACTGGCTCCCACACAACCAAAACCTTGGATTACCACTTTTGCACCGGGTGCACCGCCTTTTAACTTCCAGGCTTCATCCGCAGAAAATACCACACCATACCCTGTAATCATGTCATACATTTTAAACACGTCATAAGACATCTCACAGGCCAAATCATGATTGATAATACCTTGTTGAATGGCCGGATCCGCTTTCATTGCCTTTGTTTGAGGCACACTATCAATACCAATTTCACCAAAAATCTTCAATACATCTAAATAATCAACGCCTAAATCACCACCCATAGACGTTCCCGCTTTCATATATGGCTGAATTGCAATCAAATAACGTTTCAGCACATCTAACGCATCCGGTTTCTTGGAATCATAAGAAATACCACCTTTACATCCGCCGGTGCTTGTAATCTCTGCCGCCTTATATTTATAGCCCATACCTGTCGCCAATCGAATTACTTCTTCTTGATGTACAGAAGGGTGCATCCTAGTTCCGCCGCCTGCATAATGATTTGCAAAATTATACACACAAAGCCAACCGACCGCATCTGTTTCCGTATCGTTCCACTCCACTGTCAAATAAGGTTTCCTCACCATAAAAATACTGCTCCTTTCGCTTTAGAATTGTTTTTGTGTTTCAAATTATTTTCTTCCCCTTTGGCCTATTCTACTCTAACATTTCCTTACCTTGTGAACAATTGACAGTTCTTCCTAGTATTTTTGCCCATTCTTGTTCAAACTATCTAAATTTTATTTCAGTTTTATTTTTATTAAATAGTTTTTTAATTAAATTTTATAGTTTTTTTATGATTTTGTATCCATAAAAATACAAAAAAGACCTAGCATTTCTACTAAATCTTTCTTTAAACAACATATTTTTATTTTTTTATTCTCTAAACAATCACACCTTTTTGCAATATGAGATTGGCATACAAGGCACTTTCACCGGTGGAAATAATCGCATAAGCTGCCTTGGTTTCATCATAAAACGAAAAACGGTCTAAACTGCCGATGCAAGCTGCACCTCTGTTTTCATATTTGGCAACCAGCTCTTTGAACGTCTCCCAAATCGGCGTTTCTACCGTATCCCCCGGCATAACTTCCATCAAAGTTACCGGCTGATCCACGTAAGTATCCAAGGGAAAGACTTGCAGGATGGCATCTAATAGTTCCGGTACACCATGCCCGTCACAACGAATCACGATACTATCTTTTCCCATGGATTCTGCGGGAAAGTTACCATCTGCAATCACAATTTTATCACTGTGCCCCATTTCACTTAGTACTTTTAGTAATGCGGGTGAAATTATTTTTGGTATTCCTTTTAGCATTTTATTTAAAAACCTCTCTTTCACAAAAGGGCTGTTGCAAATCACAACAGCCCAAGTCATTTTTTAGTCATATAAGTTTTGATAAATCTCCGGATTGTCAATGGTATCCGCTGTATACCATTGTGCGCCCGTATCCACATCACTAACCGTTTCACCTCTGGCCGCAGCTACCGCCAATTGAACCACTGCCTGACCCATGGCAACAGGTGCTTGTGTCACTGCACCCATGAATAATTGATCACGAATTGCCTGCTTGATGGTTGCACCGGAATCAAATGCAATGCCTAACACATCATCTGCACCGACACCAAGCCTTTGAATCGTAGCATTTCCTGTGACCATCGCCTCACCTGAATGCTGGTTTGAGCCATAAATCACAATGGTATCTTCTTTGTTTAACAATGTTTGCATGTCAATGGCAGACAATTCATTGGTTACCTGTGAGGGTACCAGTACTTCAATAATCACGTCTCCGCCCTCACCTGTCTCTTCTACGGCACTATCATTTACATATCTTGTATTTCCGGTAATGGAAACCGTCAAGCCCTCCGCTTCTACCAAGGTTGCAATTTGATCAATGAAACCAAGGCCACGGTTGATGATGGATTCTGATGTGGCATCTTGGGAAAGTACGCCGATACGTACAGAACCATTTGCATTTACAACACGGTCACGAATCCCTGCATTCCAACCCTCATTGGCTGCCAATTGACCGGCTGCATAGTTGTCTGTAGAAGCATTTGCTAAAATAGAACCTGCCGGCGCATCCGGCACACCGGAGTCAAATCCGATGATTGGAATACCCTCTGCTTGGGCTTGGGCTATCCCATCTAATAACGCTTCCGTGTCAAGAGCTGCCAAACCAATGGCTGCCGGATGTTGATTGATGGCATTTTGAAACATTTGTACTTGATCTGCAATGTCAGACTCCGAGTTTGGCCCGACAAAATTGATGGTAACACCTAGTTCTTCCGCCGCTTCCTCTGCTCCTTGTAACACTGCTTGCCAAAATTGATGTTGAAAACCTTTGGAAACGATTTGAATGTTTTCGCCTCCACCTGCCGGCGCATCATTTGTATCTGCGTCAGCAGCCCCGTCATCGCCACCATTGTCTGCTGTTTCGGTTGTTGTGTCATCTGTTGTTGTATCGCCGCCGTTTCCACCACAACCCATCAACAAAGTACCAACCAATGTCAAAGATAATAAAGCAACTACTAATTTTTTCTTCATCTTAGAAAACCTCCCTAAATTTTTTATTTTTTGTAACTGTATATCATTACTCATCCGAGGATGAGAATCATATCCTTTATTTTTTAGCATTTCTTGTCACATCAATGAACACAGCAATAATCAATACAATACCTGTAATAATCTGCTGCCAGTTGGCTTGTAAACCAATGAACGGCAAACCTGTTTTCAAAAGAGACATCACAAATACCCCTAATAAAGTACCACCAATGGTTCCGTAACCACCTTTCATCGACGTACCACCAATGATAACCCCGGCGATGGCATCTAACTCCAAACCAGCCCCGGTACCCGGCACAATCCCTTGAAAGGTAGCCGCATAAGCCACACCAGCCAAACCGGTAAAAAAACCACTGATGATATAAGCCAAGGCATGCCATTTGGCCACATGGATACCGGACAAACGAGCTGCTTCTTTATTGCTGCCGACCGAAATAATATAACGGCCCGGTCTGGAATGATTCAAAAAAACAGACATCACGATGACCAAAGCAAGAATCAAGATGAAACCAACCGGAATCAAAGTGCCGTTTGCATCCAATCTAAAAATACTACGAAACCACCCTTGTTCCGTTGCACCTGCCGGCCATGTCACACTCATACCACCCACCAAAATAGAGCCCAAACCACGGGCAATCATCATGGAACTTAAAGTAGCAATAAAGGGCGGTAAATTCAACTTTGCTACGGAAAAAGCATTCAAACAACCCAAAGCTACACCAAATAAAATACACACGAGCAGAGCCAAACCAACGGGCAAATTCTGTTGATTCACCAAGTTACCGGCAAACAAACCGGCCGCAACCATGCCTGTTCCAATGGACAAATCAACGCCGCCTGTAATCAAAGGAAAGGTCACCCCAATGGCCATCAAGCTGACATAATACGAAAAATCAAAAATACTAACCACTGTAGAATACTGCCGAAAGGCAGGGCTCATCCAACTGAAGAAGATTGCTAAAAATATAATGACACCTATCACCACAATCTTTTGGGTTCCAACGGTTTTCACAATTGGATTGTTTGTAAATGCATTGCCTTTTTTTACGCCTGCTCCCATTTTTTTAGCTTCCTCTCCATTTATTCTCTGCGTGTCGCCGCATGCATGATATTTTCTTGTGTTGCCTCGCTAATATCCATCTCACCGGTTTTGCGACCCTCACACATAATTACAATGCGGTCACTCATTCTCAATACTTCTGACATTTCAGAGGAAATCATAATGATGGATTTTCCTTGTTTTACCAATTCATTCATCAAATGGTAGATTTCACTTTTTGCCCCAACATCAATCCCTCTTGTTGGTTCATCAAAAATCAAGATATCACAATTGCGTACCAACCACTTGGCAACCACCACTTTTTGCTGATTTCCACCGGAGAGATTCACAACAAACTGCTCCACCCCCGGTGTTTTGGTTTTCAGTTTTTCAACATACTCTTCCGCCACTTGCGCTTCCTTTTTTTTGTTGATAAAAAGCCCGGCCATAAAATTCTCTAAACTAGCCATGGTTGTGTTTTCTGCCACCGTTTTTGCCACTACAATACCATAGCGTTTTCGATCCTCGGATAAATAACCGATGCCGTTTCTGACTGCATCTTGGGGGCTTCGAATGACAACCTTTTGCCCATTTACAAAAACCTCACCGCTGTCCATTTTATCCGCTCCGAAAATGACTCTTGCCGTTTCCGTCCTGCCGGCACCCATCAAACCTGAAAAGCCCAAAATCTCACCTTTGTGTAAGCGAAAACTAACATTTTGAACCATGCGTCCGGCATTTAGATTCTTCACCTCTAATACAACGGGAGCATCCTTTGCCACATTGCTTTTGGACTTTGGTTCTTCATAAATCACACGGCCAACCATCATTTGAATAATATCTTCTTTGGTGGCTTCTTCCGTATCAATGGTACCCACGTACGCACCATCCCGTAACACCGTAACACGGTCTGTAATTTCTTTGATTTCATCCATGCGATGGGAAATATAAACAATGCCAATGTCCTTTGCCCGTAAATCCCGAATGATTTTAAACAATTCTTTGATTTCGGATTCTGTCAAAGCGGCGGTTGGTTCATCAAACACAATAACTTTTGAATCATGGGAAATGGCCTTGGCAATCTCACACATCTGCTGCTTTCCAACGGTTAAATTTCCCATGGTTTCCGTCGGGTCAATCTCAATGTTTAACCTTTGAAATAATGCAGCGGCAGCTTTGTTCATCGCCTTGTCATGAATCAACTTGCCTGACATTTTTTCTCTGCCAATGTAGATGTTTTGTGCCACCGTCAGGTGATTTAACATATTTAATTCCTGATGTACAATCATAACACCGGCTTCTTGGGCAGCTTTGGGGCTGGCAAAAACCACCTCTTTGTTTTCGTAAGTGATTTTCCCTGCATCCTTTGTATAAATGCCGGTCAAAACTTTCATCAACGTAGATTTTCCGGCACCGTTTTCACCCATCAAAGCATGTACTTCCCCTTTGCGTACTTCCAAACTCACTTGATCCAGCGCGCGAACCCCGGGGAACGATTTGTCAATGCCTTCCATTGTTAAAATAACTTCTCCCAACTTTCTCACCTCTGCTAATTTTTTCTTTTTTGACTTCTCACATTTACATATACTGCAACCAAAACGATGATGCCCGTAATCACAAATTGATAATCCCGCTGGAATCCCATGGCCAAAATGCCCTCTTGCAACAAAGCAATAATCATCACCCCAAGGAATGTACCACCAATGGAAGCCACACCACCGGACATAGCCGTTCCCCCCATCACACTACCGGCAATGGCCTCATTATTAAACGTATCCCCTAGGCCCGGTTGCACCGTTGTATAAGCACCAACAAACAAAATGGCGGCCATACCGGCTAAGGTTCCACAAATAATATAAGCAAGCATTTCCCATCTTTTTACATTGACACCGGAAAGGCGCACCGCCTCTTTGTTGCTCCCGATACAAAGGATATAACGTCCTGCTTTGGTTTTATTTAAAATAATCGCACAGATAATAGAAATCAGAATCAAAACAAACAGGCCTGTGGGAATGGTAGTGCCACTTTCTGTCACAATCCGCACCAACATCCGATATTGCCCATTTTCTGCCGCTGCTTGCGGCCAACTAACGGACTGGGTTCTCGTAAACACAGAGCCAACACCCCGCGCCAACATCATACTCGCCATAGAGGTAATAAAAGAAGGTAGGTTCCAATAAGCGACCAAATAACCATTGAGCATACCAAACAAACTGCCAACCAAAATGGAAACCAACAAACATAACAGCAAAGGCCAACCGTTGGCTGTCAATAGGTATCCACTAATCAAAGCCGCACAGTACATAACGGGGCCAATGGAAAAATCAATCCCGCCTGTGGCGATGACAAAGGTCACACCCAAAGAAAGCAAACCCATAAAATAAGCATAGTTCAAAGCACTAAAAATACGATTTAAACTGATAAAATTCTGTCCTTGTATGACATGCACCAAAATCGTAAATAAAAAATAAAGTAAGATTAAAACGAAACATAGTAGGATACGATTGAAACCAACTGCTTTCACAAAGCGATTGTTGCTTATCTTTTTCACTTTTTCCATTCCTCCATGGATGATTTTTGCATGGGTATTTTTACTCTATCAGAAATCAAAACCATTCCCTATAAAACAAAAAAATACGCCGGTAAGACTAGTATAATCTTTACCGAAGTATTTTTTAATGGAATTTTTTACGAAAAATAGTTAAATTTTTCCAATCAATCAGGCAAGGGCTCAAAAAAAGGAAAGAGCAATCTTTGATTGGCACCAAAATACATATTGCTTTGATCAATCAACAAACTTCCGGAATCAATGGGCACTTGTATATTGCCGCTTTGCAAGGCCTGGTACCCTTGCTTTACAGCCAAATAAGCCATATTCACAGGCTTTTGTATCACAATACCCTGAATGATATCTTTTTCTAAAAATTGAATCTGCTCAATGGAATTGTCAAAGCCAATCAAAGAAACCTGTCCGTATAATTCCAAATCACGCAACGCCCTGGCCGCACCCACCGCCGATGGCTCATTGGTGGCAAACAGCAGAGTTATCTCCGGATGTCTGCTTAACATTTGCTTTGTCAAAGTGTAAGCCAGTTCCGGGGACGAATCACTAAATACCATATCCACAATGCGCTCTGCCTCATCTTGCAACCCATAACGAATCCCCGCAACCCGGTCAATGGTGGTGGAAGTATCTTTTACATGGGCCACAATACCAATCTGCGTATCCGGATTCATAAAACCCATACCAAACTCAGCCAAACTAATACCAGCCTGAACATTGTCCGTTGCTACCAAGCCGTGGCCAATTTCTTCCGCTACAACAGAATCTACCAAAATCACAACAATGCCTGCATCAATGGCTTTTTGTATATAAGGGGTTGTCTCCGTCACGCTGCTTGGCACCAGCAAAATCACATCCGGTGCTTGGGCAATGGTCTGTGCAATGATGGCATTTTGCCCTGCAATATCCTCTTCTGAGTCCGGTCCGCGCACTTCCAATTGACCGTTTAATTCCTCCACACCAATCCGTGCCCCCTCAATCAAAGAGCGCCAAAAATCATTGTTTTCATCTACTTTTTTTAGAATCAACACAAAACGATACGTATTGGATTGTTCGGTGTTCCCTTGAATAAACACGTAAAAAGCCAAGGCTGAAACCAGCAAAAAAAGAGACCACATAATAAATACCAGATGATTGTGATTGCGCTTTGAAGCCATTTTATAATTTCGTTTCATCCTCTGCTCTCCTTGGCAAAATCACATGGGCAACCGTTCCCTGATTCCATTGACTTTCATAATAAATGCCATAGTCTGCCCCATAGTACAATTTTAACCGCTTTTGAATGTTGTTGATGCCAACACCACTTTGTTTCTCGTCAAAAATATGCAACAAGGTTTCTGCATCCATACCCCGTCCGTTATCTTGGATTTCTAAATGCACCTTATCTTCTGCCAAATATCCTTTGATTCGCAACTCACCTCTGTTTTCTTTATATTTCAAACCATGATAAATGGCATTTTCCACCAAAGGCTGCAAAGAAAATTTCACAATTCGCTCCTCATGGATTTCCGGCATGATCTCTATGTGATATACCATCTTATCTTTATAACGCATCTGTTGAATGTTTAAATAATCTTTCAGATATTCGATTTCCTCACGGATGCTGATTTCTTCTTGTTCGTTGCTGATAATCTGCCGGAACAATCTTGCCAAAGAAGAAGTCATCTCCACCACATCGTCATTGCGCCCCGCCTCTGACATCCAAATGATGGAATCTAAGGTATTATATAAAAAGTGGGGATTAATCTGGGCTTGTAAGGCGCGTAGCTCCTGCCGCCGTTTTTCCTTTTGCTCACTTACGTTGGCTTTCATCAAGTGATCAATCTCTTTGGTCATGGTATTAAAAGACTGTGTCAAAGAACCCAGCTCATTGTTGGCCACCACTTCAATGTTTGCCTTATGAAATTCCCCGTGCTCCACAAAAACCATGGCATCTTTTAGATCACGAATCGGCCTGGTAATCTCTCTGGAAATAAAAGCGGATACAATAATCACCAAAACAAACAAAACCAAAGAAACCACCCCATATACCAATTGGGTTTGATGGCTATCCAGCAATAAATCAGAAGCAAAATTTACCCCGATTACGCTCCAGCCTGTAATATCAGACACAGACTTGGTGTAAATAATACTATCCCTGCCTGACTCAATGATGGCATAAGATGCCTCAATGGCCATGATCTTTTCCACATCTTCATGAATCAAACCACCAAAAAGCAACTGTTGCTTCGGATGGTATACGATATCACCATGATTGTCCAAAATAAAAATATAACCACGGTTGTGAAGCTGATTGCTGCAAAGGGCACTAATTGAAGAAAAATTCAAATCAATAAAAAACACACCCTCCCGCTGACCGGTATTGGGGTTTACCAGAGCACGGCTTAATGTAATCACCCATTCATAACTGGAGGGAATCACATTTTGCACATGGGTTGGGGTAATCAATTGACCCTCTTGTGAAAAACGGGTAGCCTGATACCAGTATTGACTGCGAATATCTACAAACGCACTAAAAGATTCATCCCCATAATTGACCACCATCCGATCATTGTCTGCAATGACGGCAATATTTGCAATGTCATGATGGGTATCCATAATCGTTGCAAATTGATCCACCAAACGACCACGGTATAAACTTTGAATGTCCATCCGTTCTGTTTCTGTAAATAAGTAACGAGACAATTCGCCACCCTCTGTTACAATGGTGGCGATGTTTTCCATATTAATGAAATAAGAATCGATATTGTCATTTACTTTTGAAGTAATGCTTGTTGTTAACTCAATGGAATTGGCAAAGGCCACACTGCGGGTATGATTAAAAGCAATAATCATAAAAATAAGCATCGCTAACAAAATCACCAACGAAAAGGAAATCATCATGGTTCGCTGAATGCTAGAGAACCGATTGAATAATCTTTTCACATTATTTTTCATCTGCACATTCCCTCGCATATTTTTTCGGTGACATGCCCGTTGCTTTTTTAAAGGCAATGCTAAAATAATGGGGATCGCCATATCCAACCTTTTCTGCTATCTCATAATTTCTCAACCCTGTCTCACACAGAAGTTCCTTGGCCTTTTCCATCCGCACACCGTTTAAATATTCCACAAAGGTTTTACCCGTTTCTTTTTTAAACAAACTGCTAAAATGACTGATGCTAAGACCCAAATGGCTGCATACGTTTTTTAAGGTCAAATCACAATCCGCAAAGTTCTGATGGATGAACTGAATGGCATCTAAACTTAAGCTTTCTTTTTTTCCGTAGGTTTCTTTTAGTTTATTCCAAGAATGTAACCCGGCATATAGTTTATTTTCCTGATCCAATCGTTCTTTTGTTTTGGATAATACCTGTGACAGCTCTTTGGCGGTAACGGGTTTCAGAATATACTCCATCACCCCATATTTAATGGCATTTTGCGCATATGCAAAATCTCCATACCCACTAAAAATAATTACTTTGGTATTGGGAAAATCTAGGGAAATTGCCTTGCTCAATTCGATGCCATCTACATAGGGCATATTAATATCCGTCAAAACAACATCCACTTGATTTTCTTCCAAAAAACCCAATGCCTCCTTGCCATTTTCTAGCGTTTGGATTAAAACAAAGCCTAAATCATTCCATTTTATTTTGTCACGAATTACTTCCCGCACTAAAATTTCATCATCCACCAAAATAATTTTATACATCTATCACTTCACCTCCAAAAATAAAGGATCATGGGTCAAAGATATTATTTGTATAATGGTCCGTAAGCGGCACAAGCACGGTAATCTTGCCCCTCTTTCTCCATCCCGAACGCATTCCAAGCGGTTGGCCGAAAGATGTCTGTTTCCGGCACATTATGCATCGCCACGGGGATCCTTAACATGGCACACATAGCAATCAAATCCGCACCAATATGACCATAACTAATGGCACCATGATTTGCGCCCCAGTTGTTCATCACGTCGTAAGCAGTTTTGAAAGCACCCTCTCCTGTCACCCTTGGTGCAAACCAAGTGCAGGGCCATGTATAATCCGTGCGTTTCCAAAGTATATCTGTTATATCATCCGGCAGATGTACCGTCCAACCCTCTGCAATCTGCAACATGGGCCCTAAATGCTTTACCAAATTCAAACGAATCATGGTAACAGGCATGGAAGCCTCTGTGACAAAACGGGAAGAGTATCCGCCACCGCGGAAATAACCTAAGTCCGCATAATTCCAAGTGGCATTTTTCAAAATGGCCGCTTGATCTGCTTCTGTTACTTCGTACCAAGGTTTGATGCAATGATTGCCTGCCGCATCTTTAGCTTGCCCATTGGCATCTAAGCAGGATGCACCTGAATTAATCAAATGAATCATACCGTCCGCATCTTTGGCGTGCCCCGTCAATGCATACCCATTTGTTGCTTTTTTTACTGCATCCGGACTCCAATAAGTACGCACATCAGAAAAAATAGAAGCTGTATTGGTCAATAACTTGGTAAATAACATACCCAGACCATTTAATACATCATTTTCCGTGGCTAAAATATAAGGCTCACGTATCCCATTCCAATCGAATGAAGTATTGAGCATCGCCTCCGGAAAATCACAGTTGGGATAGAAATCTGTCCACTGTCTTTGCCCTTGGAAACCGGCAGCTATGGCGTTGTGCCCTTGCCGTTCTTCTTCACAGCCTGCCGGAAGATTTGGGTTACCATTCATCAAGTCTTTGATGATACACATCATTTTTACAACAAATTCCCAATCCGCATCTTTTTTATCTCTGGATACTTGTCTGTCTTCCGGGTTTTTGTCAAACCCCTCGATGCATTTTTCTTTGGTCCAAGCCAAGGCTTTTTGAAACTCGGCTTCATCATAAATACCCTCTGTCATACGGCGAATGATTTCCACCTCATCTACAGAGGCAACACGCATACCCAGATATTCTTCTATAAAGTTTGAATCAATAATAGAACCACCAATACCCATGCAAATAGAACCGATTTGCAGGTAAGATTTGCCCCGCATGGTTGCCGTAGCTACCGCAGCACGGCCAAAGCGCAGTAATTTTTCTGTTACATCTGTCGGAATCTCTGTATCATCCGCATCTTGCACGTCACGGCCATAAATACCAAAAGCGGGTAAACCTTTTTGGTTATGGGTAGCCAAAACGGAAGCCAAAAACACAGCACCTGGTCTTTCCGTGCCGTTAAAACCCCAAACCGCCTTGATGGTGACAGGATCCATATCCATCACCTCTGAACCATAACACCAACAAGGTGTCACCGTATAAGTAATGTCTACACCGGCTTTTCTAAATTTGTCTGCGCAGGCTGCCGCTTCTGCAGCACCACCAATGGTGGTATCTGCAATCACTACTTTTACCGGTGCTCCATTGGAATATTTTAGATTTTCCTCCAGCAATTTTGCGGCAGATTTTGCCATATTCATGGTTTGATCTTCCAAAGATTCACGCACCTTTAATACACCTCTCCTGCCGTCAATGGTGGGGCGAATCCCAATCACCGGATAATCCCCGATCAGTCTTGATTTTGCCATTTTTTCTTCCTCCTTATATGTATGTTTGAAACCTTTCGTATGCTGCGTCCCACTTATCTTGATCTTGCGGCAAATATTCAAAGGTCTCTTCTGATGCCGCAATCATGCACCTTGCCTCTGCCACATCCCGTATCAGACCCAAGGATATCATCTGAACCGCAATATTGCCCAATGCCGTGGCTTCTACGGGTCCCGCAATCACTTTGCGCTTGCTGGCACCGGCCGTCATAAAACACAGCAACTTGCTTTGAATGCCGCCACCAATCATATGAATACATCCATAGTGCTTCCCGGTGCAACTTTCAATCTGCTCTAAAACATAACGATATTTCAGAGCCAAACTTTGATTAATACAACAAACAATATCACCCACAGACTCCGGTACTTTCTGACCTGTTCTTTCACAAAAAGCACGAATCCGCCTTGGAATGTTTCCTGTTTGGTGAAACTCCGGCGCATCCGGGTCCACAAAACTTACAAAGGGTTCCACCTGACTTGCCATCTCTTCCAATGCAGAGAATGAATACCGCTGTCCCTCCCGCTGCCACTGGCGGCGGCTCTCTTGTACCAGCCACAAACCAATGATATTTTTCAGCAAGGTGGTAGTATCACCATAACCACCCTCATTACTCAAATTGTATCCAAAAGACTTTGCACTGATGAGCGGAGCATCCAATTCTGTACCAAACAAGCTCCAAGTACCGCAGCTGATAAATATAAAATCCTTTTCTTTTGTTGGTACCGCAATCACGGCACTTTGGGTATCATGACCTGCCACCGCCATCACTTTAACCGCCGGTAGTTCCAATGCTTCACATATATCAGCTGACAAAGAACCAACAACGGTACCACTGGGCACAACCTCTGTGAATATGTTTTTTGATATCCCCAAAGAATCTAATATCTGAGTAGACCATTTTTTTGCCTTAGCATCCATCAACTGAGTAGTCGTAGCCATAGTATACTCGGTTTTTTTCACACCGGTCAAAAAGTAATTGAATAAATCCGGTGTCAGCAGTAGGGTCTCTACCCGCTCCAATAACCAAGGTCTTTGCTCTACCAAGGCATATAATTGAAATATCGTATTGAAATTTTCGAATTGATTACCACTCAACTGATAAATCTCATCTTTGGAAATCTTTTGAAATACTTTTTCTTGCATCCCAAGGGTACGATCATCCCGGTAGTGGATGGCATTTTCCAATAAAGCACCGTGGGCATCAATCAGACCAAAGTCTACGCCCCAAGTATCAATACCAATGCTTTCAAATTCACCTCTTTGCTTAGCTTGTATCATGCCTTGTTTGATTTCAAAAAACTGCCGCAGGGTATCCCAATACATGGTTTTATGGACCTGCACCGGGTCATTGGAAAAACGATGAATCTCTTCCATTTGAATTTTTCCGTCTACCAGCCTACCTAAAATCCCACGACCGCCGGAAGCACCAAAATCAAAAGCCAATACCTGTCTTATTTTATCATTCACGTTTTTTAACCCTCCTTCCATGATACTTTTTTATCATAACACAAGCCAATCTATCTTTCTTGTGCTATAATAGAATAAAGTATAACAATATTCACCTATTTTGCAAAGGAAACGCAAACCATGCAATATATGAATTACCGTGAAAGTTGGCAGCGTGGCACCGCTGATTTTCCTGTTGAATTTCATCATATCACACCCCAATATCCACAATATTATATGCCCTTACACTGGCATGTGGAGTATGAATTAATTCGGGTTTTGGAGGGGTGTTTTCAAATTATTCTAGACGGACAAAGCTTTGAAACCAAAGCCGGGACCTCTATCTTGATACCTGCCGGCATCTTGCAAGAGGGCATTCCCCGTGATTGTATTTATCAATGTATCGTCTTTGATATCAACATGCTGATCAATAACAATGATTCCTGTTGTCAGATTCTTCGAAAAGTGATGGACCGGGAGGTATTGCTTGAAAATATCTATGCAACAGAAAAAAAACAAATTCACCAAACTGTCTGGTCTATCTTTGATGCCCTCGGCAGTAAGCAACAAGGCTATCAAATGATTGTTTTGGGTGGACTTTATCAATTGTTTGGTCATATTTTTACCCAAGGACATTACCAAGAGGCACCCACCCAAACAAAAGGACGACACCGAAAAATCCGGCAGTTAAAAACAGCTTTGGAATTTATGGAAAGCAATTTCAACACCGCCTTATCTTTGGCGGAAATGGCAAGTAGCGTCAATATGTCTGCAAAATATTTTTGTCGCTTTTTTAAGGAACTCACCCATCGTACCCCCTTGGATTATTTGAATTATTATCGCATTGAACGGGCTTGCTATCAAATGCTGACAGAACATCAATCCGTTACGGAAATTGCCTTTCACACAGGCTTTAATGATTTAAGTTATTTTATTAAAACCTTTAAAAAATATAAAGGTGTCACCCCAAAAGAGTACCTAAAAATTTAAGGAGCTTATACATAATCATGAAAATCGTCGGACTTATCACAGAATACAATCCATTTCACAACGGGCATCAATATCATATCGAAGCGTCAAAGAAAATCACCGGAGCCGACCATGTGGTTGTGGTGATGAGCGGAGATTATGTGCAAAGGGGAACCCCTGCCATCATGCCCAAGGCCTTGCGTGCAGAAATGGCTTTGAAATCGGGTGCCAGTGCCGTATTTGAATTGCCTGTTTGTTATGCCACCGGAAGCGCGGAACTCTTTGCCCTTGGCGCAACGGCTTTATTAAATGATTTTCGCTGCATGGACTATCTGGTCTTTGGCAGCGAATGCAATGACTTAAAAAAGCTCGGGGAGCTGGCTGATATTCTACAAAATGAGCCGGAGGAATTTAAAAAACTGCTGCAACAGGAATTAAAAGAAGGATTGACTTTTCCTGCCGCACGAAACAATGCCATTGCCGGTTTGGTCGCACATAAAGACTACACAGCGATTCTAAAAGAACCCAATAACATCTTAGGCATCGAATACCTAAAGGCTCTGCAAGCACTAGAAAGCCCCATTGAACCTTTTAGCATTCAGCGCAAAGGTTCCAACTATCACGATACCGAATTAACCGCCCAATTTAGCTCCGCAACAGCCATTCGCTCTTTGTTGGCCTATGCCAGCTCGGCTTATTCCACCTACCCGGAGGGAGAGTCCTTTATGAATACCCCTATTTCCAACATTCTAAATGAATTGGACCAACAGGTACCGGAATGCTGTCTGGGTCTTTTGAAAGACTATCATGAAGTAAATTATCCCATTTATCAAAATGACTTTTCTTTGTTGATGAAATATAAACTCATCAATAAAACACCCAAGGACTTGGTACGCTACATGGATGTTTCGCTGGAATTGGGCAATCGCATCTGCAAGCAACTCAACAACTTTTTCAACTATAAACAGTTTTGCCAACTGCTCAAAACCAAAGACATCACCCACACACGGGTCAACCGTGCTTTGTTGCACATTATGCTAGGCATTAAAAAACAACATGTCAACGAATATCGCCAAAACGGCTACCATTTTTACGGTCGCTTGCTAGGCTTACAAAAGGGGCAGGATAAACTGATTTCTAAAATAAGCAAGGAAAGCCGTGTGCCGATTATAACCAATGTGTCCAATAGTGAACATTTGAATCATCTGGGCAGGAGGATGCTCTATCATGATATTTTGGCTAGTAATTTGTATAATTCCGTGGTAACGGATAAGTTTAAAACAGCCTTTGAAAATGAGTATCGGCAAGGAGTACTGAAAATATAAAAAACTCTATCTTTCCAACAAAAAAGTGACCCAATTAGGGTCGCTTTTTTGTTGATTTAATATCATTTCATTTTATACTTCTACTTTTTGCATCAACCCGATCCCAAGCAAGCCCGGTCCACAATGACAGGCAATGCTCAACGGCACATATCTACACACAATATCTTTAAACTGCGGAAAATGCTCCTTAATCTCTTTGAGCCAACCATCCAATTCCGAACCGGACACCGTATGGGCAATGGATAAGACCAATTTATCTCCGGAGTTTGCAAATTTCTGTGCAATATCTTCTTTTACAAAATTTAACATGGCCCTTCTTGCCGCTGTCATACCACGTTTTTTTGCGATGGCATTCAAAGCATCCCCTTGTACGCTCAATACAGGTTTTAAATTTAGCATCCCACCAATGGTGGCCGCTGCCGCACTAATGCGTCCGCCTTTTTTTAGATATTTCAAATCCGCCACCGTCATAAAGATACTAAAATTTCTGCCGGACGCTTCTAACGTTTCTTTCATTTCCTCAATGGTTTTACCTGCTTTTCGTAGTGCAATCGCATCATGAATGGCCTGCTCTAAAGTAACCGTAATGCGTTTGTTATCTACCACTACAACTTTGCCTTGAAAATCCTTTGCCAACATGGCAGCCGCTTCACAAGAACCGCTGAAAGCACTAGACATAGGAATATGAAGCACCTGATCCGAATCTTCCAAAGCCCGATTCCACAAATCCATCACATCACCGGGAGAAGGCATAGAAGTTGAAATGTCGGCACCTTCATCCAAACGTTTGAAAAATTCTTCTTTTGTAAGGGTAACACCTTCTAAAAACATCTCACCATCTACAAAAAATGGCATAGGCAATACATAAATATCCAATTCTTTTGCTTCTTTTTGTGTGATACCACTGTTGCTGTCCGTTACGATTGCTATTTTCTTCATCACCATTTCTCCTCATCCTAATTTTTTTCTTTTTACTTTGATTATCAAAGTATCTAAAAATAATTATAAGCGATAGTTTTGAAAAATGCAATAGCTAGTTTTTAAAACTATGTATCGGTGCCGGTATTCTTCCCCTACGGTTAATAAACAACTCACATCCAAATTCATTGACAGGCATAATCGGTGCGTAACCCAACAAACCACCAAACTCTGCCGTATCCCCCACATCTTTGCCTACAACCGGAATCAAGCGAACCGCTGTTGTTTTTTGATTTATCATCCCAATGGCCATTTCATCTGCAATGATACCGGAAATCGTCGCTGCTTTTGTTTTGCCGGGAATGGCAATCATATCCAAACCCACAGAGCAAACACAGGTCATCGCTTCCAATTTTTCCAAAGTCAAAGCACCTGCCAATACTGCGTCTATCATCCCTTGGTCCTCACTCACCGGGATAAAAGCCCCACTCAAACCACCTACATAAGACGATGCCATAACACCACCCTTTTTCACCTGATCGTTTAACAAAGCCAAAGCTGCCGTCGTACCGGGTGCCCCCACACGCTCCAAACCAATCTCTTCTAAAATCTCTGCAATACTATCCCCGACTGCCGGTGTAGGGGCCAAAGATAAATCAATAATCCCAAAGGGAATGCCCAGACGTTTGGATGCCTCTTCCGCCACCAACTGTCCCACCCTTGTAACTTTAAACGCCGTTTTTTTGATGGCTTCACACAATTGTTCAAACCCTTGGCCACGCACGGACTCCAAGGCTTTTTTGACCACGCCGGGGCCACTGACCCCCACATTAATCACGGCATCCGCCTCGGTTACACCCAAAAACGCACCTGCCATAAAGGGGTTGTCATCAGGGGCATTGCAAAAAACCACCAACTTGGCACAGCCGATTGAATCTTGTTTCGCAGTATTTTTTGCCGTATCTTTGATAATCTCCCCGCAAAGGCGTACTGCATCCATATTGATACCACTTTTGCTAGATCCTACATTCACAGAGCTACAAACCCGCTCTGTCACAGCCATAGCCTTGGGAATAGAACGAATCAAAAGTTCCTCACTTTTGGTCATCGCTTTTGAAACCAAAGCCGAAAAACCACCGATAAAATTCACGCCGACCACCTTTGCCGCTTTATCTAAAGTCTTAGCAATCTCTACATAATCCTCTATGCTTTTACAAGTGCCTGCTCCAATCAAAGAAATCGGCGTAATAGAAATCCGTTTATTTACAATAGGAATGCCAAACTCCCGCTCAATATCCTGCCCGGTCGCACACAAATCTTTGGCCGTTTTTATGATTTTTTTATATATCTTCTCTTTGAGAACACTTAAATCCCCATCTACACAATCCAATAAACTAATGCCTAAGGTGATGGTACGCACGTCCAAATTTTCGTGCTCAATCATCTTGTTTGTTTCTGCAACCTCATAAAAACCAAACATACTATCCTCCCAAAATCATCTTTCTTTTATCTTACCTATAATGTGTGCATTTTCTCAAAAATCTCCGCTTTTTGACAGCGAATATCCACACCGATTTCTTCCCCTATGGTCTCCAAGTCATCACACACCTGCGCAAAATCCTTTTTCATACCAGAAACATCTACCACCATCATCATATGAAAAAAACCGGCAATGATAGACTGGGAAATATCTAAAATATTCACTTCACTCTCCGCCAGATAAGTACACACTTTGGCAATAATCCCCACTTGATCCTGACCCAAAACTGTTACAATACATTTTTTCATTGTTCTTTCTCCCACAACAGCTATACCAATACCACTTCCGAAACCGTTTGACGGTTTGCCACCTGCAACTTAACATCCTTACCCGGTTCAAAATTCGAACCCAAATTCAACTCTAACTTCACTGTTTCATAAGCCAGTTTTGCATAATTATTTTCATTGCTCAAATGACCTAAAATAATGTTTTTCAAACCCTTATGTAAGATATCACAAAGCAAACGCCCCGATACTTCATTGGACAGATGCCCCTTATCTCCCAAAACCCGCCGCTTCAAAGGATAGGGGTAAGGACCTACCTCCACCATATGAATATCATGATTGGCCTCCAGTAAAACCGCATCCAAATCCTGCAATTTGGAAACAATATATGCATCATAAATACCTAAATCTGTCGCAATGGCAACGGATTTTCCTTGGCTTTCCAAACGATAACCGATAGGCTCATTGGCATCATGAGAAATGGTAAAGGGATCCACATCCAAGTCACCCAAACGAAATACCTTGTCCGCTTGAATCGGATGAAGCAAACCGGCAGGCATCTTTCCTAAGGTTTTGCACTTTTCAATACCGACTATGGTACCGGGTGTGGCATAAATCGGTACGTTATATTTGCGGCTAAAAACCCCCAAACCCTGAATATGATCAATATGCTCATGGGTAATTAAAATCCCCGACAAAACCTCACCTGTCAAATCCAAAGTCGCAAGGCCTGCCTCTATTCTTTTTTTGCTAATACCCGCATCCACCAACAAATGCGTACTTTCGCTACCGATATAAACACAATTTCCACTGCTGCCACTGGCAATACTGCACATTTTCATTTCATTTTCCTTTTAGTCTTTCCATGTTTTTTAAAAGCTGTTTTGTCGTCCAAGCAAAGTCCCCGTTGTTGTCAATACACACATCCGTATTTTGACGAAAAGCTGTCTCTGGCAATTGTGATTCCATCATCTGATTTATCTTTTCTTCCGAATAACCACGGGTTTCACGCAACCTGTCTCGGCGAACTTCCTGCGTTGCATAAATATACCATAATTCATCACAAATCATATCATATTTTGCTTCTATCAGCAAAGCTGCCTCTATGATATAAAAGGACTTTCCCGCTTCTCGGCTTTTTTGAATATCCTCTAAAATCCATTGACGTACCGCCGGATGCATCATATTGTTCATCCACCGTCGTTTGCTTTCATCCTGAAAAATCATCTCGGCCAATTTTTGCCGATTTAATGTGCCATCTGCAAGCACAATAGCAGAGCCAAACCGCTTTACAATCTTCACATAACAAGGCGCATCTTTTTTTTGCAACTCCCTTGCCACTCGATCCAACTGACGAACCTCTGCCTGCTCCACTTCACACAAATAGTGCAATACCCTGCTTTTGCCGCAGCCCACACCACCGGTAATCCCAATTATTTTCATCGCCTTACTTTGCCTCAAACCAATTGATGCCAACATGAATATCCGTCAACAAAGGCACCAACATATCCGCCGCACTTTCCATCTGCCGTTGTAAAATCTCCCGCACTTGATCTATCTCTTTTTTGTCCGCTTCAATGAGCAATTCATCATGAACCTGCAAAATCAAACGGGATTTCAATTTCTTTTCTATCAATTCTTTGTCCACGGCAATCATCGCAATTTTCATAATATCCGCCGCTGTTCCCTGAATGGGCGCATTCATAGCCACACGCTCACCAAAACTACGTTGCATAAAACTAGCGGAATTTAATTCCGGCACCGGACGACGCCGACCAAACAAAGTCTTTACATAGCCCTTTTCCTTTGCTTGTGTAACCATATCATCCAAAAAAACTTTAATCTGGGGATAAGTCGCAAAATAACGTGTTATATAGTCCGCCGCTTCTTTCCGTGAAATGCCCAAGTCCTGACTTAAACCATGGGAGCTCATACCATAAACAATGCCAAAATTGACCGCCTTGGCATTTCTACGCTGCAAGGATGTCACCTCTTCAAAGGGTACATGAAACACCTGGGAAGCCGTCATACGATGAATGTCTTTTGCCTCTTTGTATGCTTGAATCAACTGTGTATCTCCTGAAAAATGAGCCAGTACACGCAATTCAATCTGAGAATAATCCGCATCCAAAAACAAATAACCGGCTTCCGGTATAAATACTTTACGAATCAACCGACCCAATTCCATACGAATCGGAATGTTTTGCAGATTTGGCTCCGTACTGCTCAAACGGCCTGTGGCCGCAATGGTCTGATTGAACTTGCCATGAATCCGTCCATCCGCTTGGATATAATTTGCCAAACCGTCCGCATAAGTGGATTTTAACTTGCTTAACTGACGATACTCTAAAATCTGAGAAACCAACGGATACTCCGGTGCCAGTTTTTCCAACACATCCGCCGCCGTCGAATATCCTGTCTTGGTTTTTTTCCCATAAGGCATATGAAGTTTATCAAATAGGATTGCGCCTAACTGCTTGGGAGAATTAATATTAAATGTTTCACCTGCTCCCTGATAAATTTCCTGCTCCAACAAAACGATTTGCTTTCCCAGCATCTCGCTATAATCTTTTAACTCTTGAGCCGCAACGCAAATACCACGACGTTCCATATTGTATAAGGTAAATAACAAAGGCATCTCCATGTCTTGAAATAACTTTAACATACCGCTATCTGCCAGCTTATCCTGCAATATCGGAACGATTGCAAAGGCTGTAAAAGCCTCATAACAGGCTTTTTTGTACCCATCAATGGTTTCGGCAATAAACAAATGCAAATACTCCTTGGCCACATCATAAAAACGATAATCATTTTTTAATGGATTGAGCAGGTAAGCAGCAATAATACCATCAAAATACCTGCGCAATGCATCCACCGCACCTACATCCACCTCTGTTTGGAAAGCGGGAAATACATCCAAATGCTCTTTTAAATCAAACATGGAGAATATTTCTACCTTGTTTGCCAGTTTCTCCAAGGCCTTGTAGATGACTTGGTATTTGTTTTCATTTGCTTCTGCTTCTTCTATCTCTACAGCAACAGGGGTGTCAAAATTCAATTCTAACTGCTGCCCCTCTTTCATCTCTTTTTTTTCTGTCTGGATATCCGTTGCCGCATCTGTTGCAAAGTAATAAATTTTATCTGAATCAAAGGCAAGACTGATATAACCCCACGCAAATGCCACCCCTACCCGCTTCGCCTTTTGAGCATGCTCAATCTTCTCCAGAAATGCTTCTATCGAAACCACTTCCGTGAAATGGGCTTCCAAATCATTTTCCTTTGCCGTTACCTGAAAACGCTTCAAAAAATGCTTAAACTCCAATTCTTGGAAAAATGCATAGGCCTCTTCCGTGTAGGGATTTTCATACAGAGACGCCTCTAAATCAAAGGCGATTTCCGCATGTTGATCAATGGTGGCCAATGCCTTACTTAACTTGGCCTGCTCCCAAAATTCTTTTAAATTTTTGCTGGCACGGGGCGGCTTTAATTCTTCTACGTGAGCATAAGCTATCTCAATGCTTTTATATGTTTGGATTATCTTACCGGCCGTCTTCTCCCCAATGCCGGGCACACCGGGAATATTGTCCGAAGCATCTCCCATCAAAGCCTTGATATCAATAAACTCCGTCGGCGTCACCCCATAAGCCTCTATCACATCATGGGCATAATAGTCCGTCACTTCCGTACGTCCTTGTTTGGTTTTTGGCACCCGGATTTTGATTTTATCCGTGGCCAATTGCAAGGTGTCTTTGTCACCTGAAAGAATGGATACCTCCATACCATCGGCGGCACAAATACGAGAAATCGTTCCCATCAAGTCATCCGCTTCTAAACCGGCTTGTTCTATCATATAAATACCCATCGCAGCCAACACATCCTTAATGATGGGCACCTGCTCTACCAACTCCTGTGGCATCGGTCGCCTTGTTCCTTTATATTCGGCAAACATCCGATGCCGAAAGGTGGGAGCTTTTACGTCAAAGGTCACCACCAAATGCGCCGGCTTTTCCTCATCCAAAATTTTAAACATAATGTTTAAAAACCCAAAAATAGCATTTGTATGAAGCCCCTCGGAATTGGTCAAATCCGGAACTCCATAAAATGCTCGGTTTAAAATACTATGACCATCTATAATCACAATTTTTTTATTCATTTGCGCACCCTCCATCGGCTGACTCTGAATCAAAACCATGCGGTTTTCCCCTTACAAAAGTATACACCAAAATGTTTCTTTTTAAAAGCCGGATTTTGGTGTATACTATAATAGTATGCGATAAAAAACAATGAAAAAAAGAAAGGTTTGTACATGGACGGAATTATTTTTGATGTAGATGGAACGATTTGGGATGCAACAGAAGTGGTGGCGGAATCTTGGAATGCTGCCATCAAAAAACATACGGATTTGGATATTCACGTTACAAAAGAAATTTTAGCTGATTTATTCGGCAAAACCATGGAAGAGATTTGTCAAATTTTATTTCCCCTTTTGGGAGAAGAAGAGATGTTTCGTATTGGCAATTATTGCTTTGAATATGAAAATGAACTATTAGAAAGCAAACACGGTGTACTTTATACAGGTATGCGTGAAACCATAGAAACATTGGCAAAAGAATACCCCCTTTATATCGTCAGCAACTGCCAGTGTGGTTATATCGAAGTTATGCTAAAAACGCAAAAACTGGGACACTATTTCAAAGATCATCTATGCTATGGGGAAACCAAACAACCAAAAAGCTATACCATTCGCAAAATCATGGAACGAAACAACTTAAAGGATGTGATTTACATTGGAGATACGATGGGTGATGCAACAGCCTGCAAAGAAGTGGGCATTCCCTTTGTTTTTACCACCTACGGTTTTGGTCAGGTGGCAGATGCCAAATGGAGCATAGATGCACCCTTAGAATTACTGGATGTGATTCTAAAAATGAACCATGCAAAATAATATAAAGAAAATCGGATTGCCACAACCAAGCGGCAATCCGTTTTCTTTGTATATTATTTATTTTAACTATAATTAATCTGTTGCCCGTAGCCGCCATGCCTTGGTAACTTCTCTTCAAAGTCACAGGCCGCAACTACTTTCATATTCATTTCCCACAAAACACTCATAAAAGAGTGTAAAAACGCAATATAATCTTTTTCCTTATTTTTATCAATACACTCAAACTTCAATAAATATTTGTAATACAAAAAACCATCCGGGAATACTGTGTGCTTATGTTCATCATACCACTTATTTAAAAGAACATCCGCTGCGAAATAATCATTTTCAAATGTGCGAAACTCATCACATTTCACACGAACAATTTCCTCAATGTGTGCCACAAACTCGTCTGTTTTCTTATCCGTATGAATAAACATTTTACAACTTAAATCTTTGAACATCATTTTACCTTTCAAGGCACCCCTCTTCAGCATTGCATCAACCGGCGGGAGATCCCAAATGCCATTCACTGCAACCATCAAATCAATTATATTACTTTAAATATAAGAAATACAAGTCCAATTTTTGATGAAAACTCAACAAACTTTGACACTGAAAGGCTATAAACCCCGTAAAATACAGGGGTATGGGAAAGGGGCTGTTACAAAATAATCCTTTGTTTTGGGTTATTTCATAACAGCCTTAGGTGAATATAATTGAGAATATTCACATACTTAGGGCTTTATTTAAAATTTCTTTGAAGCGCATTTTAAGGCGCATCTACCAAATACCAACTAATCCGACCTGTATAATTTCCAACCCGCAAAGCAGAATTATCGGCAGAGAAATTCAAACCTTGTCCGGGCACATTGTCCCAAGAACTGGTAATCGTAAAAGTATCAGGCAAATTCGAGTCACCGAATGAATATAGGACATTGGAAGATTGGCTGATAATGAGTCGATTGCCTCCACTGTAATAGACCAATGCCTCGGGTAAAGTACTGTCTAAGGAGGTATGATTCATAAAAGCAAATCCTTCGGGCACATCATCAATCCGTGCTCGAACTTGCCAAGGGGCTCGGTTCGTTCTGGTATCCGCAATCACAAAAGGAACGGAATATTCCTGTACACCAATGTTCATAATACCACTACCAATGGTATGGGTACCAAAGCTGATATTGGTGGGGGCAGAACGGATATACAATTGCCCCTGTGGTGTGCCTTCTTCCCAGATGGCATATATGGTGGCGCTTTGTGTAATGATGGTGCCGGGTTGGAAAATATTGCCATCTGCATCTTCCCAACGAACAAAATAGAAACCACTACGCACCGGGTTTGGTGGCATGGAACCGGCATAAAATCTCCGTCCTGCAATATTTTCTACATCGGTCTCTCCGACTGTAGTGCCCCCCGGCATAGCCATCGTACCACCGGTGGCATCAAAGGTAACCGTGGTCATCCAAGTGGCATAAATCCGCAAAGGAACCGTTATCAATTGATTCGCTCCAATGGTTGTACCGGTGGCATCAGGTGCTGTATTCCAACCCAAAAAACCATGGCCGGCCCAGACCGGATTTGGTGGCATCCCACCCTCTGCATCTCCTAATAATGTACCCGGTGGTGCCAATCGTGTTCGATTTTCAGGCGCAATGCTTTCTGCCGGTGCATAACCGGGGAAAAAGTGGGTGTACTGGGTCCAGATGGCATAAACGGTTCCAATCGCTTCGGTTGCTACAGTGTTTGCATCAAACCACTCACCACTGCCATCCCGTTCTGTATTCCAACCGATAACCACCCAAGCCGGTGCCGTCAATGCTGCCCAGTTATTGGGTGTTGGCATGGCTGACATCAATTCAAAAACCATATCTGCTGTATCACGTAGCGCAGAGTGTTGACGCACTGTAGAAAAGCTGTGATGATGAAAAAGATATCTTGTTCTAAGCGCATCCGCCCCCAAACCAAAGGTACTACGATTGGTATTAAATTCAATGGGTGTAGCCCATTGATAATAGAGTCGTATCACACCGTTTGCATCTGGTTCCAAAGTATGGATATTGGTAAAACGAGTAACACGGGTACCCGTACCATCAGGTTGCGTACATATCATAACAGCTACATTTCCGCCAAGTGCACTATATTGAAATCTACTAAAACCCGGTAGTGGTGTAAATTCATCATATATCGCCCCATCCACATCAAACCAACGATTTGTATAAGGACTTCCATGTAGATGCGCACTGTTATTCGAAGCTACTATCGGATTGAAGAGATTAGTAAAGCTTTCAAAAGATACATCATTACCTACAGGAAAATAACGGGCAACCATATGGTCATTTGCGCTTGCAGAACCACCTCTAATTTCAACACGAGTGGCTGCCGGCCGCCAATTAGCATAATAACGTACATCCTCATAAATGGGTGTTGTCGTGCGAAGTCTAGGCGCATCCATTTCTACTGTTCCCCCAGTTGGGGTTAAAAACCAACCCAAAAAAACATAACCCTCTCTTTGGGGAAAGTGTGGAAAATCACTCGCTCCAACTGTAGCTCCAACATGAGGAAACGTAATGGTGCGATCCGCATAAGGAGCACCACTCCACCAACGACCACCATTTACATCTAAGGTAACGGTGACCGGATTTATATGCATAATCCAGCGGGCGTATACGGCTCGAGATCCGGTAATTACCGTATCTTCCGTGAATCTACTGCCACCGGTGAATGCCGTCCACCAACCGTCGAAAGTAAACCCAGACCTAGTTAGCTCAGGTAATGTAGTCATAGGCACAACAACCCCACCTACAACAAGGTGCCCATCTTGCCCAATGGTTCTGCCGGCACCCAAAGGAACATCAATATAAGATCTACCACCAGGAGCATTATGATTGAAAGCTACTCGATAAACCCAGTGTGCATAAACCCTAGTATCTTCAGTTATAACAGTATCACGCGTCCAATATTCACCGCCACCTTGGGGACCACCCGGTGCCGTCCACCAGCCTTGTAGGGCCATATTAGTACGAGATACACTTGGTGCTCCATCAGGCGGAAGAAGCCCAAGAACCAGATTTCGCTGTCTGGATTGGAATAGGCTACGATTATGAAACACCTGCCGCGTATCACTATGACCGGCTCCCAATGTACCCCCTTGTAAATCAAAGGTTACGGTATGCTCAACAGCAGGAATCCATTGGGCAAATACCATAACATCACTGGTAATTTCTGTGGTTGCTTCAAAACGTAACAAACGGTTGGCGTTTTCATCAACGGTATACCAGCCGTCAAACACAAAGCCGGTACGTACCGGTGGTTCATCGGGCCAGACTAAATCAACCCAAGTGAACTGTTCATTGGCATCTTCTACAGAATAACCGGTTGGAACAATCCTTGGCGCAAAATGAGCCGGATTGTTTGCATTGCCTGTTTGGCTCAATGAAACAGCAGCACACTGAAACGTGACTTGATGCCCCCACTGGGCAAATACCGTAGGAGGTGCTGACCAAGTTTCGATATTTACAATAGTTGTACCGGTGAAAAGATCAAAACCCATACCATTTTGAGCACGATGCCAGCCCAAAAAACGATAACCAACCCGTGACGGGGATTCCGGCATGGATGCTTCCCCAATGGTGCCCGCTGTTGCAGTACCGGTGGTGGTGAAACGTGTGCCGTGACCCTCTAGGGTGGTTCCTCCGTTTGGATTGAAGTGTACCAGGATTCCTGTTGCCGGTTGGATACCTACAAAATCATCTGCCGCAATCTGCGCCAATTGACCATGAAATCCCAAACCAATCAACATTGTTAGTAAGATAGCGACCGAAATGACAATCCGGAATCCTTTGTGATTTCTGCTCTTTCTTACGCCCCTTTTTTTGTTCATTTTGTTAACCATCCTTCCATTTATTATTACAAACCAAAAGCTGTTTACTTAAAATTCTTAACCATACAATTGGTTACTGATGCAATTACAGGGGATATGATACCATTTTTATTGCCCCTGTGCGACATTCTGTAATAATTAATAGTCTCTTTGTAATAATTAGTATATTTCTTGTAATATATTAATTATTTCTTAAAGAACGGACAAAAAAACAGCTATGGAATAAGATATTTCCTTACTCACATAGCTGATTTAATCTCAAATCTCACAAAATAATCATCGCATCACCAAAACTAAAAAAGCGATATCGTTCCTTTACGGCCTCCTGATAGGCATTTAAAATCATATCCTTACTTGTAAATGCCGCCACCAACATAATCAATGTGGATTCAGGCAAATGGAAATTTGTCAACAGCCCATCCATCACCTTAAAATCAAAGCCCGGATAAATAAAAATCTCTGTGGAACCGGTACAAGCTACCACCTTTCCATGGTCCGCCGCCACCGCCTCTAAAGTCCGACAACTCGTCGTGCCTACACAAATCACCCGCTTTCCACTTTCTTTGGCTTTATGAATCTTGGCGGCCGCCGCATCATCTACTGCATACACTTCTGCGTGCATGTGATGATTGGTCACATCATCTACTTTCACCGGTCGAAAGGTACCCAAGCCCACATGCAAAGTAATGGTGGCTATCTCTACCCCTCTATTTTGAATCTCTTTTAGAATTTCATCTGTAAAATGCAACCCGGCAGTAGGTGCTGCCGCCGAACCCTCATTGGTCGCATAAACCGTATTGTATCTATCCTTATCCTTTAACTGATGGGTAATATAAGGGGGCAAGGGCATCTCACCTAACTCATTTAAAACTTCCTCAAAAATGCCTTCAAATTCGAAGCGAATGAGACGATTTCCCTCTTCTATCACATCCGTAATCTCACCGATTAAAAGACCATCCCCAAAATAGATCCGATCTCCGATCTTCGCTTTTTTGCCCGGCTTTACCAAAATTTCCCAAGTACAATCTTTTTTGCGATTTAATAATAATATTTCAACCTTAGAACCGTCTTTTTCTGATGCTCCAATCAAACGCGCCGGAATTACCTTGGTATCATTAATTACCAAACAATCACCCGGGTTTAAGTAATCCAAAATATCACAAAATGTTCCATGGGTAATCTCTCCTGTTTTTCGATTCAATTTTAATAAGCGTGAATCCGAACGCTTTTCCAAAGGATCTTGCGCAATCAATTCCTCCGGTAGGTCGTAATAAAAATCTGATGTTTTCAACATATGCCTCTTTCTTCCTTAAAACAAAGGGAGTTTGTTATTTTTCTTCCTCTCCTACGATATCACATCACAACAAAAGAATACAATAGATTTTATAAACTTTTTATGGCTTTTTTATCATCTGTTGCATCAATTATTACATAAACACTAGTAATTATTACAGATTGCCGCATAGAAAAGAAAAATATGCTATTCTATTTCCATCTTTGGCACTTGTTTAAGATATTATTTAGGAGCAAAAAAAAGGAGAACAGTAAATGTTAAGAAAAAGTAAGCGGATTTTTAGTGCACGTACATGGGGCGTAATATTAGTAGCCCTGCTAGTTACCCTTAGTATGATACCCCAAATGGTATTGGCAGAATCAGAGTATGCGTTTGCTACGGCAGAATATCCGGATGAACAGGTTGCGTATACGGATGATACCTACGAAACAGAAACTATCTATACAGACGATGTATCTGAAACAGTGGTGGAATCTATTGATTACGACAATGCAAGCGATTTTGCCAATGGAACTTATGAAACAAGCGATGGAGTAGATACATCCGATGTAGATATAGATGTTGCAATAGATATAGAAGATATGGATGCAACTTATGCCGAAATAGCACCCGCTGAAATCGGTCCGGATGGAGGAAGCATTTCAGGAGGAAATGTAACTGCGACGATTGCATCCAATGTAACTGGGAATATTACGGTTTCAAATGGTGCAACCCTTATCTTAGATGGTAATTTTACAGTTACAGGTACCATTACATTGGCCACAGGCGGACGATTTTATATGAGTGCCGGCAGAGTCACAGGTGCCGGTCGGGGGATAAATGCAAGTGGTGTAAATACGGCCGTAACGATGACCGGGGGTGCCATTGAACATAATACAGGCGGTGGCTTGCGTATCACATCAGATGCTACTTTTAATATGAGTAATGGAACCATTCAAAATAATAATTCCGTTGTGGGCGGTGGTGTTGATATGGGAATGCGTGCTACCTTTCACATGAGCGGCGGAACCATTCAAAACAATTCTTCCACAGCCGGGGCCGGCGCAATTAGTACCGGTGCAGATTCCACTGTACTGATAACCGGTGGAATCATTCAAAACAATACAGCTTCCGGACATGGTGGTGCCATTTTTTTAGGCGGTACCAATGCCCGTGTTGAAATGCGGGGCGGAAGTATTCGTGGAAATACGGCCTTTAGTGTAGGAGGCGGCATCTTTATCTCATCTGTGGATGGAACCACTTCTTTTGTGATGACCGGCGGAGAAATCGTAAACAATACCGCAAATAATGGCGGCGGCATCGGTTGGATAGATGCACCTATTTTAGAAAATGTTACAGTGAGTGCAAGTACAAACGTTGTAAATAATGTAGCAAGGTCCGGACAGATTGTCAGTGATGATCTCAATCGAGCGCACAATATAGAAGCAAGTGGAAGAATCAATCCGGCTCCTTGGGCCGGAGTTGCAGGAAATCATGCGTTCAATAATGATGATATCCGTGTCGTTCATGGCGAAGTACCGGAAGTTCCAATCAGACCACCGGCAAACGAACCACCGACAGAACCTCCAACAGAGCCTCCGACAGAAACGCCAACGGAACCTCCGACAGAAACACCAACGGAACCTCCGACAGAAACGCCAACGGAACCTCCGACGGAGCCTCCGACGGAAACGCCAACAGAGCCTCCGACGGAAACGCCAACGGAACCTCCAACAGGACCTCCGGCGGAACCACCAACGGGCGAAACACCCGAAACGCCCACAGATGAACCGCCAGTGGGTGATTCTTCCACAGATGGACCAGCAGATGAAAATCAAGGCAACAGCAACCAAGCAGGCAACAATCGAGATACAAATCAAAGAAGAATGCCACAAACAGGTGATATACTATCCGTTTTATTCATACTAATTATGGTCGCTTTATCCGTAATTATAATATCAACGGTATATTATATTGGTTCTAAAAAAGCACGGCGGGGAAGATAATTTATGATAGACAAGGCAGGTTGGGAGCTTCGGCTCCGACACCTGCTTTGTCTTTTTTTGGTTTTAGATCATATCAAGATCACTTTGTAATGTTTCCATCTGAATCACACCCTTTTGATATCTTTCAGCAGTATCCACATATAGGCTCTTTAGCTCATTCACAATTGGAATCACTTCATTTTCAACAATCATATCCGAATGTCTTATTTTTTCTTCTAGGCCAGACTCCATACGATTCATTTTTTCTTCCAAGTCGGACTTCATACTATTCATTTCATTTCTAAGACTTGCTTCTACATTGTCTATTTTATTGTTTAGGCTTGCTTCTACATTGTCTATTTTATTGTTTAGGCTTACTTCTACGTTGTCTATTCTAGCACCCAGACTTACTTCTACATTGTCTATTTTTCTCTCTAATTTATTCATATCAAGTCTAATCTCTTCTCGTAAAACATCATTTCTCTGATCCATAATACCTGATATCGCCAGCAATAATTCTTTATCTGTCATCTATATTTACCTTTCTTTTTTTCTACTATGGTGTATGAGCTTTATTTCAATTGTAACTCTTTTATCATCTCATTTATCACATAAATATCTTCAAGCAAATCGTCTGCAATTGTTTCCGGGGATTGTCCTTTGGTCAATTTCTTTTGAATCAACTTCGTTAAAATTTCTTTTCTGCCTTGCTCTAATCCTTGCTCTAATCCTTGCTCTAATCCTTGCTCTAATCCTTGCTCTAATCCTTGCTCTAATCCTTGCTCTAATCCTTGCTCTAATCCCTGCTCCAAACCACGCTTTATGCCTTGCTCTAACCCTTGCTTTTCCGCTTCTTCTCTTACATAAGCTTCTCGCATCGCTTTAGACCAACGGGCTTTTTCTTGGGCCTCATATATCAAA
>WRBB01000024.1 GCA_009779895.1 Lachnospiraceae bacterium
TGACCTAGATGATATTCATCAGTCAAGCTTTTGATAGATCGTCCTTCTTCCAGATGAAGGCGAATCACTTTTTCTTTGAGCTCAGGCTCATAACGTTTATTGGACATTGTAATCTCTCCTTATGTTTGATTATTGTATCAAACTATCAAGGGGTGTTACAACTTTATTATACTAGATCACCAAATTATAGAAAAGGAGAATCAAACAATTTATGAGTTACAACGATAAGATTAATATCGATGATGAATTTCACCAAAAACTAAACGAAGTGAATAAACCATTTAGGCAGTATCAGGAACGAATGGACGATATTAATCGACCTTTGCGAGAGCTACAAGAGCAAATCACAAAAAGGACTAAACCCATTAGAGGACTGAATGAAGAAATTGAAAAATACTCTTTTCTTAATAATCCAGCATTAAAGGAATTTAATAATTCAATGGAAGATTACCGTAAATCTATTAACATACTAACTAACGGAGTCACTCAAACACTAAAGCAATTTGCGATTGCAAGTGCCGAACAAACAGAACTACTAAGTGCTATAGGGCGAAATTTTAGCGAATCAGTTTCTATCATTAGCAAATGGCTTATCAGCAATAAATCGAGACAATATGAATGGTTTGTCTTGTTTAGCAAAAGGTATTGCTGAAATTGCTGCCGAAATGAAACCAATATCAAGCCAAGTAAATTCCATTTATCCAGGAATCAAAGATTTAGTTAGTGCAATATCTTCAGCATATACACCGGTAACATTAGGTGCCACTCAAGAAACTAGCAAAATCATTAGTGAAATTAGTCGTTTAAACTTACAACTTTTTGCTGAAACCATAGATGATGATTCAGTCGAACTTACCACTGATTTATTTGGTGATATCTGTATGACCCTTGGCGAAGTACCAGATCACACCACCAGTAATGAGACCGGAAAGCCTAAACTTACTTTTGATAGAGCAATGGCTATTTTTGCTATACTATTGGCATTATACGGTATAATTAGGACTGAAATGAAAGATGTTGCCACACAGCAACGCCTCGAATCGACCGAAGAATCTAACTTACAGTTTCAAGAAGATACTTTAAATAAGTTGGACCACTTCATGGATACCAATGAAAACCAACTTCAGGAAATTATAGATTTGCTTACTCAGCAACTACACCAGTCAGAATTAGATGGTTGCCAATGTACTCCATCTAACGAAGTGACTCATCCATCTTCTGTTTCGCAAATGCACCATTCTACAAAGTAGAGCCAAATTAGAACCACCACCCAAAAAGAGAGCCTAGAAACCCCATAAAATGTGCATCTAAGCTCTCTTATCCATTACTCTAACTCTATCGTCCCCGGTGGTTTCCCCGTCAAATCATACAACACCCGATTCACATGCTCCACTTCATTGACAATCCGCAACGTCACCTTATGCAGCACCTGCCAAGGTATCTCAGAAGCCTCTGCCGTCATAAAATCCACTGTATTCACCGCTCGCAAAGCAACGGCATAGTCATAGGTCCGTTCATCCCCCATAACCCCAACAGAGCGCATATTGGTCAATGCCGCAAAATACTGACCCACCGTTTTATTCATACCGGCCGCATCCATTTCTTCCCGATAAATGGCATCGGCTTCTTGCACAATCTTCACTTTCTCCGCCGTCACTTCACCCACAATACGCACACCTAAACCCGGCCCGGGAAATGGTTGGCGAAATACAAGCCGCTCCGGAATGCCTAACTCCAATCCGGCTTGACGCACTTCATCCTTAAACAAGTCCCGCAAAGGTTCTATAATTTCTTTAAAATCTACATAATCAGGCAATCCACCCACATTGTGATGAGACTTAATCACCGTTGATTCTCCACCAACTCCGCTTTCTACAACATCGGGATAAATCGTTCCTTGTACCAAAAAATCTACTGCTCCGATTTTTTTTGCTTCTTCTTCAAAAACACGAATAAATTCTTCCCCTATGATTTTACGTTTTTTCTCCGGCTCTATAATACCTGCCAATTTATCATAAAAGCGCGCCTGTGCATTAACACGAATAAAATTCAAATCATAGTGACCCGTTGGACCAAACACTGCCTCTACTTGGTCGCCCTCATCTTTTCGAAGCAAACCATGATCTACAAATACACAAGTCAACTGCCTACCAATGGCCTTGGATAACATAACAGCTGCCACGGATGAATCCACCCCACCTGACAAAGCACAAAGAACCTTGCCATCACCTACTTGCTCACGAATCTTCGCAATACCAGCTTCTACAAAAGCTCGCATCTGCCAATCGCCAGTGCAACCACATATATGTTTCACAAAATTCGCTAAAATCTTTTGCCCCTCCAGGGTATGCAATACTTCCGGGTGAAATTGCACTCCATAAAGCTTTTGATTCGTATGTTCCATCGCCGCTACCGGACAGTCGGCAGTATGGGCACTAACTGTAAAACCCGCTGCAACTTGCGCAATATAATCAAAATGACTCATCCAACAAATCGTTGGATTTGAAATCCCCTTGAACAAGGCTGCATGGGCAAAATCAATGGAAACCTCTGCCTTACCGTACTCACGAATAGGAGCTTTTGCCACCCGGCCGCCTAAAATATGAGTCATCCACTGGGCACCATAACAAATACCCAAAACCGGAATGCCCAATTCAAGCAACTCTTTGGGATAAGTAGCTGCATTTTCCTCATAAACACTACTTGGACCGCCTGTCAAAATAATGCCTTTGGGATTCATACGCTGAATCTTTTCCAAATCTGTTTTATAAGAATATATCTCACAATACACATTGCATTCTCTAACTCTTCTGGCTATCAATTGATTATATTGGCCGCCAAAATCCAATACGATTATTAATTCATGTTTCAAAATAATTTCCTCCTCAAACCCATCACCTTTCGTGTCCATGTACATCCCCCTGAGCGTTTTTACTTTAATAAAAAATTGAAGTAACTTCCTAAATTAAAGAAAGTAAAAAAACTCCCCTTAATTATGTACAGTTTATCTTTTGTTGTACACCATCAAGAGGAGTGCGCTTTATTTCTTATTCTTGTACTTCCGCATCATCTACTTCTATACCTTCTACTTCCACTGCCGCCGGATCTATAAACGTAGCATGGTCAACCAAAAAGTCTGCAACAACTTGCTGTAAAATCACATCTCGGACCAATTCTTCACCAAATTGATTCAAATACACTTCCACTGACTCAAAACCTGCCAAAAATGTCAACTCTTCAATTCTTTCTTGGAACTCTTCTTCCGATGGAATCAAGCGTTCACGTTCCGCAATCAGCTCTGCTGCCAACTTTCTTGTAACGGCCATCTCCGCAACGGCAACCACCTGTTCTCTAAAACTCTCTTCTGTAGCACCGATGAACTGTTGCAAAAAGTCAGCCAACTCCATACCGTGCCCCTCTGCCATCTGAATATAATAATTCACAATCATGTCTGTTTCTTCTTCAACAGCACCCTCAGGGAAACCCGTTACTTCAACATTTTCCAATAAGAGCGACATCGCCTCTGTTTGCTGTTGATTGCGAATACCATTTTCAACATTTTCCTCTAACATAGCCCGAATCTCTTCCCGATACTCTGCAATTGTAGTGGAATCTTCACTGTTGTCCTGCACCCATGAATCCGTCAACTCAGGTGTATTTACCCGGGAGATTTCATGCAATGTAATATTAAAGTTTGCTACCTGTCCCGCCAAATCTTGTGCATAACTCTCCGGAAATTGCACTTGAATATCAAATACATCACCAATAGAATGGCCAACAACCTGCTCTTCAAAGCCGCGATAGTCACCCTCTGGTCCTATAAATGCCCCTGAACCAAGGGTTAAGCTTTGGTTTTCAGCAGCACCACCTTCAAAAAGTTCACCGTCAATACTACCGACAAAATCTATGAGAACCATATCACCCTCTTCTGCCGGACGATCTGTAATCATTTCCAACGTAGATGACGCACCTAAATTGCCATGAATCATACGGTCAACATCATCATCTGTAATCTCGGGAAATTCTACTTTCACCAATTCCAAACCTTTATATTGATTAATTGTGATAAAATCATTTGAAAGTTCCCTTGATGAACCACACCCAATCAATGACAGTATCAATGCACCACCGAGTATAAAAGCTAACAGTCGCTTTTTCATTTTTTTCCTCCTACTATACTACTTACTTTTTATTAAAATTGTATAAACATACTGCCAAATTATACCACACTTCACCCGAAGTGAACAGTCATTCACAGATATTTCACAGATAAAGCTTACATCAACGGCGAAAACAGACGGGAAAATTGTTCTTTAAAGCGAATATACAAGCCTCGCTGGTCATATACCTTTCGCGTTACGCGTGTGCATTTTGTGATATCGTTTTCAAAAGCCTGATCCAATCGCTGCACCGTTCGCTCACTATAAATCACCGCATTGACTTCAAAGTTCAAACGAAAACTTCTAATATCCATATTGGTGGTTCCAACCGTTCCAACCATACCATCCACCGTCAATACCTTAGCATGAAGAAAACCATTGTTATAAACGTAACATTTCGCTCCGGTCGCCACCAATTCTCCCAAATAAGAATAGGTTGCCCAATACACAAAGGGATGATCCGGTTTATCCGGAATCATAATACGCACATCCACCCCTGAAAGGCTTGCAATTTTAAGTGCATCCAAAATTGAATCATCCGGTATCAAATAAGGGGTTTGCAGGTAAATACGCTCCTTGGCCGCATAAATCATTTTGAGAAAATTGTCATGCACCACCTGCAATTGCGTATCCGGCCCACTGGTAATAATCTGCACCGGATCCCGTCCTCTGCGCACAAAACTAGGAATTTCAAATAACCTATCCTCTAAAAACAAATCTTCTTTGGCCGCATGATTCCAGTCCAAAACAAAACGAACCGCCAAAGAAGTAACCGCTGCCCCCTCAATACATAAATGGGTATCCCGCCAATAACCAAATTTTTTATTTAATCCCAGATATTCCATACCCACATTAAAACCACCAATAAAACCAATGCGACCGTCAATGACCACAATCTTGCGATGATTGCGATAGTTAAAACGAACCTGTAGTTTTCCCAGCAATGCGGGAAAAAATTCAGCAACCTTAATACCAACCTTTTCCATGCGCATCCAATCTTTGGTTTTCATCGTTCGGCAGCCCATGCTATCAAAAAGAATACGCACTTCTACACCCTGCTTGGCTTTGCGAACCAAAACCTCCTCAATACGTTTCCACAACGCATCATTGCGAATAATATAATATTGAAAATGAATATAACGTTTCGCAGCCTCCATTTCATCAATCAAAGCTTGGAATTTTTCATGCCCATCCAAATAAATGCGCACATCATTATTATCTGTCAAAACCGCTTGTGTTGCCTCTAAATTATAAAGAATTAGACTTTTAAAACGAGCCATCTCAGGATTTGCCAATCGCAATCGCTTACGAAACACATTTTCTGCCTGACGTCTGGCCGCATATTTGATATCGCCCTCGATTTCTTTTGCCTTGAACATTCTACTTTTACGATAGTCTGTTCCAATGAGCAAATACAAAACAAATCCCAAAATCGGTATGAAAAATAAAATCAACAACCAAGTCCATACCGTTTGCGGGGACCGCCGTTGAAAAAATACAATCAATAGAGCTAGAAAAATATTTATAACAAACAAGTTGTCATAAATAAACGTATAAACCATTGAGAATCCGTTAATAACCGTATCTAGCATACAATATACTACTCCCTCTGCTTCTATGTACTTGAACATCCCTTTCTAGTATACCCTCTTTTAAAAGGAAAAGAAACCTTTTCCACTTTTTGTTGATAAATTAATCAAAGAGTGATAGAATAGCACTTGAGTAAATTTGATTTATTTTTAGGCAGAACCGAAATTCAGGAGGACTCTATTGTGAGCACCACAACCATTATTATGTTGATTGTCCTAGGTGTTTTAGTCATAGCGGCAATTGTACTGTTTATTTTAGGAAAAAAAGCGCAAAAAAAACAAGAAGCACAAAAAGAGCAGATGGATGCTGTTGCACAAACGGTGAGTATGCTGATTATTGATAAAGGTAAGATGAAACTCAAAGATGCCGGATTTCCGGCCATTGTCGTTGAAAATACCCCTAAGTATTTAAGACGTTCCAAGGTTTTGGTCGTAAAAGCCAAGGTTGGGCCCAAAATCATGACTTTGATGTGTGATAAAGATGCCTTTGAACTAATACCCATCAAAAAAGAAGTCAAAGCTGTTGTCAGTGGCATTTACATTACCGGTGTCAAAGGCGCGCGCAGCGGTTTAGAAAAACCAGCGCAAAAAAAAGGGCTGATGGACCGCTTAAAAAGTCGTGTCAAAGGCTAATACGCAAACAACCCCCAACACTGTTTCAACAGCAATGTTGCGGGTTTTCTTTTTACTTCTCTTTTGCCACCATCTATTGCAATAAGTGATCTCTGCTCTCTTTTGAAGCAATATTCAAACGTATCCGGCAATCTGCCAAAGGTTCATGATTTACATCTAGCTCATAATCCACAGACACATCAATTCTTTCATCTGTAACCTTTACGTCCATCTTTCTTGTATTCACCGCCACGATCATATGACCAAAAGCCGTTTCATAATAAGTCCAGTTTTTTTGATTTCGCTCAAACACCATATGGGTATTTGTCAACCCTGATTTGAAAATCTCCAGGCTTTTATCCTGTATTTTTATTTTGTTTCGAATCGTCCCCTCCATACCCGCAACAACTTCATCATAAATAACATAATGCTTGCCGTTTTTCAAATAATAAGTGCCCGGAATCACTACCTTTAATGCACTTTCATTTAAATTGGTGGGACCATTGATTTGTTCGTGATGTAAGCCACTAATGCTCACCAATACTTCCTTTGTCATGATTTTTTCCTTTGATTGATTACATTCTATTAATAACGTTCTATATTTACAACCTTTGTTTCAGATACCGAAATCGGCATCACTGTATTGGCAAATTCCTGAAATTTTTCCGCCGCATCACTTACATAAAAAACGTACTGCTCTGTGTCAACCATAGCTACGTTGTTTTCTAAATTTTGCGCCGCCAATATCCCTTTGATATCCATAGCCGTTTCATAGGCCGGATTTACAATTTGAATTTTTTCACCTAAATATTTCATAATACGCGAGCGCAACAAAGGATAATGGGTACAACCCAAAATCATAGCATCTATTTCCGCCTCCCGCATGGATGCAAGATAATGAGCAATCACTTCCTCCGTCACAGGATGCTCTTTGAAACCCTCCTCAACCAAAGGCACAAACAAAGGACAGGCTTTCTCCAAAACTTGAATATTGGATTGCATTCCTTGGATAATCTTGGTATAAATACCACTACGCACCGTGGCATCCGTACCTACCACACCGATTTTATTGATTTGCGTCGCCTCTATTGCTGCTCTTGCACCGGGAATTACCACGCCGATGATCGGTATTTCAAATTGCCCTTGCAAAGCCTCCAATGCCAAAGCACTCGCCGTATTACAGGCAATTACAATTAACTTCACCTGCTTGCCCAATAAAAAGCGGGTGATTTGCTTTGAAAAATGAACTACAATATTCGGAGATTTACTTCCGTAGGGCACCCGAGCCGTATCGCCAAAATAGATGATCTTTTCATGGGGCAACTGACGAATCATTTCCCGCATCACTGTGAGCCCACCAACACCTGAATCAAATACACCAATTGGTAAATCACATTTCCTCTTCATATTTCTACTTTAATCTCCTAAGTTGACAACATCTTTGCTACATCATATTGATAATCTGAAATATTTTTCTTCATTTCCAAAGCTTCATTAATATCTAAATCAATATACTGCGCACCTTGGTAAGCCATCACCCGATTGGTTTTTCCCTGAACCAGTACGTCCACCGCCATAGAACCCATGATAGAGGCATAAACCCTATCTTTACAAGTCGGGCTACCGCCACGTTGCATATGCCCCAAAATCGTCGCTCTGGTTTCAATACCCGTTGCCTCTTCAATCCGATGAGACATATTAATCGAATCACCAATTCCCTCTGCATTGATAATAATATAATTCTTCTTACCACGCATCTTTTGCGCCATAATATCAGCAATCATTTCTTTTTCGTCAAAATCATGTATCTCCGGCACAATAATATGCTCTGCACCATTGGCAATACCACACCACAAGGCAATATAACCGGCACCACGTCCCATAACCTCAATGATACTGCAACGTTCATGAGAAGTGGAAGTATCACGAATTTTATCAATTGCCTCCATCGCTGTGTTTACCGCTGTATCAAAACCAATGGTATAATCACTGCAAGCAATATCCAAATCAATGGTCCCAGGAATACTAACGGTATTTACCCCGAAATTTGATATGGCTTTGGCTCCCATAAAAGAACCATCTCCACCAATCACAACCAAACCATCAATGCCATACTTTTTGCAAATAGCAGCCGCATTTTGCTGTCCCTCTCTGGTCAGCATAGACTTACAGCGAGCCGTTTGTAAAATCGTACCGCCACGTTGAATAATATCCGATACATCCCGTGTTGTCATATCAATAATCTCTTCTTTTAATAAACCATGAAACCCACGACGAATCCCACGCACTTTCAAACCTTTACCAATGGCCGCACGAACCACTGCACGAATAGCTGCATTCATCCCCGGCGCATCACCACCACTTGTCAAAACACCTATGGTACGCACTCTATCCTCTATCTCTTCTAACTTCTCTTTTAAATGACTCATCTATTTTTCACCTTTCATCTTTGTTTGATTCTGTGCGAATCAATACTAGAATACTCTATTTACAGCCGTATTTCAACAGGTTTCTCTACTACTTTCACCATTTGCTCACCAAAACGATTGCGCAACCTTGCCAAAATTTCCGGACTAATCCGAATATTACGATTCCTTGACAGACGTTTGGTGGCATGCTCTGCCCGCAAATAAATCACCACTTCATCATCCCCCTCAAAATCCGCTAACTCCGTATAAACATTTTGCTCACTTTCCGAAAAAGCATCTTTATCCGAAAATTGTATCCATAGTTCTTTTTTTATAACCATAAAAGGGCTAATCTTCTCACAGATTAGCTTTGCCGGACGATCATCCTCTTCCGACACACGCCCACGAACAAAAATTTTACTATCCACTTGTAAATATTGCCGGTTACTCTCATAATCCCGCGGAAATATAACCACCTCAACCGTTCCCAATAAATCTTCTACTGTAATAAAGGCCATTTGTTGATTGGTTTTCGTAAACTTTGTGGTAAGGTCAACAATCATACCACCAATAATTACTTTCGCACCATCATAGATCTTACGTTCCTCCTCTTCCTCCGGAGCAAGAAAATCCAAACTGGTGACAGATATGGTACGCCGCCAATGTTCTTCATCTTCATCCAAAGGATGGCCGCTCACATAAACCCCCAGTACATCTTTTTCTTGTGCCAATCTTGTACTTTTATCAAATTCACCAATATCCGGCAACTTAATTTCAAATGCTTCTTTTTCCGCCTCACTTACAATATCAAACAAAGACATCTGGCCGGACATACTATGTTTCTTATCTTTACCCAGCTTATCTACAATCTTTCCATAAATCTCCACCAACTGCTTTCTCGTACCCTCCAGATTGTCAAAAGCCCCTGCTTTAATTAAGTTTTCAATTGCCCGCTTATTCAAAGCCTCCTTGGACATCATCCTTGTAATAAAATCTTCTAAACTTTTGAATAAACCGGACGCTTCCCGCTCCGCAACAATACCGACAATCACCCCCTGCCCCAAACCTTTAATCGCAGACAAACCATAACGAATCTCATCCTGAAATACGGTAAAGGCCGCATAACCACCGTTGATATCGGGAGGGAGTATATTAATTTTCATTTGACGGCAGGCATAAATATATTCTGCCACCTTACTATTGTGGTCAATCACAGATGTCAGCAAAGCCGCCATAAATTCTACCGGAAAATAATACTTTAACCATGCTGTTTGGTAAGAAACCACACCATAAGCTGCGGCATGGGATTTATTAAACGCATACTTTGCAAAATCTATCATCTCATCATAAATCTTATTGGCCACTGTTTCAGAAATACCATTGTTGACACAACCGGGCACGTTATGTTCCACGTCACCATACACAAAAACCTGACGCTCTTTTTCCATCACGTCACCTTTTTTCTTGGACATCGCACGACGCAAAATATCACTGCGCCCTAAGGTATAACCTGCCAAATCACGCACGATTTGCATAACCTGTTCTTGATACACAATACATCCATAAGTCGGTTCTAAAATCGTTTTTAGCGCCGGACAATCATAAGTAACTGTAGCCGCTTGATTTTTCCCTTTGATGTATTGCGGAATAAAATCCATCGGTCCCGGACGATAAAGCGCAATACCGGCAATCAAATCTTCTAGCACATGGGGTTTGAGCTCTTTCATAAAATTCTTCATACCGGCACTTTCTACTTGAAAAATCCCATCTGTTTGCCCGGTACCAATGTATTCCAACACCTTGCTATCCTGGTAATCAATCTGATTGATATCCAAATCAGGCTGTTTTTTTCGAATTAATTGAACGGCATTTTCAATGACCGTCAATGTTCGCAAACCCAAAAAGTCCATTTTGAGTAGACCTAGCTCTTCCAATGTATTCATGGTAAATTCCGTGGTGATGGAACCATCTGCAGCCTTAGAAAGCGGCACATATTCAGAGGCGGCAAGTTTACTAATCACCACACCTGCTGCATGCATGGAACTATGCCTGGGCAAACCCTCCAAACGTTTGGCATTGTCAATCAAATCCTTGACTCGTTCATCATTTTCATAAGCAATACGCAAATCTTGATTGCTATGCATCGCTTTATCAATGGTAATGCTCAACTCCGTAGGTATCATCTTGGCGATACCATCTACAAAAGCATAAGGCAAATCCATCACCCGGCCCACATCACGAATCACACCACGTGCCGCCATCGTACCAAAGGTAATAATCTGCACGACTCGGTCAGAGCCATATTTTCCCACAACATAATCAATCACTTCTTGTCTTCTTTCATAACAAAAATCTATATCAATATCCGGCAAAGAAACCCGCTCCGGATTCAAAAAACGTTCAAACAACAATTGATAATGAATCGGGTCAATATCCGTAATCTCTAAGCAATAGGCCACAATACTACCCGCCGCAGAACCACGACCCGGACCTACGGAAATACCATTGTCCTTGGCATACTTAATAAAATCCCAAACAATCAAAAAATAATCCACAAAACCCATGTCAATGATGGTATCTAATTCAAACGCCAAACGCGCTTGATGCTGAGACGCCGCGTCCCCATAACGCTTTGCCAAACCCGCTTGGCAAAGTTTTTTTAAATATTCAGTGGCTGTGAAACCCTCCGGCACGTCATATTCCGGCAATTTTGTCACACCAAATTCAATCTCCACCTCACAACGGTCTGCAATCATTTGTGTATTTTCCAAGGCTTTCTCCGCGTAAGGAAATAAGGCCGCCATCTCACTCGGTGATTTCACAAAATATTGACCACCCTCATAGCGCATACGATCTTCATCCGCCAATTTTTTTGCCGTTTGAATACACAACAAAATATCATGAGGATAAACATCATCTGCATAAGTATAATGCACATCATTGGTCACCACCAACGCAATCTCTAACTCTTCTGACATAGACAATAGGGTTTGATTGACCAAACGCTGCTCCGAAATACCATGGTCTTGCATTTCTAAAAAGTAATGATCCGCACCAAAAATATCTCGATATGCTAAGGCAGCTTTTTTTGCTTCTTCTACCAAACCTCTAGTAATCAGGCGCTGTACTTCCCCTGCCAAACAAGCACTAAGCGCAATCAAACCCGCGCTATATTTGCGCAACACTTCCTTATCCACCCGCGGACGATAATAAAACCCCTCCACATACCCAATGGAAACAATCTTCATCAAATTGGCATAACCTTGATTGTTTTCGGCCAACAAAACCAGGTGATGATATCGTTCTTCACCACCTGAAACCTCACGGTCAAAACGTGAACTCGGTGCTACGTACACTTCGCAGCCAATAATTGGTTTGATGCCTGCCGCCTTGGCTTCTTTATAAAACTCTATGACACCATACATGGCACCATGATCCGTAATGGCAGCACTATTCATACCAAGTTCTTTCACACGTGAAATGTATTCTTTTATTTTATTTGAACCGTCCAAAAGACTATATTCTGTATGAACGTGAAGGTGGGTAAAGTTGGGGGTGCTTTGCATAAAATACCTCAAATTTTGTTTGGTTTACTAACGAAAGGTTTCAAACAAACATCGCCTTGTTGCAATGCAACAAGGCGAATGCGATTGCGATTCTTTCCTACTATTGTTTCAAGCACTGATTACCCGCCCGAAACCATAAAATGAATCAAACGATCGATATCTTCTTTTTCATAAGCGAGAATCTCCAACTCCGGAATCTCTCCACTGGAAAATATATGTGCCATGGAAACGTACTGAGACAATTTTGATTTTAAGTTCAGTCTATCCCCTTCGCCTGTTACCAATTCTACTTTTCCTACACATGCGTCAACCACCTTAAAAAAGGCATCAATATCTGTAATATTTTGTACTTTCATCGTCTTTGTCTCCTTTATATCATCACGCCAATTCTTTCCCTTACAAACTTGCATTTTTATGCTACAAGCTTTCTCCTATTATACTGCATTTTTCAAAAAATGTGAATTGATATTTATCTTTCAAATGACAACAAAAGGTTTTTATGATAGAATCAGATGGGCAATGAATGGGCATTCGTGCTTATTCATAAAAATGAGGGGTATCATAAATTTGATTGGAAAAACTTAGAAAGCAGAGGTAACCCTATTCCCATGAACAAACGTAAACTTATCGTTGGAATCATTTGTGCTCTAATCGTTCAACTCATCTTTGGCTTTAGTCTTGTTTTTACCAGTTTTGGTCTCGCTGTTGCAACACCAATGTCACTTCTTGCTTGGCGTTTTCTTTGTGCTTTCATGATCTTTCAAATCTGCATTTGGCTTGGCATTATTCAAGTTAACTTAAAAGGGAAAACCTTAACACCTTTATTGATTATTGCAGTATTTTTCCCTTTTCTCTATTTTGTAGGCGAAACCATTGGGGTAAATCTAACATCCGCCTCAGAAAGTGGTGCTATGATAGCAGTCATTCCAATCGCTACTTTGACTTTCTCCGCACTTATTTTAAAAATCAAACCAAGCAAAATGCAAGCACTTGGAATATTGGTTAGTATACTAGGAATTATAATCATCGTAATACGCCAAGGGATTGATTTGATTTTTAATCCTCTCGGATATGCCATGTTAAGCCTAGCAGTCATTTCGTATGCGCTTTATGGGGTTTTTGCCCAAAAGGCAAAGGATTTTTCAGCTTCCGAAAAATCCTATATCATGAGCATCATAGGAGCCGTTACTTTTACGATTTTAGCCTCTATCGAAAATATCATACATGGAACCTTTACAAACTTTCTTTTATTACCAATACAATACCCAACATTCTTGCTTTCCATCCTGTATTTAGGAATTGGTAGTTCCATTGGAGCATTTCTACTATATAATACTGCCATTGATTGCATTGGTGCGAACCGCGCTGTTTCATTTGCAGGTGTTTCAACTGTTGTTGCCATAACATCCGGTATTCTGATTTTAAATGAAACCTTTACTTTGATACAAGGAATTGGTGCTGTTCTAGTCATTGCCGGCGTTTATATTGCAAATGTTTTAACAAAAAGGAAAAAAAGCTAATGCCTTGTATGCATCTCCTTTTGAATTTTTTTCAACGCTTTCTTAGACCCTCGTTTGATATCATGTTCTAGCTTACGCTCTGAAAACGCAGTGAACAATGTACTGATATCATAACCTGCCGGATATAATTCTGTAGCAGGAAGCTCTAACGAAATACGTTTATTATGAAACTCTTTAATCTCTCCATCCACAAAAACAAGCAAATTCCCATGCTTATCTTCTTCCCGATAAACAATCCCGAATTGATCTGACATAGCAAATTTAACCCGATCTCCTACTTGGTATTGGTATTTGTCTGTCGCTTTCCTATACACAACTTTTGCTTGCCGCACCTTTTTGCTTTCCAGATACTGATAATTGTACGCCTTATGATTCATATACTTTTCGGCTTTTATTCTTACACGTTCAGGCAACTGCATCTTTTCAGCTATCCAAAGGGCATTACTAACACCGGACTTTCCTATGACCATCTTGTAAAGCGGCGTTAATGTTTTATGATCAAACAACATCGCCGCATTGACAAAATCCGGGTGATTTTCCCCGTAATGCTTGATTTCTCCGTAGTGTGTGGTGGCAACTGTGATACAACCCATCTGATAAAACTGCTCTAAAATAGCAATGGCCAATCCTGCCCCTTCGTTTGGTTCCGTACCACTCCCGATCTCATCAAATAACAACAAAGTACTTTTATCCGCATTTTTCATAATATCCGCGATGTTTTTCATATGGGAGGAAAATGTACTTAACGCATTTTCTAAGCTCTGATCATCTCCCAAATCAACAAAAATTTTATCAAAAATCGAAATTTCACTATTCACATCAGCTTCAATGTGAAAGCCGGACATAATCGCAAGGGTTAAAATGCCAATGGTCTTTAATACCAACGTTTTTCCTCCGGCATTTGGACCGGTAATAATCAAACTCCGGTAATCTTTACCAATCTCAAAATCCAAGGGAATCACTTCACCTACTAAAAGGGGATGCTTGCCTTGCACAATATGGGTATAGCTATGTTCATTTACCTTGGGGGCGATACCATCTATGCTACGGCTATACTTCCCTTTGGCAAAAATCATATCATATTGGGCAATCAGCTCCATATTCACCCGAATCGAATGGATATGCTCGTGAATTGAGCCTGTAAGAGCCGCAAGGATTTGATACACTTCCATGGTTTCTTCCACTTGAAGATTCGCCAATTCTCCTTGCAATTTTGCGACGGTATGAGGTTCTACAAACACTGTGGAGCCTTTGGCTGATACCTCAATGACAACACCGGGCACTTGATTTTTATAAGACGCCTTGATGGGAACGGTATGATGTCCATTCTTTTCACTGATATAAGTATCTTGCAGATATGTTTTATTGGCAGGATGTTTTAAAAATCGCTGCAACTTTTCCTGTATCTTATTTTCCACTTCATCTTTTCTTTGCCTGATATTTTTTAATGTCTTACTGGCAGAAGAATCTACCTGATTGTTCTTGATGGCTTGAAAAATTTCATCTTCAACATGAACCAGCTCTGTCATGCCGGAGCTATATGCGGCTAATGTGGGACCATAAAATGCATTTTCCAACATAAAATGTTTCATCTTCCGGCATCCTCGTAAAAACTCATAAAGTTCCATGAGTACAGCGGGTTCTAAAACGATACCTTTCTCAACTTGAAGCATCGCTGATACAACACCTTGCACGCCCATAATGGGAACTTGCCCTCTTGCGTCCAAAATTTCTCTGGCCTCGGTGGTTTCTTTCAAACGATTTTTTACAACACCCACATTGGAACTGGGTTTGAGTTGTTCCATAAGGTTTCGCCCCATATCACTGACGCAAAATGATGTTACCTTGTCTCGTAGTTTGTTATATTCTAATTTTTCAAATGTTTTTTCATTCATGTGTTTATTCATCCTTATATCCTGTTTGATGTTGTTGAATGAAGAAACCCCACACATAAAAAAACCGCGTAGATACGCAGTCGCAATTTAACATAAAGTAAATCCATAAAGGTACTATGACCTTATCGGACGATTGCAAATGAGAGGGTATCTTCATAGGTTTAGATGATAATTTTGCACTACAACAGAGGGATTTTCCCCTCACAAAACAGCTTCACCACTGGGGTGAATATCATCCATATATAAAATTCCTATTTAGAGCTTCTCGCACTCACAAACTTACCTCGTTTTTCAATTTGATTACTTAAAGTTTATCTTTAAACGAAAAAAATGTCAAGGAGATGTTTATTTGTTTTCTTAAAAAACCACTATTCAGACATAAACATTTCATCAAACGTCACCAAACGAACACCATATTCATCCGCCTTTGCAATACACTCCTCTGTAAATCCTGACTTTGCAAAAATAAAAAGTTCCTGTTTCGTTTTACTAAAAAATGACGCACGCTCTAACAACAATACAAGGACATCAACCCCTACATATTTTTTTTGCCATTTGCATTCACCTACCAAAATTTCCTTATCATTCTTTCCAAACGCTAAAATATCTATCTCGTGTTCTATTGTATTCGGCGCATGTACACGTGGGTCTTTACCCCACCATGACCCGATTTCAGCAATGATAATATGAAAAATATCACTACCGTTATTTTTCTTTAACCACTCCATACAAAACCTCTCAAAAACCTTTGCTGTATACATACGCAAATCCTCTTGCATGGATGCCCAAATAAGCTCCTGTTTTTCACTTTCAATCAATATCTGCAATCACTTCAAAACCTTGTTGAAAATTGCTCAATTCACCACGTACTTTAATCGTTCCGTCAAGTGCATTAATCGCTTTGGCTAATTGCTCCAAATTATCCACCGGTTTTGCTTGTGTAGCCGTAAAAAATATTGCACGCTTATCCTTTACAAACTCCCGAATCAACCTTGTTTTTCCAATTCTTCTACGTCCATAAATAACAGGCATTTCAAAACGTTTGCTCTTCATAAGCTTTTCTAAGTCTTGCAACTCTTTTTTTCTTCCGATAAACATGATCTTCTCCCCTTACTGAATCATAGAAATCATATACTCTACTTTCATTTCACGCACATGAACTTCGTGTTCGTGAAGTTCATGTGCGTGAAGTTCATTTTATCATGTTTTCATTCCTATTTCAAATAACTTCTTTATTCCTAATCAACCAAACGTACAATTCTCTATTGTACAACTATGCTTTTTCCTATCTTTATCATAGTTTATACCCACCAAAAGTAAATTACCCTGGTACTCTTGCAAAGCCACCGGATAATTCTTTTTCTTGATTTGCTCAATTGCACCATTCGCCGTCTTATTCCATTTTAATTCTATCAAAAGTGCCGGTTTGTCAACATAAAGTTTTCTGGGAATCATACAAACATCAGCAAAACCTTTACCACTTGGCAATTCTCTGATAATCGTATAGTATTCTCTTGCTACATAAAAAGCCAAACCAACCGTATAACTTAAAGCGTTTTCATCATTATACTGTAAAATAGAAACTTCTTGATGCACCTGCTCAACACCCGCAGCTACTTGCTCCGAATCCATATTCCAAATCCCTTCCAGAAGTTTTTGAGAATTATGAAGGGAATTTGCCACTTCTTTCCAAGGCAATACGCGCACAACATTTTCATATTCCATACCAACCTCTCGATTGGGAATGGACACAGTGCCATCACTTTCATTGTAACTTAAATAACCCAAATGAACCAAAAGTGTCAACACATCATCACGATTCACAAAAGTAGTCATATCATTGATAAATGTGCCCGTCCTAATAGCGATAGAACCACCTGATAGCATAACAATCACCGCATCTTTCAAACCATCCAGATTCATTTGTATGTAAGTTCTCAATGCTTCGTATGTTTCTGTTTGATTCCAATATGTACCATATTTTCCTCTCTTTAATGATTCCACCAAAGATTTTGGGCTATAAATTGCTATTTTTTGCAAAGGAGTTACAAAACCGCTTGACATTTTATATTCCATCTCATAACCATTATACCAAGCCGCCGTCTCTTCTACACTCATATGATATTGCTCACATAATACACGAACCTCTTCCTGCGTAAAACCAAAAAAAGGAGCAAATCTACCGGGGTCTATCATAGAATATTCATAAAACATATTCAACGCAGAATGACTCCCATACTTCTTGATTGGTAAAATACCTGTCATATAAGCCAAACCAACATAAGCTTGATCTTTTAACCACATACGTAAAAAATCAAGATATTTTTTTTGTGCATCCACATCATTTTCGTATTCCCGAAATAAACAATCCCACTCATCAATCAAAATAATAAAAGGCCGCTCCGTATTCAAGTAAACGTCTTTCATAATCCAGACCAGACTTGTTTCCTTTCGAAAATGCACTTCCGGGTAGGCTTTCTTAAAATCATCCAACAAAAACCGAGTGATTTCGGCAATCATCTCCTCCACTGTATCCGTATCACTTAAAAATTCCTGTATATTCAACTGAATGCAATTATATTGGTTCAAGTGCGTATGGTATGTTGCATCTTTGCATATTTTCAAATCTTCAAATAAATGAGCCGTATCACCATCACAACCATAATACGCTGACAACATACTAAGTGCCATGGATTTTCCAAATCTTCTGGGTCTACTGATACAAATATATTTTTGCTGTGTTTTGATGTAGCGATTCGTCACAGCAATCAGCTCACTCTTATCTACATATATTTCCGATTGTATACCCTCTCGAAAAATTTCACATTCCGCGTTTAGATAATCGCCCACCGCATTCACCCACTTTCTTCATCAATAATGTCAATCCAATAACCGAATATCACTCTTTAATATCTCTATTTTCCCCTCTTTCAACAACCGCCCGATTGCGCGCTTAAAGGCTGCCTTACTCATGGAAAACTCCGCCTGAATTCGCTCCGGCTCCGCCTTATCCGTAAAGGGCAATACACCACCATAACCTTGCATCACCTGCAAAATCGCTTGTGCATCTTGGTCCATTTGCACGTGCACTTTCTCTCGCACTGTTAAATCCAATTTTCCATCCTCTTTGACATTGGTGACACGTGCCTGCACCACTTGACCCAAATCAAACAAACCAAATACTTCATGACGTGGAATCCGTGCCGAATATTTATCATCTACTGCTACAAACAAACCAAAGTCATCGCTTTTGTCATAAATGCGCCCCGTCACCATATCATTTTTTTGATAAGGAGAATCGGTAGCCAACAAATGATATACTTTCATGGTGGCACATAAACGCTGACTTTTATCTATATAAAGAGTGACCAGACATTCGTCATCCTTTTTCACTTTATACGTTTGCTCTTTAAAGGGCAAAAGCAAGTCTTTCTCTAAGCCCCAGTACAAAAATGCTCCCATTTTCCCTGATTCAGCCACTTTCAACAACGCAACTTCACCTATCTTTAACCAAGGTTCATTGGTGGTCGCAATCAAGCGATCAGAAGAATCTTTATATAAAAATACTTCGATGGAATCACCCACTGCAAGCTCTGCCGGAACCTGTTTTTGAGGCAATAAGACCCGCTCTTCCTCCGTGCCTAAATAAACGCCAAAGTCTACTTTTTTTACCATGGTTAACACTTGCTTTTCGCCTAATTTCATTCTATATTCCTCTTTTCTTTTGCTTGAAACTCCAATACGGCATAAGCTCTTTTTCCATCACATAATTCTACCACTGTCCGATGTGATTCTTCTGCTACTTTCGGGAAAACAACATCACCATATAAGGCTGACTTCTTATATTCCACCCGCAACTGCCTTACATCCATATCCTCCGAAATATAATCCAAAGCCATCTCAATATATTTCACATTATTTACGTGCTTATGCGTATCCAAATACTTTTTCTTTACCGTAAATGTCGGTAATGTTTCAAGTTTTGCTGCTTTCTTAATCTTTTTTCCTTCATCACGCATTTCCAACGCTTGAAAAATACCATAGGCCGCAACATCCGCCTCCGTGGGCCGAATCGGGCGACCTGAACCTAAATCTAAAAGCACCCATATGGAATCCGCCTTTGCCAACAATGCACCTGCATGATCGTACATAACAAAATTGCGATGGGCATACAAGCCATTCACACCTGTGGCAAAAGTGCCCACTTTTATTTTCTCTCCTAACTTTGGATAACAATCTATCTCAATCTGCCAACCAGCCAACACCCATGCCCGATTGTTTGCCTTTAATGCCTCTACATCCATCCCCAACTCTGTTGATTGAAAATTGCTACAATCCTGAAAATAAGAAACCAGTGAAAGCAATGATAGCTTCCCGTCTGTGTCTATTTCGCTATACCTTACCTTACTATCAAATGTGTACATCTCGTCCTCTACTACCCCTCTTCCCGTAACATATCACTAACAATTTGAACTTGATTTTGAATGTGAAGAGACGTTACTTCTACTGCCCATTCACAATCACCTTTTTCAATGGCTTTGATGATTTCCTGATGCTCTTTTACAATCTGCGAATGGGTGGTATCCAACTTCAAATACTCCACCCGATAACGATATACCTGCTCTTGTAGATTATCTAACATTTGAATCAATCTTTGATTACTTGCAACCTCATGAATGGCATCATGAAATGCCACATCCAGCCTTGCCACTTCCATCACATCATTGGTATCCGAAACCTCGGCACATTGTTTTGCCGCTTTTTTGATTACTTCCAAACCCTCTTGGGTCATACGTCCACATGCCAAACGAACCGCCAATTGCTCCAATGCCAAACGAATTTCTAACACATCACGCAAGGTTTTTTCCGTGATTTTTGCTACTTCCGCACCTTTACGGGGAATCATCAAAACCAGACCCTCTAATTCTAGTTTGCGAATGGCCTCGCGAATTGGTGTACGACTCACACCCAACTTGTGAGACAATTGAATCTCCATCAAACGCTCACCGGGCTTTAAGTCTCCTTTGAGAATGGCCTGACGCAATGTCTGAAAGACCACATCCCGCAATGGTAAATATGCATCCATCTTAATTTCCGAACTGATTGCCATTGTTTTCCTCCTATCGCCTTACGGCATGATTATTCGTAATAAATATTTGCTGCGCCAAACGCTTTTGACCAATTTGCTTCTTTGCTAAAAATGCTTTTTCTTTCGAATCAAATATCCCAAATACCGTAGGACCACTACCACTCATCATTGCACCCAAAGCACCCGCTGATAACATCATCTTTTTTAATAATGCAATTTTCGGATGCATCGGTATGGTTACCTGCTCCAATACATTTCCCATTTTGCCGGCAATTCCCGCAAGAGAACCGCTTTTAATATCCCCAATCATGCCATCAATGTCAGGATGTTTTACAATGGCACCACCATCCAAAGCCGCATAGACTTTTTTTGTCGAAACACTGATATTCGGTTTTGCCAACAATATGATGCATTTGGGTATATCAGGCAAGGGGGTCAACACTTCCCCAATCCCCTCTGCCAAAACCGTTCCCCGCATCAAACAATAGGGTACATCCGCTCCAATTTTCAGACCTCGTTCCATCAGTTCCGTCAAACTAAGCCCCAAACGAAACAAACGATTTACCCCAAACAATACCGTAGCTGCATTGGAACTACCTCCTGCCAAGCCGGCGGCCACCGGAATATGTTTCTCCAAATGAATCTGAACACCTGTCGCAATTTGAAACTCTTCTAACAACATCCGGGCTGCTTTGTATGCAATATTTCGCTCATCCACGGGTAAATAATATAATGTACTTGACAACCGAACACCTGCTGCTTTCGTCTTTTTTATATAAACATTGTCATATAAATAAACCGTCTGCATCAACATCTTCACCAAATGATACCCATCTTCTTTTTGTCCCAAAACATCTAAGCCCAGATTGATTTTCGCTAAGGATCGTAACTTTAATTCTTCCATTACATCCCCCTTCAAGTTTTCAACTGTGTACCTTGTATACACTCTATTACCAGTATAGCATTATTTCCCTGAAAATCAACAGAACTTTGTCGCTCTTCCCTTGTGTTTTCCCCCTCACTTTAGTATAATCAATGAGATATCGTTAAACAATGCGAGAGGACTTGACATCATGCAACCACAAAATCTTACTTTATTAACTGATCTTTATGAACTAACCATGATGCAAGGTTATTTTGAAACGAAAAAAAATAACCACGTTGTATTTGATTTATATTTTCGCGAAAATCCCAACAACTCCGGTTATTCCATTATGGCAGGGCTAGAGCAGGTTGTAGAATATATTAAAAATCTACATTTTTCTTATGAAGATGTAGAATATTTACGTAAATTGGGCATTTTCAAACCCGACTTTTTGCATTACATCAGTGGTTTTCATTTTTCCGGTAGCATTTATGCCATTCCCGAGGGTACCGTTGTTTTCCCCAAGGAGCCTTTGATTAAGGTCATCGCACCGATTATGGAAGCACAATTAATCGAATCTGCTTTATTAAATATCATCAATCATCAATGCCTCATCGCCACAAAAGCGGCTCGTGTGGTTCATGCCGCCGGCGGAGATGGTGTGATGGAGTTTGGTCTGAGACGTTCACAAGGTCCCAGTGCCGGCATCTATGGTGCTCGAGCCGCTTTAATCGGAGGTTGTATGGGCACATCCAACGTATTGGCAGGCAAACTTTTTGATGTGCCTATCATGGGCACACATGCCCATAGTTGGATTATGAGCTTTGAAGACGAATATACCGCATTTAAAGAATATGCCAAACTTTATCCCGAAAGTTGTACCCTACTGGTAGATACTTATGATACCTTAAAATCAGGTGTTCCCAATGCCATTCGGGTATTTCAAGAAATGCGTGACAGGGGCATAACCCCAACGCGTTATGGCATTCGCTTAGATAGCGGCGACCTGGCTTATCTTTCCAAAAATGCCCGTCGTATGTTGGATGATGCCGGCTTTAAAGAAGCTTTTATCTCCGCCTCCAATGATTTGGACGAATTGTTGATTCATGACCTGAAAATGCAAGGTGCCATGATCAGCGTCTGGGGTGTGGGTACGCATTTGATTACCTCCAAAGATTGCCCCGCTTTTGGTGGTGTTTACAAATTAGCCGCCATTCAAAATAAAGAGGGAATTATGATACCCAAGGTTAAAATTTCCGAAAATATTGATAAAATTACCAACCCCGGAAACAAAACCATCTATCGGATTTATGAAAAAGAACATGGTAAAATAAAAGCAGATTTAATTTGCTTTGCAGATGAAGTTTTTGATCCGGAGAAAGATATATTGCTCTTTGACCCCCAAGCAACTTGGAAAAAAACCTTGTTGCCCGGTGGTAGCTACAACATACGTGAATTGCTGATACCTATTTTTATCGATGGAGAATGTGTCTATCAAACACCCACTGTGTCAGAGATTGCACAATATTGTAACAGCGAAAAAGAAACTTTATGGGATGAGACCAAACGCTTATTTTTCCCCCATCAGGTTTATGTGGATTTATCCCAAAAATTATATGATAGCAAGATAAAACTATTGGAGGAATTCAGTATATGAAGATCATAGTATTAGCCGGTGGTCTAAGCACCGAACGTGATGTTTCCTTAGCCTCCGGTGTTGGCATTTGCCGTTCTCTCTTGGAATTGGGACATGAAACTTTTCTACTGGATGCTTACTTAGGCCTACCGCATCCGCCGGAAAATTTAAATGATATCTTTCAGCTACCCGGCCGAGGTATGAATCATATCACCTCCATTCCCGGTAGTGAGCCTGATTTAGAAACAATCCGAAAACAGCGTACCACAAACGCAGATTGTTATTTTGGTCCCAATGTCATTGCACTTTGCCAACTCGCCGATATTGTTTTCATCGGCCTTCATGGCGGGGAAGGAGAAAACGGCACCGTACAAGCCGCTTTCGATCTGATGGGCATTCGTTATACCGGAACCGGTCACCTTGGTTGTGCTGTATCCATGGATAAAGGTCTGACCAAAGAAATTTTTCTAACAACAGAAGTCAACACACCCAAAGGCTTTATACAACACAAAGATGCCCCGATGATTGACGTAACAGAATGGGGCTTAGATTTTCCGATTGTATTAAAACCTTGTTCCGGTGGTTCCAGCATTGGTGTTTTTATTGTTCACACCATAGATGCATATCATAAAGCACTCAAAAAATCCTTTCGTTATGAAGATGAAATTGTTGTAGAGGAATACATCATAGGGCGAGAATTTTCTTGCGGCATCCTGGACAATCAGATCCTACCTCCTATTGAAATCATTCCCAATGTAGGCTTTTTTGATTATGCCAACAAATATCAAGCGGGCGCAACCCAAGAAATTTGCCCTGCTTTGATTGATGAAGAAATTACCAAAGAAATGCAGGCTTTAACCTTAAAAGCCTTTCAAGTTTTAAAATTACAGGTTTATGCACGTGCTGATTTTATTTTAGATCAAAACAACAAACTCTACTGCTTGGAAATTAACACATTGCCGGGTATGACCACCACAAGTTTATTACCCCAAGAAGCAAATGCCATGGGCATCACTTATGGGGAACTTTGCGAAACCATTATCAAAAAATCTATGAAAATACGATAATAACATACATTTATAGGATTCATTTCGTTAAAGAAAGAGGTTGATATAAGATGAAACATATGACTTTAAAAGAAATCGCCGCTGCAGTGGGTGGCGTTTACTATGGTAGCGATGCAGATTATTACAAAGGGGTCAGCTCTGTTGTCATCGATAGCCGATTGGTCGAAAAAGACAGCTTATTTGTCGCCATTCGCGGCGCAAGAGTAGATGGCCATATGTTCATTTTGCAGGCCATCAAAAGCGGAGCACTTTGCGCACTTTCCGAAAAACGCATCGAAAATACTTCCTATCCTTATATTCTTGTCGTTTCTTGTGTACAAGCTTTAAAAGCCTTGGCAGAACATTATCGCAAAGGCTTAGACGTAAAAGTTGTTGGTATTACAGGCAGCGTCGGTAAAACCAGCACCAAAGAAATGATGGCATCCGTCTTTCAACAAAAGTTCTCCGTTTTAAAAACACAGGGAAATTTTAACAATGAAATCGGCCTGCCTTTGACCATTTTTCGCATCAAAGAAGAACACCAAATCGCTGTATTGGAAATGGGTATCAGCAACTTTGGTGATATGAATTATCTAGCACAAATGGCACGACCTGATTTTTGCGTATTGACCAACATTGGTTATGCACACATTGAACAACTGAAAACCAGAGACGGTATTTTGAAAGAAAAATCGAGCATGCTCAATTTCATGAATCCAAAGGGTGAGATTTTCCTAAATGGGGATGATGATAAACTGATTACCATTCAATCACATGGTGATATTCTCCCTACTTTTTATGGCCTAAATCCGGACTTTCCTTTTTATGCCAAAGACATAAATGACCAGGGATTAGACGGTACAACAGCTACTTATGTTACGCCAAAATCCAGTTTTTCCGCTCATATCCATGTGCCCGGAAAATTTATGGTATACAATGCCTTAGCTGCAATTGCGACCGGTTATTCCCTAGGTATGACAGAGGACGAAATCATCAAAGGTATTGAAACATTGCAACCCATTGCAGGACGGAGCAATCTAATCAAAACCAAAGCATATACCATCATTGACGACTGCTACAATGCCAGTCCAACCTCCGTGGCTGCCGCTTTGGATTTACTCTCCCATGCCAATACACGCAAGGTTGCTATCTTGGGAGACATGTTGGAACTAGGGGAAAAAGAACAGAATCTGCACTTTGATGTGGGTATCGCAGTGGCAGGACATCACATAGATGTTTTAGTTTGCATCGGGCCTTTATCTAAATTTATCTATCAGGGAGCCAAACATCATGGGATAGAAAATGCGTACCACTTTGCAGACAATGCAGCGTTTTTTGCGGACATGGAACTGATTTTAAATCCGGATGATACCGTATTGGTTAAGGCATCCAATGGGATGCGATTTGCTCACATTGTGGAAAAATTGAATTTTTGTGAATAAAATAACAAAACCTAAAAAAAGTCCAAGTTTGCATAAAAAGAATCATAATAAAACATTATTTTAATATGCTATAATATCTTCAAACTGAAAGATTAATGATGAGGAAGGAGTTTTAAGATGAAAAAAGTTATAGCTGGTATTTTGGTAACAATTCTTGCAATCGCTACACTTGCTGCTTGTGGCAACGGAGGTTCCGGTGATTACAAAGGCTTTGTTGGGATTGCAATGCCAACACAATCTTCCCCAAGATGGGTTGATGATGGCGCAAATTTGGTTGCACAGTTAGAGGAACTGGGTTATAGAACGATTCTGCAATATGGTGAAGATGTGGTTGCCGACCAGATTGCCCAAATTGAAGATATGATTGTACAAGGTGTAGATTTTTTGGTAATTGCTTCGATTGATGGCAGTGCATTGGGTGGTGTTTTAGCGCAAGCCGCAGAAGAAGGCATCACAGTGATTGCCTATGACCGTTTGATTATGGATACGGGGGATATTAGTTTTTATACCACATTTGACAACTTTGCAGTTGGTGTCATGCAAGCCAATTCCCTGCTCATGGGGCTAGGGATAGATAATGGTGCAACAGGTCCGTTTAATATTGAATTATTCGGCGGTTCCCCTGATGATAATAATGCATTCTTTTTCTATGATGGTGCGATGAGCGTTTTACAACCTCTGATTGACAATGGTACTTTAGTTGTACAAAGCGGACAAATGGGTATGCAACAAGTGGGAACCCTTGGTTGGGCAGCAGAAGCAGCACAAAGCCGTATGGAAGACTTGCTCAATGCATTTTATGCAGATCAACGTGTGGATGCCGTATTGTCTCCTTATGATGGTTTAAGTTTGGGTATCATTTCTGCTTTGAGAGGTGCCGGTTATGGCTCCGAGCAACCTTGGCCAATTGTTTCCGGACAAGATGCTACGAGAGCCGGTGTACAAGCCGTTATTGATGGAGAACAGTTTGCAACAGTATTTAAAGATACAAGAGATCTTGCTGCCGCGACTGTCCAAATCATTGAAGCGATCACAAATGATACCGAACCACCCATTAACAATACAACGGATTACAACAACAATGTATTTTATGTACCATCTTTCTTACTAGACATTGTACATATTGATGCAACAAACTGGTATGTAGAACTTGTAGATACAGGGTACTATACCGCAGACGAATTTGATCATTAAAGTAACTCTTTGTTTATCTAAATAAAAAAGAAGATCCAACTGTGGGGCTATCTTTATCTCGTCCTACGGTTGGTTCGTTCTGAAATAAAGGATGTGGAACTTTTGAATACTTTACTGGAAATGAAAACAATAACAAAACGTTTCGACAGTATCTTAGCCCTTGAAAACGTGAGTTTTACCGTAGAAGAGGGTGAAATTCATGCAATCGTCGGAGAAAACGGGGCCGGGAAATCTACTCTGATGAAAGTACTCAGCGGCGTTTATTCATACGGTGATTATGAGGGGGAAATATTCTACAATGGCAATTTATGTCGATTTAAAAACATCAAAGACAGCGAAAAACAAGGCATTGTAATTATACATCAAGAATTGGCTCTGATTCCATATTTATCCATCTCTGAAAATATTTTCTTGGGCAATGAACAAAAAAAGAATGGTTTGATTAGCTGGCATATCACCCACCAAAAAACGAAAGAACTTTTGGCAAAGGTGGGGTTAGATGAAAACCCAAACACGTTGATTTCAGGAATCGGAGTTGGCAAGCAACAGCTTGTAGAAATTGCCAAAGCACTTTCAAAACAAGTAAATGTGCTCGTTTTAGACGAACCCACCGCCGCTTTGAATGATATTGAGAGTGAAAATTTGCTCCATCTATTATTGGAGCTTAAAAAGGAGGGTGTTACCTGTATTTTAATTTCACATAAATTACAGGAGGTTTTAAAGGTATCCGATCGGATTACAATTATCCGAGACGGGCAGGTTGTTGAAACACTTTCTAATGTAGACGTTGATGAAAATCGAATTATTCGCGGAATGGTCGGCAGAGATATTGTGGATCGTTTTCCTGCACGGGATGTTGTGCTTGGTGATGTATTGTTTGAAGTGAGTCATTGGACCGTCTATCATCCGGATATCGCTGATAAAAAAGTAATCGACGAGGCCAATATTTCCGTCAGAAAAGGTGAGGTTGTGGGAATCGCCGGATTGATGGGAGCGGGTCGCACGGAATTTGCCATGAGCCTTTTTGGTGGTGCTTATGGCACCAAGATTTCCGGACGTATCATAAAAGATGGAAAACCCATTGTTTTAAAATCCATATCCCAAGCAATTTCTAACGGCATTGCTTATGTGACAGAGGATCGAAAACAATACGGTTTGATTTTGGATGAAACCATTAGCCGCAACACATCATTGGCAAATCTGAAAGCAGTGAGCAAACATTTTACCGTGGATGAAGTGCAAGAAAAACGTGTGGCAGAAGATTATCGAAAGAAAATGGATTTGCGTGCACGAGATGTCTTACAACATGCAAAAAATCTTTCGGGTGGCAATCAACAAAAAGTTGTGCTTAGTAAATGGTTGTTTGCAGATCCGGATGTATTAATTTTAGATGAACCTACAAGAGGTGTTGATGTCGGTGCAAAATATGAAATTTACATGATTATCAACGAACTGGCACGACAAGGAAAATGTGTCATTGTAATTTCCTCAGAGCTACCCGAAGTAATCGGGCTGAGTGATAGAATTTTTATCATGAGCGAAGGGCGCATTGTGGGGGAATTATCAAAGGAGGACGCAACACAAGAAGCAATTATGGAACGTATTATGGAACACTAGGGGGCAATTGCAGATGCTGAATTATATAAAAGAAAATTTAAGACAATACGGCTTGATTGTAGCACTGATTGTAATCGCCATTATATTTCATATTCTGACCAATGGCACGATTTTCCGCCCAGCAAATATCACAAGCTTGATTTTGCAAAATAGTTATATCTTAATCTTGGCAATTGGTATGATATTGGTCATTGTAACTGGTCGAATTGACCTTTCGGTGGGAAGTGTCGCCGCATTTTCAGGTGCATTGGCAGGTGTGTTGATTGTGCAACAAAATTGGCCTGTATGGTTGGCGATTATTGTTACCTTACTTGCCGGAGCACTCATCGGTGCATGGCATGGCTTTTGGATTGCAGCTGTAGGCGTGCCATTCTTTGTAGTTACTTTGGGTGGGATGCTTATTTTCCGAGGCGCAACCATGTTGCTTTTGGATGGACTTTTTGTAGGTCCTTTCCCGGCTAGTTTCCAAATGATGGCTGCCGGATTTATCCCGGATTTCTTTGGTGGCACAGATTTTAATATTATGGCGGTGGTTGTATGCATCGTTTTAGCCGTAATCTTTGTTTTATTAGAACTTAGAAAACGTTTTTTAGCCAAAAAATATGATGTGGAAAGTGAGCCGCTTTTATTCTTTATCATCAAACTTGTTTTTATTTTAACCGCGATTGGATTATTTGCTTATTGGTTTGGAGCTTCCAATGGCATACCAAATATATTGATTGTACTAAGTATTATGATTCTCCTTTACAGCTATATTGCTAATCGAACCATACTTGGCAGGCATATCTATGCCACCGGCGGAAGTGCGGACACATCCAAATTAAGCGGCATTAAAGTCAAGCGGATTGTCTTTTTGGTTTATACGAATATGGGCTTACTGGCTGCCTTGGCAGGGCTGGTATTTACCGCACGATTAAATTCTGCCATGCCACGTGCCGGTGATGGTTTTGAGTTGGAAGCGATTGCTGCTGCTTTTATAGGTGGTGCTTCCCCCTACGGCGGTGTGGGAAAAGTCAGCGGTGCTATCATAGGAGCCATGGTTGTTGGTATTATCAACAACGGTATGAATATTTTGGGCGTTCCCGTAGAATGGCAACAGGTTACAACAGGATTGGTGCTTTTGAGCGCAGTTATATTTGACGTTTATATCAAAAACAGAAGTGACCGACCGAAACAAAATGATGCCCTTTCTACAAAAAAAGTACAAGCGGGCAAAGCATCTTAATATATCCGGAAATAAAATGACTCTAGGGGGATAAACATGAGTACCATAAGAAAAAATATGAGACAATTTGGTATGATTATTGCACTGATTGCCATAACTATTTTATTTCAAATTTTAACAGGTGGAACCATGCTTCTACCGGCTAATATCACCAATTTGATTCTGCAAAATGCCCATATACTGATTTTGGCAATCGGAATGATGTTAGTAATTATCACAGGACGGGTTGATTTATCTGTCGGAAGTTTACTTGGTTTTACCAGTGCTTTAAGTGGCGTTTTTATCGTTAGTTTTAGCTTGCCTTTGTGGATTGCCATGCCGCTTGTATTGCTCATCGGAGCATTGGTTGGAGCTTGGAACGGATATTGGATTGCCTATCGAAATATTCCTTTCTTCGTTGTGACCCTTGCTAGTATGCTAGTGCTTACCGGGTTGACCATGGCCGTTTTGGGCGGCGGTACCATCTCTACATTTCCAAGTGCCTTTACCAGAATGGCAGGGGGATTTGTTCCGGATCCCTTTGGTGCAAGAGGTTTCAATATTACTGCTATCACTATTTGTGCCATTGTTTCTATTCTTTTTGTTATTTTTGAGATTCGCCATCGTAAGATTTCTTTATCTTTTAAAGAACATATTACACCCAAACCATTCTTTCTTGCTAAACTCATTCTGATTGTTGGAGCGATTATGTTGTTTGGCTACTGGTTTGCTGTTGCTAGGGGTATGCCCAATATTTTAATTCTATTGGCCGTTTTATCTATTATTTATAGCTTAATTGCAAGCAGAACCGTCGCAGGCAGACATATTTATGCTACCGGCGGTAATCCCAAAGCAGCTGAATTAAATGGCATTAAAACCAAGCGTGTGGTCTTTTGGGTCTATGTGAATATGGGACTTTTAGCCGCAGTCGCCGGTATGATGTTTGCTGCACGTTTAGATGCTGCTTCCCCTAGGGCAGATGCCGGATTTGAACTGCAAGCGATTGCCGCTGCTTTCATCGGTGGTGCTTCTCCACTGGGTGGAATCGGCAAAATCACAGGAGCCGTTACCGGTGCTATGGTTATGGGTGTATTAAATAATGGCCTTAGGCATATGGGACAAGGCGCAGATATTCAACTAGCGATTACCGGTCTGGTGTTACTGGTCGCTGTTACTTTTGATGTTTATGTAAAAAACAAATCTAAATCCGGGTAGGATTTACATGAAATATAAAAAATGTAATATTCAAATCAGAAAGTTCTGCCTCATGATTCAAACGATCATCAAAAGGAACTTTCTTCGCCAATGAAAATAAATCTCTCAGCTCATCATCTGAGGGTTTTATTGTATTTGCCATTTTTCGAATATAATCAACGTTTCTTGAGGTCTCATCGCTTTTCCTCGTGCTATTCCTAAATCTTTTATGATTCTCCTTGGATCTAAATCTTGCATCAAAACCACTGATGTCAAGAAAATGGTTATAATTTTGAATAATCACTCAAAACACATTCTTTATCTATTGCTACCTGTATTCTATTCATGTTATACTTTAATTAATAGATTACTATTAAATCGAACTTCTACATCGTTCTCAGCTCTACAAAGGAGGGTTTGGTTTATGTTAAACAACAGTGAACTTGCAACTTTCTTCCGGCAATTAGGCATGTTGGTCCATTCCGGCATCTCTACCTTAGAGGGCATTGAGATTATCCGGGATGATTTGACTGATTTAAAAGCACAAAAACTTCTGACAGATATCCATGGATCTTTGGCATTACAACAAGAATTTTCCGAAGTTTTAAATGAAACAGGAGAATTCCCCAAATATGCTGTAGATATGATTCGTATTGGCAACTACTCCGGAAAGCTAGATGAGGTTCTGGCTGCTTTGGCCATCTATTATGAGCGAGAAGAACAAATCTCCAGCAATATTCGCAGTGCCATTACCTATCCTGCCATCATGATTTTTATGCTGATGATTGTCATTGGTGTTTTGGTGGCTCGGGTATTACCTGTTTTTCAAGACGTCTATCAGCAACTGGGGGCTGACTTAACCGGCCCTGCACGTGGATTGATGCATCTAAGTGGTGTGTTACAAAGTATTTTACCTCAAATTATCATCGTTTTACTTCTCATTATAATTGCTCTATTTTTTGTTCTGCGAAAAAAAAGCACGCTCTTTTCTAAATCCTTTGTCAAAGGCAAACTATCACAATCTATTGCCGTGGGGCGCTTTGCCAGTGGCATGTACTTGACTTTAAGCAGCGGCTTAGACACCGACGAAAGTTTAAAAATGACCGGCAGTCTAACCGACCACCCTGTCATACAAACAAAAATTCAAACTTGCCAAACAAATCTGGATGCAGGCAAAAGTTTTGCCGAAGCCATTTCGATTGCCGACATTTTTAATCATACACAAAATCGCATGATTCACATTGGTTTACGCTCAGGTGCTTTGGATCAAGTCATGGAAAACATCGCCAAGCAATGTAATGACGAAACCGATGGCAAAATACAACATTTATTATCCATTTTAGAGCCTACTTTAGTTGCTATCTTGGCATTGATCGTTGGCATTATTTTGTTGTCTGTGATGCTGCCTTTGATGGGTATCATGGCAAATATCGGCCTTTGAGCCAAAGTACAAAGTAAGGAGGATTACCATGAATCGTTTTTCAAACACCAAAAAAGATAAGTCTTTCATCTATCGACTCATTCTTCCTTTGTTGCTTTTTGTGGCCATTGTCTTAATCTTTCTCAACTCTTTGGGCGGTCTGCAAGAGCAAAACGTACAACAGCAACAGGAAGCTTTGCACAATGCCTTAAACAAAAGCATCATTCACAGCTATGCCACCTATGGCTTTTATCCACCTAGCCTAAATTTTATCAAAGAACGTTATCAATTGAACTTTAATGAAAATTTATTTTATGTAGATTATCAGCCCCTTGGTGCAAACATCATTCCAGATGTAACCATTATTGTGTTAAACAACTAAAACAAAGAAGGAGCACCCCATGAATACATACAAAAACAAACCCCATGTGTTCGATACTTTATTTGTGACCCTTTTGTTTTTTGTGTTTTTATTGTGTGCATTGTCCATCATCGTAATCGGCTCTTCTGTTTATCAAAACAGTGCAGCCCAAATGAATGAATTGTTTGCCACCAAAACAGCAACTGCCTATCTAACACAAAAGATTCGTCAAAATGACGTAGACGGCAATATCGATAAAGCAACTTTCGCCGATGGAGATGCTTTACTCATTCGCCAAACCATCGGAGAAAACTTGTATCATACCTTTATCTATGTGTATCAGGGACAGCTGATGGAACTTTTTATTTTAGATGGTGTGGATGCTTCTCCTGCTTCTGGCAAAGCCATTATGGATTTAGAGTCTATGGGTATCCAACGCAAGACACCCAATCTTTTACACATTACTTTGACGGACCAGCAAGGAAATGCCGACTCTATTTCCATTGCAGAAAGGAGTAGGGCTCATGAATAAAACCCAAAAACGACACAGCTCCTTATTTTTAATTGAACTGATGGCCGCATTATTATTTTTTTCCTTGGCTGCTGCCATTTGCATTCAGCTATTTGTCCATTCCCATTTGTTGAATCAAAGGGCTACCAATCTCAATGAAGCCATTATCATATCCCAAAATCTAGCCGAAACATTTCGTGCCACCAAAGGTTATTCCGGCGAATTGACTTTTTATTATGATGAAAATTGGGAACCTACTTATATCGGATTAAGTCAATTCACCGCACAGATACACATCCATGAAACCGAAACGGGCGTGCGCATTGCCAACATTATTGTTTATGAGGCGGCCAATGCACCTATTTATACATTGGAGGTGATGATTACACCATGAAAAAGCGTTTTTCTATTCATGTCGGAATCGGAGCACCCTCATTGCTTACCATTTTTTTGGTGCTCAGTTTGATTAGTTTTTCCGTTTTGTCCTATATGACTTCACGTGCCAATTTTCGTTTTGTCGAAAACTTAGAAGAACGAACCACCGCCTATTATACAGCCAGCAATCAAGGCGAAATGCGACTAGCAAAGATTCAATCTTTGCTGGAGGAAATACCTACTTGGGCAGATAATGCAGATTATTTTCAGCAGGCAAACATTACCCTCGCCACCAATGTACCCGGTGCCGTAATGGATGCAGAACACAATGTAAGTTTTTCCATTGTAATCAATGAAAATCAAGATTTACAAATCAGCATTCAGCTTTTAAATCCGGATGAAGCCGGAAATGTATCTTTTATTGTAACCCGTTGGCAGGTGATTCAAACCGGTGAGTGGGAACCGGATAATAAGTTGAATCTATTGGAAGGAGCATAAATCTATGGATGTGAAACAAATTCTTGAAAAAGCAGTCAAAAAGGGGGCCTCTGATGTATTCATTGTGGCAGGGCGACCCATTTGTTTGAAAATAAACGGACGTTTGGAACACGAGGATACAGACCCCCTAAAACCATGCGGCATCAATGCTTTTGTTGAAGAAATCTATCAGCTGAGCAACCAAAGAAACATGACCAATTTAATTGAAACAGGTGATGACGATTTTGCCGTTGCCATCGCCGGCTTATCACGTTTCAGGGTGAATATTTATAAGCAAAGGGGATCTTTTGCCGCTGTCATCCGTATCATTCGCTTTGATATTCCTGACCCCAATGAACTAGGCATTCCCGGCCACATTATTGAGTTAGGCAATCAAAACAACGGTATGATATTGGTAACAGGACCTGCCGGAAGCGGAAAATCCACTACCCTTGCCTGCATTATTGACGCCATCAATCAAACACGTGAAAGCCATATCATTACTTTAGAGGATCCGCTGGAATACCTGCACCACCATCAAAAAAGTGTGGTCAGTCAACGTGAGGTTTATATTGACACAAAGAGTTATGTCACTGCTTTAAAGGCTTCTTTGCGCCAAAGTCCGGATGTGATTTTATTGGGTGAAATGCGTGATTTAGATACCATAGAAGTGGCCATGACAGCCGCTGAAACAGGACATCTTATTTTTTCGACTTTACATACCATTGGAGCGGTCAGCACCATCGAACGAATTATTGATGTATTCCCCTCCGGGCAACAACGCCAAATCGCCTTGCAACTAACCATGGTGCTAAAAACAGTGGTTTCCCAACAACTGGTACCTACCTTAGACGGACACTTAACGCCCGTTTTTGAGGTGATGCGTGTCACACCCGCCATCCGCACCATGATTCGTGATGGCAAAGTACATCAAATCACCGGCGTTATGCAAACCGCCGGTGGAGAAAATATGATGTGTATGGACGATAGCTTACTCCGCTTATTCAAAGAAGGACAAATCAGCAAAGATGTCGCCATCGGCCATGCTGTCAATCCGGAATTGCTTCAGAAGAAATTGGGACAAAGTTGACCTACTCTTCTCCTTGTGCCGCTTTCAATTTTTGCTTTTCCTCTTCATTTCTGGGGAAAAGCAAATTTGTGAGAATCGCGATTACTGCAACAAAAGCAATTCTATCATTCATCAAAAATGCCAACCAACCCAACCATGGGATTTCTGTCAAACCAACAAAGGCCGCTGCATTTCCGCCAAATCCTAAGCCAATCCCAAAAGTAACGCCAAGTACCGTTAGGTTACGGGGAGAGAAACCCTCCAAAGCAATCATTTGAATTCCATTATTTAAAATCATAGCAAAAACAGTCAAAATCGCACCACCTAAAACCGCCGGTGGAATATTGGTAAAAATCACCCCGATTTTGGGGAATAAGCCTGCAATGATTAGAGTAAAAGCACATAAGGCAAAACACCAACGATTGATGATTTTTGTCATAGCTACCATACCGGCATTTTGGCCGAACTCTGTACTTGGCAAACAATTAAACACAGCTGCAAAGGTTGAGCTAACTGCGTCACAAACGATGGCACCTGAAATTTCCTTACTTTTGGCCGGACGACCCAAACCATTCATCGCAATGGTTGAAGTATAACCAATGGTAGATAAGCCGGAGATAAAATAAATAACCAAAAAGCTACTAATCGCTCCCCATTCAAAAACAGGACGCAAAGACCAAGGAATGGGTACTGATATCCAACCTACATCACGAATACCACTTAAATCTAAAATACCCATAATCATTGCAATCACATAACCAACTGTAATCGCAATCAAAATGGCTGATACTTTCCAAAGCCCTTTGGCAAATCTTTGCAACATTAAACCAATCAAAAACACCGTAAAACCCAATGCTAAGTTTTGAATCGAACCAAATTCAGGATTCGTCGCCGGAGCGCCACCGGCAAAATTGTTAATACCAATGGGGATTAACATCAATCCAATGGCTACCAACACGCAACCAATCACCATTGGCGGAAAAAAACGCTTAATATACTTATAAAAAAGGCCTACCACCAATTCTGCAACACTGGCTATCATCAAACCACCAATCACCAGACCGATGGGATTATAGTGACCGGAAGCCACGGCTGCTGCTGCTACCCCAACACCCGGTGCAATAAAGGTAGATGCCGTACCCATCACAATGGGCATACCTGCTCCAATTTGAAATCTTCCGATTTTGATCGGATAATTGTTAAGCAACGTAGCAATACCGGCAACAAACATGGCACATTGAATCATCAAAGCCGTCTGCGCAGGCGTAGCCTCAGCGGCGTTGGCAATGACTATAATCGGTGTCAAATTGCTAACAAACATAGCCAATAAATGCTGTAATGCGACCGGATATGCCACTCTAAATTTGGGACGCCCCTCCCATTGGTATAACATCGCTGTGTGCTTGTCTCTCATCTCTTTCCCTCCTGAAATTCTCTCCTACTCTTCCTACAATATTATCAATAATATGTTCCCCCAAAAGTATATGACATTTTGCACAATACTTCAATACATTTATTGATTTTTTTTATTTATTAATGCAAAATTTTTTTTAGCTTGCATGTGGAGCATTATTTATAATCCGCAAATAATGACAAATGTCACTTGCAATCTAGGCGTATAGCATGTAAACTACCATTGTAGTAAAGAAATAATTCAAATTAAAAGAGAAGTAGGTAACAGAAATTGAATGTTGAAATGACAAACCTATCCTTTGTGATATTAGCCACATTGGTGATTCTGGCGATTTATACAATAAAAGGAATTGTTATGATTATACCCGCACCGGCACTTTATATTGCTGTGGGGGCTCTTTTTCCCACGCCTTTTGCCATTATCATTACTTATCTTGGAATGACTGCTGCATTAAGCGTTGCTTATATACTAGGGAAGAAATTAGGCGAAAAAAAAATCAACCTCTTAATCAACAAACAAGAAAGGGTTTCTTCTTTTTTACGTACAAATCAGGATAACTTACTAACCTTATGCTTTTTATCCAGAGTATTGCCACTCCCAAAAGAATTGTTTAGTTTGTTTTATGGTTCCATCGGCATGAAGTATCCTGTGTATTTAATTGTTTCCTTGTTGGGGATGACCCCGTTTATGATACCAAATGTTGTAGCAGGTGCATCTATCCATACCCCACTATCCCCGGAGTTTTTGATACCGTTTGGCATTAGCCTCGGCATCACAATCGTGGTTTTTGTGATTTATACCATCCATACAAAAAAGATGCAAGGATTGATTGCATACTAAACTATAGCCCGATTGCCGCATTCTTTTTTGTATGCTCTTTGTCATACTCCACTTTCTGCTGATACATCTCTTCTGCTACGCGCTTAAATACATCCACCAACTTAGGATCGAATTGTTTCCCTGCATCTTCACATATGATTTTATAACCCTCTTCATGGGTGTATGGCTTTTTATAGGGTCGCTCGGAGACCAGCGCATCATATACATCTACAATCGCCATCAAACGTCCCTCCAACGGAATATTTTCACCACGTAAACCTATGGGATAACCCGAACCGTCCCAACGTTCATGATGGGTGCCGGCAATGACAAAAGCATGACGCAAAAAGTCATTGTTCACCGTATTCTCTGTCATCCTTTCCACCAAATCTACACTAGCAGAAACATGGCCTTTCATCACTTCAAACTCTTCGGGGGTTAAAGTACCTTTTTTGAGCAAGATAACATCCGGAATCGCAATTTTTCCCACATCATGCAACACTGCGGAAGAAATCACAAGGTTGATGTCCCAATCTTTGATAATCTCGGCATAAACGCCTTGTGCTACCATCTCCTCCAATAAAATACGCAAGAATATCTTGGTACGCATAATATGCCCACCACTTAAATTGTCCCGAAATTCAACCATTTCCGCCACATTATCAATCACGCTATTTTGCAAATTGGTGATGTCTTCTACTTTTTCTTGCACGCTTTGTTCCAAGGCCGCAATCAACTGGGTCATTTCCTTTTGATGTTTCTTTAATTGCTTGGTTTGACTAGCGATTAATAACTCACGCTCCATCCTCTTTAATAAAATCGGCGCATTGAATGGTTTTGTAACAAAATCCACCGCCCCCAAATCAAGACCGGATAATTCGCTTTCACTATCGGTTTTGATGGTCAAGAATATCACCGGTATCTCATTATATTCCGGTATCGCTTTTAATGCCCGAATGGCTTCATACCCATTTTTTTTCGGCATTTCAATATCCAGCAAAATCAAATCCGGCATAATTTTTTCCAATAATTCAAACATTTTATCGGCCGACGGCGCAGGAAAAACCTCATAGAACGGCTTTAAAATATTCCGTGCTTGTGTTAAATTGGAAACATTGTCATCTACCACTATGATTTTTTTTCTTACCGCATCCATAAAGCAAAACGCTCCTCTCCATCATTTACAAATAAGCCCTGAAAGCAAACGGAGTAATTGTTTGAATATTCTTTTCTTATATGTTTGTTCACTTACAATTATAGCACGCCCATTCTGTAATCACAACAATATTTATTTGATTCCTTTTTACCGCTCTAAATACTGCAACAAATCTTCTACCATCATTCTGAAAGCCGTAAACCCACCTGTAATAATATACCAAGCATCTGCATCCAGTACAAAAATTTGATCTTTTTGTGCCGCACTTGTTTGTGCAATAATTGGATCACGAATCATATTTTCGTAGGCAGCTCCCGCCCCTGTTGCCGCACTTCTATCCAACAAAAAAATAATATCCGGGTCAACTGACAATACATACTCCGCTCTTACATCAAAGCCATGCTGATCTTCAAACTCCGGTTCTTCTGTCGCCGCAGGTGTAAAACCAAATTCATCATACAAGAGATTAAAACGGCTTCCCGGGAGAAATACAGAAAGACTTGTTGCATCTACCATCATAGCAAATAAAGCCGTGGAGTCTGATTCGGATGCCAAGGCATTTACTTCTTCAAATACTTCTAAGATCGCATCATACTCCGCCTGTATCTTATCAGCAACACCGGGAAAGATTGCCGATAAGGCTGCAACACTAATCGCCATATCCTCTACAATATTAATCTCACGGCCGGAACCTAAGCGAATCCATGCTGTATTGTCATAGCGTTTTTGTGTCTCATCCATAAATTCATCTCTATCTTCCGGACTCAGTCTGTCACCTGCCGCATTCATGCCAAAAGAACGGGCTCCCATAATCACAAGCTCCGGTTGCAACAAGTCAAGCACATCTCTATCTACATAAAATAATGTTCCGCCTGAGTCTACCAAATCACTTTTTGCAAACCAAAATAACGCATCCGGTAAATTTGCCTGACTTGGCACGATAATCCTTTCGATACTTGTATGTTCAATACCAATATGCAATAAAATATCAAGTACACCATAATCATAAATTGCGACGGTACGAGGATTTGTCATAACCACCACCTCATCTCCCTCAAAATCAGTGATTGTGACTGGCTCTTGCAAAAAATCACTTGTCTTTGTTTCTTCTGTTTCTGCTGCCGCAGCCCCACTGCAAGCCACCAAACCTAACACCATTGTAACGACAATCAGCCCTATTATTATTGTTTTTTTCATTTCATCCTCCCGTTGCGAAAACACTTCATATTTTGTAATTTTATTGCGCCTTACAATTTGTAATCAAAATAAAGACAAACACTTCTACCATCATGCCTTACAATATTAAAATCATGATCAAAAACCGTATCTAATACACCTTTACTTATAATCTCTTCCTGTTTCCCTTCCTGTACAATCTCACCGTCTTTCATCGCTACAACATAATTGGCATAAGCCGCCGCAAAATTAATATCATGAAGAACCACGATGACCGTTTTTCCCAACTCGTCCACCATCATCCGAATTGTTTTCATCATCTCCACGGAATATTTTATATCCAAATTGTTCAGCGGCTCATCCAAAAAAATATAGGGTGTGTCCTGCGCCAATACCATGGCAATAAATGCACGTTGCCTTTGCCCGCCGGATAATTCATTCAAATAACAATCACGCAAATCCAACAAATTCATATAACCCAACGCTTCTTCCACCTTTTGTTTGTCTATCTCTTGCAAACGGCCACCACAATGAGGAAAACGACCATACTCTACCAAATCATTTATGGTAATTTTCACACTTAACTGCTGGGTTTGCCTTAAAAAAGCAATTTTCTTTGCCACATCAGAGGGTTTTATTTTTGTGATATCTTCTCCGGCCAGCAGCACCTCACCTGCTTGCGCCGGTACAATGTTGGCCATCACCCCCAATAGGGTGGATTTACCGGCACCATTTGCACCAACCATAGCTGTAATGGCCTTTTCCGGCACAACAAAATTGATATTTTTTAATGTCTTTTTCCGGCCCCTCCGGCTATAGGATTGGCTAATATTTTTTATTTCTATCATATGTTTTCTCCCCCATTCTTAAAATTTTTTATTCTCTTTCAAAATAAAATAAAACAAATAGGAACAACCGATTAAATTGATAATCACTGTAACAGGAATCGCTCCCTCCAGCAATTCCACAACACCTTGTCCCATAATCAAAGCCAAAGCAGCAATCACAGCAGAGCCAATAAACAAGGGCAAATGTCTATGGGTTTTTAGTAACATACGGGCCAAGTTCACTGCTAAGAGCCCTAAAAATGTCAAAGAACCAATCAATGCCGTTGCTACACTCATACCGATTGCAACTAAAATCAAATTTCTGTGCAGCTCCTTTTCATAAGCAACACCCAAACCTTTTGCCTGCGCACCCCCCAATATTAATACATTATAAGTCCTATGTCTTGCCAAAATCACCACAATCAACAATACCATAATCGGCAAAACCAAAAAAATAATGCTTGTATTCATATTATTTACCGTAACGTGAATAGCCGCCTGTAACTGAAAGAATTCATAATTTGTCATAATGGTCTGCAAATATCTGGCTCCGTTTCCTACAATCCCCGATAATACCAAACCAAACATCAGTAAAAATATCATATTATTTTTGCTTTTTCGTAAAATAGCAGAATACATCAAAAGAGAAATCACGACCATAGCACCCGCAGAAATCAAAAAATTTACGTAAGAATTTTGAAACAATACCGATGTAGAGCCAAAAAAGAACAGCAGCATCGTTTGTACCCCTATAAACACCGCATCAAAACCTATCATGGATGGTGTTAAAACCTTACTTTCTGTCATGGTCTGGAATAATAAACTAACCACCGCAATAACCACTGCTGCAATTGCCATACCCACCAACGCAGGCACAGAACGACCCAAAATCTGGTCAAATGCCTGCCGGGACATTTCCACACCCAAACGCCATGCCTTGACATAGGTGCGGGCAAATATATACAAGACAACACCTAAAATCAGCAACGCAGCCATCACAGAAAAGGCCGTCATCTGATTTCTAAACCCCGGCTTTTTGTTTGTTACTTCCACCTTGCAACCCCCTAATCAAATAAATCATAAAAATGATTCCCCCGGCAATACTAATGGTAAGACTAACATTCATTTCAAAGGGAAACAGAATCAATCTGCTGATTATGTCACAAATTAACACAAATACCGAACCAAACAGCATCAATTCTACCATGGATTTTTTTAAATTGTCACCATAAAAACTAGTTGCCATGTTTGGGATAATCAAGCCAACAAAGGGCAATGGACCAACTGCCACAAAGGTAGCCGCACCAATCAAAGCAATCATAACTAAGCCTAAAAAAACCACTCGATTATAATGTAATCCAAGATTTTTAGCAAAGTCCTCCCCCAACCCAATGATACTGAACTTCGTAGAAAATAAAACCGCCAAAATCAAAGGAATCAAAACAATGTATACCATGGTAAAATTACCCAAGCGGGCAAAACTACCAAGATTGAATACATTCATCATCTGCATCACTTCAAAGCGAAATGCCAATGCTGTTGTCAACGCTGAAATCATTCCACCATACATCATACCCAACAAGGGAATATATACCACTTCCCGCATCTTTAAGCGATTGATAATGGAGGTAAACAGAATCGTAGCAATCAGTGCAAAAGTAAAGGCAAAAGCTGTTTGTACAATACCTGACTGTTGACTAAAAAATAGAAACGATAGTAATAAACCCAAAGCTGCCGCATCTATCGTTCCACTCGTGGTTGGCGACATAAATTTATTGCGACTAATCGCCTGCATCATCAAACCGGCTACACTAAGACCTGCTGCCGAAAAAATAATTGCCAACGTTCTAGGAATACGACTGTGAGTAAATACACTGATTGCTACTTCATCACCACGAAATAATGCTTGCGGCGTGACCCCCTCTAAAGCACCCATGAACAAGGATACCATGGTTAAAATCGCAAATAAAACAATTATGATAAACCGCTTTCGATCAAACGAACTGAAACCCACCATTGACACGTCCCTCCTCAATAGATGCTTTGTTAGTTTTAACTAACTCCTTTTGAAAAAAAACAGTTAGTCGCATATAATCCTATCTCCAAAAAGTAGTTAGTCGCACCTAACATGTTGATTATAAATTCTTTATACACTTATGTCAATCCTATATTTTCAAAAAAATAGTTTTTTTATAATTATAATGTCCTAAATTAATAGTGGAATCTATGATCACTTTTGTGATATAATTTTTATCGGAATGTTAACAAAATCCACAGTTATCCGGAGAAAAAAATAAATTTAGGAGGACATGATTAGATGCAATTTCAATTATCAAATGGAAAACGAGCCCTGATGGGTCTGCAACATCTGTTTGCAATGTTTGGAGCAACAATTTTAGTTCCGCTGTTAACTGGTTTGTCAGTTCAAGTGACACTTTTGGCAGTTGGTATTGGAACAATTCTATTCCACTTAATTGCGGGACCCAAAAAAGCCCCACCGGTATTCTTAGGTTCCAGTTTTGCTTTTATGGTAGGGATTAGACTGATTACCGATGCCGAGGCCGGGCCATTTGCCGGAACCGGCATGGAGATGACAGAAAAACTGGCTTATGCCACCGGAGGTATCATGGTTGCCGGCGTTTTATATTTATTATTGGCTCTGCTGATTAAGTTGGTTGGGATAAAATCCTTTATGAAGTGTTTACCAACCGTTGTGACTGCTCCGACCGTTATTCTCATTGGTATTATGCTTGCACCGTTTGCCATCAATCAATCGGCAAACAATCTATTTTTAGCTATCGTGACCATGGCTATCATTATTGCTTTTTCCGTTTGGGGCAAAGGCATGACAAAAATCATTCCAATTCTGCTGGGTATCGCCGGCGCATACATCATTTCACTCATTATGCATTTTGGTTTTCAAATGACAAATGCTGACGGCTCGGCAATTTTAAATTTTGGTGAAGCCGGCAGAGCTTTTATTGGTTTACCGCCGCTGATGTTGCCGCGTTTTAATCTTTTGAGTATTTTGATTATGCTTCCTTTTGCTTTGGCAACCATTGCAGAACACATTGGAGATATGGTTATTTTGAGTAGAATCTCCGGCCGTGATTATATTCATGACCCGGGTTTGGTTCGCACACTATGCGGAGATGGTGTCGCAACGATTATTGGTGGTGCGATTGGTGGCCCAGCAACGACGACTTACTCGGAAAACGTTGGGGTGGTTACCATTACGAAAGTGTTTGATCCCAGGGTGCTGCAATTGGCCGGCATCTATGCGGTTTTGCTAGGTTTTTCCCCGTTATTTGCATCGTTGATTTATTCGATTCCCGATGCCATTATCGGCGGAGCATCCTTTATACTCTACGGGATGATCGCTTCCGTTGGGATTCGAAACCTTGTAGATGAAAAAGTAAATCTGGCTGATATGAAAAATTGCATTATTATTTCGGTGATGCTAGTGATTGGTTTGGGTTTGAGATTCGGCAATCCTATCACGATTGCAATTCATAACACAGATTTGCCCCTTGACCGTCTTGGTGTTGTCATTGCGGTTATTGTTGGTATCCTTTTAAATATTATTTTGCCGGCGGATAAATCGCTCAAGCAGGAGGAGTAGAAAAAGCGAGGAAGCACGGGAGTTTCGGCTTTACGCGACAGTTATGTTTTGGAGTTTTTAGATATTCCCGAACAACTCTTGTTGCAATTGATAGCGATGTGAAAAAGGAAACCGAAAACCCAAATGTCGAATTAATTTTGTGTACTGATAAAGATGACACGGTTGTTGAGTACGCTTTGCACCGTAGCATATCTCCGGCACTTGTGGCGAATTATCAGCTTCATTTGCCGAATAAAAAATTGCTTGAAAGCAAGCTACGCGGACTTACCGAAATTTCAAAAAATAACGGCAACGATGCTGTGGAAGATTAAAACTCGCAGACCTCTGCGAATTTTGAGAAAGGTGATATTATGGCAAAAATCATAAACATAGATGCAATGCAAAAGTGGAATGAGTTCCCTAAAGATTTTCAAAAGCAACTCCTCGACAACGTATTCTGTGGCAAATGTTTTGTCACGACCATTGTCGATTATGACATAACACTTACCAATGACGGATTTGTCTTGCTTAAGGGCAAGTGCAAAAAGTGCAGCGGGAACGTTGCGCGAGTGGTGAATTAAAATACAGAATTCCCGACTTTGACAGTTAAGCGAGTATAAAACAATAAAAAAGCTGCTGAAATCAAGATTTATCGGCAGTTTTTTTGATTTTGTGGTTGTTGTATACGGTTGTCTGTGTTATAATATAATCA
>WRBB01000025.1 GCA_009779895.1 Lachnospiraceae bacterium
GGCGTATTACTTTTTCCTTAATTTCAGGCTCATAACGTTTGTTTGACATTTTTATTTTCTCCTTTGATAGATTTGATTATATCAAACTATTCAAAGGTGTTACAAATTTAGTATAGCAGGACATATTGGAATACATGACTACTCAAGAGGCTGCCAACTTATGGGGTATTAAAATCAGACGAGTACAAGCCTTGTGTGAAATTGGAAAAGTTGAAAATGCACAAAGGCTTGGTCATATGTGGGTAATTCCAACTGGTACGCCTAAGCCAATAGACGGCAGAACAAAAGAAGGTAGGACATCGAAGCATAAGCATAATGTCGAGTGAGTTATGATTGCGAATATTGAGGAGCTTTTGAACGGGTGTAAGAGGTGAATTTCGAACAACAACCATTTGTTAAGGGGAATGAAATAATGAGTATTATGATTGATGCAAAACAAAGATTGCAGCAACTTATAATCGAATATGACAACTTCATAAAATCAGCTAATCGGAATGATGTTAGCGAAGAAACGGTTCGTGGATGGATAAATAAAATGCTTGAAATTTTCGGCTGGAATGTGCTTGATGCTAATCAAATACTTCAAGAGAAAGTTTTAGGAACAAGAGAAAAAATTAGATTAAAGGAAATAGAGTCTCGTCACTCACGACCTGATTACAGCCTTGTTAGTGGTAGTATAACCAAGACAACGATGATGTAGAGGATTAAAACTCGCAGACCTCTGCGAGAATTGAGAAAGGCTGATATTATGGCGAAAATCTTAAACATGGAAGCGATGCAAAAATGGAGTGAGTTTCCGAAAGATTTTCAAAAGAGAATAATCGACAACGTGTTCTGCGGTGAGTGCTTTGTCACTACCATTGTCGATTATGATATAACACTCACCGATGACGGCTTTGTCCTGCTTAAGGGCAAGTGTAAAAAATGCGGCGGTGATATTGCACGGGTGGTGGATTAAAACGAAAGCGAGGGCGGATACTATGGACAAAAATATAATAGACCTTGAATCGCTCCGAAAGGAGTTCACAAAGCGTTTCAATCGTCAAAAGTTAGAGACAATGACGATTAACGAATACTCCTTAAACAAGCAGGATAACGCTCTGTCGAAAGAGAGTTTTTGTTATTGGGTGGAAACAAAACTACGTGGTTTGGGAAGTATGCAAGGCGGAACATCATTCAAATTCGGGACTTATTTTGGGGAGGAAAAGTCTGACCCGACCTATAAGCGGAGATGGAATAACTGGACAAACGAATCGTTTGAAACAATCCGTGCTGCTCTAATTGAAATATACGATGCTGGCGAATCCGAGGACATCGAATCCATAAAGAAAAGCAAAATAAGCCCGATGTTCAAGGGTAAAATCCTATCGCTTTATTTTCCACATAGGTATTTAAACATCTTTTCCAAGGAGCATTTATGCCATTTCTTGAACAAGCTATCCATTCCGCACAACGAGAATGGTGACCTTGTTGACCTGCGTGAAAAGCTAATTGCATACAAACAGGCAAATCCGAGATTTGCAAAAATGACAGCGATAGAGTTTGGGCATGAGTTATATGGCAAATACGGAAGACCCGAAAAAGGCGAAGAACAGAGCGAACCAGCGGAGGAATTGTACGAACACAGCCAAAAGAATGAAATCAATCGCTCGTTTAAAAAAGTGCCGAACTTTTCAGATGTGCCGGAAGATGTGCCGGAGCAAATTTCTACCTCTTATGGGCAAGTTTATAAAATCGATCCAGCAAAATCACGCAGAGCGATTATCGATGCCGCCTTTACTTGCGAAGCTGACGAAAACCACGAATCGTTTACAAGAAAAAATGGCAAGGATAGATATACTGAAGCTCACCACTTAATCCCGAGGAGCTACCAAAAGAACTACACTAAATCCCTTGATGTGACGGCTAACATTGTTTCGTTATGTAGCAATTGCCATAACTGCCTTCATTACGGTAGCGCGGAGGAACGTAATTTTATTTTAGACGAACTTTACGAAGACAGGAAAAGTCGACTTGATGATGTCGGTCTGACGATAACATTAAACGAGTTGAAAAAACTCTACTAAGCCAAAAATCAAACCTTTTAATTTTTCCTATACCTTTTAAGTTTTCCTCAATCCAGCCAAAGGGGGTGTGCAAAAATCGTGACGGCAACAATCGAAGCAAAGCGAGCGAACCGCTCGACCGAAAAATCAAGACAACAAAAAAGGCTCTCGCAGTCACGGCATGAACTGCGAAAGCCCTTATATTCAGCGGTTTTCGCCACTCCACCGACCAGACGGAGAGCGAGAACCGCCGCTTGGAATTGTATCAATCTCGGTAAGAACATTGACCCTGCTTGCGGTTCGGGGGCGTTTCTCGTTGTGTGTTTCGAGCTTATTTCGCAACGACTTATAGAAATTCACAGCTATATGTCTGAGCTTGAAAATGCCAACTCATATTTTGTGACAAATAATAATAAGACTTATCTAACCGTTGATGCCAAAAGGGAAATTATCAAAAATTGTCTTTATGGTGTTGATGTAGATGAAGCCGCAATAGAAGTGTCAAAAATGTCATTAGCCTTAAAAGTAATAGACGATAACGACTTGTCGATTTTGGAAGAAATCGGTGTTTTTGGTGGTAAAATATTGCGAGATGTTCATTCAAACATAAAACTTGGTAACACTTTGGTTGATATTGATATATCGCTTTCACCTGAAAAGTGGCAGTCAGTCAAACCTCTTGATATATTTAATTCAGGATTCGCTGATGTTTTTAGTAATCACGGAGGATTTGATTTTGTCGTTGGCAATCCTCCATATGTAGAAACAAAACATTATAGACTTGCTTCGCCAAGTATGCATGAATATATCAAAGAAAAATTCATTTCTTTTGAGGGAAAAGCTGATTTAGCAATCATTTTTATTGAACGTTGCTTATCGTTTTTGAATGGAAATGGCAGGCTTGGTTTCATTGTCCAAAAACGCTTTTTTAAGACAACGTATGGAAAAGCTATTCGTCAAATGCTTTCGAATAGACACTCTATTAACAAAGTAATTGACATCAAGACAGATAAGCTATTCCCCGGGCGCATGACCTATGTGGCTATTATGATTTTAACAAGCCACAAAAATGATGCTTTTCTATACGAGTCTATACCATATGAGCCTATTGACCTTAAAACACATTTTGAAAAGGTTATTACGGAAAACGATGAAACTATAGAACAAGTCTTTATACCGACTTCCGTGTTGTCAGATGGTGATGTTTGGGCTTTCGAGTCATATAAATTATTAGAACAAATAACGGAATTAAGTAAACGTTTCGGAGCATTTGGTAACTATCCAAACTTGCATATTAAAGATGGCGTACAAGTCCTTTGGAAAAAAGTATATCATCTTACTGATTATGTTATTAGCAATGGATTTGTTACTGGAAATAACGGATTTGGAGAAAATGTGAAAATTGAGCTTGCTGCTACTCGCCCAATTATATACAACAGACTATTCCATTGTTTTATGGACTTGCAACCCACTGCATATGCAATAGTCCCTTACGAGGGGAGCGAAAACAAAACGCCTATTAAGATTAGCGAAATGAAAAGGAGATTTCCGCTTGCTTATGCATATTTGGTTAAATACGAAGAAATAATTAAAGCAAACGTAAATTATTTTAACGATGATGAATTATGGCACACTTACACTCGTGTTCATAATCATGACACGTTTCTTGAAAAAAAAATAATAATTCCAATGACTGCAAAAGACACAATTGCCACTTGCTCATTGGATGAAGGTTTATATATGGACAATGCAAATGTATGGTTTATTAAAGTGGTTGGTGCCGATGATTCTGAAATGAAAGCACTGACTGCAATTATAAATTCTACAGCATTTTCTGTATTTGCAAAAGCAACAGCAAATCCTCAAAGCGGTGGGTATTACAAACTTAACAAGCAGTTCCTGTATCCCGTTCCATTTCCGATAAAAAATATTGTCGGGAACAAAAGCATTATTGAGCAATTAGCCTTGTTACATGATGAAATTGCAACACTACAAAACAATTTTGCGTCAAGCACCCCAACAAGCAGAGATATTGTTCGTTCCGCATTAGAAAAGAAGTGGAGCGAACTTGACAACATATGTTTTATCTTGTACGAACTTGATGAAGCACAAACCCAACTCATTCACAATGAGGGCAGAACGGTATGCCGTGTTAGTTTGTTGGGGGGTGTTTGATAATGGATGCAAAGAAACTCGTCGCCCGCCTCTCAAGGTTAACGGATTCTGTTGAAGCATTGGAGAAAGCGGTAGCATATGCATTCATAAGCGTAAACAGCTACGACACAAACAAATCTGCTTTTTTGACAAAATATTTTGGTGATTTGGACTATGCTGTAGCAAAAAAAGCTACAAGCATTATTACTGAAACCGATGTTTCTCTTTCGATATATGCTTTGGTTGAGGTTTTTGAGCTGCTCTTACCAAAGGATATTAAAAAAGAAAATGGAATGGTGTATACCCCCACAGAAATAAAAGATTACATTATTGGCAAGGTATTGCAAACTGATAATATTCCTACAGTATGCGACCCCGCTTGCGGGTGTGGCTCTTTCTTGTTGTCTGCTGCTGAGTTCATAAAAAGGGTTCATGGAATATCCTACTCCGAGATATTTAGTAAGTATATTTTTGGTGTTGACATAGTTGAACACAACATAGAGAAATGTAAAGTGTTATTTAACCTTTTGGTTGTAGCAAGCAACGAAACAATTGAATCTGTGCTTAACTTAAAAGTCGGCAGTTCTTTGAGCTTGGATTGGGGCAATGAGTTTAATCTTTATCCCGAAGATGGATTCGATGCTATCATCGGAAATCCGCCATATGTGCGTTCAAGAAATGTCACAAGCGAGGTTCGCAATGAAATGAGTTCATGGCAGACTGCAAAAACTGGAAACGCCGATTTGTATATTCCATTTTACGAATTGGGCGTAGAATTCTTGTCTGCTCGAGGCAAACTTGGTTATATATCCCCAAACACCTTTATACAAAGCGTGAATGGGCGTTCTTTGCGACGGTATTTATTAGAGAACGGTTTCGCTATTTCGATATTGGATTTTAGAGAAACACAAGTATTCAAAAATGTAACAAGTTACACTTGCATAACTATTGTAGACAAATCTTGTCATGATGGAAGTATCCGTTACGCATTGTTAAATGGAAAACGCTCATTAAGTGACTATTCTTTCACGGAATATAAAAAAGGGTGTTTTAATGGTTATGACCCTTGGCGCATGAGCGAAAAAGAGATTGATTCTATCATCAAGAAAATTGAGAATGTAGGTGTCAAACTTGATTCGTACAAGATACGAAACGGCTTAGCGACCTTGAAGAACGATGTTTATTTTTTTATGCCAACATGCGAGGATGAACTATATTTTTACCGTCAAAATAACGGTATTACCTATCCAATAGAAAGGTGCGGAGTTGACGTTGTTCTTGATAAATGGAATTTGAAAGAAGGACATGACAAGTACGCATTTATGGAACAAGCTGTGAATAATCCAGAAGTTACCCATTCAATAAAAAGTCCTCAATGTGAACAATCGGTATTCCATCCACAACCCCAATACTTTTTATATTGAAATATTTTTCCTTTAGGTGGTTGTGTAGGCTTAAAGCATCCAAAAGGTGAGCGTGATCCAAATCCTCAAAGTTGTAATAAGCAATATTACTTTTAGAAACGCCGTTGGATAGAAGAAATTTACGAAACAGCATCAACAAAAAAGATTTCCCGGAGCGGCGCACCCCTGTAATTAGTTTTATTAGTTTTGGTAGGTGGGCTCTATTTTTCATAAAAATTACCTCATAGGTTTTTATTACGGTGTAACATAAAAAATTCATTTTACAATATAATTCGCGAAAAATATGAAAAAAATTCATTTTATTGAATTTCTATTGAAAACTTTGAAAAATAAAAAGACTTATTTTAGAGGAGCTTTCCCTTTATAAAAAACTTGAAATATGGGATAAGGCTTGATACAATAAGGGGGTCGAAAAAATTTATATTGCGTGGGAGGTTAAGAGAATGAGATATCACTTTGAGGTTGTTGGGGAGAAAATACAAAAATTAAAAGGTGGCGTTATTATGGATGTGACCACACCTGAGCAAGCAAGGATAGCAGAAGAGGCCGGAGCATGTGCTGTAATGGCTTTGGAACGTGTTCCTGCTGATATTCGTGTTGCCGGTGGGGTATCCAGAATGAGTGACCCTAAAATAATAAAGGAAATACAAAGTAGCGTAACCATACCTGTTATGGCAAAGGTTCGTATAGGACATTTTGTAGAAGCGGAAATTTTGGAAGCCCTTGGAATTGATTGCATAGATGAAAGCGAAGTTTTATCACCGGCCGATGATAGATATCATGTGAACAAAAGAGCGTTTTCGACTCCATTTGTTTGCGGTGCAAAGGATTTGGGCGAAGCGCTTCGCAGAATAGACGAGGGTGCGGCGATGATAAGAACAAAAGGAGAAGCCGGAACGGGAGATATTATACAAGCGGTAAGGCATATGCGGACGATAAGTAGTGAAATAAAAATAATGCAATCGGCCCGTGCGGATGAGTTGTTTTATAAAGCCAAGGAGTTGCAAGTTTCTTATGAACTGGTCGCGTACATCCATAAAAATGGAAAATTACCGGTTTTGAATTTTTCGGCTGGGGGCGTCGCAAGCCCGGCGGATGCTGTTCTTATGATGAAATTGGGTGCACAGGGTGTGTTTGTAGGTTCCGGTATTTTTAAATCCGGTGATCCTAAAAAACGTGCAACTGCAATCGTAAAGACGGTAGAGAACTTTGATGATGCGAAGTTGCTTGCTGAACTATCTGAGGACTTAGGGGAAGCTATGGTAGGAATCAATGAAGATGAAATTGAACTATTGATGGCAGAACGTGGAAAATAAAATAGATACTACAGTATTACATTATAAAACGACGGCGTGTTAGCGTATAACCTGCCGTTGTTTTTGCTGATAAGGGGAATCTTTTTGTTTTGGGATATAATTTTTCTAAGAGGAAATATCAGAATAAAAAGATGATATGGATGTATAAAGTTCAAAATTCTGTTATAATATGAAAGAAGCTGTAAATTTTACACCAAGCAAACATTTTGGAAGGAGAATAGGTCAATATGAGATTGGTTTCTTGGAATGTGAATGGGCTAAGAGCCTGTGTAAAAAAGGGATTTCTGGATTTTTTTAATGAGGTAGATGCAGATATTTTTTGCCTACAAGAAACAAAGGTACAAGCAGGGCAGATAGATTTGGAGCTGCCGGGTTACCATCAGTATTACAATTATGCGGTGAAAAAAGGTTATTCCGGTACGGCTGTGTTTACAAAGAAAGAACCTCTGTCTGTGGTTTATGGCATTGGAACAGAAGAACATGACCAGGAGGGTCGTGTGATTACTTGTGAATTTGAGGATTTTTATTTTGTAGCGGTTTATACGCCGAATTCTAAAAATGAGTTGTTGCGTCTGGATTATCGTATGATATGGGAAGATGATTTTCGTGCTTATCTGTTGGAATTAGATAAGAAAAAACCCATTATTATGAGTGGTGATTTAAATGTAGCCCACAAGGAAATTGATTTAAAAAACCCGAAAACCAATCGGCGCAATGCCGGTTTTACAGATGAGGAGCGTGGTAAGTTTACAGAGCTTTTGGATGCCGGTTTTATTGATACGTTCCGTTATTTTTATCCGGATGAAGTGGGCAAGTATTCTTGGTGGTCTTATCGTGCCAATGCTAGAAATAACAATGCCGGGTGGCGTATTGATTATTTTTGTGCGTCAAAGCGTTTGGAAAGTCGCTTAAAAGACGCAAGGATATTGGCAGATGTGATGGGGTCTGACCATTGCCCGGTAGAATTGACTTTAAAATAAGGGGTTTGAAGAGAATATGAAATTTACAAAAATGCAAGGCTTAGGCAATGATTATATTTACATTAATTGTTTTGAGGAGCAAGTGACAAAGCCGGAAGAACTGGCGGTGCAATTAAGCGATCGTCATTTTGGGGTGGGCTCGGATGGTTTGATTTTGATTTGTCCATCTGAAGTGGCTGATTTTAAAATGCAGATGTACAACAGCGACGGCTCCCACGGTGAGATGTGTGGCAATGGGATACGCTGCATTGGAAAATATGTATATGATTATGGCTTGACGGAAAAGGAACACATTTCTGTGGAAACGTTGGCAGGTATTAAGGAACTGGATTTGCTGGTTGAAGAGGGAAAAGTGGTTCAAGTGCGTGTGGATATGGGCAGTCCAATTTTTGTGACCAAGGATTTTCCGGTTTGCATGGAGCACGAAAGTGTAATTAATCGAACCATTAAGGTAAAAGGTTTGGTGTTTCATTTGACTTGTGTATCTATGGGAAATCCTCATGCGGTTATTTTTTTAGAAGAAAATGAAGTTTTGCCGGATCGTTTGGAAGAATTGGCTTTAAAAGAGATTGGTCCCGGATTCGAACATCATGAAATTTTTCCCAATCGAATCAATACGGAGTTTGTCAAAGTGATAGATCAAAATACGGTGCAAATGCGCGTGTGGGAGCGTGGCTCCGGTGAGACGATGGCTTGTGGTACCGGGGCTTGTGCGGTGGCAGTTGCTTGTATTTTGCATGGGTTTACGGAGGACAAGGTGACGGTTCGATTGCTTGGTGGTGATTTGGAGATAGAATGGGATAGAGAAAAAAATACGGTTTATATGACCGGCGCGGCGGTGACGGTCTTTGATGGAGAGATAAGATCTATTTTAGAAAGTGTGTAGGTAGCAAGATGGTTCAGATAAATGATAATTATTTAAAATTGCCCGGTAGCTATTTATTTTCAATGATTGGGCAAAAGGTATCCACATATGCAGAAGCAAATCCGGACAAGAAATTGATTCGTTTGGGAATTGGTGACGTGACATTGCCTTTGGTGCCGGCTATTACATCCGCATTGGAGAAAGCAGTTGTAGAAATGGGGCAGGAAAGAACTTTTCGTGGATATGCGCCTGATTTGGGTTATGCATTTTTGCGTACAGCCATTGCGAAACATGATTTTCAAGATAGAGGATGTGATATTTCTGCGGATGAGGTGTTTGTATCTGACGGAGCCAAATGTGATTCGGGCAATATTCAGGAAATATTTAGTGTAGACAATAAAATAGCGGTTTGTGATCCTGTTTATCCTGTTTACGTAGATACAAATGTGATGGCGGGGCGGACAGGCACTTATGATGTTACTTCAGAAACCTGGAGTGATGTGATTTATATGCCTTGTACCAAAGAGAACAATTTTGCGCCGGAATTACCAAAAAAAACGCCGGACATGATTTATCTTTGTTTTCCCAATAATCCGACAGGTTCAACCATCCATAAGGCGATGCTGCAAACATGGGTAGATTATGCAAATCAAGTGGGAGCGATTATTATTTATGATGCTGCTTATGAGGCTTATATTTCAGAAAAGGATGTGCCCCATAGTATTTATGAATGTGAGGGTGCAAAAACCTGTGCCATTGAACTGAGAAGTTTTTCTAAAAATGCCGGATTTACCGGCGTTCGTTTGGGGGCGACGATTGTTCCCAAAGAATTGGAGCGAGGGGGTGTTTCTTTGCATGCTTTGTGGGCTAGACGACATGGTACCAAATACAATGGTGCACCTTATATCATACAAAGAGCCGGCGAGGCAGTTTACTCCGAAGCAGGAAAAGCGCAGTTAAAAGAGCAGATTGCATATTATATGAAAAATGCCAAGGTGATACGGGACGGACTGGCAAGTGCCGGTTATACTGTTTCCGGTGGAATTAATGCACCCTATATCTGGATGAAAACGCCGGAGGGGATGAGTTCGTGGGCATTTTTTGATTATTTGTTGGAAGAGGCAAATGTAGTGGGAACACCCGGTTCAGGGTTTGGACCAAGCGGAGAGGGGTATTTTCGGCTGACGGCTTTTGGGAGTTATGAAAACACGGTTGCGGCGATTGGTAGAATCAAAAAAATGTGACAAATTTTAAAATTTATTTGATGAAACTGTTGTCTTTACATAATATATGCATTATGGTATTATTACTTAGTTACCGCACCTGTAGCTCAGTGGATAGAGCTATGCCCTCCGGAGGCATGTGCAGCGGTTCGACTCCGCTCAGGTGCTTATTTTTTCCATAAAGTTGGAATATGTTAGGTTGTTGTAAGGGTCTGTTACAAAATGTTTTGAAATAGAACCGGCAACAACCTTTTGAATAGGAATGATTTTGCAACGATTACAAGCAAGGGAGAATAAAAAATTGAAAACACTTTTACAACAGATTACCATCCGGTTGGAGCAAGCCTTTGAACAAGCCGGCTACGATAAATCTTATGGCAGGGTTACCCGTTCGAACCGCCCTGATCTTTGTGAATACCAGTGTAATGGTGCAATGGCGGCAGCCAAGGCTTATAAGAAAGCACCGATTTTGGTTGCAAATGATGTGTTGGCCTGTTTGGTTGATTGTGATATGTTTGAACAAAAGGAAGCGGTGCATCCGGGATTTATTAATTTGAAAGTGACAGGCAGTGTTTTATGCACACATTTAAAAGAGATGTATGTTTGTGAAAAACTAGGGGTGCGTCAAGAAGAAGTGCCAAAAACCATTGTGGTGGATTATGGCGGACCAAATGTGGCTAAGCCGTTGCATGTAGGGCATTTGCGTGCGGCAATTATTGGTGAGAGTGTGAAACGCTTGATGCGTTTTAAAGGTAATCAAGTGATTGGTGATATTCATTTGGGTGATTGGGGTTACCAGATGGGTTTGATTATTGCGGAGTTGGAACGACGTCAACCCAATCTGCCTTATTTTGATGAGGATTTTGATGGCGTATATCCGGCAGAATCGCCCTTTACCATTGCTGAACTAGAAGAGATTTATCCGACAGCCAGTGCTTTTGCCAAGGAAAACGAAGCCTTTCGGGAGAACGCATTAGAAAAAACATATTTGCTGCAAAGCGGGCACAAAGGATATTTTGCGATTTGGAGGCACATTATGGATGTGTCTGTTGCTGATTTAAAGAAAAATTATCAAGACTTAAATGTGGAATTTGATTTGTGGAAAGGCGAAGCGGACGTTCAAAAGTATATTCCGGATATGGTGGAGATGCTAAAAGAAAAGGGTTATGCGCACTTAGATGAGGGTGCTTTGGTGGTGGATGTGGCACAGGAGGGAGATAAAAAAGAGATTCCTCCTTGTATGATTCTAAAATCAGATGGGGCGGCACTTTATAGCACGACGGATTTGGCAACGTTGATAGAGCGTGAACGAAAGTATAGCCCGGCACAAGTGATTTATGTGGTAGACAAGCGGCAAGGATTGCATTTTACTCAAGTGTTTCGTTGTGCAAAAAAGGCAGGCATTGTGCCTGAGGCAACAAGGCTTGACTTCTTGGGCTTTGGTACCATGAACGGAACAGACGGAAAACCCTTTCAAACCCGTGCGGGTGGGGTGATGCGTTTGGAAAATCTAATCCACGAGATTAATGACGAGATGTTGATAAAAATTAAAGATAATCGCACCGTGACGGAAGAGGCGGCGTTGGCAACGGCAAAGATGATTGGTTTGGCGGCGGTAAAATACGGAGATTTATCCAATCAGGCTTCAAAAGATTATGTGTTTGATGTGGAGCGTTTTGCTTCTTTTGAGGGTAATACGGGGCCATATATACTATATACCATTGTGCGCATCAAATCTATTTTAAATCGTTTTGTAAAAACAGAAAAATCCTTGGAGGGTTTGGCTTTTGGTTTTGCAACAACGGAGCATGAGAAAGCCTTGATGCTTGAAGTGGTTCATTTTCCGGAGATGATTCAGGATGCCTATGAAGATTTGGCACCCCATAAGATTTGCGCTTATATCTATGATTTGGCCAATGCTTTAAATAAGTTTTATCATGAGACCAAGATTCTGGCAGAAGAAGATGAACGTAAGAAAGAGGGTTATATTGCATTGTTATTGCTTGTGAAAGAGATTTTGGAGCAAGCGATTTGGATTCTTGGTTTTGAGGCTCCTGAAAGGATGTAAAGATAGATGACGACGGTGAAACTCTATTATCAAGATAGTTATATGAGAGAGTTTAAGGCAAAGGTAATTTCTTGTCAGCGTATTGGCCCGGATGAAACATTTGGTCATTATGAGGTGGTGTTGGATCGTACGGCTTTTTTTCCGGAAAGCGGCGGCCAGTATAGTGATGGCGGGACGTTAAAAGACATTTTGCTGCTTGATGTTTATGAGCGCGAGGGTGTGATTTATCACTTGACGCAAGCACCGTTGCCGGTGGGGGAAGAGATTACAGGCGTGCTGGATTGGCAAGAACGTTTTATGAAGATGCAACAGCATTCGGCGGAGCACATTGTTTCCGGTTTGATTCACCGTATCTTTGATTATGATAATGTGGGCTTTCACTTGGGTAGTGAAAATAGTACTTTAGATTTTAATGGTGAAATCAGCCAGGAACAGTTAAAAGAAGTTGAGTGGCGTGCCAATGAAGTGTTGGTTCAAAATTTGGATTTGATAGAGAATTGGCCTAGCAAAAAGGAATTGGATGCCCTTGTCTTTCGTAGTAAAATGGAATTAAAAGAAGCGGTGCGGATTATTACGATTCCCGGCGTAGATGATTGTGCTTGCTGTGCACCTCATGTGAAAAAAACGGGTGAAATTGGCTTGATTAAATTGACTTCTGTAATACGTTATAAAGGCGGTGTACGGATTACGATGTTGTGTGGTTTTCGTGCATTGGCAGATTATGCAAGGAAAGAAGCCCTTGCCAAATCTCTTTCGGTGTTGCTTTCAGCACAAGAGGGAGAAATTGTAACGGCAGTGGAGACTTTGCAAGGAGAAGTGATTTTGGAAAGGCAAAAATATGTTGCATTGGAGCAAAAGTTGTTTGCTTATAAAGTGGCGACTTTGCCTGTAGATCAAGAACGGATTTGTTTGTTTGAGGCGGATTTGCAAGGAGAATCCCCCAGATATTTGATGAATCTGGTTTTGGAAAGTGGAAAAGAATTGTGTGCAGTATTTTTTCGTGGATGTGGTGGAAATAATCCACAGGAGGGATACCGTTATTTTATCGGTAGCAGACATATAGACGTGAGACCTTTGGAGAAAGAGCTAAGTGGGTTGTTTTCAGGTCGTGGTGGCGGAAGTGAGAAGATGATCCAAGGTTTTGTGAAAGGGAATGCGGCATCTCTGAAAAAATGGTTTGCAGAAAGGGAAGAGAATGTTGAAAGACGCACCGGGTTATAGTATATGGCGAACGTTGCTGCCTTTGTTGTTGTTTTTTGTATTTCATTGGGTGGCTCAGTTTGTTGTGACAACGGCTGTGCTGGTGATGTGGTTGCCGGAGATTATGAGCCAAATGGAAGAGGCGCAGACAACAGTTGCTTTATTTCAGGAAGAATTGATGCGTTATCTGCTGCAAATTGGCTTGTATGTGCAACAGCGGTATGGGCTTCTTATGCGAGTTTTGGGAGCGGTTTTTACGTTCTTTTACGCATTTTTTGCCTTTCGTAAAGATAGAAAAATAAAAAGGGAAAGTGATGTAAAAGTAAAAAATGGAGGAAAGGCGAAATATTATGCTTTGATTGTTGGGTTTGCGCTTGTTTCCTCCCTTGTTTTAAATGTGATTTTGATTTTGCTTGGGCAAGCTTTTCCGGCATTTGCGGAAAGTCAAAATGCTTCGTATCTGCTATCAACGCCGTTGTGGTTGCAATTATTGGGCTTAGGCTTGGTGATTCCGATTGTAGAAGAGCTTGTTTTCCGTGGTTTGCTTTTTAAACGTTATCAAGAGCGTTATGGTTTCTTGGGTGCTTGCGGGTGGTCAACCTTGTTTTTTGCGTTCGCCCATGGCAACGGCGGCAATTTGAGTTTTATGTATGCTTTTGTGATGGGTTTGTTTTTGGCTTATGTATATGTAAAATTCGGAACAATAAAAGCACCCGTGTTGTTTCATATTGTGATTAATTTATTGGCAGTTATTATGACTTATACCCAAGGATTGAGATGGCTTTTTGCGGATGGAATACGGATCAGTGTCGGGGTGGTGCTTGGTACATTTTTGGCCGCATCTTTGTTTGTCTTGATGCAGCATAGCAAGATTGAAAAGGAATAGCTGTTGCAATTATTTTTAATGTCATGTATAATGTTTGTTATGTATTGCTTCGAAACTATTTATGAAAGGTGGAGATTATGAAGATAAAAAGAGCTCTTAGCGTTTTTTTAGCTACAGCTTTAACCTGGTCTTTGATTGCACTGCCTGTTTTGGCAGATCCGACGTTACAGGAGCAAAGGGATGCAGCCCAAGGAGAGGTGAATCAGCTCCAAGAAGAACTTGTCACTTTGATGACGGATATGAGTAGGTTAAGTACCCAGTTGATTGAAACAGGGGAGCAAATCATTCAGACTGAGAAAGATTTAGAAGCGGCTGAAGAGGATCGGGAAGAACAGCGTGATTTGATGATGCTTCGTATTCGATATATGTATGAAAATGGTAGTGCTTCTGCCATTGAGCGGATACTTTCCGCAGATAGTTTTGCCGAGATGGTGAATACGGCAGAGTATGTACAAAGGGTGCATCAGCATGATCGGGATATGTTGCTCCAGTTTGTGGAAATGGTGAATCACATTGAGGAATTGAACACCAGCTTAGAAGAAAATATGGCGACTTTGCATGAGAAGCATGACGAGTACAAAGAACATGTAGATACGTTAAATTATATTATTACAACAAGAAGCACTGAAATTGAAAATTTAGATGTCCAGATTGCAGAGGCAGCTCGTATTGCCGAGGCAAGGCGACAAGAAGAGATACGTTTGGCAGCAGAGGCGGCGGCAGCAGAAGAGGCAGCATTGGCGGCAGCAGCAGAAGCAGCAAATAATAATGATGTGACGCAGAATGTACCGGAAGTACCTAGTCCGGCACCACCTCCACCGTTACCGCCGATGAATCCGGGTGGTAATGCCAATACCGGTGAGATGATTGTGGCAATTGCGAGAACTGCCATTGGAGTTCCTTATGAATGGGGTGGTCAAACGATGGCAGGTTTTGACTGTTCCGGTCTGACCATGTGGGCACATGCTCAGGTAGGTATTTCTATTCCGAGAAACAGCGAAGCACAATTGGCGGCAGGACGTCCTGTTCCCATGGGGCAGCAGATGCCGGGCGATATTGCATGGACACCGGGGCATGTAGGTATTTACGCCGGCGGTGGTATGATGATTGAAGCACAGATGGACGGTATTCCGGTTGGTATATTCCCTGTTCGAGTGTGGGAATTTGTAAGATTTTGGTAAAAATAAGGTTCCATCAAATCTCTAGCCTGTTTAGGCTAGAGATTTCATAAGTCAACGGGGTATGGCTCAGTTTGGCTAGAGTGCACGGCTGGGGGCCGTGAGGTCGCAGGTTCGAATCCTGTTACCCCGATTTTCATTTAGAGGCAGCGTGTGCATTCGCATAAAGCTGCTTTTACTATTTTGAACATGAGACATTTAGCTTGCATAAAGGAGAAGATGATGTGTGGATTTGTTGGTTTTGTAGGAAAATTGGAAAATAAAGAAACTGTGTTAAACTCTATGATGGATACGATTGTGCATCGTGGGCCGGATAGTGCAGGTGCATACATGGATGAAGACCTTGCTTTGGGTTTTCGTCGTCTCAGTATTATTGATTTGACCAGTGAGGGAGATCAACCTTTATACAATGAGGACCGCACAAAGATTTTGACTTTTAATGGTGAGATTTATAATTACCAAGAATTGCGGGAAGAATTGATTGCTGCTGGTCATGTGTTTGTTTCTAAAAGTGATTCGGAAACGGTGCTTCATGGTTATGAAGAGTGGGGAGAAAAAGTGCTGGATCGCTTGCGTGGTATGTATGCCTTTGTGATTTGGGATACGTTAGAGAAAAAACTGTTTGGGGCAAGGGATATATTTGGTGTCAAACCTTTTTATTATGCTTCTATGCAGGATTCCTTTTTGTTTGGATCAGAAATCAAGTCTTTTTTAGAGCATCCGCATTTTGATCAGGTATTTAATGAAAATGCGTTGGGGAATTATTTGTCTTTTCAATTTGTGCCTACAAACGAAACGTTTTTCAAAGGTGTTTTTTGTTTGCAGCCAGGACATTATTTTATTTACCAAGGGTCGAGTTTAAATACAGTTCGTTATTTTGAGCCTAACTTTACAGGTGATTGCACCAAGTCTTTTGATGAAGTGGTGGATGAAATAGAAGCTGTGTTGAAAGAATCCGTAGAAAAGCATAAGAGTGCAGATGTGGAAGTCGCATCTTATTTGTCCAGTGGTGTGGACTCGTCTTATTTGACTCTTTTGGGTGAGGTGGATAGAACCTTTACGGTAGGTTTTGAGAAAGGTGTTTATAGTGAGATAAATGAGGCCAAGGAATTTGCAGCCCGGATCCATATAAAAAATGATGCAAAAGTGATTACCCCGGATGAATATTGGGAAAATTTGTCAGATATTATGTATTACATGGATGAGCCGGTTGCAGATCCATCGGCGATTGCCTTGTATTTTTTAAGTGAAGCGGCGGCAAAAAAGGTGAAGGTAGTTCTTTCCGGGGAAGGATCGGATGAACTGTTTGGTGGTTATAATATTTATTGTGAGCCTTTGGAACATACCGGTTTCAATAAAATTCCTTTTGGTTTGCGCCGTGTTATGGGTAAATTCGCTGAGAATTGTTTGCCTAGGGGAATGAAAGGACGTGGTTATTTGATGCGTCATGGTAAAACCTTAGAAGAGCGTTATTTTGCCAATGCTACAAATATTTTTACGGAAAAAGAAGCAAGTAAAATTTTGAAAAACCCGCAAGAGCCGGGGATTCAGAAAGTGACAAAACCACTGTATGACAGGGTAAAAGAAAAAGATGATGTGACCAAGATGCAGTATGTTGATTTGCATCTCTGGATGGTTCATGATATCCTTATGAAAGGGGATAAGATGGGCATGGCAAATTCATTGGAGGTTCGTGTCCCTTTCTTGGATAAGAAAGTACTAGATTTGGCATTGACCTTGCCTTTGGCATATAAGGTGCAGCCACCACGCACCAAAGTTGCATTGCGGGCGGCCGCCAATCGAATGATTCCGGAAAAAACAGCTCAGAAGAAAAAACTTGGTTTTCCCATTCCCACACGTGTTTGGTTGCGGGAGGATAAATATTATAAAATGGTGAAAGAAAGTTTTACTTCTGATTCAGCGCAGAAATTTTTCCATTCTGAAAAGTTGGTACAGTTGTTGGAGGATCATAAGACAGGGAAACATAAAAATGAAAAAACCGACAATAGCCGGAAAATTTGGACCATTTATATTTTCTTGGTTTGGTATGAACGTTTTTTTGCAAATGGCAAGCCGATTCACCCAAATAAAGTGCTTCGGTAGCAGTTTTGATGTTATATATTCTTGGGGAAGAATAATAAGGGGAACAGGATGGAAGGAAGTGTATTACCAAAGCAGTATGTTTCGGAAGAAAAAGAACAGGATATAAAGAAAAAAAAGCAGATTAGCTTAAAACAAGAACGCTATTTTGATTACAATTTGTTTATTATTGTGGTTTTTTTGGTTAGCTTTGGTTTGGTGATGCTTTATAGTGCCAGTGCTTATAGTGCGCAGCGGGAGTTTGGCAATGATTTGCATTTTTTTATGAACCAAGGGTTGATTAGTGTTTTGGGTATTGTTGGTATGTTGGTGATTTCTCGTATCAATTATCGCCTGTATAAACATTTTGCGTTGCTGATTTTCATTCTATCCATTGTGATGTTGTTTTTGGTGTTAACACCGCTGGGTGTAGAGATAAATGGTGCGAGGCGTTGGTTGATGCTTCCGATTGTAGAACGAACCATTCAGCCTTCTGAGGTTACAAAGATTGCCGTGATTATATTTTTGTCTCACCGATTGTGTAAACTTGGAAAGAAAGCATATACATTTTGGGGTGGTTTGCAGATTTTGGGAATTGGTGGTTTAGCAGGTTTTTTGGTGTTGGAATTAACAGACCATTTGAGTACGGCGATTGTGGTTATGGCCATTGCGGTGGGTTTGTATTTTGTGATGCACCCACGTTATAAGTTATTTGTTTTTTTTACAGCTTTGGGTGCGATTGCAACATGGATTGGACTTCGTATCATAAGTGCCAGAATTACAACCAGTACAGACTTTCGGATGTGGCGCATCATCTCTTGGTTGGATCCGGAAGGACATGTTGAAACAGGCGGTTTTCAAGTATTGCAAGGTTTGTACGCCATAGGTTCCGGTGGTTTTTTTGGAAGAGGTCTGGGAAATAGTACGCAAAAGCTAGGCGTAATCCCGGAGGCACACAACGATATGATTATAGCGGTGATTAGTGAGGAGTTGGGTGTTTTTGGAGTCATTATTATTTTGTTATTGTTTGCGATGTTATTATATCGTTTGATGTTTATTGCACAAAACGCACCGGATTTGTTTGGTTCTTTATTGGTGATTGGTATTTTTATCCAGATTGCAGTGCAGGTTGTTTTAAATATTGCAGTTGTAACCAATATGATTCCAACTACCGGTATTACGTTGCCATTTATTAGTTTTGGCGGAACGTCGGTTATGTTTTTGTTGGCACAGATAGGCATTGCCTTAGGTGTGTCGCGACAGATAAAATTAAAAGGAGAGAATTATGAGTCAGAAGAAGGTGGACGATTACAAAGAACAAAAGGCCAATCGTAAGCAGATTATGCGAAAAGAGCGTATCAAAACACTAGTAAGAAGGTGTGTGGTAGGGGTATTGGCTTTGGCTTTGGTTGGTTGGATTGGTTTTTCAGTAATAGATAGCCATGCAAGAAATCAACCGAGGGCAGTGGCTGAGGTGGATTTTGATGGCATTACAGATTATCTGAATACACTGCAAGAGTAGAAAATAAAATCATGAGAAAAAAACAAGGAAACTGTTTCACGTAATTTTGTGAAGCAGTTTCTTTTTGCAAAGAATCAGTAATAAAGGAACGACTGTTCTGTGAAAAATGCCAAATTATCTTAAAAGTAGGCTAAAAAAGCAGTTTGTACTTGAAAATCAAGAAATTGGGTAGTAGAATGAATGCAAGTGGCGAAAAATGGAGATAAGTGGAGGAAAGTGGGGAGCACAAAACCACATCTTCAAAAGGCAAAGAGGGGTTCATTATGTTATTGGGAGAATATCATCACAATATTGATGAAAAGGGTCGGCTTATCGTCCCTGCAAAGTTACGAACTGAGTTAGGTGAAAGTTACGTAATTTGCAGAGGTATGGATGGTAATCTCTTTATGTATTCTCAAATAGAATGGAACAAGTTTGTTGCACAACTTGAAAAGTTGCCACAGACAGATAAAGGTACTAGACAGTTTAAGCGTTTCTTTTTAGGCAGTGCAATGGAGGGGAGCTTTGATAAACAAGGAAGAGTGCTTGTTTCGCCAGCCTTGCGTGGACATGCCGGACTGGATAAAGAAATTGTTTTGGTTGGTGTTCAAGATAAGGTGGAGCTTTGGGCAAAAAGTCTTTGGGATGAACGCAATATGATTCAGGAAGAGGATTTGGATGCGATTATGGAGCATATGGCTACCCTTGATATCCGTTTTTGAAAAAGGGAAAGAGTCATATTGAAGCGCATGGGAGGAACATATGGCATTCGCACACAAATCAGTGCTTTTGCAAGAAGTGATAGATGGTTTGGCCATTCGGCCGGCCGGTGTTTATGTAGATGCTACCTTGGGTGGCGGTGGCCATGCCTATCAGCTGTGTACACATTTGCAGCAAGGTAAATTGATTGGTATAGACCAAGATGAATCAGCCATACAAGCGGCAACAGAGCGTTTGCGGATTTTTGGAGATATGGTCACGATTGTGAGAAGCAATTATTGTGACATAAAGAATATAGTAACCGGATTAGAAATCAATCAGGTTGATGGTATCGTTTTAGATTTGGGTGTTTCCTCTCATCAATTGGACACTTCTGAAAGAGGATTTTCATATCGCTTCGATGCACCGTTGGATATGCGGATGGATCAAAGGCAAGTTACAACAGCAAAAGATATTATAAATCAATATAGCGAAAAAGAGATTTTTCGTGTGATTCGTGACTATGGAGAAGATAGATTCGCACAGAATATAGCAAAACATATCGTTCGGGATCGGGCAAGGGGAGAAATTGCAACCACCGAACAATTAAATGCGATTATTAAAAAAGCGATTCCTATGAAGTTTCAAAAAACAGCGGGTCATCCATCAAAACGAACATTTCAAGCCGTTCGGATTGAGCTGAACAAAGAATTGGAAGTACTAAGAAACACCTTGGATGATATGATTGATTTGCTTACTCCCGGAGGAAGAATATGTGTGATTACATTTCATTCCTTAGAGGATAAGATAGTGAAAAGTGCTTTCAAAAAGGAGGAGAATCCATGCATTTGTCCGTCAAATTTCCCTGTATGTGTTTGTGGAAATGTGGCAAAAGGAAAGGTTGTTACAAGAAAACCGATTTTGCCAAGTGTGACTGAAATAGCAGAAAACAGCCGGGCAAAAAGTGCGAAGCTTAGGATTTTTGAAAGGATGTAAAAAAGGGCAGGAGTATAGAAGATAAAGGGTCATCGAGAAGGGGAGAGCTCGGTGACACAAACAGGAAGGGGTGATATTATGGCAAAAGCAATGCGACAAGACAGACACCGCTATAAGCGGCAGCAGGTAGTATATCAAAATGATTATATTTATGGTGCTACCGTGCCATTGCCAGATTATCACCCGGAGCCTGCGGTACCGGAGCCGGAGCCGGAGGTTAGACAAAAGCCTAAAGTAAAGTTGGACCCGCAAATCAAACAAAATAGGCGGCGGGCGCAAAATATCAGTGTTGGTTATGCCTGTTACATCCTGGCGATTTCGGTGATTGCGGTGGCGGTTTGCGTGCTTTATTTGCAACTTCATGTAAGCAATGGGAACCAGGCAGATGTGGTTGCCGGCTTGCGCAATCAGCTGGCAGAAATGACAGAGCATAACAATGCCACATATCATTCTATCATTCGTTCCGTGAATATGGAGGTCGTGCGTGCACATGCAGTTGGAGAGATGGGTTTGATTCCCATTCGTATGGTACAGGTTATTGAGTATCAAAATCCAAATGAATGTTATGTGATGATACATAATAAAATTCCACAGACAGGTGTGTTGCCCCAATCCATTTATGTATTAGAGTGAGCATGGGAAAATAAAAAAGCCAAAGGATGTGAAGTATGGCAAGAGGTAGAAGGATACGTGTCAGAAAACAAAAGTTTTCTCCGAGAATGCAAAAAAAGCTAGTGTTAATCTTTGTATTGACAATACTGGCTTTTGTTGTATTAATTGGACGCGTTACATATATCAATGCAACAAGGGGTAGTGATTTTACACGGGCGGTCTTAGACCAACAGGCTTTTGGCAGTCGCATCATTCCTTTTCGGCGTGGTGATATTGTAGATCGCAACGGGATTACTTTGGCAACCAATGAGCGTGTTTATAATGTGATTTTGGATGTATATGTTATGACATCCAGAGAACAGTTTGTAGAGCCAACCGTGCAAGTATTGGCGGATATTTTTGGCATAAATGAAAACCATGTTAGGCAGATAATTGCAGATAGACCAAATAGCCGCTATGAAATTCTGGCCCATCGTGTTAGTTTTGAGATGGCAAGGGAGTTTAACCGTTTTTTGGAAGAAGAGGATACGGAATATTTGGTTCGTGGTGTTTGGTTAGAAGAGGGATTTCTTAGAATCTATCCATATGGTGCTTTGGCTGCGGAGCTGATTGGTTTTACCGTGGACGGTAATTTAGGTGTTATGGGCATCGAACAATATTATAATGATATTTTAAATGGGACAGACGGGCGTGAATATGGCTTTTTCGCAACGGATTCTTCTTTGGAGAGAACCATGCAAGCACCATTGAATGGTCATACGGTGGTTTCGACCATTGATTTGACGGTGCAAAGTATTGTAGACAGGCATGTGCGTGAGTTCAATGAAACCCATGCCAATGGCTATCGTATGGGTGAGCCGGGCAGCAAGAACACTGCTGTTTTGGTGGTGGATCCTCGTAATGGTGATATTTTGGCCATGAGCTCCTATCCTACCTTTGATTTGAATAATCCTCGGGATTTGTCTGCTTTTTATACCGAAGAGGAATTGGCGGTTATGTCAAATGAGGCACAGTTGGATGTGTTAAATGCGTTGTGGCGAAATTTTGTAGTGGTAGATACATTTGAACCAGGTTCTACCGTTAAACCGTTTACCATAGCGGCCGGGCTTGAAACAGGGGCCTTGCATGAAGATGCTGTTTTTTATTGCGGCGGCGTTTTAACGGTGGGTGATTTTGATATTCAATGTTGGTTGCGTACAGGGCATGGTGTTGTGACCATGTCAGATATGATTGCACAATCTTGCAATGTAGCAACGATGCAAATGGGGATGGAAATTGGATTTGAAGATTTTACCCGTTATCAAACCATATTTGGTTTTGGACAATTTACCGGTATTGATTTGCTGGGTGAGCCGGATACGGCAGGTTTGATTTATCACTTTGCAGATATGATGATTACTGATTTGGCGACGAATGCATTTGGGCAAAATTTTAATGTGACAATGATACAAATGGGGGCGGCATTTTCTTCTTTAATCAATGGCGGAAATCTGTTTGTTCCCAGAGTGGTTCGTCAGATACAAGATGAAAGTGGGCGTGTGATAGAAGCAAGACCTCCGGTATTGTTGCGTAGAACTATTTCGGATGCTACACTAGAAATGTTGGCGGACTATTTGCGGGCGACCATGGTAAGTGGAACGGGTGTGACTGCGGATGTGCCCGGTTATGAAGTGGGTGGCAAAACAGGAACTGCCGAAAAACTGCCCCGGGATCAGGGCAATCATCTGACTTCTTTTATTGGTTATGCACCCTTGCATAATCCGGAAGTTTTGATTTATGTAGTGATTGACGAGCCAAATGTGGCAGATCAGGCAAATGGTGAATATGTGCGCCAATTATCTTATCGGATTATGTCAGAAATTTTTCCCCACCTGAATATTCCACAAATATCCGATGAAGGAGAGATACATTAATGAATATCAATGTTTTTTTGCCGATTTTAGTGGCTTTTGTGCTTACTTTAATCATAGGTATGCCGGTGATTAAATTTTTGCGAAAAATGAAAATGAGACAAACAGAGCGCAGCGACGGAGTTGCTTCACATTTGCAAAAAGTCGGTACGCCTACAATGGGTGGTATTATTATCATAGCAGCCCTTGTTTTGACCAGTGTATTTTATATTCCCAATTTTCCTCAAATTCTACCCGTGTTGATTTTGACGGTAGGTTTTGGTATCATTGGGTTTTTAGATGATTATTTAAAGGTGGTGAAAAAGCACCCGGATGGCCTAAAGAGTGGGCAAAAAATGATTTTGCAGATATTGATTACGGCTGTGTTTGCAGTTTTTATTACATACAGTGAGCATATTTCTATGCATTTGCTGATTCCCTTTGGCGGCGGCCGTGCGATAGAATTGGGCTGGTTTGCTTATGTGTTACTGTTTGTTGCTGTCATTGGTACGGTAAATGGTACAAATTTTACAGATGGATTAGATGGTTTGGCATCCAGTGTAACGGTGGTGGTGGCCGCTTTTTTCACAGTTGTATCCATTCTTTTGGGGCAAGGGGTAGCACCCTTTACCGCTGCGATGATTGGAGCGTTGTTGGGTTTTTTGGTGTTTAATGTATATCCGGCGAAAATATTTATGGGGGATACAGGTTCCTTGGCATTGGGTGGTTTTGTCATTGGTACGGCTTATGTGATGGATATGCCTTTGTTTGTGATTATCATTGGCTTGATTTATGTCATAGAAGTAGCATCGGTCATGATACAAGTAGTATATTTTAAAAAAACCGGTGGCAAGCGTTTCTTTAAAATGGCACCCATTCATCATCATTTTGAATTGATGGGTTGGTCAGAAACAAGAGTGGTAGCTGTTTTTACAATTATTACCCTATTCTTATGTATGGTTGCATTTATGGGGGTGGTTTAGGTGATATTAAAAGGGAAAAAGGTTTTGGTTTACGGTACCGGATTGAGTGGTGTTGCTGCTGCTCGTTTGCTGTTGCAAGTAGGAGCCGATGTTGTTATTTATGATGAAAATGAGGAAATAGATCAAGGCATTTTGGTGGCGACCATTGGCGTGGGTTTGTGTGGTAATGTGCAGGTGTTGTTGGGCGAGTTGCATCAAGGCTTGGTGCAAACCTTGGACTTGGTGATTATGAGTCCGGGTGTACCTTTGGATATTCCGCAGGTAGCTTTGTTTTGTGCCAATCAACTGCCAATCTGGGGTGAGATAGAATTGGCTTATGTGTTGGGGCAAGGTGATGTATTGGCAATCACCGGTACCAACGGGAAAACCACAACCACGGCTTTGTTGGGAGAGATTATGAAAGCCCATCAGGCGAATACGTATGTGGTAGGAAATATTGGAAAACCTTATACAGATATTGCTTTAGAAACGAATAAAGATACAATTATTGTGGCGGAAACCAGTAGTTTTCAACTGGAGACAATCCATCGGTTCAGACCCAAAATTGCTGCGATTTTAAATATTACACCGGATCATTTGGATCGGCATCATACCATGGAAGCGTACATTGCGGCAAAAGAGAGAATTGCGCAAAATCAGGAAGAAGAAGACGTTTGTGTGCTTAATTATGACAATGAGAACAGCAAAAATTTTGCATCAAGGGCTAAGGCACAAGTGATTTTCTTTAGCACACAAGAGATGGTAAAGGGTGTTTATCTCAAAGAGGGAAAGATTGTCTGTCATTTGGATCAGCCGAAGATATTGTGTGAGGCAAATCAGTTAAAGGTACTGGGCATTCACAATCTGGAAAATGTAATGGCGGCAATTGCTATGGCGGTGGCCTATGGTGTGCCGGAACGGGTGATTCGCCAAGAAGTGCTGGCATTTGGTGGGGTGGCGCACCGCATTGAATTTGTAACACAGAAAAATAATGTTTTTTATTACAACGATTCCAAAGGAACCAATCCGGATGCGGCGATAAAAGCGATACAAGCGATGATCCGTCCGACGGTATTAATTGGCGGTGGCTATGATAAAGATGCAAATTATGATGGATGGATACAAGCCTTTGATGGTAAGGTGAAAAAGTTGATTTTGGTAGGTGAGACAAAAGATAAGATTGCCGAAACGGCGAAAAAATTAGGGTTTTATGATATTGTGATGAAAGACACCTTTGAAGAGGCCGTGAAAGCCGGCATGGAATATGCGGTGCCCGGAGATGCTGTTTTGCTTTCACCGGCATGTGCCAGTTGGGGTATGTTCCAAAATTATGAGGAACGTGGTGATAAATTCAAAGAGCTTGTAACCCGGGAAAATATCTATGGGTAAGCGACAACGTAAATCTAAAATGTCACCGAAAGCCAAGCGGACGGCCTTGAATATGTTGATTGTGATTATGTCCGTTGCAATTGTTTTTTTTGCATTGCTATTAATCTTTCAAACCCGAGAAATATCCGTGGTGGGTACGGTACATTCTAGTGATGCTGATGTGTTAAGATGGATCAACCAAGATAATTTAAGTATCAATTCTCTTTATATTTTTTTGCGTTACCACAATCGGCAAACAGATTTGCCGCCGGCAGTCGAGCGGGTCACAGTGCGATTGCAATCACCATGGCAGGTTGAATTGCAGGTGGTAGAAAAGCCTGTGTATGGTTATGTGTTCTATCGTTACTATTGGTTGTACTTTGATCGAAACGGAATCGCGTCCATAGTGACAGAAGAACCAATTCCGGACATTCTATATATAGAGGGTTTGGATATAGATACGGAAGAGATAAAACTGGGAGAAATGCTGCTTGTGGAGGATGAAAGTATTTTTAACAGCATCCGGGAAACGGTTTCTATGTTAAATGAGCTAACTTTACAGCCGGATCGTTTTGTGGTTGTGGAGGATAGCATAACGTTGTATTTTGGGGAGCGAAGGGTTTTGTTGGGAAATCGAGGTTTTCGGGATAGAGTAGCCCAGATTCCGCCTATCTTTGCAGAATTGGAAGAACGGTATCCGGAGCAAAGTGGCACGTTACATTTAGAGAGATATGAACATTCAGATGCCTTGATACGCTTTGTGCCGAGCGGCAATTGACAATAAAAGCGTAAAAACATCAAAAAGCTATTGCTTATTTGTCTGAAAAACTTTATTATATACTTATGAACTTATGTATCTAACGCTGATTTTTATGGATTAGTTAATATATTTTGGGGAAAAATAATTAATAAGTTTACCGAAGGAGGAACGACCCTTGTTAGAAATCAAAACAAACGAATCAGAAGCGGCCGCAAAAATAGTAGTGATTGGAGTTGGTGGAGGTGGAAACAACGCTGTCAATCGTATGATTGAAGATCAGATTGCCGGTGTTGAGTTCATTGCGATTAATACAGATAAGCAAGCACTTCAGTTGTGTAAAGCACCCACTTTGATGCAGATTGGTGAAAAGTTGACCAAAGGTCTTGGTGCCGGTGCGCAGCCTGACGTTGGCGAGAAAGCGGCGGAAGAAAGTGCAGAAGAGATATCTGCGGCCATCAAAGGTGCAGATATGGTTTTTGTTACCTGTGGTATGGGTGGCGGAACCGGAACCGGAGCAACGCCGGTGATTGCAAAGATTGCAAAAGATATGGGTGCGTTGACGGTTGGTGTTGTGACAAAACCGTTCCGTTTTGAATCCCGGACGCGCATGTCCAATGCAGTAGGTGGTATTGATAAGTTGAAAGAAAATGTCGATACTTTGATTGTGATACCCAACGATCGTTTATTGGAGATTGTGGATCGCCGTACAACCATGCCTGACGCTTTGAAAAAGGCCGATGAAGTGTTGCAGCAAGGTATTCAAGGGATTACCGATTTGATTAATGTGCCGTCGTTGATTAATCTTGACTTTGCGGATATTCAAACGGTGATGAAAGATAAGGGAATTGCCCACATTGGTATCGGGCAGGGCCGGGGCGATGACAAGGCCATTGAGGCTGTGAAGCAAGCCGTAGCCAGTCCGTTGTTGGAGACAACCATTCAAGGCGCATCCCATGTGATTATTAATATCTCCGGAGACATTACCTTGATGGATGCTTCGGATGCGGCAAATTATGTACAGGAGTTGGCCGGAGAAAATGCAAATATTATCTTTGGAGCGATGTACGAGGATAGCAAGTCTGATGAGGCTATCATCACTGTGATTGCGACCGGTTTACACAATGTCGGAAATCATAATACGGCGTCGAAGTTGCGGGATAGATTGGAGGGTGGTCAACGTGTAGGTTCTATTTTACCATCCGGTGCGGATAAAGTAGCCAGGCCAACCTTGGAACGTCCAAATCTAAGTGGTTTGGAGCAACCGACACCTGCACCTAGAAATACGAGTAGTAGTATCCCTACTTTGCAACCGCGTCCGGCAAATACAGGTGCGAAAAAGGAATTAGACATTAAGATTCCGGATTTTTTCAAAAAATAAAACATTAAGCGTTTAAAATAGAAGGTGTCGCAATGCGGCACCTTTTGCTTTGATTTTTTCAAAAAAAGTGGTACAATAAAAGAAAAGGGATGGTGAAGCTTATGAAGTTAACAGTGATTGGTGCGGCTCACGAAGTGACCGGAAGTTGCCATTTTCTGGAAGCGGCGGGAAAACGTATTTTGGTAGACTGTGGTATGGAACAGGGGCGTGACCTTTACGAAAATCCACCCTTACCGATTTCGGAGTGTGAGATTGATTATGTTTTGCTGACACATGCACACATTGATCATTCCGGGAAATTACCTTTGATTGTGAAAAATGGTTTTAAAGGTTCGATTTTTACGACCTATGCAACGGCGGATCTGTGTAACATTATGTTACGGGATAGTGCGCATATCCAAGAGTTTGAGGCAGAATGGCGCAATCGCAAGGGCAAGCGGGCAGGTTTGCCTGCGTTTGAACCGATGTATGTGATGGAAGATGCTTTGGCAGCCATTGAATTGCTTTCGCCCTGTAATTATGGCGAGCGAATTCGCCTTTGTGACGGCGTTGAGATTCGTTTTACGGATGTGGGGCATCTGTTGGGTTCTTCTTGCATCGAAGTGTGGATTACAGAGGGAGAAAGCTCTAAAAAAATTGTGTTTTCCGGTGATATAGGTAACATTGATCAACCGATTATTAAGGATCCCTCTTTTGTTCATAGTGCAGACTATGTTGTGATTGAATCCACATATGGAAATCGGGTTCATTCAGATGAAAAAATTGACTATGTGGCAGATTTTACCCGTGTTTTACGTGAGACCTTTCAAAAGGGCGGCAATGTTGTGATTCCATCTTTTGCGGTAGGGCGCACCCAAGAGCTTTTGTATTTTATTCGTGAAATCAAAGAGCAGAATCTATTGCAGGAATATCGTGATTTTGAGGTGTATTTGGACAGTCCTTTGGCGATTGAGGCAACGAAAGTATTTTCTATGAATATGCGGGATTGTTTTGATGAAGAAGCCTTGGGTTTGGTGAAAGCGGGTGTAAATCCTTTGGTCTTTCCGGGATTACAGATAGCGACTTCCAGTGATGATTCTAAGTTGATTAATACCATTGATCGACCCAAGGTGATTATTTCCGCTTCGGGTATGTGTGATGCCGGCCGTATTCGCCATCATTTGAAACATAATTTGTGGCGCAAGGAGTCTACCATTTTATTTGTTGGTTATCAAGCGGGCGAAACTTTGGGGAGGCGTTTGTTGGATGGTGCCAAGGTGGTGAAGATTTTTGGTGAGCAGATTGAAGTTTTGGCACGCATCGAAAGTTTGCGTGGTATTAGCGGTCATGCAGATCAAAAAGAATTATTAAAGTGGATCGAGGCTTATCAAACACCTTTGGAACGAGTGATTGTGGTACACGGCGAAGATACCGTGACAGAAGAGTTTGCAGGACTGGTGACGGAGCGTTTTGGTTGTATGGCTTGGGCACCTTTCCCCTCCGGTGCCTTGGATTTGGCAAACAATACCGTTTTGACCGATGGAGTGCGGATACCGGTAAAACCAAAGAAAGCATTGCAGAAGAAATCGGATTATGCTTTTGAACGTTTGTTGGCGGCAGGGCAGCGCTTGATGCAAGTGATATATAAAAACGAGGAGATTGCCAATAAGGATAAGGCAAAATTTGAGAGTCAAATTCAGAATTTAGCAGATAAATGGGAATAAAGGAAATGGGAATAGAAGAAAGGGAATAAAGGAAAAGGATTTCAAAAAAAGGAGTGAGAACATGAGTGGATTCAGCGATGAATGTTTAAGGGTTTTTTTGAAGAAGCAATTTCAGCTATTTGATGAACCGGTCGCCAACAATGTGGCGGAGGCGGAGGCTTTCTTAGAGGAATGTTTGGCAGTTGTGGTTGATTCGGCCGAAGAGGTGCGGGAATATTTGGAAGAAAGCGGCATGGATGTAAGCGGCATGACCACGGAGGAAGTTTTGGAATCAGCAGAAGTGTTTGCTTTTGGGGATGACCAATATTTGATTGTGGAAGGATAGGCGTGGTAAATTGAGTAAACAAGGCGGGTTCTGGCAAAGTTTGCTGGGGCAGTTTAGAGATGCAAAAAAGCAGGAAAGTGATGAGGAATATATCAGAAACGTGTTTATTATTGTAGGATTGGGAAATCCAAGTATGAAATATGAAAATACCAGACACAATGTGGGCTTTGATGCGATTGATATTTTGGCAGATCGTTATGCAATTGATGTAAGTGGTAGGAAGCATCGTTCTTATATTGGGAAAGGTGTGATTGAGGGGCACAAAGTGATTTTGGCAAAACCGCAAACCTATATGAATGTGAGTGGTGAAGCGGTTCGTAGTATGGTAGACTATTACAAGGTGGATGTAAAACATAAATTGATTGTGATTTATGATGATGTAAGCCTTGATCTTGGTCAAATCAGGATACGGGAAAAAGGCAGTGCCGGCGGTCACAATGGAATCAAAAGTATGATTCAGTGTCTGGGTAGCCAAGCGTTTATTCGTATAAAAATGGGTATCGGTGAAAAGCCGCCCCATTATCGCATGTCGGATTATGTTTTGGGGCATTTTTCTAAGGAGGAGCGAGAAGAGATGTTGGATGGTTTTTCTGCTGCTTTGGATGCGGTGATTTCCATTATGGATGGTGAGATTGCAAAAGCAATGAATACTTGGAATAAAAAAAAGAAAGATAGTTAAAAAAGATGGATGTATTTTTGACACCCATACAGGAATTGGCCGTAACCCAAGAGATTTTTGCCAATCGAGGCAAAAAGCCGGGTTATGTGCAGGTGGTTGGTGGTGTGACTTCCCAAAAAACACATATGACGTATGCGTTGGGCGATGGTTTTGAATTTAAAATCATCGCTTTTTCCAGTGAGGAAAAGGCCAAAGCGGCTTATGAAGAATATCGTTTTTTGGATGAGAATGTGTATTATTATCCGGCCAAAGATTTGCTTTTTTTTAACATAGATATCAAAGGGAAGTATTTGTTTTCCCAAAGGTTGGAAGTGATTCAAAACAGGATTGAAAAAGCACCGGATGCGACTATGACGATTTTAACCACGGTAGACAGTTTTTTGGATGGTTTGCCAACAATGGATGAAATACAAAAAGAAATCATTATGATTGATCATGGGGCTTGCATGGATGCGGTTAAACTGCAGGAAAGATTGGTGAAGATCGGTTATGAACGGGTGGTTCAGGTGGAAAGCCCGGGGCAGTTTGCCGTGCGTGGTGGCATTGTAGATATTTATCCTTTAACGGTGGAATTCCCAATTCGGATTGAGTTTTGGGGAGATGAAATTGATTCGATTCGTTCTTTTGTGATTGAAAATCAGCGTTCCATTGAAAATCTGGAACAGGTAACGATTTATCCTGCGGCAGAGTTATTGCAGGGAAGCCGAACTTCTTTTTTGGATTATTTTTCTTGGGAAAAAACCTGTGTGTTTTTAGATGAGCCTGCCCGTTTGTTGGAAAACCTGTTTGATGTTTATGCAGAGTATGAAGCAAGCACAAATCATAGTGGTATTGTACTGTCTCCGGAGGATGTAATCGGTAGGTTAAATCAGTTTTTTGGCATTGCGTTTACAGCTTTGGAAAGCAAGTTGCGTGCGTTTACAATTCAAAAAAGATATAGCATTACAGCCCGAAATGTAAGTCCTTATCACAATAGCTTTGAGATGTTGACCCGGGATTTAAAACGTTTTCGGCGTGAGGGGTATCGTGTGGTGCTTGTGTCGGCATCAAAATCCAGAGCCAAGCGTTTGGCAGAGGATTTTCGTGATTATGATTTGCGTAGTTTTTACAGTGAGGATAGAAAACGTGAAGTGCGCTCCGGTGAAATATTGGTTACATATGGTCATGTGACCCGGGGGTATGAGTATCCCATGCTGAAATTCATTGTGATTGCAGAGAGTGATATTTTTGGGAAACGGCGTAAAAAGAAAAAACGCCGGACTTATAGCGGGGAAAAGATACAAGACTTTGCCAATTTAAAAGTGGGCGACTATGTGGTTCATGAAAACCACGGATTGGGCATCTATCAAGGCATTGAGCAAATTGAAGTGGATAAGGTAACAAAGGATTATATGAAGATATCTTATGCCGCCGAAGGTGTGCTTTATATTTTGGCAACCCAATTGGATTTGATTCAAAAATATGCCGGTTCGGATGCTAAAAAACCGAAATTAAACAAATTGGGTACGGCCGGTTGGATCAAAACAAAGAGTCAGGTCAAGGCATCCGTGCACCAAATTGCTAAGGACCTGGTGGATTTGTATGCACACCGCCAAGATGCGACCGGATATGCCTACGAACCGGATACGGTTTGGCAAAAGGAGTTTGAAGAGATGTTTCCCTTTGTGGAAACCGATGACCAGTTAGATGCCATTGCGGATACCAAGCGGGATATGGAAAGTAAAAAAATCATGGACCGGCTTATTTGCGGTGATGTGGGTTATGGTAAGACGGAAATTGCCATTCGGGCGGCTTTTAAAGCGGTGCAGGAGAACAAACAAGTAGCTTATTTGGTGCCAACTACGATTTTGGCACAGCAACATTACAATACCTTTATGCAACGAATGCGAGATTTTCCCGTGCGCATTGATTTGTTGTGCCGTTTTCGAACCGGTGCGCAAATTAGAAAATCATTGGAAGATATGGAAAAGGGTTTGGTGGATATTGTGATTGGCACCCATCGTATTCTTTCCAAAGATGTAAAATACAAAGACTTGGGTTTGTTGGTGATTGATGAAGAGCAGCGTTTTGGGGTTCGCCATAAGGAAAAAATAAAAAAATTAAAAGAAAATGTAGATGTGTTGACGATGACTGCCACACCCATTCCTCGTACCCTCCATATGAGTTTGATTGGTATTCGTGATTTGAGTGTTTTGGATGAAGCTCCTATGGATAGAATGCCTATCCAGACTTATGTGATGGAATATCAAGAAGAGATGGTGCGAGATGCCATTGAACGTGAATTGAAGCGAAATGGCCAGATTTATTATGTGTATAATCGTGTGAGTGATATTGCCGATGTAGCAGGCAAGATTCAAAAGCTAGTGCCGGATGCAGTTGTTTCTTATGTGCATGGACAGATGGGCGAGCGACATTTGGAGAACATCATGTATGATTTTATCAATGGTGAAATAGATGTGCTGGTTTCTACGACAATTGTGGAAACGGGCTTGGATATTTCCAATGCCAATACGATGATTGTTCATGATGCGGATCGTTTTGGTTTGTCCCAATTGTATCAATTGCGTGGTAGAATCGGCCGTTCCAATCGAATGGCTTATGCATTTTTGCTGTATCGTCGGGATAAGTTATTAAAAGAGGTGGCAGAGAAACGCCTAAGTGCCATTCGTGAATTTACGGACTTGGGTTCCGGTATTAAGATTGCTATGCGTGATTTGGAGATACGAGGTGCCGGAAATCTGCTGGGAGAGGCTCAGTCAGGGCATATGGCGGCAGTGGGTTATGATTTGTACTGTAAGATGCTAAATCAAGCGGTGAGAGAGCTAAAAGGCGAGGTGGAGCGAGATGTGTTTACCACCACCATTGAGTTGCATATGGATGCTTTTATACCGGCTGGTTATATTGCCAATGCTTATCAAAAACTGGATATTTATAAGCGGATTGCCACGATTGCCAATGATGAGGAAATGGATGATATGTTGGAAGAGTTGCTGGATCGCTTTGGTGATATTCCGAAAAAAGCGTATTTATTATTGCGTGTTGCGGCGATTAAGGCCTTGGCAAATACAGTGTATGTCACTGCCGTTGAGCAACAGGGGGATGTGTATAAGTTTGTGATGTATGAAAAAGCGAAAGTAGATCCGGGGAAAATCCCTGATGTATTGGAGTTGCAAAAGGGCAATTTGGAATTTAAAAACGATACACCGCCTTATTTTTTATATCGGCAGCCCGGTAAAAAAGGAAAATTAAAAGAGGATGAAGTATTGGACTTGGTGAAAGGTATTTTGGAAGATTTTAAAAAGTTCTTGTTAGTTTAGAGAAAACCCTTTATAATGTAGTGTGGATTACGTTTTAATTAGGAGGACATTATGAAACAAAAAATGAAAAAATTGGTGATGTTGGCAGCAGCCGGATTGTTGCTATTTGCAACCATGACCGGTTGTGGCCGGAATATAGATGTAAATGCCGTTGTTTCAACGGTGGATGGGGAAGAGATTCATTTGGGTCTGGCAAATTTTTTTGCTCGCTTTAATCAAGCCCAGTATGAAAGCTTTTATGCCGGCATGATGGGGTTGGACCCGGATGTTATGTGGGGCCAGCAACTGATGGGTGATGAGCCTTATGAAGTGATGGTAAAAGAGTCCATCTTGGAAAGTTTGCAAGATATGATTTTGATGCGTCAACATGCAGGCGATTTTGATGTTTCTATCACAGATGCGGATCGGACGGCAATTACAGCAGCGGCGGAGAGATTTATCGCAGAGAATACCCAAGGTGATTTGGATGTGATTTCCGGTCAGCAAGGGATTGTGGAAGCGTTTTTAGAATTGTTTACCATTCAACAAAGGATGGATGTAGCCATGCGTGCGGGCGTGGATGAAGCGGTTTCAGATACGGAGGCAGCGCAAAAGGCCATGGATTTTGTGTTTGTTCCTTTTATGGTTGCAGCGGAAGATGGTTCTTCCATGATGATGAGTGAAGATGAAATGGCAGACTTAACGGCCGATGTGAAAGCGGCTTTTGCGGCAGGTGATGGAGACGTTGCGGCGGCATTGGAAAGTGTGGCAGATGATTTTGAGGCAGAGGTGCAGAGCATGACGTTTGATGCGGACTCTGTGAGCCCTGATATGGATTTTATTGCGGCAGCGGATGCTTTGTCTGCCGTGGGAGAGACAACGGATGTGATTGAAACTGCCAATGGTCTTTATATTGGTGTGTTGACCAGTCTTTTGGATAGAGAGGCTACCGATGAAAGAAAAGAGAACATCGTAGAAAGCCGCCGTCAAGAGCAGTTTACAGATTTATTGGAAGGGTGGCGTGAAGCAGCCGAAATCACAGTGAATGAAAATCAATGGGCAAGGGTGAGCTTTGAGCGACAAGGTGTGGCATTTAGGCAGCCGGAACCGGAAACAGAAGAAGAACTGGGGATAGAAGAGGTGGAAGCACCACCCAATGATTCGGAATATGATGAAGCCGGAGAACCGGGAGAATAAAGAGAAGATACGTATAAAAAAAGAGGCTGAAATGGATGTTGAATCCGTCAGCTTCTTTCTTTGATTGTATTTTAAATATATCCGGACCTTTTGAAATATTGCATCAAAATACCGGCACAGTTTTCAACACCCAATTCAGAGGTGTCTAAAATCATATGGTAGTCATTTACATCACCCCATGCTTTGCCTGTATGGGTATAGTAATAATCGGCACGCTCGGCATCTGTTTTTTCTACTGTTTCTTTTGCATCGGCATAACTTAAGGATTCCAGTTCCATAATGCGTTTGATTCGATCTTCTTTTTCTGCACAAATGTATATGTTGAATACGTTGTACTTGTTTTTTAGAATGTCGGAAGCACTGCGACCCAAAATAATGCAGGGGTTTTTTGCAAGTTCCCGTATGGCTTCTGATTCGGTATCAAAATGCTGTGTATCTATCTCATGTTCGATATAAGCCTTGTCATAAACAGGAATATTGAGTTTTTTTGAAAGCTCGTGCGCAATCATGCTGGCACCGGTTCCGAAGCGACGGCTCATGGTAATAACTAAATTCATAATGGATACCTCCCTTGTCCAATTATTATATAGCATAAATTCATAACTAGCAAGGCGAAATCATTGACCCATTTTCCGTTCTGTGTTACCCTTGTTTTGGACAATAAAATTATGAGTTTCTGCAAAGGAAGGATACGCTTTTATGCAACGTATTTATGAGGGTAAAACCAAGGATGTTTATCAATTGGAAAATGGACACTATTTATTGAAGTTTAAAGACGATGTGACAGGCGTAGATGGTGTTTTTGATCCGGGTGCAAATACGGTGGGATTGACCATTGATGGCGCAGGCCTGGGGGGCTTACGGTTGACCACCCATTATTTTGAACTGCTGGCAAAAAATGGTGTAAAAACCCATTATGTACAGTCGGATTGGATGAATCATTCCATGGAAGTATTGCCGGCTACGGTGTTTGGTGAGGGTCTGGAAGTGATTTGCCGTTTTAAGGCGGTGGGTAGTTTTTTGCGGCGTTATGGGAAATATGCCAAAGAGGGGCAGGATTTGGATGCTTTTGTGGAGATTACTCTGAAAGATGATTTGCGCGAGGATCCGCCTATCACAAAGGATGCTTTGGCAGCCTTGCATATATTATCCTATGAGGAATATGAGTCTTTGGTGGCGCAGACAAAAAAGATTAGTCGATTGATAAAAGAAGATTTGAAAAACTTTGGTTGTGTATTATATGATATTAAGTTGGAATTTGGTCGTGCGGGTACCGAGGTGATTTTGATTGATGAGATTTCCGGCGGCAATATGCGTGTTTACAAAGATGAAAAGATTGTGGAGCCCCTTGCGTTGGTAAAATTGGTGGTAGGAGAATAGCACATTCAAATATATTTTGGAGGAAATGATGATGAAAACAAAAGCAGAAGAGAGAAAAGTAGAAAACATAGACCGGCCTTTTGGTGGGGCAGGTTTTGTTTCGATGGAGCATTTGATTGGTCAAGAAGAGATGGGAAGTGCCGGTCGTTTATTTGCTAGTGTTACGTTAAAGCCTTTTTGTGAGGTGGGGCACCATGAGCACCATGGAGAATCTGAAACCTATTACATCTTGTCCGGTGAAGGGATGTATGAGGATAATGGGGTGGCTTTGCCGGCAAGCTCCGGTGATGTCTTTTTTTGCAAAGATGGGGATGGTCATGGGATTAAAAACACCGGAAGTAAAGATTTGGTTTTTATCGCATTGATTTTAAGCAGTAAATAATGGTATACTTAAGGGCGTAGGTTGCATTTGTGGACGAATAGGTGATTGACTTGAAGAAAAAAATTACAGAGCTTTCGAAAGGGGAATTTCACTTTCCCCAGCATGAGGTGATTTTTCCGGAAACAAGGCTGATTATGCGCGTTGGAGAGGGAGAAATCTATTCCGGTAGTTTTTCATTACAAAACCAAGGTGAGGGAACGGTCAGAGGACTTGTATATCCCTCTTCTTTTCGTGTGCGCTGTGGAGATACAGGTTTTGATGACAATCCGGTGAATATTCATTATACCTATGACGGTACGGGTTTGCTGCCCGGCCACGTTGAGCATGGAACCTTTACGATTGTGAGTAATGGTGGTGAGTACGATATCGCTTTTACAGCGATCATTGAGAAGCCTTTTGTGATGACCAGTCATGGTAAGGTGGGTAGTTTAGAGGGCTTTAAAAAATTGGCTTTTCGTGATCCGTTGGAAGCAAAGAAATTATTTGTTTCCCGTGATTTTTATACCATTTTAAAATATGAGGATTCCAAAATTTTGGCATTGTATGACAATATGCGCAAGTGGGAATTGGATCAGCAGGCAGTGGAAGAGTTTTTGGTGGCTTGCAAGCAAAAAGAAAAGATTTTTTTGACCTTAGAAGAAGAAAGTCGAGCTTTTATTTCACTGGAAGAAACCAGAAAAGAAACCTTGGTGGTGAAAAAAAATACCTGGGGCTTTTTGCCGATTGATATTTATACCAATGGAGACTTTTTGCATGTTGAAAATCCTTATACCAACACGGAGGAGTTTATTGGAAATTCCTATCGTTTGGAATATTACATTCATGCAGATCAGTTGCATGATGGTAGCAATTTTGGTGAGATTGTCTTAATCACACCTTATGAAAGTTTGTCTTATGAAGTTGTTGTGGAGCGAAACGTTAAACGTGACGAAGACTATCGTGCCCAAGATAAAAAATATGCCGCTTTGCTACGCAGTTATTTGGACTTTGAGGCCGGTGTTTTAGATATGCAGACATGGCAAAAGGAAGCGGTAGAGACGATGGAACAGCTTCGTGAGATGGATGCAAATAATGAGATGTATTTGCTCAACCATGCCAATATTTTGTTGATTGGTGGGAAAACAGAAGAGGCAAGATGGATTTTAGAGTCTTATAATTACAATCGTTTTTCTACAGGCAAAAATATAGAATTGAGTTCTTATTACTTGTATCTAACCGCCTTTTTGAGCAATGATAGTTTAGGGCAGAGACGGGTGGCAGAGGAGTTGTCTCGTTCTTATATGAAAAATCCGGACAACTGGAAGATACTTTGTATGTTGGTGCAGACGGACTCGGAGTACAAAATTTTCAGTGAACGTTTGCGTGTTTTAGAGAGTTTGTTTTATAAAACAGGTGCGGGCAATGTTTTGTTTTTCTTAGAGGCATTTAAGTGTTTTCGGGACAAAACACATTCTCTTAAAAAATTGGGTGTGTTTGAGGTTCGGGTATTGCATTTTGGTGTGAAACACAATCTGATGACCAAGGAGTTGGCATTGTATACGGCAAATCTTGCCAGCCAATTAAAAGGCTTTGATTTGTTTTTGTATCGTACCCTTGTTTTGTGTTATGAAACCTATGCAGAGTCTATGATTTTAAGTTCTATTTGTACCTTGCTGATTAAGGGCAATCACATTGACTATGCGTATTTTCAATGGTATGAAAAAGCTGTGATTGAAGAATTAAAGATAGCGCAGCTTTATGAGTATTATATTTCTTCTTTGGATGTGAGGCAATTTCACAAAGCCTTACCGCGGACCGTGTATTTGTACTTTATGCATGGTAATTCTTTGGGGCATCAAAAATTAGCCTTTTTGTATGCCAATATTATTACATTTGAAGATGAATCCAGCGAAATTTATAGCCATTATCGGGATGAGATGGAGGTGTTTGCATGGGGTCAGTTGGAGCGTCGCAATATCAGTGAGCAGTTGCGTATTGTTTACAAGCGTTTTATCCATGAGGGCGTTATGAATAAAGAGCGTGTAGAGGCTTTGTATGACGTGTGTCACGCTTATGAAATTACCACAACCGCAAAAAATATGAAAGTGGTTCATGTGATTGGGGAAGATGGAACGGTGACCCAGTCGGCGCATTATGCGGAAAATGGTGCCAAGATATATCTGTACTCTAAAAAGGATAGGATTGTGTGGGAAAGCATTGATGGCAGGCATTTTCCGGAGTCTATTCCCTATAGCAGCCGCCGTTTGTTTTTTGAATTACGTTATTTGGATATGTGTCGCAAATATTTTAAAAATACCAAGTTGAACCGAAGTGATATGGCACCGGAGCCTTTGACGTTGGAAACGGTTCGTGAAAGAGGTCCGGATTATTACCGGGATGATGAGTTGTTGGGGTTGAGTAGTCGGGTGATACGTGAGACAAATTATGAAAGCAGTGACTTTTTGACGTATTTGTGTTTTCGTATTTTTGAAAAAGAACAGTATGACAAGATTACTTTGACATATTTGGCGAAATATTATAGCGGTGCTACAATTGGGATGCGTGATTTATGGAAAAAGGCGAGTGAATGGCGGGTGCCGACCCATGAGTTGAGTGAACGTATTTTGAGTCAGATGTTGTTTACGGATTGCTTGTTTATGGATTTGCCTATTTTTGAGGCATATTATGCAGGTGGCGCATATTTTCGTTTGCAGCAGGCTTACTTGGCTTATGTTTCCCGTGAATATGTGGTGGAAGATAGAGTGGTTGCTAAAAATTTCTTTGATATTATTTGCAAGGAGTTTGATAAGGGAGAAGAAATCCAAGAAATCAGCAAAATCGCTGCTTTGAAATATTATGCCACAAAAAAATATGACTCAGATATTCGTAGAATTTTGAAGAAATTTTTGCAGGAGTTATGTGGCCGTCAAATTTATTTTCCATTTTTCTTAAAGTATGAAGAGGAGTGGTTGATTGAATTGCAGCTATGGGATAAAACCTTGATTCAATATAAGGGGCAAAAAGGCAGTCGTGTAGTTTTGTATTATAAATTGCAGCGGGATGACTCGGAGCTTGTGGATTATTCTACGGAGGTATTGACACCGATGTATGAAAATATTTTTGTGAAAAAAATAGTATTGTTTTCCAATGAACAGCTAAAATACTATTTTAAGGAGACCATTGGTAACATTACTTATCGCAGTGAAAAGCGGGTTTCCAGCAGTAAAGTAAAAAGCAAAGAAGTTGGACGTTATGGTCGTTTGAATGGTATTTTGCAAACAGATAAAAAGAAACAGGGCCAGGCGATGAAAGAGTATGCTGTGGAAGATGCGGCGGCAATGCGTATGTTTGAGCAGTACTAATCATAAAAAGGAAAGGGGTGTTTGGTTTTGGCGCAAGGGAATCTAATCGGATTTGAAATCAATGAAAAAACTTGTCAGATTAGTTATTATAATGAAAAAGAGTCAGAGCCTCAAACCATGGAGGTTGATGGTGAGAGCAATCAAATACCGCTTGTGATTGGCAAGCTGCGGGACACATGGGTGTTTGGCAAAGAGGCGGTGCGTTTGACGAAAGTAAAAGAGGGTTTTTCTGTTACAAGACTGTTAGAGCGGGGTTTGTCAGGGGAAAAATTTGAATTTGGCGAGGAATCTTATGAGGCGGTATGGCTGTTGTCTAAGTTTATTCAGATGACGTTGCAACCGTTCCAAAATGAAGAAATTGATGGGATTGTGTTTAGTGTACCGACCTTATCTGAGGAGTTGGCACGCTTATTGCGAACCGTTGCTTTACGTATGAATATTGACAAGCGACATATCTTTATTCAAGATTACAAAGAGAGTTTTTGTAATTATTTATTTTATCAGCCCAAGGAGTTGTGGCAATATGAGGCGGCATTGTTTTCTTGTGACCGCAATGAAATCAAAGCGTATATGCTACGGCATTTAAAGCCCGGTTTAGGAGATGGTAAGACTACCTTTGTGACCGTGGATGAAGTGGCCAATGCCCAGATGAAAGAGCTTTCTTTTGTGTATCCTGTTCTAAATGAGGAAAAGGCTAGAGATGCAGACAAAATGTTTGTTCGTTTTGTGGAAAGTGTTTTTAATAAGCGGATTGTTTCTTCGGTGTTTTTGACCGGTGAGGGATTTGAAAATGAGTGGTTTCCCATGTCTTTGCGTGTGATTTGCAATGGCAGACGTGCTTTTATGGGAAACAATTTGTATAGCCGGGGTGCGTGTTATACGGCTTATCGTAAGCTGTATATGCATGTGGAGGATCCGGTGTATTTATCGGAAAATAAGTTGACAGATCAGATATCTGTGAATATGCGGGTTAATGGGCAGGAGATGTGGTATCCCCTGGTATCTTGGGGCACTTGTTGGTATGAATCCAACAATCAGTGGGAGGTTTTGCTCAAAGAGGTAAAAGATATTGAGTTGCATATTGAGTCTTTGGTTGAGGGCTCTATGAAAACGGAGATTATTCCGATGGATAAATTTCCAAGCCGGGCGGAGTATTCTATGTGTTTGCAAATTGAGACGTTGTTTTTGGACGAGCGTACTTGCAAAATCACAGTACGGGATGCGGGTTTTGGTGCCTTTTTCTCTCAAACGGATTTCCAGGAGGAAACGATTATACATTTGGGGGGGAATGATGGGAAGTTTCATTCTTTGTCGATGGAGAAGTAGACATTAGACAAAGTTCTGTCTGATGCGTTTATCCTACAATTACAATCGTTCAAGTTGATTATTGTTTATGCATAGTGTAAAATCAAAATATATGAATGATACATAGATTGTAGAAACATTGAAAAGGAGGGGTAGTATGGAACAAGGTGCATTACTGACAATAGATGCAAAAAAAGCAAGCGTTAGAATATTGCCACTGTAGTTTAAGCTATCTTATTTCCTGACTGCCCCAAGGGGAGTTGAAGCGGGCTTGCCCACTTTGTACTACTTTATCAATGATGTCAACATTTTTTTCAATTCTCGCAATTTTCTAGCCGATAGCAGGCAGACTTCTCCATTTCTCATTTTGATTTCCAATTTTTCTTTGTCAACATATTGAATGTTTTGCAGGTTTACCACATAGGAGCGGTGACATCGAAAGAATGTAGTGCTATAATCTTCTGCATCACGTAAGGCGTAACTAATCTGTTTTTGTTCGTTTTCCAAATGCAAAATAATGTTTCGGGAAATATCGGAGGTTTCAAAAAACATGATTTCATCAAAGGAAAAAATATGGATTTTGCCATAAATATTGACTTGAAACTTTTGTTGATCGGTACCTTGTGTACGCAAATAACGCTGGTAAGAGATATCAATGCAATGGAGAATGTTGTTTTTGATATCTTCTTGTTTTTGCCCTTTCATGATAAAGTCCAGTGCTTCAATGTTGTGTGCAAATATGGTTGCGCTCAGTTCAATGTGGACACTAACAAAAACGATGTGCCCAAAAAGATCTTGTTCCCGGATTTTTGTGGCCAAAGTAATGCCGTTGATCTCGTGACCTAGGTTGATATCCAAGAAATATAAGCCGGGAAATCCCGGATGTTTATCCAAATATTTTAGGATTTTTGCAGGGTCACCTGTAGATAAAACTAATTTTATATTTACATTTTCTGTATCAATATAATTTTCGACAATATTTTCCAGTTGCTTGCGTTGGGTAGGGTTGTTTTCACAGATAAAGATAGATAACATTATAAGCCTCCGTTCTTTTGTGGTTGTTGCAGTAGTGGTGCAACAAAAGATAAGAGTGGATGCTCATAAAGAAATGAGTAAAAGAAATAAAAAAATTTACAAAAAACTAAAAAAGTGACGGGGGGGGGGTGAGATTGTTTTTATACATTGCTTGTGTAATCCTTCCTTTATTTTGTCTGTTTTTGGAAAAAGCTACAATTGTATTCTAGTATAATAAATTAAATTTGTAAAGAAAAAAATATAGGGTGAATGACAAAAAATGCATAAATTTTATAGTTCATGCAATCAAATGATTTTAGAAAGATATATTTATTGCAATTTTTTTATCATTTACTGCAAATGCGATTCTTAAAAAAAAATCTGTGCTATCATAATCTTTGTGTTGAGGCAATCAGATGTCGGCAAGTTTTATTCATGTTTTATGCTATACCTTAGATATTGCAAAATAAGAGAAATGGATTTTTAGGAACTTTCCCATCGGAAGTTCCTATTGTTGTTTTTGAGGAGGGATTGTGTGTGAAACCATTAAAAATAGCTCTTTGTGATGATGATGCAGTAGAGCGGGCATATTTCTATGAGATGTGTAAGAAAGTAAAGGAACAAGAAAACTTTCAGATTAAGCTGAAAGAATATGAAAGCGGTGATTCCCTTTTAATTGATTTTCAGGATGCGAAGATTTCTGCGACAGTGGACATTGTGCTTTTGGATATTGGGATGCCCGGTACAAATGGTGTCGAGGTAGCAAGAGAATTGCGGCAAGAGGGGTTTCAGGGAACGATTATTTTTGTAACCAAATCAGAGAGACATTGGAAAACAGCCTTTGATGTGGAAGCGTTTAATTATATTATAAAAGATAAGGATACGGAAAAACGTTTTACAAATGTTTTGATTGAGGCGATACAAAAAGTAAAAGATAGGCGTGGTAGGAGCTTGTTGTTTTCTTCCATTGGGGAAACCCGAAGAATTGACATTGCATCCATCTCTCATTTTGAGATATCAAATAATACTGTTTGTGTTTATTATGGGCGGGAGACCTTTGAATTTACTTCAACAATGGTTAAAATTGAGCATTTGCTTTCAGACAATCAGGATTTTATGCGTGTGGGTCGCTCTCATCTCTTGTCGATTTCTCATGTGGAACGATATGATGAGAAGAGAAAAAATGCGGTGATGGAAAATGGAAGCATAATTCCCATAGGTCGGCCTTATATTAAAAAGTTAAAAGAAACCATGGGAACAGGAAAATAAATAAAAAAGCGTTAGAGAGTTATACAGGATATTCAGAATTGCGAGCATATATAGTTTAGATTTTGGAGTGTCTTTCAGAACATCGAGAGGTGCTCTTTTTGTATCCAAAAAGCAACTGTTTACTGATTGAAAATGACTGTTTACTGATTTTGCAACAAAAAAAATGTATATGATGTTATAAGTAGAACATCCCAATGAAAGCGTGATAAAACATGAATAAAGAGGTTGTAGAAATACAGATGGAGGAAAAGGAAAAAAACGTGCACAATAAGAAATCATGGATTGGTGGTATGTTGTTTTACGGGTTTTTAATCGCAGCCCTTGTTATTGTATTTTTTGTAACCAGAGAAGAAGAGGCAGGGGTACCAAGACATATCGCCGGGTTTTCTGCCATGCGGGTGCTGACGGGCAGTATGCAAAGTGAAATACCGCAACATTCTTTTATCATCACAAGACAGGTAGACCCACGAGAAATCCGAGTGGGGGATGATATTACATTTATGGTCAGTGAGACTAGAACGGTGACCCATCGCGTGATTTTGATTTATGAGGATTACCAGGATACCGGGCAGCGGGGTTTTCAAACCCAAGGCATTGAAAATCCGACCCCGGATGGGGAGATTGTTCGACCGGAAAATATCGTAGGTCGGGTTGTTTGGCACAATTTGTTTTTCGGGCAGGTTTTGCACTTCATTGGGGAACATGTTTTAGTGGTAGGAATATTTGTTGCTTTATTGATTGCTTTTATTGGAACGATGCGTATTGTGTTTCGGCGAAAGGGTAGTTTGGAAAAATCA
>WRBB01000026.1 GCA_009779895.1 Lachnospiraceae bacterium
CACCTGCTTCATTTCCCTTGTTTTATTCAGGCTACTAGAAAAAGAGTTCCATAATAAATATACAGTTGATGAAATAATTACAACGCTAAGAAACATGAGACTACACAAAGTAAAAGGAGAGGGATATCTTCCATCATATACCAGAAATGATTTAACTGATTCTCTGCACGAGAAACACGGTTTTAGAACTGACTATCAAATAATAACCAATAAAGAAATTAAAAAAATTTTTAAAAAGACAAAAACTTAAAAACAGTACTCACTTTTTCATAAACAAAAAAATCTCCAATCGCTGATGTAATCAGTGGTAGGAGATTTTTACCTTTATACAAGTGTCAAAAATGGGATAATATCTTTAAACAGATACTATCACGAATTTTTTTGGTTGTAAACAAATTTTTAAATACAAGATTTTTCCGAAAAGGAAAAATCTCCTTGTCTTAAATAAATCTCTTCTATCTTTTTCTGCGGTAACACAATCGGATTATTTACCAGAAGCCGTTGTTGATTCTTCACAACCGAATCTGCCATTTCTATACAATCCGCTTTTGTTACGCCTAAATCCTGCAATCTTTTGCAGGGCAAAACAAATTGCAGCAATTCAAATAACGCATTCCATACGTTCTCTTTCAAACAATCCAGCGAAGTCATAAGAATGCTTTCCACTTCATTTAAATCCGCTCCCATTTCCTTATATGCGGCAAAAACACCAGCAAAAAACATATAGTTTGCCATTCCATGGGGCACATGGTAAATGGCACCCACCGGATAACTTAACGCATGAACCGCACCAACGCCGGCATTTCCAAAAGCAATGCCACCCAATGTACTTGCCACTAAAAAGTGCTTTAATTGCTCTTCATCCGGTAGCTTATGCGACCCACTGACTTTCAATTTTTGGTACCCCTTTAGTATCATCTGAATAGATGCATAGGCCATTGCTTTGGAAAAAGATGTAGCTTTTGGTGACACCAAAGATTCAACGGAATGAATCAACGCATCAATGGACCCGGTGGCAAACACCTCATAAGGCATCGTTGACAATAAGCGAGGAATCAGCACCGCCTCATCCGGATATAAAGCCGGCGTTGCTAAGCCCAACTTGGTATTTTTTTCTATAAACTGAATGATGGAAATCATGGTCACTTCACTGCCGGTTCCGCATGTGGTTGGAATCGCAATCAGTTCACGGCGTTTTTGGAGTTTATGACCCTGTTCAAAGATTTCATCACAGCTAATACCAGCACCAAACACAAACAGCTTAGCAATGTCAAGTACCGTTCCACCGCCCAAACCAATCACTCTTTTATAGTCCTTGTTGCATACTGCCTGCAACATTTTGTCCACCATTTCATCTGTGGGTTCCCCCATACCATACTGTTCCTGGTATAAAATATCACATGGAACCGCGATTCCATTTAAATGCGGCTCTATCACATATTCATTTGTAATCAATAAATCATCTGCTCCTATGCCCCACTCATTCAAAAAATTGGAAATAGAAGCGCACTCTAAAATTTTTGTTTTTACTTGAAAAGACATCTACTTTCTCCCGGTTTTCACCAATCCAATCCCTAACTCTTTAACCTCCAATATACACGCCTAGAATGGTAAGAACATCTGATTCTTCCAAAATCCTATCTTCCCGGACTATCATTCCACCATTTATGTGCTTATTCATCACATAAATGGCCGGTAAGTTATCTTCAATCAACAAACGGTGCTTGATTAAAGATTCTCTAATATCAGGTTTTTCAAGCAATATACCCACCATATCCCGAATCGTACTTCCTTTTGGAATGTCTATGTCCATATATTCTAATTCTAGCGCAACTCTAAAAGGTGCTTTAAATTTCAATGCGATACGCATCGTCTTTTCCTCCAACAAATCCACGGTCAAGCAACCAATCTAGGGAAAGTTCTTTTAATAATTGTTTGGAAGGAATACCATAATCGTCCCAATTGCGACGCTCATAATAACGATCCAGCATACCGGCCACATCAGGTATATTCTGCCCGGCTCCACCGGTCAGTCTGCGTTTGCTCATTTTCGGCGGCAGCACATCATCTTTACGGGAAACGCCACACTTAATCTGGTACATTCTCTTCAAATTGAAGATTCTTTCACCCGTTTTCATAAATTCTTCCTTGGTCACATCCCATCCCACAACATATTTAAACCAATCACATAAGCAATCCATAAAATGCTCACCCAATTGACCCATCACAAATTTACATCCGGTCAAGGAATCCATCATAGCCATAACATGTTGGTGATGGTACACGATATCTATGTTTATATCCTCTGTGCCAAATGTATCCATTTTAGCCGGTGGCATAAAACCAAATCCACAAGTATCACCCGGAATGGTAAAATCACTGGTAAATGAATTTAAGTGACAGGCTCCACGTGTACTCGTTGCATATTGTAATCCGGTTGAGTCACTGGCACGCGGATCATGGGCAGGGATTTCAAGCCCTTTTACATCTACAGATATTTCTTGGGCAAGGCCACCAAAGAGCTTTCCTGCCCGTTTGGTCCCTTCTGCAAGCGTATTACCAACCTTACCTTTTCTAAACACAATTTTCGGCAAAAGTTTCAACACATCATCCACATTGCCCCAACGAATTTCATCACCGTCCATCATTTCCTTGGTGATAATCCCCATTTCATAAGCTTCCATCGCAAAAGAAACCGCCGCACCTGCACTAATGGTATCAATACCGTATCGATTGCACAACTCATTGGCCATCTGAACGCCCTCCAAGTCATTAATCAAACAGTTGGAACCTAACATGCCCACCGTCTCATACTCCGGGCCTCCGGTTTCAATACTGGCATATTTTCCTTCCGTCACCTGTACGGTTCTGCCACATCCAATGGCACATTGGCCACAGAAATAAGGCTTCTTCAAAATCGTTTCCGCGATGTGCTGCCCGGTAAGATTGCTAATATCCGTGTTACCATTGGACCAGTTCTTAACCGGCATATCCCCTACAGCCTCAGTTGTTTCCACACCGATTGCTGTACCATATTTACGAAATACCGCAGAGGCAGTGGCAATATGTTTTGCCCATTTTTTTCTATCTGCTTGGGCTTTTTCCATATCAGCCATGGGAGGTCGTTTTGTACCAACAACAGAAATGGCTTTTAAATTCTTAGAACCCATGACAGCACCCACACCACATCGGGCCGCACAACGTCCCTCTGCACCATCGTTCATGATCGCCGCTGACTTCACAAGGTTTTCGCCGGCTTGTCCAATGGAAAGGCTCACTGTTTTCTTTCCATACTTTTCTTTCAACATATCATCCACTTGAAAGGTATCCTTGCCCCAAAGCTCTTTTGCATCGTGAAAACTAACATCTCCATCCTCTACGTGAATATAAACCGGTTTGGGAGCCGTACCGGTAAATATGAAACCATCTATTCCGGCATGTTTTAACTTCATACCCCAAGTCCCCCCACTGTTGCCCTCACCAAGCAAACCGGTAAGGGGAGATTTTGTCACTACTTGATGTCTACCAAAATTGGGCGTACCTGTTCCCACAAAAGGGCCGGTAAAAACACAAAGCACATTGTCCGGTCCAAGGGGATCTGTGTTTTCATCTGTTTCCTCACACACAATTTTTGCCCCTAAACCACTACCACCAATATACTGTCTTAATACTTCTTCACTAAATTGTTCTTCTTTTATTTCACTTGTTGTAAGGTTCACTCTCAAGAATTTGCCACAATATCCGCCTAACATAATCAGCCTCCTATTTTGAATCCAAACTCACTTGTTTCCTTTATTTAACCGCAATGCTCCTGGATGTTCTATCTGTATTAATCGCCACGGCAACCAATAAAATCACACCAAATACAATCCTTTGCCAAAAAACATCCACACCTATGATATTCATCCCATTGCTAATCAACGCCACGATAAATACACCGAAAATTGTATTGATCACATTTCCCACACCCCCAACCAAGGATGTGCCCCCTAAAACCACCGCAGCAATTACCATCAATGTAAATCCATCTCCAACGGTAGGGGCTGCACTTTTTGCTTTTGCCACCAAAAATATAGAAGCCAAAGCTGCACAAAATGCATTGATTGCAAACACAGATACCTTTACTCTATCTACAGGCACGCCTGCTATCCTTGCACAGCGTTCGTTTCCACCGATTGCATAAATGCCTCTTCCAAATACCGTTCTTGTTAAGATTACATAATAAATCACAATAAATAGCAAAGCGATAAAAAGCGGTAAACTAAAGGGTCCTACCGAAATGTCATACCAAGCAACCATGCCCCACAATTGTCTGGGAATCGCTATGGGCGCACTGGAAATCAACAAAGCAACAGAACTCCAAATGGACATAAATGCCAATGTTGCAATGAAAGATGGAATCTTTAATTTCACATGTACCAGCCCCATAATGGCACCGGCAGCAATTGCAGCCAATGCGGTTAAGCCAAAAGATACAAGCACCGCCGTACCAAGGGTCCAATGGGTTCCTTGAAAACTCAGAAGAATCGTTAGTGCAAATACATTGGCCACGGAACAAACAGAACCCACAGAAAGATCAATGGAGCCTAACAACAACACAGGTGTCATACCGGCAGCCATAATCAATAAAGGGGCTGCATCACTCAGCAAATTGGCCATGTTTGCAGCATTCAAAAAACGACTTTCTATCAGTGAAAACACAACAATCAGAAGGATAATGACCGCCGAACTGAAATAAAGCGGTAAATGCTTTTTATTAATCTTTGTCATCTGTTTCATTCCCTTCTATACCATCATACGAACCAGCTCTACCTGACTTGGCTTTTCGCCAACAGCAGCTCCAAATTCTCCCGTAATCAACCCATCACGCATCACAAGTACTCTGTTGCTTAAACTGCTACACTCTTCTAAGGTATCCCCAAGCAAAATAACGGCCTTACCCTCCGATACCACATCACGAATAAATCCGTATATTTCTTCCTTTGCTCCTACATCCACACCTCTCGTTGGGTGATTTAAAATAATAATATCCGCACCGGAAAGCAATGCACGGGCAAAGACCACCTTTTGCTGATTACCACCGGATAGATTAATCACCAGAGCATCTTTGCCCGGTGTCTTTATTCTCAATTTTTTAATCCATTCATTTGCCTGGGCAGCCACGCTTTTCCTTGAAACCAGCCCTCTCTTTTTCAAGTGCTTGGCATTTGACATGGCTATATTATCTTCCACTGACAGACCCCTTATCACACCCTCATAGATACGCTCTTTTGGAATCATCAAAACTCCATCTTTCAGTGCTTCTGCCGGTGATTGATATCTTGTAAACTTTCCTTTCACAAACAATGCACCGGATGTGGCTCTTTCATCCCCACAAATAACCGAGCAGATTTCTTCCTTACCGGAACCCACTACACCACAGATGCCCAAAATCTCACCACGGTGCAGTTTAAAATCACAGTGTTGGAAACAGCCCCATAAGCCGAGGTCTTTTGCTTCTAAAATCACCTCTTCACTCGGCACGATCTGCCTGTCCAAATGATAGTATTCCGTTGTGGTTGTTCTGCCCACCATCAGCTCATACATTTTTTTCTCAGTTGCTTCTTCCGCGGCCATGTTCCCGGCATTTTCTCCATCCTTATACACGTATACCCGGTCAGAAATCTCCAAAACCTCATCCAAGCGATGGGATACAAAAATAACAGAATGCCCTTGTTTTGTAATGTTACGAATTTCAACAAATAGCCGTTGTACCTCTTCTTCATTTAAAACAGAAGTCGGCTCATCTAATAAAATCAAGCACTTCTCATTATTTCCCGTTTGTTTTGTCAACGCAACAACTTTTGCAATTTCAATCATTTGTCTTGTGGCAAAGTTTAAATCAATTACTTTTTTCTTTGGATTGATGTTATCAATGCCTATCGCATTTAATACACACTTCGCCTCTGCATACATCTTGTTCCAATTCACAAATCCATACTTTCTAAATTCTTTTTCTCGGCCAAAAAAGATGTTTTGACCAACGGATAATGTTGTAATCAAAGACTGTTCCTGATAAACCATACCCACTCCTTTGGCGTTGGCTTCTAGTGGGTTAGAGGGAGCAAAGGGTTTGCCATACATGGTCATCTCACCGGATGTCTGAGGTTGCACGCCTATAATAATTTTTAAAAACGTAGATTTACCCGCACCGTTTTCTCCGATTAGGCCAATCACTTCTCCCTCATTCACATCCAAATCAACGCCTTTGAGCGCTTGCGCACCATGGAACGATTTTGTTATATTTTTTGCGCTAAATAATAATTGATTCTTCATAATCCTCCTGCCACCTATTTGCTTATAATCGCAGCACCGCGCTTAACGGTTAATGCAACAGCAACCAATATAATCACACCCTGAATGCCGTTTTTCACATTTCCACTTACATTCATCATGGTTAATCCATTAAACAACACTGTCATAATCAATGTGCCCACAATGGTGTTCACAACGCCCCCTTTCCCGCCGGAAAGAGATGTTCCGCCTATTACAACCGCCGCTTGCGCCGGAAACATCAAGTTTGTCCCAATCGCAATCTGGCCTTGACCCAGCCTGATTGCACCAACCACACCGGCCACACCAAAACAAAAACCGGCAAGGGTAAACACCATAACTTTAACTCTATCCACATTTATTCCCACGGAACGGGGAATGGTCTCATCTGTTCCCACCGCATAAATATGGCGACCAAATGGGGTACACTCTTGAATATATAAACAAATAAACATGATAAAAATAGCGATCCAGACAAGAACCGGAATCCCTATAAAACTTGCCCTTGGCAAGGCAACAAGCCATTCATCTTGGATGGTCGGCGGCCTCCCTCCATAGGAGAGAAGCCCAATTCCGGCACATATATTCATAAAAGCAAAACTTACCATAAAAGAAGGAATTTTAAGTTTAACATGTATCAAACCAATGATAAATCCAACAAAAACCCCGCATAAAATTGCAATCACCAGACCCCACACGCCTAAATTGTTGCTGTTTTGTGAATTCAATACCAAAACAGCAGCAATGGAACCCGTCATGCCAACTGATCCATCAATGGATAAATCAATACTACCAATCATAATTACAAATGTCAGACCAAGTGCAACAATCAAAGGAATAGACCACTGATTTAGAATAGAAACAATATTCAAGGGACTTATAAAAGCAGCACCTAACTGAATGGCAAAAATCACAATCATGCCGACTAAAACCAACACCGGAGCCCACTTCATGAGCTTTTCTCTTTTATATTCCAATTTTACCTTTGCTGCAAACTCTTCCGTTATTGTCATTTGTGTCTGCTTCACTTTTGCCATTCCCGCATCTCCTAATCCGCTTTAAAGTCAAAGATTCTTGTAAAGTCAAAATCCGGTGCAGTTCCCATGTATTCTTCTGCATTTCCTTCCAGAACCAAAATGCCAACAGTAAAGAAATCACGAAACTCGGAAGGTAACTCGTCTATTTCAATCAATCCTGCCCATACCGCATACAAAACCGCAAATGAAAAGCTACCTTGTGCATACGCATTGGAAGAATAGGTCGCAACCACCAAACCATTTTTTACCGCTTCTACAATGTCTTCATTTGCATCAATCCCGGTCACACCAACTGTTCCCTCTAATCCGCGGGCAGTCAACGCTTGCAGAGCACCGGTTGCCATACTGTCGTTGGCACACCAAATTCCACCAACATCCGGCGTTGCAGTCAACCATGTTTCTACCAACCGCAATGCTTCACTTGTATCCCAATTTGCAGTACCTTGTGCAGCAACTTCAATCCCGGGGAATTGTTCCAATGCTTCTTCAAATCCCACCAAACGATCAATAGCAGCCGTGTTTCCTAACATACCCTCTACTACAAACACCTGGCCTTCACCACCCATAGATTCAAACAATGCAATGGCAGTTTCTCTTCCGGCCGTCTGATTATCCGCAGTTGTATGAATGACCCAGTTATCATTAAAGGCATCCGGCCCTACATCTTCCGGTCTATTCCAAACTGTAGCCAACAAAGCACCGGCTCCCTCTACAGCAGAAGCAAGTGCCGGAACTGTTGCCGATTCGTTTGCATCCGCATAAATAATCGCATTTTCACCGGCTCTAGCCAAAAATTGCCTCATATTATTAATCTCAACATCATTGGAACCACCGGAGTCCAACAATTGCAGTTCATATTGTTGTCCAATGCTATCCAAAAACGCCGTAAACATTTCCACACCATCTACAATCGTAATATAATATGGATTTTCCAAACCCCGTACCGACACAGCTAAGTAAACCGTTGTATCCAATTTTTCCTGGGGAATCAAAGACGGGTCAATTGTAAAATTTGCCCAATCATAATCTACATCTGCTACTACCACTTCATCTGCATCCTCTTGTGTCTCTTGTGTTTCTTGTGCCTCTTGTTCTACATCAGCCATTGTTTCCGTACATCCGACCAACACCAGCAATCCCATTGTTACGGCTAATGCCGCGGCCACAAACTTCTTGATTCTCATAACATCCTCCTTGTTTTTTCTTTTTTTATTTAAAACTCCTATTTATCAGAGTTTTATTAAGAATTTACTCATACATGAAACTTTCCGTCAACATTATCTCTTCTTTTTTTGATCTGTCCTCCATAACACCCGCACCACCAACACTCACTTGGAAACCTAAACTTGTTGCAATTTCTACACAAGCTGATATCCGTTCCTTGTTCTCTTCCGGATAGTTCTCCATCCAATACTTCTTTTCCAAAAGATGGTATTTATGTACGCCAAAATGGTGAAAGGGCAGTATGTGAATGGTATTAGCCACCTTTAAATCCTTGACCCATTTTATCATTTTTCCAAATTCCTCATCTGTATCATTTAACTTTGGAATGAGCGGTATCCGAATCACAATATTGTTATGAACTTCAGAAAGACGGCGCAAGTTTTTCAAAATTTGAATGTTTGAAACCCCTGTCCATTCCACATGCATGGAATCTGTAAAAAATTTCATATCATACAGGAATACATCCACTACATCTATTACCTTATCCAAGTCACTCCAAAGTGCAAAGCCAGCGGTTTCCATGGCTGTATGTATCTTTTTGCTTTTACATTCTTTTAGAAACTTTGCAACCTGCGTACTTTGCCAAAGCGGCTCACCACCACTCACCGTAACACCGCCACCACTGTTTTGATACACCACTTCATTTTTTAGAATCGACAATACCAACTCTTTTGTGGACATTTTCTTGGAACTCATCTTTCTTGCCAAGAAATAGCACACATCACAACAATCTCCACACCCTACACAAAGTTTTTTGTCGGTATGTACCCCTTTGTCCTTTACATAGGAAATGGCTTTTTTTGTACAAATACCCGGCTCTAAACAAGCACCACAACCTGTACACTTCCCTTGGTCAAATAAAAGAACCGGCTTCGGACTAAGTGTTTCGGGATTTTGACACCATTTGCAATCCAACAAACAACCCTGCAAAAAAACAGTATCACGAATGCCCGGGCCGTCATGTACACAAAATCTTTGAATCTCTGAAACATATAATCCCATCCCTTTAAAAAACCTCTTTTTATTCTCCGCTTTTAGCGAGAAAATCTTTGAATCACATTTTCCTGTTGTGCGGGAGCCATGGCTATAAAATATGCAGATAGACCTCCCATTCGCACTCTCAGGTTCTGATGATTTTCCGGATTTTGCTGTGCGTCTCTTAATTCTGCAACACTACTGGCGGTTATGGTCAAAATCTGACCGCCTAAATCAGAAAATGTAGTAAACAAACTCTTTAGCCTGTCCACACCAACTTCATCTACAAATTCATTTGCATTAATCGAAATATCCAACGGTGTTCCTGCATAAAATCTTCTCAAATCCGGCTTTGTTATGCTTTTAAATGTGGCCGTCGGACCCTCCACATCTGTTCCTGCCACCGGTGAATAGTTTGGCGCAAGTGCCGCTCCAAATTCACGCCCATCCGCCGAGGCACCTATGTCACGACCTAATACTGCATAGTTTTCAAAGGTACCAATGCCACATGGATACATGATTTTATCTTGCTTCTTTCTCCATGTTACAACACGTTCCTCAAAATCCTTTAACAGCTGTACTGCAATGGCATCTACATATTCATTGTCGTTTCCAAATTTCGGAACCGCATTGCGCATCATCGCTTGCAGTCGCTCATGTCCTTTCCAATTATCCTTTAGTGCCTGTAATAGCTCTGACATAGAGACCTTTTTTTCTTCATATACCATCTTTTTAATGGCCGCAAGGGAATCAACCGCATTGGATAAACCCGTCGCCAAAATCATATGAAATATATAACGTGCCCCATCCTGGCTAATATCACGCCCCTTTTGCACACAGTCCTTTGTTATAGAAGAAAAGAGTGGATCCGGCGCAATCATATAAGAAAGACCAAAATTCTCTAACCTTCGTTTACATTGAAAATCTATTCTATCTTCCATCTGAACTTTATAGGCTGCATAAAACGCATCAAAATCTGCAAAAGCAAGGGGATCTCCTGTATCTATGCCCTCTTGCAGACCGTCGTTTAAATTGTGCCCTTGGAAAAGCACCCATTCCAAACACCGCAAATTCATCACATGGGCATAACTAAAATGGCTTTTTCCCGGTATCAATGTCTCCCAACAGCCGTCGTTGCAATAGTCTCTGGCATCTTCAATGGGCACGCCGATTTCCACAAATCCCGGTATAATATTTTCATCTACATATATCATCGGCTCACCTTGACCGTGGCGTAACACCCTGGCCAAAAGAATCAAAAAACTATCCGGTGTGCCTTTGTGAATGCGTGCACCCAAAGTTGGCATCAACAGGCTCATCGCGTGCATAACCTCTACAAACAGATAAGAAATGTCATTGGTTGCATCCGTTCCATCCGCATGTTGGCCACCAACCATACAATTCATCAACCAATCGTTTCCGGACTGGCCAAAATTGAAGTTCGCTTCGCTATCAATATCCTCCTCTTCTTGCCACATCAAGGCACGTTGCGCATATCCACCCGTTCCGTTTACTTGGCTTTCCGCAACCTCTTCATCGTAAACAACACCTTGTGAAAACAAACCAAAACTAAAATGGTTTTCCGCTTTTTTCGGATTTATAATAATCCGCTCGTTGCACTTCACAAGGAAACTACCAATAATATCTATGGCACGCTCCTGATCAATTGTCTTATTTTCCATATCTCGCTTGTAATAGGGATACAAATACTGATCCGCTCGCCCAAGGGGTATAAATTCTCCGCCACTATTTACGATCGCATAGGTGAACCAATAAGCCTGCGCCGCTTCCTGTAATGTCTCTGCCGGAAACAATGGAATACGTTTGCAAATTTTATAAATTTCCATCAACTCCTGTTTGCGCTGTGATTCTTGACAATCCACAGCAAGGCGAAGTGCCTCATCTGCATGACGATTCGCAAACATAACCAATCCATCCAAAGCCAACAACATGGCACGGTACTCGTTTAATGCCATTTTATCCGGCGCATCACTTTCATTTTGCTTTGCAATCGCCTGTTCAATCTCTTGTTTTACACCAATCACGCCCATATCTATAATCTTATCATAGGCCGGTGGATGATGCCCCCAAACGGAACATTCATCCAGCTCATAGCGTTCTGCAATCTCTTGCTCCTGCTTGTCAAAATATTTTGGGATGACACTGCCCCAAGCTACACTATTTTGATTTGGACATCCCACAATCAACTCATCTTCTTTTATGATAGCCGGAAGAAATTTACAGATATGCTGGTGGGCATACGCTTTTCTAACCACAACCGCTTCCTGTTTCATAAATGCATTTTCTGGTATATCCAATATATTCACGCCTTGAAAATGCCAAGTTCCCGCATCCTCATATTCTACCTGAAACAATCTTTCCTGCATTTTTTTTAGACGTTTGGTTAATTTCAACACAATAAACACCTCTCAAATTTTAAAATTGTTTATTTTGACAATTTTATGTTAACATTTTTTGGTCGACTCGTCAATATGTTTGTGCTCTATTTCTAAGATTGTGTACAATTTTAGAAATAATTATTCTTTGTTAATATTTTATCCATATTTATAAACTTCACTTTATGATCTACACTTTTTCTCTTTTTTATTAATTGTATACTTTTTTTATATATTGTCGTATGTTATAATGATATAAATACAGAAAGGAAGTACCCATTATGGAGAAAAAGAAAACAGGATTGAGTAAATCTGTACACGATCATATTCTGGAACAAATTATGACCAAACAACTTTTACCGGGCGAACGTATTCCGGAAGAAAAAATAGCAACTGAATTTAAAATCAGCCGCACCCCTGTCCGAGACGCCATGCGACAACTAGCAAATGAAGGTTTGATAGAGCTGATTCCCAACCGATTTGCAAAAGTCAAAGAATTTAACAGTGAATCCATTGCTGAAATCGGCACTTTGCGAATCGCTTTGGACACAATGGCCATCAAATTGGCATCCTTATATGGAAGCAGAATCGATTTTATCCATCTCGCTGACATCGCCAAACAATGTGAGGCCGCTTATCTGGCCAATAACACTGTCCTCAAAAGACAGCTCGATATCAAATTTCATATGACTTTGGCAAAAATATCCGGCAACTCTTTACTCTTAAAGTTCCAAAAGGAGCTTTATTTGCGGATTCAATATATTTTACTTACGCATCCGAACCCAATTTCCAATGAGGAAAGGCATCTGCAACAACACTTTGAAATAACAGAGGCTTTGCAAAATAATGATGAAACATTGGCCGTGGAAATCATCACCGACCACCTGACTTCCTTTTATCAATTGGAAGACAAATTTCCCCAATCATTCTTCACAAACGCGTAACAACAAAGAAACACGCTTAATTAAACCAAATCTTGTTTATATCTCAACCAATACCTTAAAGTAATCTCCCGGAACCATTGAAAAAGCAAAGGCTTCTTCAATTTCGTTAAGCGTGTATCTTTTTGAAATAAGTGCATGTAATTCCTTGTCCAATTTTCCGGTTCTCATCAGTTCAATCGCACCTACATAATGATATTGCTCATGAATGCGAACGCCCTCCAAACGAAGTTCTTTCGCAAAAATATCGGAAAGATTAATCGGACACAAGTCTTTCATAATACCAATCACCATCACCGTTCCTGTTGTTTTTGTATATTTAATTGCAGCGTTGATTCCGGCCTGTGTGCCGGATACTTCATAGGATACATGGTAGCCGCCCTTTTTTGCTGCGGGCAGTATCTGTTTCTCAAAATCATCCGCCAAGGGATTTATGGCTTCAAATCCCAACTCTCTTGCAAATTTTCTGCGAAAATCGTTTGTTTCGAAGATAACCACTTTTCTTGCACCGGCATCTCTTGCAACCAGAGCAATCAGAATACCGATTGGGCCGCCACCAACCACCAATGCGGTCTCACCAACTTGCAATCCACTTCTTCTCACATCATGAACAGCCACTGCCAAGGGTTCTATCAAAGACGCAAGCTGTGGATCCAATCCTTTTGGCAATGCATAGGTTTTTCTGGTCAGTACTTTCACATACTCTGCAAATCCGCCATTTCTATGCGCTCCCATAAACTGCAAGGATGTACATACATTGTCATGCCCTTTGGCACATGCTTCACAATACCCGCAAGAATAATAAGGTTGTGCAACAACCAAGTCCCCTTTTTGGAATCTATCTGCCCCTTTTCCTTTTGCCTCCACAAACTCACCTACAAACTCATGTCCCGGTATCACAGGAAATTTTGCCGTTGGGTGATGCCCCTGTTGAATGTGTATATCACTGCCGCAAACACCACAAAATTTTACCCTTATCAGTGTTTCGCCATCTTCCAAAACCGGCAATGGTACATCCATAAGGCGAATCTCTTTTGCTTTTTCAATCACAGCTGCCTTCATTTTTTTACCCTTTCTTATTTACCGCCTTTTTAGCTGCTACCACGATATCTTTTGCAGTCAAACCAAAGGCTTCTTTCAAATAATCCACCGTTCCCACTTCGCCAAAATGATCCTTTACACCTACCCGTACAAGGGGGCAAGGCTGATTTTCGGCTATCACTTCTGCAACTGCAGAACCAAGTCCATTTACAATGTTATGATTCTCAGCTGTCACGATAGCACCGGTTTTTTTTGCAGCTTCTACAATGGCAGTTTCATCAATGGGCTTAATTGTAAAAATATTGGAAACTGCTGCTTCAATACCTTGCTCTTTCAACATATCAGCAGCTTTGAGTGCCTCTGCTACTTCTATCCCCGTTGCAAATATAGTCACATCTTTTCCATTCCGAATCGGAACCGCTTTTCCAATTGTAAATGTAGAGCCTTTTTCATATATGTTATCTGCCTTTTTTCTTGAAAGCCGAATATAAAAAACGCCGAATATATCTTTTGTCTGCTTTAATACATCTGCCAACATCACAGAATCCGTCGGCTCCATAATGGTTATCTCCGGGATGCACCGCATCATACCGATGTCTTCTAATGGCATATGGGTTCCCCCATTTAAGGCAGCCGTAACACCCGGATCAGAACCAATCATTCTAATATTTAATTTTGCATAAGCAGCTGACACAAAAACTTGATCCATCACCCGCCTGGAAGCAAATGTCCCAAATGTATGTGTAAATGGGATAAGCCCTGTAGCAGAAAGACCGGCCGCCACTCCAATCATATTTGACTCTTGGATGCCACAATTAATGGTTTTTTCAGGGTGCTTTTTCCAGTAATCTGCCATACCGATGCTATTCATCAAATCACAATCCATGTATATCACCCGTCCATCAGCAGCCTGCAATTCCTCCATCACCTCTGCAAAGACAACACGCATCTCAAATGCTTCCGCCTGTACTTTTTTTGCTATTTGATACATCATTTTTGATCATTCCTTTCACTGCGCATATCCACTTTTATTTTTTCGATTCTTTTATCTATCTCGGCAATCGCTTCCTCGTACTGTTTTTGGGTAAAAACAACATGATGATTGTACAAAATGCCCTCCGTAAAAGTGCAACCCAACCCTTTTTCTGTTTCCAAAATAATCAGATGGGGCACACCTTTGACTGCTTTTGCACGATCAATTGCATCCAGTATCTCAGAGATATCGTTTCCATTGCACACTTGCGTATTCCATCCAAACGCATCAAATTTCTTATCTATCGCCCCCAAATCACAGACATCTTTTGTATAACCATCCAGCTGTTTCCCATTACAATCCACAAAAGCGATTACATGATCTAATTTTTGATGATACGCAAACAGAGCCGCTTCCCAAACTTGACCCTCTTGGATCTCTCCATCTCCTAAAATCAAGTATACATAGTTTTCTCTTTTTTGATATCTATCTCCCCAAGCAAGACCCAATGCCGTTGACATCCCTTGCGCCAATGAACCTGTTGTCATATCAACACCCGGGGTTTTATTCATATCACAATGGCTAGGCAATCTGGTTTTTGGCTGATTTACGGTATACAATTCTTCCATCGGGAAAAAACCTGTCAGTGCCAATGCGCCATAAACGGCCGGTCCACAGTGCCCTTTTGATACCACCAGTTTATCCCTTGCCTCCCACTTTGGATTGCTCGGGTCTACATGCATAACCCCACCATACAAAACTGCCATCAACTCTGCCATTGACATAGAACCCCCTACATGTCCAGCACCAATTTTGCTAAGTCCTTGCAGTGTGGCTTTTCGAATTTGTTCCGCAAATATTTTTAACTCTGTTTTATTCTTTTTCATTCTTTTGCATCCTTTTCTTGACTCATTCGGCAATCTCTATTTTTGTCAATGATATCATTATTCTGTCGACATGTCAATATAATTGTATACAACATAATTTTTTTGAGAATTTACAAGGAATGCAAAAAAACGCAGCAAGCGGTATTTCTGCTACTGCGTTTTTTAATATCGTTTATGATTGCCTAACGTTAGCCTTTATAACTACCAATACACTTCTACGTTAATTTGCTTTAATTTTTGTAATTCAATATCCCAACTTTGACCGCTATATCCAATTCTAAGAATAACAACAACATCACTATCATTTTCTTACTCAAAAATTTTATAAATAATCAAATAATTTTTATAAATAATACGGCGTACTTTATGCTCACGAGCATACTCAAATGGAGCAAAAGAATGTTCTTTTGGGTATTTCTTCAACCTTAAAATCTTTTCCTCCAATTTATCTGTCAAATCAAATGCAGCCTGTGGATTATCAAGATCATATGCAATATAATCACCAATGCTATCTAAATCTCTCAAAGCATCGATTGTCAAACCGACTTTGTACTTCATCATATTACTTCATTTCCTCTAAATTCTTTTTGTCAATTGCATCTTGATATTTATTTTTTAGCATGACAAAAACATCCTCTGCATCATAAACCCTACCTTCTTGAACGCTTTTTAACCCTTTGTCTATAAAATTTTTAAAATCGGCTTTATCTGTTGATTTTGAAGTAAAAACAATTTTTTCTGCAATCGCCATTACATACACCTCCTACACCATCAAGATTCTTTTTTCTATATCCTAATTATAAAACCACCATCTTAATATGTCAAACAAGTAAAAACTACTCCCGTCCATACTATAATCAACAAGAGTAGCTTTTCCACTTATTACAATTACCTTCGGATTGTTGCCTGCTTGGTTGTTTCCGCCTTAATTTCCATCTACAGATTCATCTGTGGGGAATCACTTACCGGAGGTTTCGCGGGAGATCCTGTTGGAACTTCCGGTACTTCACCATAAATGACACGGATATCATCATTTCTCCTCTTCTTATCAAAGGAAAGGGGGCCATTACAAAACAAACATATTATCTTACTTCTGTAACGGCCCGGCGTGAATATCAAATATTCACATTTCTGTAAAGTACTACCTATATATGTTAAAGAATACCATAGAGTATAATAAGGGGTGATAAAAACCCTACGAGATTCTATAAGCACTGTAAATTAAGTATCTTTTTGCATCATTCTGCACCACAACTATTTCTTATCCGCAACTCCTTACTTAGATTAACAAACTTTCCCCTTACCAACAATACCTATGCCGTGAATGACACCCCTACATGTCGTGAAATTCCTTGTTGCCTCCCATACAAAAGAGAAAATCTGCTCTCTCGTAAGGTTTTATCTACTAAAATCCAGTTCTGCTGTATGATCTACGATCGATTCATCCCAAATCTATGCCATAATTGACCCTTAGGGCGGCGTAAATGAGCATTTATCGTAATAATTTTGATATGATTTTAATTTAAATCTTGACATAATTTGATAAAACTCTTGTAATTTTACGTTGTTTTTAGTAAAATTTAAAATGGGTAAGTGGTTGATATTTGAAGAAATGATTGTGTAATGAAAATAGCGATATGTGATGATAATGAAAGATACAACGTGCTTTTGAGGCAGTTTTTGACTCATTATTTTTCGTGTCAAAAAATTCAAACTTTTCAAATTGTAGAATTTCAATCCGGCGTAGATTTACTTTGTACATTTACGCCCGCTTTGTATGATTTGATTTTCTTAGATGTTATGATGCCTGAATTGGACGGTTTTCAAGTCGCAGAGCAAATACGCAAAATGGATTTGCATGTGGATCTTATTTTTGTAACCAGCATGGAAGATCAGATACAAAAAGGATTTGATTACAATGCAAAAGGATACTTATACAAAGAGGTTCACCAAGAGCAAATCGACACCTTGCTCAATCGTTTGCTTGTGGAACGAAAACGTAGTGACAAGTTTTATAAGGTGCGCCTAAAGGGGGAGACTGCAAATACCCTTTTGCATCTGGCAGACATTCTATATTTCGAGGTTCATAACAAGGATATCTATGGTTTTACACAAAATGAAACCTTTACCTTTCGCGGAAAAATCGCCCAATTGGAACAAGATTTGGTACCAAAGGGTTTCCTACGTGTACACCGCTCTTATTTAATCAACCAAAAAAAAATCTTTAAAAATTTTGGCAATCAGATTGTGTTGCGTGGTGGTTTCGAAATTCCCCTAAGTAGAAAATATAAAAGCCTTGTACAAGAAAACATAAAAAAGAGGTGGCAATGATGTTATATCTCGTGGAAATTGTATTCTTTTTTTCTTTCGCTATTATTATGAACTTTTTAGTCTCTTGCATCATAGACAATTTAAAATTTATTGCATGGCCTTTTTGCATTTTCTTTACCATTATGATGACTGTTTTTTTTCTGCTCCCATTCCATATGGGGATCCCCTTTGGCCCTCTCCATGCTTTTGCTATGACAATCGTGGGCGGAATCATCGGTAAAATCTATTTCAAAGGAAACATAAAAACCAGTCTCATCGTAGCTAGTATCATCACGTTGCTTTTTTTGATTTCCAATACCCTTGCATCATTTATTTTTGTACTCATTCATCATTTACCCATTACAATCATCTCGGAAGATCAACTCTTACGCATTCAACTACACTTTTTTATGCTCATTATATTTGCCATCATTGCTTTGATTGTATTTTATTTTCGTATCCTAAAACTAAAAACCTTTGTAGGTGCAAAAATAAATCTGATGTTCCTTGCTTATATTATAATCATGTTGATTGGTTTCTCCATTATGATGAGTGGTTTTATTCGTATAGAAAATTATCTGGCACAGATTTCCATTTGGAGTTTGGTTTTTATTCCCAATGTTATTTTTCTCCTTTGGACGATAGAATATATGCGGAAACAAGCAGAAAGGCAGCAGGATTTTTTATACAATACATTACAAAACGACCATTTTAGAAAACGAATTCACCAACTAACAGACAGCAATGAACAAATCAAACGCATGCATCATGATTTTAAACATCAAGTCAATCTACTGCGTGCCTTGGATGCAAATGGGAACTCAAACGAACTCTCCAGATATTTAAATGAACTGGCAACCACCAAAGCAGATATGACCTTGGTTTTTACGGGAGATGCAACGCTGGATGCTTTGCTTTCTTCTAAGAAACAAGAGAGCCTCTTAAAAGGCATTGATTTTGAAATGGCTTTGGCTGTGGAACCGGAACTTCCTTATTTGTCCTTAGATATTTGTGTGCTTTTGTCCAATGCCTTGGACAATGCTTCCGAAGCCGCCGGAAAATGTGCGCCCGGCACCAAAAAAATCAAACTGGAATTGACTGCCAAACAAACGGAATTCACTTTTTATATATGCAATACCTTAAACGAAGTACCAAAACTGGATCATAAAAGCAAACAGCTTTTAACCAACAAAAGAGAAACCTTTTATCATGGCATTGGCTTAAAAAGTATGGAACAAACTTGCAAGGACTTAAACGGAAAAATGACATACGAATTCAACGAAAGCCTTTTTAAACTTTGGATTGTTTTATCCGTGTAAATATGCAGAAGAGATTGCGCCACTATTGTTTTTCCGAACTTACAAGTCTTACGTGGTGAATACACAAAACATTGTCAATACATCTATGTTTGTTTGAGGACATTTCTTACAATCATCGGCAAATTTTATTGTTCAAAAAGCAATATCTAAAAATGAAAAGCAACCCCAAAGAAAAAGGCACCCGGGGAAAATCTTATTCTTCCCGGGTACCTTTTTGCTTATCTCTTAGTCATCACCATACAGCGTAACCAATTTTCTTAAATGATTGTATCTTGCTTTTGCGTCTTTTTCCGCCTGTGTAAACAACAGCTCCGCTTTTTCCGGATTGCTTCTCATCAAAGCCGTATAACGCACTTCCGACTCCAAGAACTCTTTTGTGCTAACGGTTGGCTCTTTGCTATCCAAACTAAACTTGTTTGTTTCCAAACTCGGATTGAATCTAAAGTTGTGCCAGTAGCCCGCATCAATCGCCGCTTGAATCTCATCTTGGGATTTGGCCATACCACCTTTGATTCCATGGTTGATACATGGAGAATAAGCGATAATAACCGATGGACCCGGATAAGCTTCTGCTTCGATGATGGCATTTAATGTTTGTTGGTAATCTGCACCCATACCAATTTGTGCCACATATACATTGCCATAACTCATGCAAATACTAGCCAAATCTTTTTTCTTTGTATTCTTTCCATCTGCCGCAAATTGTGCGGTAGAACCAAGAGGTGTGGCTTTTGATGCCTGTCCGCCTGTATTGGAATAAACCTCTGTATCCATCACCAAAAGATTGACATCTTCACCTGTTGAAATCACGTGATCCAAACCACCAAAACCAATGTCATAAGCCCAGCCGTCACCACCAAAAGCCCAGATGGATTTCTTGGCCAAGAAGTCCCGGTCATTTAATAGTTCTTTTACTTCCGGTATATCACAGGTGCAAGCTTCCAAAGCAGCAACCAACTTCTCTGTTGCAAGTCCGTTGGTGGCACCCACTAAAAATGTCTCTACATATCCTTCCAATGCCGCTTTTAGCTCTGCATTTTCTACAACCGTAAGCAAATGCGCTACTTTTTTGGCAAGACGGGCTCTGACTCTATCATGCCCCAATAACATACCATAACTGAACTCAGCCGTATCTTCAAACAGGGAATTACACCATGCTGGACCTTGTCCTTTTTCATTTACCGTATAAGGTGTAGATGGTGAAGAGTTGCCGTAAATGGAAGAACAACCTGTTGCATTTCCAATGAACATGCGGTCACCAAACAACTGTGTAATCAACTTGATATAAGGAGTTTCACCACAACCGGCGCAAGCACCTGAGTACTCAAACAATGGTTTGTGGAATTGGCTGCCTTTTACTTTGGAAATATCAAATTTCTCAAATACCTCCGGTTTTTTTGCAAGTTTCAAACCGTAATTGAAAAAGTCTTGCTCCCGGATATTTGCTTCCATGTTTTCCATCAAAAGTGCCTTGGCACCTTTTTTGCCCGGGCAAATATTGGCACAAGAGCCACAACCGGCACAATCTAAAGCCGCCACACATAAGTTGTATTTTAAATCAGGCATACCGGTCATCGGTAGCATACGCATACCCTCCGGTGCTTTTGCCGCTTCGTCTGCATTTAACACGAAAGGACGAATAGCCGCATGGGGACAAACATAAGAACAGCGATTGCACTGAATGCAATTTTCTTCTTTCCAAACCGGAATATCTACAGCAATGCCACGTTTTTCGTAGGCAGATGTACCGGATGGAGTAGAACCGTCCACATAAGGGCTAAAAGCCGATACAGGCAATGTGCTGCCTTGTTGGGCATTTACTTTAATCTGAATATTTTTGATGAAGTCTACGGTCTCGCCTGACAACTCTGCCGCTACCGCCGGGGTCACAAGACCTTCGTCGGTGGCTGTTTTCCAGCTTGCTGGAATTTGCACCTCATGCACTTGTTGAGCACCTGCATCAATGGCATCGTGATTCATCTTCACAACAGCGTCACCTTTTCTGCTGTAGGTAGCCGTTGCAGCATCTTTCATATACTGCAATGCTTCGTCTTCCGGAATAATACCGGCAACTTTGAAGAATGCGGATTGCAATACGGTATTGACACGGCCGCCAAGACCGATTTCTTTCCCGATTTTGATCCCGTCAATGGTATAAAACTTAATGTCATTATCTGCAATAAAACGCTTCATCTGACCCGGCAGATGACTTTCCAAACCATCCATATCCCATGGGCAATTCAGCAAGAACGTACCACCTGTAAACAACTCTTGTACCATGTTGTATCTTCGCACGTAAGACGGGTTGTGACAAGCGACAAAGTTTGCTTTTTTCACTAGGTAGGTAGATTTAATCGGCTCATGTCCAAACCGTAGATTGGAAATGGTCACACCACCTGATTTTTTCGAGTCATACTCAAAGTATGCTTGGGCATACATATCTGTGTGCTCACCAATGATTTTGATGGAGTTTTTATTGGCTCCAACGGTACCATCTGCACCAAGACCCCAGAACTTGCAGTTTGTTGTTTCTTTTGGTGTGGTAATCAAAGGCGCACCCACCGGAAGAGAAAGGTTTGTCACATCATCTACGATACCGATGGTGAACACTGCTTTGTCTGTATTTTCAAATACGGCCGCAATCTGCGCCGGTGTTGTATCTTTTGAACCCAAACCGTAACGACCGCTGAAAACAGGAATTCCATCAAAGCGAGAACCTCTTAAAGATGCAACCACATCCAACCACAATGGCTCACCCAAAGCACCCGGCTCTTTGGTACGATCCAGTACGGAAATCGACTTCACTGACGCAGGAATCACGTCCAACAAAGCTTCTTTGCTAAATGGTCTGAACAAACGCACCTTTACAACGCCCACTTTTTCGCCGGCTGCTACCAAATAATCTACGGTTTCATCAATGGTCTCACAAACGGATCCCATCGCAATAATCACACGCTCCGCGTCGGGTGCGCCGTGATAATTGAACAATTTATAATCTGTACCTGCTTTTGCATTTACCTTATCCATGTACTTTTGCACAGTCGCAGGAAGTGCATCATAGGTCGGATTACTTGCTTCTCTTGCTTGGAAGAATATGTCCGGATTCTGTGCAGAACCTCTGTGGCACGGATGATTCGGACTCAAAGCATGCTTGCGGAACCGGTCGATGGATGCATGACAAACCAAGTCATTTAAATCCTCATAATCCCACGCCTCTATCTTTTGCATCTCGTGAGATGTCCGAAAGCCATCAAAGAAATTGATAAAGGGAAGTTTTCCCTCCAATGCAACACAATGCGCCACCGGCGCCAAATCCATCACTTCTTGTACACTGCCCTCGCATAACATAGCCACACCTGTTTGACGACATGCATAAATATCCGAGTGATCCCCGAAAATAGATAATGCATGACTGGCTACTGCACGCGCGGAAATATGGAACACACCCGGTAGTTGCTCACCGGCAACTTTATAAAGCGTCGGAATCATCAGCAACAAACCTTGGGATGCTGAAAATGTAGTCGTCAATGCCCCAGCTGCCAAGGAACCATGAACAGCACCTGCCGCTCCGGCTTCTGACTGTAATTCAGTGACCAATACAGTATCTCCGAAGATGTTTTCCCTTCCCTCTGCGGCCCATCCGTCAACATACTGTGGCATGTCGGACGATGGTGTAATGGGATAAATCGCTGCCACTTCTGTAAACGCATAAGATACGTGTGCGGCGGCTTGATTTCCATCCATGGTCTTCATTTTTCTTGCCATTTCTTTATTCCTCCTTAAGGTATTGTTTAAAAAATAACATACAAACAAATTATACCGAATAAAACTTTGAAAGTCTATAGTTTACGCATGGACTTTTGCTTAAAATTAAGTACAATCAGTAAAACAATCGAAATGATTGCCATCGCCGCTGCCAAAACTTGAGAAACCGGCAGATGAATCATAGGCAAAAGCAGTTGATCCGTGCGCAATCCCTCTATAAAGAAACGACCCACACCATAAAGCAGCAGATACAACAAAAAGAGCTGACCATGATATTGTTTTCGCTTGCGCAGCAAGATTAAAAGAGCCAGAATCACTGCACACAGTGCAGATTCGTACAAAAATGTAGGATGCACCTGTATAAAGTCTATCCCGTCTATCACTTGTATATGCGCTTGCATCTCTGCTGAAATATCTCCGTAACGTACCGCACGAACCGGCAGTTGCATGGCAAACAGATTGTTTGTATAACCACCAAAGGCCTCTCGGTTTAAGAAATTGCCCCAACGACCCAGCATCTGTCCGTTGACCATACAAATCGCAACGGTATCACACATCTGCAAGGTATTTAACTTTTTTACACGGGAATAAATTAAAACGGTGGAAAAAGCACCAATCACACCACCTAAAATCGCAAGGCCACCGGCACGTAAATTAAAAATCTGCAACAATTGACCCCGGTAAAAATCCCAAGAAAAAATCACGTAATAAAGCCTTGCCCCTGCAATACCGGCAACCACACCAATGATACCCATATTCATATAGTCATCCTGCTTTTGACCCGTAATCTTGGCATCCCGGAATCCCAACACAAACCCCAGCAATATGGCAATGCCAACAATCAAACCATAAAAAGCAACATGAAAGCCGAATACAGTAAAACCACGCCCTACATTGTCCAAATGGATTCCCAAATTGGGAAAATAAATCATATCATACATCACATTCACCTTTTCCAAAGACTAGAGATTAGACTAAACATTAAAGCGGAACAAAATAACATCACCATCCTGTACAATATACTCTTTGCCCTCCAAACGAACCAAACCCTTTTCTCTGGCTGCATTGTAGGCACCACAAGCCTTTAAGTCCTCATAACGCACCGTCTCCGCCCGGATAAAACCACGTTCAAAATCCGTGTGGATTTTCCCTGCGGCCTGAGGTGCCTTGGTTTCTTTTGGGATGGTCCAAGCCCTTACTTCCTGTTCTCCTGCCGTCAAAAAACTAATCAGTCCCAACAAGCTGTAACCAGCTTTGATTAATTTTTCCAAGCCCGATGCGGACACACCCAAATCCTCCAAAAACATCTGCTTTTCTTTGTCCTCCAATTCGGACATTTCCTGTTCAATCTGCGCACAAACCACAAACACCTCACAGTTTTCTTTGGTTGCGAATGACCGAATGACCTTTACACCCGGATTGTCCGCCCCATCATTTGGCAAATCAGCTTCCTGTACATTCGCCGCAAAAATCATCGGTTTGGCAGTCAACAGATTGTAATTTGCAAACCAAATTTCCTCTTCTGCATCTTCCAAAACAAAGTTTCTTGCTAGGCGATTTTCCTCTAAATATGTTTCCAAACGTAGCAACAACTCCAATTCTTTCGCTGCTCCTTTGTCATTTCGCACCGTTCTTTTGACCTTGTCCATCCGCCGCTGCAACCATTCCAAATCCGCAAAAATCAACTCCAAATGAATGGTTTCGATATCCCGCAAAGGATCAATCGAACCGTCTACATGAACAATATTGTCATCCGCAAAACAACGTACCACATGGACAATGGCATCTACTTCACGAATAGTTGCCAAAAATTGATTGCCCAATCCCTCCCCGCGGGAAGCTCCTTTTACCAAACCGGCAATATCAATAAACTCTATGGTTGCCGGAATCACTTTTTTGCTATGATATATTTCATCCAATACAGCCAAACGTTCATCGGGCACCGTCACCACACCTACATTGGGATCAATGGTACAAAAGGGGTAATTTGCCGACTCTGCGCCTGCTTTTGTTAATGCATTAAACAAGGTACTTTTTCCTACATTTGGTAAACCAACAATTCCTAACTTCATTTCCTTTATAACCTGCTTTCATTTTTAAATCTTTATTTAATCCTTTGTTTCCATGAGAATCACAACACCAGCCGGAAAGGATATCTCTACAATTGGCTCTAAAAATTCATTGCTTGTACAGCGACTGCTATATGCCGACAAACAATGATTCACAAGAGGATATTTTGCTCCGCTTATATAAAACTGCTCTACTTCTTTTCCCAAAGGAAACACCGAAAAATATTTGCCAAATGTCTCTTCTTTGCGCAGAACCGTTGTCCCGGCAAGCAGCCTAATTTGATTGTGTGCGTCCAAAATACGACAATCTACGCCCTCATCCAAAGCAATTTTCAAAACCTGCACATTGGCCCAAAAATGATCCAAACGCTTTCCCGTGGCTCCTAAAATACAAATCTGTTTCTCCAATATCTCATCCGCTGTCATCGACCGGATGCATAAGTTTATGGCAATCTCCGTATCAGAGGCATCTTTAATCGGGTCGCATGGATGAAACACAATCTGAGAAAACCCCTTGTAGTAGGATATCACCTTTGTACAAACACTGTCAAAGTCTCCCACCACAACATCCGGCACAATCCCATGGGCATATAAAAAGTTCAAACCACGATCCACAGCCACAATACAATCCACAGCCGGATCATGCAACATGGCTAAAACAAACGTCTCTTCCAGCATCCCGCCGGCAACAATCACAATTTTCTTTTTCATAGACACCTTTTTGTATTTTGAAAAATCTCTATAAACCGTCTCACATTGGCCGTGATATCACCTGCAAACACCGCAGAACCGGCAACAATGATATTGGCACCGGCTTCCAAAAGCAAATGTACATTTTCATGGTAAATACCACCATCAACCTGAATATCCAAATCCAATCCTTTGCCATCGGCAAGGGTACGCAATTCCCTTACTTTATCTATGGTTTCAGGGATTATCTTCTGACCGCCAAACCCCGGTTCGACCGTCATCACCAAAACCATATCCACCATTTCCAACAATGCTGCTAAGGTGGATACCGCTGTTTTTGGTTTGATAGAAATACCAACTTTCATCCCACATGCCTTGATTTTTAATAGCGTTGCTTTGACATCCATACAGGCTTCTAAGTGAACGGTTAAAATATCCGCTCCCGCCTTTTGAAATGCCTCCACATAACGAATGGGCTCTGTAATCATCAAATGCGCATCCAGCACTTGATTGCCCGCATCCCGAATGGATTCCAACACCGGCATACCAAAGGAAATACTCGGCACAAAATGACCATCCATCACATCAAAATGCAAATATTCTGCGCCCCCCTGCTCTGCCATAGCGATTTGTTTACCAAGCTGTTTGAAATCTGCTGCAAGCAAAGATGGGGCTAATATCCTTTTCAATTTTTATATCTCCTTTTATCCTGATCCTGTAACTCTTGAAACAACAAACAATAATTTTCATAACGACTTTGACTGATTTTACCTGCTTTCAAAGCGGCTTTTACGGCACAACCCGGCTCATGGATATGAACACAACCCAAATAACGACAACCAACTGCAATGTCACGAAACTCCGGGAAATATTCTTTTAACATTTCCTTTTCAAAGGTTGCACGGTACAAGGAACTAAAACCCGGCGTATCTACAATGAAACTTGTTTCGTTGATTGTAATCAACTCCGCATGACGAGTGGTATGTTTGCCACGAGCAATCTTTTCACTCAGTGAACCTACCTTCATCTGCACCTGAGATTGAAGCAAATTGATCAAGGTTGATTTGCCCACACCGGAAGGGCCTGCCACCACCGTGGTTTTCCCCCTTAACATCCTTTGTATGACCTCGGTGTTGTCCTTTCTTTTGGCACTGACAAACACCAAGGGATATCCAATGTTCCCATAACTATTTTGTAAGATTTTCATCTCTTCTTCTTGAGCCAAATCCGTTTTATTAAAACAAATCACCACCGGAATATCTTGGGATTCCATCATCACCAAAAAACGATCCAGCAAATTTAAATGGGGATTGGGATTACACACGGCAAACAACACCAAAGCCTGGTCAACATTGGCAACTGCCGGACGAATTAATGTGTTTTTTCGGGGCAATAGTTCGATGATATTCCCCTCCATATCCACCGGATCCAACACCTCAATCCGCACCGCATCCCCAACCAAGGGCTTTTGATTGTCTTTACGAAATATTCCTTTGGCCTTACACTCATAAACACCGGATTCCACTACATGTACATAGTAGAACCCGGCAATGCCTTTAATAATCATTCCAATCATAAAATTCTATTCCGGGCCTAAACTAATCACAAAACCAACTGCCGTACCCCGCGGTACCTCACTACCCACATTATGCGTCTGAGAAATCACCGACCCTGCTGTCACAGTGGTATTGTGCTCATTGCTTATCGTGCCGACACTTAAACCAACTGCCGATAATGCAACACGTGCATCCGATTCACTCATACCAAGCAAAGAGGGTACCGTAGTCATCTGAACTTGCTGGCCACGGCTAATCACAATGTTCACAGAAGTTCCCACGTCCACGGTTTGTCCTGCCGCAACACTTTGAGAAATAACCATGCCGGCTGATACCGTATCGCTGTATTGCTCTGAAACACTGCCCAAAGTCAACTCTACACCGCGCAAACGATTTTCTGCTTCGTTGCGTGTCACACCTTGCAAATTGGGCACCGCTGCCGTCCGTGTTTCCGGGCCCCGGCTAATGACGATATTCACAGAGGTATTTGATGCAACCCGCTGCCCTGCCGCAACACTTTGAGAGATAACCATACCAACTGCTACCGTGTCACTGTATGCCTCCGTCACATTGCCCAATCGCAAATCCGCATCCGTCAAACGATTTTCTGCTTCGTTGCGTGTAATATTACGCAAATCAGGCACCGCCACCTCTTCCGGTCCGCGACTGACAACGATGCTAACAGAAGAGCCTTCAGCCACCTCCGTACCAGCCACCGGATTGGTGGAAATCACATCACCCTCCGCAACTTCATCATCAAACTCTTCCCTACGTGTCACCTCAAAACCGGCATCCCGCAAGCGTTGTTCCGCAACCTGCTCTGAAAGACCCACCACATCGGGCACCTCAATCATAACAACCTCCGGTCCGGCACTAACTACCACATTAACAGGGGAATTTACATCTACCATATCCCCGGCTTCCACATCCTGCTCCATAATCAGACCTTCTTCCACATCATCCGATGCTTCACGGGTAATTTGATTCAATCCCAATCCGACCTCATTTAATGCCTGCCTTGCTTCATCTATGGTCATGCCCACCACATCGGGCACCTCTACTTGCTCTGTTTCTTCATCTTCTACCACCGCACTACCAAACCCATCAAAAAGTCCGGCACCCCGTGCCACAAAGAAAATCAACGCCAAAGCCAATACAACAACCGTCACCACCCCCAAAACTTTCATGATCCTTTTTGCATTTGGGTCTAGCTTGCCGCGGGGTTCATCGTCATAATCTTCATAATCGTCTTCATAATCATCGTCATCTTCATCTTCATAATCATCGTTGTTATCATAACGGCGATTTTGAATGCGCTTTAATTCGTCCGTAGACATCAGCACCGTGGAATTTCCTTGGGCTTTTTTCGGCGCAGACGCAACACCCGTAAGCACAAAACTACCCTCCGGATCTACAATGGAACGTTTTAAATCATTGATCAAAGCCTGACAATCCGCATAACGATATTTTGGATTTTTATCCGTACACTTTAAAATAATGCATTCTAAGCTATAAGGGATGTCCGGCACCACTTCTGCCGGAGATGGCATCTTTTCCTGCAAATGCTTCAATGCTACCGTGACCGTAGAATCCCCATCAAAAGGCACCTCTCCTGTCACCATCTCATACATGGTAATACCCGCCGAATAGATATCACTTTGCTCATCCACCACGTCACCTCGAGCATGCTCGGGCGAAGTATAATGAACCGAACCCATCACACTGCTGCTGACCGTTTGGGTCGAAGTAGTCGCTCTGGCAATACCAAAGTCGGTCACCTTGACCTTGCCGTCTTTTGACACAATGATGTTTTGCGGTTTGATATCACGATGGGCAATGTGCTTGTTGTGGGCAGCTTGAATCCCCGTAAGCATCTGAATGGATATGCTCACCGTCTCCTTTGCTGACAATCGACCTTTTCTTTGGATATAATCCTTCAACGTAATGCCTTCTACTAGCTCCATCACCATATAGTAAAGACCCCTATCCTGACCCACATCATATACGTTGACCACATTGGGGTGCATCAAACCTGCCGCTGCCTGTGCCTCACTTAAAAACTTCTTCACAAAAACCTGATCCGCCCGGTAGTCACTTTTGAGCACCTTAATGGCCACAAGCCGATTTAACTTGTGGTCTCTTCCTTTGTACACAAATGCCATACCGCCTGAACCAATACAACTGATGATTTCATAACGTTGTCCTAACACTACACCTTCTCTTAACATATCTTATCCCTCATCTGCAAATGGTTCTATTAAAACAATACCTATATTGTCTGTACCGCCATTTGCTTTTGCAGCATCCAACAATAACTGCGCTGCTTCTACAATATCTCTGCCCCCCTGCACCAAATGGAAAATCTCTTCATCTTCTATCATATTGTTTAATCCATCAGTGCACATCAAAATAATATCTTTTTCTTTTAAACGATGCTCATAAAAATCTATCTCTACGTCTTCTTTTGCACCAATGGCACGGGTGATAATATTTTTATCCGGATGATGCTTTGCTTCCTCCGGTTTGATACCACCCAAACGAACCATCTCCTCCACCAACGAATGGTCTTTTGTCAACTGAGTAATGCCCTGGTTGATCAAATACAAGCGGCTATCCCCCACATTGGCAAAATACATCATCTGGTTCACAATGGTCGCGGCTACAATCGTAGTACCCATACCCTTTAAATGCGCATCTGAATCGGCCTTTTTCATAATCTCTTTGTTTGCTTCTTTGATGGCTGACAATAATACCTTTTCGATATCTTGTCCACCACGTTTGTTCAGCTCCCGCTTTACGATCTCTACGGTATATTTTGAGGCAAAATCTCCGGCTCGATGTCCGCCCATTCCATCTGCCACTACAAATAGATTGGGCAAAGGCCCCAACGGGCTATCTGTCACAAATACATAATCTTGATTGACATCCCTTACCACCCCTACATCTGTAATTGAAAATGTCTTCATTTAAAACCACCTTTACTCTTTTTCAAGTACAGCTCGACGTAGTTGTCCGCATGCACCATCTATCTCTACGCTCATTTCTCTATGATTGCTGCGCAATTGTCCACATGCAGCATCCATATCTGCGCCCATTTCTCTTCTTATAGTAACATTTATTCCACTTTTTTCAAGTTTATTTTTGAAATTTAACGTACTTTGCCGATTTGGTTTTTGCGCATCCTGCCCCTGAATCGGGTTGATGGGAATCAAATTCAAATGGGCATTTTTTCCTTTTAATAACTCCGCCAACTCCGCTGCATCTGCTTTTATGTCATTGACCCCGGCGATTAAAGTGTACTCATAAGTAATGCGCCGACCGGTTTTGGCAAAGTAAATATCACAAGCATCCAACACCATATCCAAAGGATATTTTCTTGCAATGGGCATCCATGCGACGCGTTTTTCCTGGCTTGCGCCATGCAAAGACAAAGCCAATGTAATCTGTAGCTTTTCTTCTGCCAAAGCCAATATCTCCGGCACCAAACCACAGGTTGAAACGGTAATATTGCGTTGACTAATCTGTAAACCGTGTGCATCCGAAAGCATCCGGACAAAGGTCACAAGATGCGCAAAATTATGCAAAGGCTCGCCGGTTCCCATCAGAACCACATTGGCCACACGCTTGCCCGACAACCGCTGTATTTGATACACTTGGCCAAGCAATTCGGATACGGTCAGATTGCGCACAAGCCCACCCTGAGCTGAAGCACAAAAGATACAACCCATCCCGCAACCTACCTGAGAAGAAATACAAACAGCATTTCCGTGCCGATAAGGCATATATACACTTTCTATGGTATTTCCATCTGCCAAAGCAAACAGATATTTCACGGTGCCGTCTTCTTTGGATACTTGCTTTTGTACCACAGTCAATTTTGCAATCTCATAATCAGAGGCCAACACCTGCCGAAACGCTTTTGGCAAATTGTGCATATCTGCAAAATCGTCTGCCAGCTTTATGTGAAGCCATTGATAGATTTGCTTGCTTCTAAATTTAGGCTGTCCCAAACGTTGCATTTCTATTTCCAACGCCGCAAAGGGCAAAGACAAAATATCTTTTTTTTGATTGCATTCTTTTTTCATACACGCACCAGTTTTGCGATGAAAAACCCATCACACTTATGGATACCCGGCAACAACTGCAAACAACCATCCACCAAGGAATCAGACAAGCAAGCAGGCAAGTCTTCTTTGATTTCAGCCAAAGAAAACGCCGGAAAATTTTCTAACATCCAATGAACGTTTTCTATATTCTCCGCCCGATTCACCGTACAGGTACTAAACAACAACGTTCCGGCGGGTTTTACATAAGAAAGCCCATTCATCAATATCTCTCTTTGCAGCAAAATCAAATCCGAAATACCTTTCTCAGATATATTATACCTTAAATCCGGCTTTTTGCCTAATAAACCCAAACCGGAACAAGGAACATCCGCAATCACCACATCCACTCGCCCCAACAATTGTGCATCCGGCACCCTTGCATCTGCCTTTAAAACCTTTATGTTTTCAAAAAAACCACGTTCCTTATTTTCTTGTATCAAACGTAACTTTTTATCACTAATGTCTCTTGCCTCTATCTGCCCGGTTCCATTTAAACGGTCTGCCAAATGAAAAGACTTCCCGCCGGGGGCAGCACACAAATCTACAATAAAAGCACCGGGCTTTGGTTGGGCCAGCTCACCCACCAACATAGAGCTTGCATCCTGCACATAAAAGTCACCTGCCTGAAAGCTCTGCAAACCCTCTAAATAATCTATGTTGTTCAAAGAAAAAGCATAAGGTAAGTATGGATGTTGTTTTACTTCCAACCCCTCTGCCTGTAATTTGCTTTTTAACGATTCTGCTGAAATCCTACTTAGATTGGTACGAATTGTGATATCCCTTTTTTGCCCAAAGGATTTTATCATTTGTGTTACGGTTTTTTCATCGTATTCTTTCAACCACAACTGCAAGATCCATATTGGTATGGAATATTTCACCGACAAATAAGATACTTTTTCTTTTGGATATTGCACCTGTTCTAAATTTCTGCTGATATTGCGTAAAACACCATTGACAAAACCGGACAATGCGTTAAATTTATGTTTTTTTGTTATTTTAACCGCCTCATTGCAAACGGCAGCATGGGGAATATTTTCCATATATTTTAATTGATACACACTGATTCGTAATAGATTGCGAATCAAAGGTTTCATTTTGTCGGTTAAAACCTTGGAAAACTGATTGATAATATAATCCAGTTCTAATAAATGCTCCAAACTACCCATGGTTAAGTGCGTGACAAACGCACGACTGCGTTTGTCCAAATCCTGATAAGACCCAAGGATTTGATTTAAAACAGTATGGCTAAATTCTTTTTTTTCTACAATGGACAGCAATGCTTTTAATGCCAAATCACGTTCATTTATACAAACATTCATCGGCGGCGATCCCTTAATAATACAAGCCTTAGCATCTGCAAAATCATAGCAGCGGCACCGGCCACATAAGTCAAAGCAGCGGCGGATAATACCTTGCGTGCCATACCCAATTCTTCTGTGCTGAGCATGGCCTGCTCGTCCAAAGCTTTTAATGCTCTTCTGGAGGCATTAAACTCTACGGGCAAGGTCACAATTTGAAACAATACCGCTGCCGAAAACAAAATAATACCAATATTCATAAAAATGATGGAAGAGTCTCCATCAATAAAAAGCCCCAGAATAATCACGGGCCAGGCTGCCATAGAACCAAAGTTCGCCACCGGCACCAATGCACTGCGAAGCCCCAAAGGAACATAAGCTGTATTGTCTTGCATCGCATGACCACACTCATGGGCCGCCACACCAATGGCCGCTACCGACTGAGCCCCATAAGTAGCATCCGAAAGGTTTAAGGTTTTATTGCGCGGATCATAGTGATCGCTTAAATTGCCGGAAACGTGGCGAACCTGAACATCATGGATGCCACCGGCACGTAGCAACCGCTCTGCTACTTCACGACCGGTCATGCCGGTACCACTGCGAATTTTCCCGTACTTTTCAAAGGTTTTTTTCATGCTATGAGAAGCAATCAAGCAAATCCCGGCACCGATTAAAACTAAAATATAGGTTGGATCAAAAAAGGGTATCAATGGCATAAAAACCTCCTTTTGGATATTATCCCTGCTGTTAAGTAAACTGCAACTGTTGTAATGTATAACCACGCAAAAAAGCATCTGTTGCCATGCGTTTTTTCCCGGGTAACTGCAACATCAAAATTTCTAAACGACCTTGTCCGCATTGCACAACCAGCCTGCTTTTACCGAGAATGGATATGGTACCCGGCTCACTTTCTCTGCCGGTTTCTTCCAATACTTTGGCTTTCCAAATCTTCCATTCTTTGTTTTCAAGTTTTGTGTATGCCCCCGGCCAAGCATTTAGTCCACGTATCAAACGCTCTATCTCCAAAGCTGATAAATTCCAATCAATTGCACCCATAGATTTTTTGAACATCTTGGCATATCCTGTGGTACTTTCCCCTTGCTTTTCAAAGGTTGCCGTACCGTCTTCTATGGCCGCTAAAGTGGTCACACATAGTTTTGCGCCTACCAGAGCCAGTTTGTCATGTAAACTTGCGCCGGTTTCATCAGCCGCAATGGGTATCGTTTCTTTTAAAATCATAGCACCGGTATCTATGCCCGCATCCATTTGCATGGTGGTTACACCGGTTTCTTTTTCTCCATTGATCACAGCCCATTGAATGGGGGCTGCCCCCCGATAGGCCGGTAGCAAGGAGGCATGTACATTAATACAACCATAAGGGGTCAGCTCCAATACGGACTTGGGTAATATCTGCCCAAAGGCAATCACAATGATTGTATCTGCTTTGTATTGTTTCAACGTCTCTATTGTTGCTTTTTCTTTCATCGTAAGAGGCTGAAATACCGGTATATGATGCCGCAAAGCCACTTGTTTCACCGGTGTTTCCATGACTTCTTTACCCCGCCCTTTTGGGCGATCCGGCTGGGTTACAACCAGGCATACATCATGGTTTGCCGCAAGCAAAGCCTCCAAGGTAGGCACTGAAAAATCAGGCGTTCCCATAAAAATAATGCGCATGGTTTAAACCTCCTCCTGTTTATCACCCGTTTCATGGGAATCTTCTTTCTCCTGCTCTATGGATTCTTCTTCCTCTTGCATCGGCGGTTTTTCGCTTACGTCATGCAAACCATCTTCCACCAAATCCGCATACAGCGCGCCCTCTAAATGATCAATCTCATGACAAAGGGCACGGGCCATCAGACCTTCTCCTTCTATCTCCGTGGCTTCCATTTCCCTGTCGAAATACCGGACCTTTACCCGCTCCGGTCTGGTCACAATGCCCCACTTCCCGGGCAAACTCAAGCAACCCTCTTCACCCGTCTGACTACCGTCTTCCTCCACAATTTCAGGGTTTATCAATACAACAGGACCCTCGCCTATGTCTATGGTCACAATGCGTTTTAAAACGCCTACCTGGGGTGCCGCCAAACCAACACCTGCCTTGTCATACATCGTATCCAACATATCTTCAATCAAAATTTTATTACGAAAAGATAATTTTTTAATCTCTTTGCTTTTTTTTGTTAATATGGCATCACCCATCTCACGTATCTCTCTAATTGCCATTGGCTGCGCACATCCCTTTCCGAACTATCCCACATGCATCGGGTTAAAATCAAACTGAATTCGAATCCGATTGAATCCGGAATTGATTTCTATATACTGTTCCATCTTGTTTTTTATCTTTATTAGTGTACCATAATTTGATGCTTTCAGGTAGAGTACTTTTCGATAAACATCATTAATTTTTCCAATGCCCGGACTGGCAGGACCAATTATTTTCACATCTTGTGTTCCTATCATTTTATTTGCAAATTTTTTCAAATAATTGCCGGCGGTTTCCAATACAATCTCATCCTTACCACTTAAATAAACAGCTAGTAAATTTTCTGCCGGCGGATAACCCATCCATCGGCGATAGCCCATTTCTTTTTGATAAAAAGCATCATAATCCTGGGCGGCAGCCGTAAGAATCGCATAATGATCCGGACTATATGTTTGCACAATGGCATCGCCTTTTTTCTCTCCCCGACCTGCTCTTCCCACCGCCTGGGTCAGCAACTGAAATGTGCGTTCTCCTGCCCGATAATCTGCGGAATACAAAGACATGTCCGCAGCTAACACCCCCACCAGAGTAACATTGGGGAAATCGTGCCCTTTTACAATCATTTGGGTACCAATCAAAATATCCGCTTCTTCATTGGCAAAGGTTGATAATATTTTTTCATGACTATCTTTGACTTTGGTGGTATCCATATCCATCCGCAGAACCCTCGCCGTGGGAAATTTTTTCTTTACCAAATCTTCAATCTGCTGGGTGCCTGCCTGAAATACACCGATATGCGGTGAGTTGCATAGGGGACAGACCTCCGGTTTTTTCTCCTCATAACCACAATAATGACAAAGCATCCGCTCATTTCGATGGACGGACAAAGAAACATCACAGTGATTGCATTTAATCACATGACCACAGGTCCGGCAAGAAACAAAACCGGCAAACCCACGGCGATTCAAAAAGAGCATGACCTGCTCCTGCCGTTGCAATCTGTCTGCAATAAGGGCACTTAAGACATTACTTAAAATAGAGCGATTGCCCTTTTGCAATTCTTCCCGCATATCTACGATCTGGACCTTTGCCATGGCCTGCTCACCGCTGCGTTTGGTCAACTCCAGCAATTTATATTCGCCTTGGTTCACACGATACATCGCCTCCAAAGACGGGGTCGCTGAACCCAAGACCACACTGGCACCTTCCACTTCCCCCCGTTTGATGGCCGTTTCCCGCACGTGAAACCGAGGGGTTTGTTCACTTTTATAAGTGCTTTCATGCTCTTCGTCAATCACAATCAAACCCAAGGCGGGAAATGGTGTAAACAATGCCGAACGGGGACCAATCATCACATCAATTTTCCCCTCTTTGGCACGTTGCATCTGATCATAACGCTCGCCCGGGGTCAGTCTTGAATTGATAATCGAAACCCGATCGCCAAAACAGCGATAAAAACGCAACACCGTTTGATAGGTCAAAGCAATTTCCGGAATCAAAACAATGGCCTGACCGCCGCCGCCTACAACCTGGCGAATCATCTCCATATACACCTCTGTTTTGCCGCTTCCTGTCACACCATGTAACAAATATGTGGCATAATTGCCGGTTGCATAATCTCCTTGAAAAAGGCGAAATGCCTTTGCTTGCTCGGCCGTAAGGTCAATGGACCAATTTTCTTTTTTTGCCTGTTGTACCGGATTGCGAAACACCCGATCGGATTCTAGCACCAATATCTTTTGTTCTTCCAAGGCTCGAATCACCGACAACGCAACATTCAACTTGCCCGATACCAACTGATATTCTAAACAGTCCGTTCCATGTTCCTTTTGCGCAATCAACGCCTGCAACAATCTGGCTCTGGCTTTTTGGTTTTTGCTTTCGAAAAAAACCAGCTTTTCTTTTGCAGTTTCTAAGTCTAACAGCAAACGAATCCGCTTTTTTTCTTTTGACTTCTCTTTTTTCTTGATGGGAATCACCGTTTTTAACGCTTGAATCAAGGTGCCCCCATAATACTCTTTCATCCAAACGGCCAATGCCACCAAACGCCCCTCAATGGCCATACGATTTGTAGAAATGCCGATGATATCTTTTATTTTTTCCGGATCAAAGTCACAGGTTTCTGAAAAACCAATCAAATAACCGTTGATTTGTCGGTTCCCTACACCAAAAGGGATGGCAAGCTCCATTCCAATTTCCAGCTTACCATCCAAATGAGGCGGAACATGATATTGAAATATCTTGTCCAATTTTTCATGGGTAATATCTACGATTATATTTCCGTACATAATGACTCCTTATGACAGTCCCAATTCCTCTTGAATCTCCCGAATCAAAACCCGCTCATCCATGTGATGTTTGACCCCTTGAATTTCTTGATAATCCTCATGCCCTTTTCCGGCCAATACAATCACATCCCCTGCCTGACCATGGGCGATGGCATATTTGATCGCCTCTTTGCGGTCGATTATCTCCACATAGTTTCCATCCGTCTTTTGAATCCCTACTTTGATATCGTCTATAATCGCTTGGGGATCTTCAAAACGGGGATTGTCTGAGGTTATAATGGTCAAATCAGCATACAAACCGGCAATTTCTCCCATTGCAAAACGACGGTCTTTGGCACGGTTGCCCCCGCAGCCAAACAAACAAACCAAACGGGTGGGATTATACGCTTTTAAGGTACTTAATAAACTTTCCAAACTCATGGCATTGTGCGCATAATCAATCATCAACGTAAAGTTCGAGGATACGGGAATCATCTCCACACGGCCTTTTACCTGTGCCACACCCAAGGCCTTTTGAATGGCCAACACAGGCACATCAAAATGACGGCAAACTGCAATGGCCGTCAAGGCATTGTATACGCTGAATTTCCCCGGTATATCCACCTCTACTTCAAAGTCCAACAAACCACGGACATGGAATCCAATCCCAAGGGTACCTGCATGTTGTATCAAACGAAGATTTTCCGCACGTAAATCCGCTTGGTCTGAAAAGCCAAATGTTTCACGCTTGCACGTTGATTGGGCAAAGATACCCGTATAATTTTCATCATCTATATTGCCAATGCCCAAATTGCACTGGGCAAACAGCATACCTTTACAAAAACGATATTCATCAAAGTCCGCATGTTCATTTGGACCAATGTGATCCGGTGATAAATTGGTGAAAATACCAATCTCAAACTGAATGCCAGCGGTCCGATGTAATTTTAAACCTTGAGAAGATACTTCCATCACAACGCAATCACAACCTGCTTCTACCATCCTTGCCAAATATTTATGAATGGTAAAGGATTCCGGGGTGGTATTGTTTGCCGGAAAATGCGTATCTCCAATGATGGCTTCAATGGTACCAATCAATCCCACTTGATATCCGACTGCATCCAAAATGGATTTTATCATATAAGTAGTGGTGGTTTTACCCTTTGTGCCTGTAATCCCAACAATCTTAATCTTCTCTGCCGGATAATCAAAATAGGACGCTGACATCAAAGCCAAAGCCAAACGGGTATCCGCAACGTGAATCACGGTCACACCCTGGGGCGCAACCACAGGTTTTTCTACAACAATCGCCGCCGCTCCTTTTTCAATCACATCGGCCACAAAATCATGGCCATCTGAAATGGCTCCTACGATACACACAAAGGCGGAACCGACTTCTACTTTTCTGGAATCGTTCAACAAAGTAGAAATCTCTATATCGTCCCGCCCTTGGATTACATCGTAGTTCAATCGCTCTAATAATTTATTTAATCGCATTTTCATCTGTCTCCTTGCAAGGCTTTTATTGAGTCTTTCTTGTACCTATATAGGATACCATAACTCAGAGCAATCAGACAACCTGCAATCGTCCCTCTACCACATCAATGACAATCTTTTGGTTCAACCCAATTTCACCTGCCAAAATGCATTTTGCCGCCAAGGTTTCTACATGTTTTTGCAAATATCGCTTCAATGGCCGTGCTCCATACATGGGCTCATAACCTTGTTCTACCACAAATTCTTTGCCTTTGTCGGTCAGCACTACCGTCAGTTCTTTTTCCACCAAACGTTTATTGATATCCGCCAACAACAAATCCACAATCGAAGAAATCTCTTCCTTGTTTAAAGGCTTAAACATAATAATCTCATCCAAACGATTGAGAAACTCCGGCCGAAAATGATTGCGCAACTCCGCCATGGCCATCTCTTGTGCCGTATGGGAAATACCACCGGTATCATCAATGCCCTCCAATAAATAATGGGCACCGATGTTAGAAGTCATAATCAAAATAGTATTTTTAAAGTCTACCGTTCTGCCTTGGGAATCTGTAATACGTCCATCATCCAACACTTGAAGCAATACATGAAATACATCAGAATGGGCCTTTTCCACTTCATCAAAAAGCACTACGGAATAGGGTTTTCTACGCACCACTTCCGTCAGCTGCCCACCTTCATCATAGCCTACATAACCGGGAGGTGCCCCAATCAAACGAGAAACGGAATGCTTTTCCATGTACTCGCTCATGTCAATACGAACCAAGTTGTTTTCATCATCAAACAAATCTTCCGCCAAGGCTTTGGCCAATTCTGTCTTGCCAACCCCTGTGGGGCCTAAAAACAAAAAAGAACCAATGGGTTTTTTCGGGTCTTTGATGCCCGCTTTGGAGCGTATGATCGCCTCGGAAACCAAGGACACACCCTCATCTTGCCCAATCACACGTTTGTGTAAACTCTCTTCTAAATGTAAGGTTTTGCTGCGCTCACTTTCATTTAATTTTGCCACAGGAATACCTGTCCAACGAGAAATAATTTTTGCAATCTCTTCATCCCCAATGGCTTCATGAACAAACATCATGTCCCGTTTTTTGATTTTTGCTTCTTCCTCTTCCAATTGTCGCATCAAAGCCGGCAAACTGCCATACTGCAATTCAGCCGCCTGATTCAAGTCATAGGACTGCTCTGCACGTTTGATTTTCTGATGAACCTGCTCTATATTTTCCCGAATCTTATGAACGCGGTCCAAAGAGCTTCTTTCATTGTCCCACTGAGCTTTTTTGCCTGCATACTCTTCTTTTAAGCCTGCCAATTCCTCCTGCAAATGAGCCAGTCTCTCTTGACTTAAACGATCTGTTTCTTTTTTTAATGCCTCTTCTTCAATCTCCAACTGCATAATACGGCGATTTAATTCATCTAACTCCGCAGGCATGGAATCCAGTTCTGTCTTAATCAAAGCACAGGCCTCATCCACCAAATCAATGGCTTTGTCAGGCAAAAAACGATCTGAAATATAACGATTGGACAAGGTTGCCGCTGCGACCAACGCATTGTCATTGATCTTTACACCATGGAATATTTCATAACGCTCTTTTAAACCACGCAAAATAGAAATGGCATCTTCCACCGTTGGTTCTTCAATCAAAACAGGTTGAAATCTCCGCTCCAAAGCGGCATCTTTTTCAATGTATTGGCGATATTCATCCAGGGTGGTTGCGCCGATACAATGTAACTCACCACGGGCTAACATAGGCTTTAACATATTGCCTGCATCCATGGCACCATCACTTTTCCCGGCACCAACAATGGTATGCAACTCATCAATAAAAAGGATGATGGCACCATCGCTCTTTTTCACTTCTTCCAAAACAGCTTTTAGGCGTTCTTCAAACTCACCACGATATTTTGCACCTGCTACCAAAGCTCCCATATCCAAGGAAATCACGGTTTTTTCTTTTAAGCCCTCCGGCACATCACCACGCACAATCCGCTGTGCCAATCCCTCTGCAACGGCTGTTTTACCTACCCCCGGTTCACCAATGAGCACCGGATTGTTTTTGGTTTTCCGTGATAAAATACGAATCACATTGCGGATTTCTTCATCCCGCCCAATCACAGGGTCTAATTTTTGCTCTCGTGCCAACTCCACCAAGTTTTGCCCGTATTTGTTTAAGGTATCATAAGTCACTTCCGGATTATCCGTTGTTACCCTTTGATTTCCCCGAACGGTCGATAAAGCTTGCAAAAAGTCTTCTCTGCTTATCCCAAGCTCTTTGTACAATCGCTTTAAATCAGGGGAGGCATATTTTAACAACGCCAAAAACAAATGTTCCACCGAAACATACTCGTCTCCCATCTGTTTGCTTTCATCTTCTGCATGAATCAATACTTGATTTAATCCTTGCCCCACAAAAATACGACCACCTTGTACCTTTGGTCTTTTGTCAAGCAATTCTGTAATGCGGTTTACCAATAAATTGCCTTGTATATGCATCTTTTCCAATAAATTCAATATCAAACTATCATCCATCGTCACCAAAGCATATAAAAGATGCTCTGGTACCATCTCCTGATGGTCGTATTCATAAGCGATTTTTTCAATGTCTTGTACCGCTTGTATGGCTTTTTGTGTAAATTTATTTATGTTCATCTCTTTTTCCTCCTTGTTATATTAAAACTATAACAAATAAAATTAGCACTGTCAAGAAGAGAGTGCTAATTTTCTAACTATTTTTCCGAACATTCATTATTTTTGATATGCGCACCCTGTGCGCATATCATCCATCACAGACTAATCAACAAGCAGGTTCCCGTACCGAGTACCAACAACCCACCTACAAATAATACAAGCCAAAAATAATTTTGCCGTACCGGGTCTTTTTTTAAAACAAAAGCCAAAATCGAAAGCCCAATACCCAGCAAAAAACCAAAGGTCCAAATAAACCTTAAAATCGGAACAAACCATGCCCAAGCATAATATAAAAACATTTTGATCACCTACCTTTCCCCAAATCTACGACTTATGAATAACAGTGTCAGTAATCCAAAAGCCAATCCGCAGGAAATCAACCACTTTTTATTTGTGCTATCACCTGTTTGGGGTGCTGTTTGTGCCGGCGGCCGGATTTTTACTACCTCCGATCCTTCTGGTTTTTCCTCTTTTGTATCAGGCTCTTCTTTGGGCGTCTCCCCCTCCGGTTCCTCCGCATCCGGAACTTCCGGAATGTATTTCTGTAGCACAATTTGTGTTTTTAAAACAGCAAGGGTTTCAGCGTCGCTTTCCCCTTGTATCTGCATTGTAAACACTTCCGGATTCAACAGATACCCTTGGGGTGCTTTTGTTTCTTGTATGGTGATTGTACCCAATGGTATGGTAATTCTGCCTGTGGAATCATAATAAAACCCATCTCCCGCTATTTTGTAAGTTTCATCAAAATATACTTCACCTTTTTCATCGGTTTTAAATATCCAAGTTCTGGTTGCTGCTATATCCTGTCCATCATCCGCCACATCATGTATGGCATAAAATCGGATGGTAAACTCTGCATCAGCTAGACTTGCTGCTCCTTGTGGTTCATTTTGCCCGGTTTCCGAGTCAATTTTACGGATGATTACATCAATGGGATTGTTTTGTGGCATATCCGTAACCTTTAAATGGCTCGTTTCATTTAGATGAATCTCAATCCCGTAAGCTTTTAAATCCAACGCATAACCCTTAGGTGCCGTGATTTCTTTCACGGTATATACACCAACCGACAAATTGTTTGCACGGGCAAATCCGGTTTCATCCGTGATGAGTTTTAAAACCAATTCTTCTTTGTCATCATAAATGCCATACGTAGCACCTGCCAAAGAATACAATGGGTTATCATCCGAAAGCTCCGGATTGCCAGAATTTTTTCTCAATTCCAACGCACCGCTAAAAGAACGCTTTACACGAACAATGCCGCCAATTCGCTGATACCCTATGAGATTGCCGTCATTATCCAGCGTACCATCCGTGGCATTTGGCGGTATAATCACCACATCATAATCCACATATCCCTCTTTTATATTTACCTCTCGCACAACCGCCCGATACTCCCCTTGTACATCACTTGGGTGAGCCGCCGTTGGATCAATGCACTCCATCACAGTCAAGACTTGGCCCGTTGCTAAATCTCCTGTGAATTGGCTTACTTCAAAATAGCTCTGGGTTTCAATCATCCAATAAGAACCAATCCAAACCGTACCCGTCACGATATCACCAACCTGGGGCATACCTTGTGTCATCGGAAATGAAATGTACCCGGACTCCGGTTCCTCCGCAGATACTTCCGTTTCTTCCGTTATCTCATCCATGGAAACATCATGGGCCGTAACGTGCATACTTTGTGCAAAAAATATAACAAAACAGAACAACAGCAGCCCCATCCACTTACGTTTTGTAACCCTTTTTGCCTCTCTCTGTAATCTTCCTTGTAATTTGTTTTGTGTGTAAATAACTTTCTCCTCCTTTGCTCATTTCTTTAGATAGTTTTCATAATATTTATATAAACCCAAATCAAACATAAGCTCAGATTTGGGGAATTTTTTGAGAAACACTTACTTATAAAAGGGCGGTTGGAAACTCTCGTTAATGAAAATACAGTTCGAAACTCTCGTTTGATGAAAATACATTCAGAAATTGAACGTGATTGAGGTAAATGTGTGTGCCTCAAATTGATTTTCAGATAATTATAGATTATACAGGCTTTTATATCTTTGTCAACCATAAAATTAGGACAAAAAAACACTCAAAAAAAGACCGCCGAAAAGCTTATCAGCCTTTCGACGATCCCTCATTTCTTTAACCAAAC
>WRBB01000027.1 GCA_009779895.1 Lachnospiraceae bacterium
AGAAATTGGCTAAACAGTCGCGAATTGAGACAATTGGTAAGAATCACATTTAGGGCAAGGATAGGTAAAGCTAAAATGCCCTTTATGTTTACCCTAAATCTGTTACTTACCTTATGAATTATATCATAGTCAAAGATATTTAGGGATAAGAATTAAAGGAAGCCCGAAACATTTTTTTGGTAACTTTGTATATATTTTTCTATTGTAAATCGATTTAACATATGATATAGTGATAATAATTTAAAGGAAATAAGCAAAGGATTATGAGAGAAAATGGTTACAATATCACAGATTGCGGCTGAAGCCAAGGTTTCCAGTGCCCTTGTTTCCCGTGTATTAAACAACAAGTCAGGAGTTAGCCCAGAAAACCGTGAAAAAATTCTTGCGATTATCAAAAAACACAATTATGTTCCCAATGCCATCGCCCGTTCACTGGTCACACAAAAAACAGCAACCATTGGCGTAGTGATTGGTACTATTTGTGATTCTTTTTTCTTTGATTTTTTTGATGGTATCCAAGATATGGCAGAAACACTTGATTATAATGTGGTTTTTTGTAGCGGAAGAAACAATGCAGATATTAAAGCAAAATATGTTGATTATTTTGCACAAGGACGGGTTGACGGCATTATTGCTTATGGCAGCCGTTATCAAGACTTATTTTTTGATATTCTGGAGCGATTTCCCTTTTTTGTCACAGTGGAAGGGGATCTTCCCGGCAAAGATTTCAACAAAGTACTGGTAGACAATCTGGATGGTGCTTATCGGGCTACCACATACTTGATTGAGCAAGGTTACCAAACTATTTTTCATTTTACCGGAGATATGGATTATTCTGTTTCTTTGGAACGATTAGACGGTTTTAAAAAAGCGATGCAAGACCACGGCTTATCTATAGACAATGCAATTATCACAGCTGATTTTGAAGAAGAACTTGCTTATAAACGAATGAAAAAATTAATTGCCAAAAACAAACATCCCCAAGCATGTTTTGCCGGAGCTGACAAAGGGGCATTTGGAATTATCCGGGCATTAACAGAGGCCGGACTTTCCACACCCGGTGATGTAGCGGTGATTGGTTTTGATGGGGATGTACCAAATTCCCGAGATATGGTTTTTCCTCGGCTTACCACCATGCGCCAACCTTTGTTTGAAATGGGCAAAGAAGCTGTCCGTTTGTTGGTTCGTACAATCGAAACACCGGGAATAAAACCGATTACCACAACTTTTGATACCGAACTGGTGCTTGGCGAAACCACATAGGTACAAGTCATACAATGTAAATCGTTATACAATACCCTACGTTACTGAGGAATAGATGGTACCCTATGTCAAATACGTTACAAAACAAGGATATGCCCAGGGTACCATTTATCCCTTAATGTTGTATAAACAAATCAAAGAAAAATGGAGGTATTTCGTAATGAAAAAGAAACAATGGATTGCTTTTCTTGTGGCGGTGATAATGTTGGTGGCAACACTGGCAGCTTGCCAAAATCAAGAAGCTCCGGCTGAAACAGACCCACCACCGGTCGCGGAAGAGACACCGGAACCGGAGCCGGAACCAGAACCGGAAGAGGACGAACCGGAAGAAGATGCAGATGTCACAAGGGAACTACCCAGAGATGAAACCCTTTATGTTATGGGCTTTAATTGGGGTCCACCAAATGGCTGGAATGCGTTTGGCGAAGGTAATATGAACAATGCGCTTGCTATGGAGCAAGTTGGCCGCGGTGCCAGACTACCTATGTTTGAAACACCTTTTATGTTCAACGCATTGGATGGCGAATTGATTCCTTTATTGGCTTATGGTCCTTATGAGTGGAATGATGATATGACCGAATTGACCTATCGCATCAATCCAAATGCACATTGGAACGATGGTACACCGGTTACCGCTCATGATGCTGCTGCCACATTCACAGCCGGCAGAGAGTTTGGCACAGATACCACTGCCGCTTTTGCCGCCGTTATTGATAGCGTTGAAGCCTTAGATGATGAAACCGTATTGATTACCGCTGCCCTTACCGACGATGGTGCGCCGGTGAATCCTTTGATGATTTTGACATTCTTGGGCCAAAACTACATCTTACAAGAAGCGTGGTTGGAAACTTTGGCAGAACGCAATGACAATGATGGTGCTGCTATGCAAACCGACCCAGGTGAAGACATTGCTTTTTCCGGACCTTTTGGCCCTTACCTTTTGAGTGATACCATGGTCGTACTTGTTCGTAATGATGATTATTGGGGACAACATGAATCTATGTGGGGCACATTGCCGGCACCAAGATTCCTTGCCCACCCGATTTTCGAAGATAATGCTGCCGCCACCGTAGCTTTTATGGCCGGTGATATAGATATCAGTCAAGTATTTATCCCGAATGTTCAAGATTTATGGCTAGACCAAGGGCTTCCGATTTCAACCTTTATGGAAGACCCACCATACGGCGTACCACTGAGTATTCCAACCGCATTCTTTAATATGCACAGTGAAGCACCCGGCATTGACAATCCTTTGGTTCGACAAGCTATCGCTATGGCTGTTGACTATGATTTGATTATTGCCAATGCAATGACCAATCAAAGCCCGACCTTTGCCGAAGTACCTCGTTCTTTGATGAATCCCACTGCCGGCGAGCAAGCCATGTACAACCAAGAAGAGGTTGCCCATTTACAATGGGAGGGCAATGACATCGACGGTGCCAACGCACTTCTGGATGAAGCAGGTGCAGTGATGGGCGCTGATGGATGGCGTGAAATTGACGGAGAAAGACTTTCCTTTGTTGCCAGCGCACCATATGGTTGGAGCGATTGGGAAGCCGCCATAGAAATCGTTGCCGCTGCCGGTGAACAAATCGGCGTTCAAATCACAACTTACTTCCCGGATTGGAGTGTTTACAATACCATTGTAACTGCTGCTGTTCATACCGAATATGATATCTTTATGATGTGGACGGATGACGCTTCTCCGGCACAACCATGGAGCCGTATCAGAAATCTACTAAGTTCTGAGTTTGTTGGAAATGACAACAACTGGTCCGGAAACTGGGGTGCTTTTGAAAATGATCGAGTTGATGAATTATTAGCTCTAATTCCACTTGAAACGGATGAAGATGAAATCAGAGCCATGTATACAGAATTGGTTGAAATCTATTTGACTGAGGTACCATCCTTTAGCTTGATGTATCGTCCGGCTCAGTTCCATGCGGTAAATGAATCCGTTTGGACAGGCTTTACAGAAGATGGTGACGGTCGTAATGTACCACCTTTGAATGCTGTAAATGGCTTTGCCATTGCTGACTTATTCAATATTAGACCTGTAAACTAATGTTTTTAAAAATAATTTAACCTGCGAGGGCGACTATATTGAATAGTCGCCCTCCTTGGAAATAAGCAAGAAAAGTCTAAACAAGGTGGTTTATTTATGAAAGGATATCGAAAGTACTTTACAAAAAAAATTATATGGTTTTTTATTACACTCTTTGCGGCCGTTGTCCTCAATTTTGCACTGCCGCGACTCATGCCCGGTGACCCGGTGGCAATGATTGTTTCCCGTGTGGCACAAGGTATCAATGACCCGGCGGCAATTCGCCAGATGTTCGAAAGTTATCAAGAACGGTTTGGGTTAGACCGACCGGTGATTGAACAATTTTTTATTTATGTAGGGAATTTGCTACAAGGTGACTTAGGTTTATCTTTTTCCCGTTATCCCCGGCCAGTGGCAGATATCATCGGCGCAGCCTTGCCTTGGACCATCGCCTTACAACTACCGGCCATTTTGGTAGGCTGGTTGCTTGGAAATGTACTTGGTGCATTGGCTGCCTACATTCGTAAGGGTTTTGACAAAACTTTAATGCCCATTATGTTATTTATGGGTGGTATTCCAGCCTTTGGTATGGCGGTTATTTTGCTGGCGGTGTTTGGCATCACCTTAGGGTGGCTTCCTGTGGCCGGTGGTTTTGAACAGGGCTTAATACCCCATTTTAGTTGGCGTTTCATTGCGTCAATTATTCGCCACTATCATTTGCCTTTCTGGTCTATTGTGCTCATTTCCATTGGGGGACAAGCCATTGGAATGCGCTCCATGTCCATTTATGAACTTAATGCCGATTATGTAAAATATAGTCGTTTCATGGGCATCAAAGATAGAAAAATCGTTGGTTATGTTTTCCGTAACGCCATGTTGCCCCAAGTCACCGGTCTTGCTTTGTCTATCGGTGGTATGGTTGGCGGAGCTTTGGTGGCAGAATTGATTTTTTCCTATCCCGGCTTGGGAACAACGATTCTACAGGCGATTCGAGAAGGAGATTATCCTTTGATTTCCGGCACCGCTTTGGTCATTACAATTATGGTGCTGTTGGCAGTGTTTATTCTTGATGTGATTTATGGCTTTATTGACCCGCGCGTTAAAGCAACGCAATATGACTAGGAGGAGAAGATTTATGAAAAATACGTTTAAACAGATTTTTCGGACAGCGAATTTTTTGATTGGTTTCATAATCATCTCCATCGTTTTGCTATTTATTACAATCTATCCGATTTTTAATCCGGGAAATCCTTTGCGCATGATTGGGCAGGATTCTTTTACCCCACCGGGAACCTACTTTTCTTTGTACGATAGCCTTGATGTTTCTCATGTTTATACCTTTCGACTAGAAGGGGCCGACGACAATAGAATTTATGCGAAATTAAGTGATACGGATCGTGAGCATATCAAAGAATGGCTTTTATTATTTAATGATTATGATGATATCTTTGAAATTAGAGCCGAAGACATTGATTTGGAAGATACCGAAGGACTCTTAGGTCTGTGGTGGGAGCATTTTGACCCGGAGGTTCGTTTTGACAATATGACCATTGCAGAACGGCGGGTATTTGCCCGGCTGGATGTCAATATGGATCGGCTTTTTGATTTCTATGACAAAGAGGTTTGGATGTACAATCCCGAAAGCGGCGAATCAGAATATCTCAAATCAGTAGGTACCTTAGACTATGTTAATGTAAGCGATGTAGCCAATGTTCGGATTCTGCCTCTGGGCACCGACAATTTTGGCCGTGATACCTTAAAGCAGTTGGTTTCTGCCATTGGCACCTCTTTGATGATTGGTTTAATCGCTGGTTTAATTGCAACAGGTCTGGGGCTTCTTTTGGGTCTAATTGCCGGATACATCGGTGGTATTGTGGATGATTTTATCATGTTTTTCACCAATTTATTTACGGTTATTCCCGGCATTGTTCTTTTGATACTGATTTCCTATAGCATTGGACAGGAACATCGGGGTGCTACCACCGTAGCTTTGGTCATTGGCTTAACCTCTTGGGTTTGGACAACCCGAGCCGTTCGGGCACAGGTTATGTCCTTGCGAAACCGCGACCACGTCAATTTGAGTAAACTAAGCGGACATTCCATGCCTAAGATCGTTGTAAAAGATATTTTACCTTATATTGCTTCTTATGTGGTAATGGCTTTTATTCTTCAAGTTTCTTCCGGCATTTTAGCCGAAGCCGGCTTGTCTATGTTGGGTCTGGGACCGGCAACCACTGAGTCTGCCACCTTAGGCTTGATGATGAATTGGGCCCTACGTTATAATGCGCACCTAAGCGGAGCATGGTGGGCTTATTATCCGGTTATTCTTGTTATTGCGCTTATTTCCTTTGCACTAAATATGATTAACACCGGCCTTGACCGTGTGTTTAATCCACAACTTCGAGGTTAATGATATGGGAAAAATAATGCTTGAGGTCAATGGCCTTACAACAAAATATATTACAAGATACAATGAAGATGTGTATGCCGTAAATAATGTTTCTTTCAAAGTCGAAGAAGGACGCTCTGTAGGCATTGCCGGAGAATCCGGTTGCGGAAAATCTACTTTAGCTTTAAGTTTGATGGGTTATTATTTTGCTCCCCTCCATTATATGAAGGGTGACATTATTATTGATGGCCGCAATATTTCCGGAATGAAACCTGATGACGTACGAAAAAATATTTTGGGTAGTGAAATTGCTTATATTCCCCAAGCTGCCTTGAACGCACTCAATCCGACCCGGAAAGTCATTAAATTTATTGAAGATGTAGTTCGGGTACACAACCCTAAAATGCACAAAAAAGAGATTTATGACTTGGCAAGAGAACGTTTCGAAACACTAAATCTTCCGGCGGAAACCTTAAACAAATATCCGGTGGAATTATCCGGCGGTATGAAGCAGCGAACGGTAATTGCCATTTCAACCATTCTTTCACCAAAGGTTTTGATTGCAGATGAGCCTTCTTCGGCTCTTGATGTGACCAGTCAAAAAATGGTGATTAAGATGATTCATGACTTGATGGAATTGGGCTATATCAAATCTATGATTTTTATTACCCACGAACTGCCCCTTTTATACAACGTTACCGATGATATTATGGTCATGTATGCCGGGCAAGTGGTAGAATATGGTTCAGCAGAGCAAATGGTTTTTGACCCTTTGAACCCTTATTCAAAAGGTCTGATGGGATCCATTTTAGTTCCGGAAGATGGTACCCGTGATGAAAAAATTGTAGCAATTCCCGGAACACCTCCGAACTTGAAAAATCCACCGGATGGTTGCCGCTTTGCAGAACGCTGCAAATATGCAAAACCCCATTGCCGAGTATATCATGTTGAATTAACGGAGTTGAGCAATGGCCGAGCAAGCCGTTGCATTACGTCGGAACAAGAACTTAGGGAGGCATACAAAAATGAATAGTCGAGAAATTTGTCTCAGCGGAACCGGCGTTACAAAAGTATTTGGCTTTGGTAACAATAAAACAGTGGCGGTTAACAACGTTGATTTTAACTTTTATTCCGGTGAGTTGGTTTCCATCGTTGGCGAATCCGGTAGCGGTAAAACCACTTTGATTAAGATGCTTTTGGGACTAACCAATATGACAGAGGGTGAGATTCAGTTTTTAGGTAAGCCACGAGACATTCACAACCGCAGTAAGAAAAAGGAATATTGGAAGAATATTCAAGCTATTTTTCAAGACCCCTTTTCTTCTTACAATATATTTAGCAAAATAGATACGGTTTTGTTGGATTGTATCCACATGCGAGGCGGTCGGGGTTTACCAAAGCAGAAAAAAATTGAAATGATGGAAGAAGCCTGTCGTTTTGTGAATCTTAAATTTGCGGAAATGACAAATAAATATCCCTTTGAGCTTTCCGGCGGGCAGATGCAGCGTTTAATGATTGCACGAATTTTCTTACTCAAACCAAAAATTTTATTGGCAGATGAACCAACATCTATGATTGATGCCTGCTCCCGGGCAACGATTTTAGATATGTTACTTAATTTGCGAAATGAAATCGGCATGACCATCATTTTCATTACCCATGATATGGGTTTGGCCTATTATATATCGGATACGGTGTATATTATGGAACGGGGCAAAATTGTTGAATTTGGTTCAGCCAATGACGTTATTTTAAACCCACAAGCCGATTATACCAAGCGTTTGCTCCATGACGTCCCTAAGATACATGAACCGTGGGAATTCAGTAAGCGGAGAGCAGTTGTTGCCTCCGAATCTTCTGTTTAGATGTCACGCTTAAAAGATATGACGGAGGGCCGCCCCTTACGTTTGATGATTCGGTTTTCCGGACCGCTTTTGCTCAGTAATACTTTGCAATTGCTGTTTACAGTGGTGGATAGTGCCATGCTGGGACGCATTTTGGGGGTAAATTCCTTTGCTTCCGTGGGAGCAACGGCCAGTTTGCATTGGTTTGCTCTTAGTTTTGTCTTGGGCATGTGCCATGGTTTTGGAACATTCTTTGCACAACGATTTGGCGCAAAAGACATGGAGGGTTTACGCCGTGCTTTTATAACGGCGGCTTATGTGGCTTTGTTTTTTGGTGTTGCAACAGGAATTTCTGGCATCTTTACCAGCCGTTCTTTGTTGCTTTTATTAAATACTCCCACATCGCTGATACCAGAGGCTTTGATTTATCTACGCTTTCTTCTGGGGGGGCTGCCTTTAACCTTTGCCTATAATGTGTTGAGTATTACCTTATATTCTCTTGGGGATAGTAAAACACCATTGCGTGCTATGGTCATTGCCACTGTGGCTAATATCATTCTAAACCTTGCTTTGATTTTCCCCTTTGGCGTAGCCGGGGTTGCTGCTGCGAGTTTGTTGGCCCAAGCACTTGCTTTTGCTTATTGTTTTTTCACTTTACGCAATACAGGTATTTTGAAAGGCTGCGGCCGTAAGCCACAGTCAAGTTATTTTGCACCTTTGTTGCGTTTGGCTCTTCCTTTGGCTTTTCGCAATGCTGTCATTGAAATGGGCGGACTGTTGTTACAGCGTTCCATCAATGCTTATGGTGTCGAATTTGTAGCCGGTATGGCAGCCGCCCGACGTATGTATAGTTTACTCATGATTGCCGGCGGAGCAGTGGAAGCCTCCATTGTAACGTTTGTGGCACAAAATTATGGTGCCAAATTATTGGGACGGGTAAAACAGGGTGTTTTAGATGGTTTGCGTTTGGCCCTTATTTCTACCTCTGTTATTATGGTCATTGCCTTGCTCTTTGGACGGCAGATTTTGGGGCTTTTGATTGATGGTGATCCGGCCCAAATTTTAGCCGTACTGGATGTGGGGACCCGACAGCTCACTATGATGACGTTATTTTTACCATTTCTTTATTTACTATTTTTATTCCGTGGTGCCATCCAAGGCATGGGAAATACCTTGATTCCTATGCTATCCGGGTTTATAGAATTGGCCGTGCGAGTTTTATCAATTCTTTTGTTGACTCGGATCTGGGGTGTTTGGGGCATTCATTTTGCTGATCCTTTGGCTTGGCCGGTTGCTCTGATACTACTTGTCATTTCCTATATAATAATTTTCAAGAAACTAAACAATCAAAATCTTTTTGAAACGAGGTGAATACTTTTATGAAACTTCAATCTTTATCCGGAGCATGGCATCTGGAAATATTAGGAGAATCTGCATTTGCAGGAGAGCTTATCCCAGCTCATGTACCGGGTTCCGTTTATGGTACTTTACTTGAACTAGGCAAAATACCCGATCCCTTTTGGCGCGACAATGAACTAGAAGCTTTGCGATTGATGGATTGTGATTTTGTCTACAGCCGTAACTTTGACCTCGCTGTAGCTGAGCTGGGGGAAGTTCTGCTAATTTGTGAAGGTCTTGATACTTTATGTGATATTACCTTAAACGGTGTAAAAGTCGGCTATACCGACAATATGCATCGGATTTGGGAATTTGATATTTCAACCGTTTTACGTCCCAAAAATAATGAACTACGTTTGACTTTTTATTCGCCTACAAAATATATTGCCCGGCAACATGCAGAACTTTTTGTGGATGGAACCGGTGATGCCATGAAAGGCTTTCCGCAAATCCGTAAGGCACATTGTATGTTTGGCTGGGATTGGGGCCCTCGCTTACCGGATGCCGGAATTTGGCGGGATATTTCCTTGGCTTATGTAGCCAACGACCGTTTGGACGATGTTTCTGTGTTGCAAGACCATCAAGCTGACGACAGTGTTACATTACATTTTAAAATTGCACAAACAGGCGGGGAATCCATTGCGATTACACTTTACGGACCTGACGGAAGCAAATGGAACAGCAATGGAGAACCTATTGTTATAACCACGCCCCAACTTTGGTGGCCCAATGGTTATGGCTCTCAACCATTATATACCATTACAATTTCTTTGCTAAAAGCAGGGCAGACCGTTGATGTGTGGGAGCGGCGCATTGGTCTGCGCACCATGACAATGGCTTGCGAAAAGGATGAGTGGGGAGAATCTTTCTGCCACCGAATCAATGGTATTGATATTTTTGCTATGGGTGCGGATTATATTCCACAGGATAATATTCTTTCTCGCATAAGTGACGAAACCATTCGGGTTTTGCTAGAAGATTGTGTGGCGGCAAATTATAATTCCATACGTGTTTGGGGTGGCGGTTATTATCCCGATCATCGTTTCTTTGATATTTGTGATGAACTTGGTTTGGTAGTGTGGCAAGACTTTATGTTCTCCTGTGCCATTTATGAATTGACACCGGAATTCGAGGCCAATATACGAGCGGAGGTAGCAGACAATGTAAAACGGTTGCGTCACCATGCTTCTTTGGGCTTATGGTGCGGCAATAACGAACTGGAATGGGCACATCAAGAAAAATGGTATGTGGCAACTCCAAAACAAAATGCAGATTATATCAAAATGTTTGAGTACATTATTCCTCAAGAACTCAAAAAATATGATTCGCAGACATTTTACTGGCCGGCTTCGCCCTCTAGCGGTGGCGGTTTTGATGAGCCCAATGATGCGGATCGGGGAGATGCCCATTATTGGCAAGTTTGGCATGGTGGCAAACCTTTTAGTGAATATCGAAAGTTTTTCTTCCGCTATGCTTCAGAATTTGGATTCCAAAGTTTTCCTTGCTTAAAAACAGTGGAATCTTTTACCTTACCGGAGGACCGCAATATTTTCTCTCGTATCATGGAAATGCACCAACGCAATGCCGGAGCAAATGGCAAGATTATGGGCTATTTGGCAGGAACTTTCCGCTATCCTACCAATTTTGCCACCTTACTTTACGCTTCTCAACTGTTACAAGCCGAAGCCATTAAATACGGCGTTGAACACTGGCGGCGCAATCGGGGTCGTTGTATGGGTGCCATTTATTGGCAAATCAATGATATTTGGCCGGTGGCTTCTTGGGCTTCTATTGATTATTTTGGTCGTTGGAAAGCTTTGCATTATTATGCCAAACGTTTTTTCGCTCCCATTATGCTATCTTGTGAAGAAATCGGGGAAATGACCGAACGCCCCAGTTGTGTCGCAGAATATGAACCCATTCGAAAAAGTGCTCGGTTGGCGGTAGCCAATGAAACAAGAAATGCTGTAAACGGAAAAGTGCAATGGGCCTTGCGCAATCAGTTTGCCGAAATTTTAAAAAGCGGTGAACAGAATGTATCTGTAAATGCTTTGTCTTCCCTGTGGTTGGAAGATATGGACTTCTCCGATTGTGATGAGCTATCTCACTATTTTAGCTATGAATTGGAAGTAGAAGGAGTCCGTGTTTCCGGTGGTACCGTCCTATTCTGTATGCCGAAACATTACAACTTTGTGGATCCAAAACTTAGCGTAACACAGAAAGATAACTTTTTAACCATTACGGCAGCGGCCTATGCCAAAAGTGTGGAGATTTATTCGAATACGGAAGATTTCTTGCTTAGTGATAACTTCTTTGATATAAACGGAGATAGTGTGACAGTGGAAATTCTCAGAGGGGATGTAAAAGAAATCCAATTGCGTTCCGTATTTGATTGTTAAAAAAATAAGGAACAATTCGATAACGATTTTTTTTATGAAAAGCGACATGTCTTGTTTGAAATCCTCCCACAAAACAGTCGCTTTTTTCATTTTCAATCATAAAACATACATCCTATTTGCTTGATTTACTTATCGCACAAACCCCACAAATCCATTTCCATACTCCCGCATGATCCGCTCCATCTCAAACTGCCCTCTCGTTATTGACGTTCCGGTATTCGGGTCAAAATAAGTAATCGTATCCATGGTATACTCCATAAACAAGATGGCATTGTTTTCATCTGTTATCCCAATCACCGGAAGCCCAAGATTCATCACATGAAGTATCTGGAAGAAATTGGCACCACCTAAATCTATGCGGCGGGCATTTTGCCCACCCATAAAGTTTTCCAGCGCATCTTTGGCACTTTGCCCCTCTGCCATATAAAATGATTCTAAGTCTATATGGGTATTCCAAAATAAGTAGCGATTGCCCCGCTCCCAAATACAACTTTGTGATGTGGTAACAACCACACCAAACAGCCTTTCCGCAATCTGAATGGCATCCACTGCATTGTCATAAACGCCTACCATCCGGCCCAAAGCATAGACATAAAAACGTTCTTCCCGTGGTGCTTCTGCAAAGCTTAAAAATGCCACTTCGTCTTTTATGAACTTTTGTGGTCGCAGCAACCGGGGTGAAATATCTTCCATACCATTTACGAATGTCAAACGTGCTTGTTGACCAATTACATCAGCCGAAACCATCTCCAACATAATACGATTGTCCGGCAATTCCTGATTATAAATAATAGAATCCCGCTCTATCTCATGATAAACATTTTCTTCCAAGAAAAGACGTTCTAAACCCACTTGATTTGCCGTAATTTCTACATCCAAAATAAACACATTGTCCAATTGATAGGTCTTGGCTATACCACCATCTATATCACGGATCTCAATTTTATACATCGGCGTAATGGACTCGCCCAAATGATTTTGTCCAACATTGGTAGGACGCAAAAAACCATATACCAAATCATCATTGATGAAACCTAAAGGGCGTACCATTTCGCCTGCCGGAGCCACAATAGAATGCCGGATGCCTGTTTGTAAATTTTTTAAAACGATGGTAGATGCCGTATCTGCATCTGTTTGATATTGCCAAGCAAACAAACGACCATCCTCTGATACAACATACTCTTCTGTATCCAAATCGGAAGCAAGAATGGTTTGTACCCCGGTATATAAATCAACTTGATAAAAATTGCCCCCTGTTATGACACTTAACAAACGTAACTTTGGATTGTAATGCACCATCTGGCCTAATTCTGTGATACCAAAAGGCCGGTTGCTTGGAATAAAAGCAATTTCCTCTACAACATTCATTTCCATATTGTAATAATAAACCGCAACGCCAACACGACCCTCCTGGGCACCCCGATTCATATAACCGTAAACAGCAAAGGCGACATTTCCATTGTCTTCTACCTGTAAAATACGAACTTCATGTTGGTCACGTGTACTACGGCTCTCCCCTCTTTGCCCCTCTGAAAAACTAAATACCAAAGCCAAAGCATTTAATTCTTGATGAAACACCCATAAATCACGTTCTCGTACAAAAGCAACGATATTAGCCTTCTGATTCACCTCATAAGCCATGAGCTCCTCACCCATACCTAAATAAATACCCTGTGCATCAAAAGAATCCATATGACCATCATACATCTGATGAACCGTACGATCGTAAAATTGCATATACATCTGGCCTTCCGCATAACGCACGCGAAAAAACTCCCGCACACTAAATAGGGTTTCCCGTCCATTGACCGCTGTACTCGTCACAAAATAACGTGCCAAAACCGAAGTGTACACCGCATTTGTCTCATAAATGCTCCACTCAATTTCACTATGCAGCTGCGGATGCATAACACCCCATTGCAACTCATCTATCGTAGAACTTAACGTCACACGCCGCAAACCATCGTTGTGGGAACTTACACCACTTTCCAAAAACCGGCCCAATTGCTCTGCATTGCTGCCTGCAAACGCCATTTCTTGAAAATTGCGTGCAAAATTGAAACACTGCCGAATATTAAAATTCTCTGACAAAATAACCCGGGTATAATAATAAATATCCCGGCTATCTGTCTGCAATGTAATCTTCAAAATTGCTTCCTCTTCACCAATGGAGGATTCATCCAATCCATCCAACAAATGAAACTGAATGGTTCCTTCTTCTGTTTGATTTCCTTGCCCTGTTGCATATACCTCTTCACCGTCTAAAGAAAAGAGGCTATAATAAACGGAGTTGATGAGATTGCCATTGGTTTCCAACCCCATATTTAAAATCCCATTCATCTCCAAAGGGGTGATGGTGTCACGCATAGCCGTCAATTCCATCTCATCCACATAACCGGCCAAATTGTTTACCCTTTGACCTACCACATAAAAATAAACCCTTGGCAAAGTCGGGTCAGCAAACACCAACATGGTGTCTGTTGCCTCATGATTGATGAATCGAAAACTTATAATCACTGCGAAAAAGAACGCTGCTACAAGAACAACAATCCGCATCCATCTTTTAATCATTTCCCCTCCCGCATTAAAACTCTAATAAACGGTTCATGATAATATTATTGTCATAAATCAATGATAATAATTGGTTCTGCTCTATTTGTTCAAATAAAGTCATCCCAATTTCTGTACGAAAGAGCAGCGTAATCACCATAAATATAATCCAAATAAAAATCAAAGCTAACACGCCACCTAACACAATACCACCCATACGGTTAAATATGCCTACCACAGGTAATTCACCAATCACATCCACCGCTGCCAACAAAGCCCTCACAATGATAATCGCCAGAATAAAGGTTACCAAAAAAGATACCACATATATAATAATACGGGATAACATCGCCGCTGCATATTCCGGAAAATTGTTCACACCTAAAAGATTATACACAACGTTGTTATTGTTTTCCGTCAAAATCGTTCGGAAAAACTCCGGTACAGGCGCATTTTCCAAAAGATGCGCCTGCGTATCCCTTGGGATATCACCGAATTTTTCCAAAATCGTTTCCTCGGTAATACCCACCCGTTGAAAGTCCAATTCTGTCAATTCTTCCCATTGGGCTTCGGATAGACCGTCCAAAGGGGTGCCACTTAAATCAAAATGCTGAAACTCCTCATATGTAAAGGACGGCATAAAGGCCGCACGGGTTTGATTGTCAATCACATCGTTCAAAGGGGTACGATTCATAATAAAACCACCAACAATCGGCGTCAAAAAAATCATGATTGCAATTGTGATTGCCGTTGCCAATAAAGAAATCCCTAATTTCAAGAAACCCTTTAAAAAGCCAATCAAAAAACCAACCAAAAATATAACAAATACAATAATCACCAACCAGTTATTCATCAATCTACACACTCCTATCTTACTAGGTTTATTATTCGTAATTCATTGCTCCCTACTATGTAATAACGATTCACGCCAAATGCCGGCATCACCAACAAAGGATTGATATCCAAAAAGCCCTGGTAACGGATAATGCCCCACCGGCTCATAATGAATACGCTCATATTGTCATACATAATAATATCATCGTCTATCATAAGTACATTGCCATAGTCACCCTCAAAGTTTCGGTTTAGTACCATCTCGCCGGACTGATTATACAAGCGGACTTCATTGCCCCCTTGGGCTACATCCATCAAAACAAAACCTACATGGTTCCGTCCGTAAAAAACAGATTTTATTTCTCGTTCCATTGAAATATGGTGCTGCAAGGTCGGATTTACATTTCCTTGATAAATCATAAATGCACGATCTGTAATCACAACAGAGATATCATCCTCCAAAAAATGAATATCCACAACAATGTAATCCTCATATTCATCATTGACAACAACAAAATCCACTACGGCAGGATCCGGATGCGCAAAATTGTAATATACCACACGGGAACGAATCACACCCCCATTGATAGACAAGTAACCAACAGCCAGCATCGTACCATCCTTTGAAAGGGCAAGCGCCGTGGGATATCCCATCGTTCGTAGGGGAATCTGATTTTCCACCAGTAGATTGCCTGTTGCATCATAAGTGGCAATCATCGGATTTTCATCATTACGCAAAATTGCACTCACAATACCTTGATTGGATACCGCAATACGCTCAATGGGAAAAGGGGTTTCAAAGCTCCCCTTTAAGCCTAATATCGTAAATACTTTTATGCCATTGCCCCCTTGATCCGCTACCACAAAAACATCTGCACTGGCCGTAAACATCGGGTTTGCCATCTGACTGAGCTGAATCCACTGTTCACGATTGCGTCGGTTTAAAAATACCACACTATCCCGATTGTATCGTACAATCCCATTGGCAAACGGCTCATAGCGATTTGCCTCAGAGGAATTTCTAGCATAAACGGAAGTGGTGCGAATGCCGTCATAGGATTGATTTGTCAAAATCAAATAATTACCCAACAGCATCAAAAAAACCAGACCAATGATTGGCAAGCTAGTCTGGAGGATTCTTTTTAGCCTAAGTCGTTTGCTTTTCTTAATTTTTTCCTTTGAAATCGGCTTTGCCAATTTTAAGATAGGTTTAGAACCCGGTTTTATTATATCTGCCATACTAGCATCTCCTCACCTCATCCAGTATATCACATTATGATTACGCAAAGCAAATTGCATCTTTGGGATAAATATAGTATAATTTACCTTGGAATTGGAGGATAATTTATATGAGTGCCATGACACGGAGAAAAGAGATTTTAAAAATAATCAGCCGCCAAAACACACCCACTAGTGCCACTTCCTTAGCCAAACATTTTGGTGTAAGCCGCCAATCTATCGTTGGTGATATCGCTCTATTACGTGCAGAGGGTCATGAAATCACCGCCACTGCACACGGTTATTCTGTTCCTAAATTGCCCGATGAAAATCAATATATCGGCAAAATCGTTTGTAATCATATCCCCGATGATACCATTGCCGAGTTATATTCCATTGTTGATTTAGGTGCTGTTATTTTAAATGTGATTATAGAGCATGAATTATATGGCGAGCTTACGGGGGTATTGAATATGGCAACCCGGCGGGATATTGATTTGTTTATGTCTGAAATAAGAGCCGGTGAGATGAAACTTTTATCAGAATTGACCAATGGCATTCACATACACACCATTGCCTGTCGTGACAAATCCCATTTTGAACAAATACGGGATGCCTTAGAAGCGGATGGTTATTTATTCCAAAACTAAATATGAGAAAAATGAATTGACAAAGAGATGATTTACCTATATACTTTACATGTGTTAAGACACATGTAAAGTATATTTTATTTTAAGGAGTTTTATCTGTTATGAACCAACGTATTCAAAAAATAGCCTTAGGCGGTATGCTGATTGCTCTGGGAATTGTCATTCCTATGTTTTCACCCATACGAGTTATTATAGAACCTGCGTCATTTACTTTAGCCAGTCATGTGGTTATCTTTATTGCAATGTTTATTTCACCGACTATGGCATTTGCTGTTGCCGTTGGTACCACAATCGGATTTTTTGTGGGTGGTTTTCCCATCGTTGTTGTATTAAGAGCCGCCACACATCTTGTCTTTGCCATGGGAGGTGCTTTCTACATACAACAATTAAAGCGCACAGACGGTTATCTATCACCTCTCAAACTGAGGCTATTCTCCTTTGTCATTGCTATGGTTCATGCCATCTGTGAAGTGATTGTTGTGAGCCTTTTTTACTTTGGTGGCACCATCAGCCAGGCTCATTTGGATCGAGGATTTTTCTTTTCTGTGATTCTATTGGTTGGTTTGGGCAGTGTGATACATAGTATGGTAGATTTGGAAATTGCCCATGTGGTGATTATTGCACTAAAAAAACAGAAAAATATGGACACGCTGTTTGCACTTCGAGTAAAAAAACCACTTACATTGCAAAAAATAAAAAATGGTTAATCGCACACTATAATAGCTCTTTTACCCAAACTGTCATTTCTCCAATACCTCGGTTGTTCCAGTAAGCATAAGGGACTGCTTTTAATTGAACATCCAATAGTTCTACAGGATGCGCACCATACAGCTCCTCCTCATTCCATGCACTTTCAACCATGCGTTTTCCTGTCACTATCAGTTTTTTGATTCCACCAAATAAATCTGAGTCTACTTCTTTTATATCTGCCTTGGCATCCATATACAACCCTGCCAAATTTTTACCATTGTCTACTTCTTCCAAGCAATATACCAGCGGTCCTTTGACCACCGCAACTTTTCCTGCATCCGCCCGTACATTGGGATTTGCACGAATAAATTTTGCAGATGCCGTAAAAGATACGACGATATTTGTATCTTTTTCTAAATACAAATAAGCATAACCTTTTTCCATTTTTGCTTCTATTTTTTGTCCATCCGCAGATATTTGATAATCCTCGGCATAATCCGGCACACGGACAGCTAAGGTCATACCTTTTGTCGGCACATTTTTCACTGCAAGATTAACTTGATTTTCAAATGGAAAGCGTGTGTTTAAATCCACATAAACACTTCCATCTGCCCATTCTACCTCTGTTTGGTTTGAAATAAATAGATTCACAAAAAGCGCATGTTCTCCTACCGAATAAATATATTGCCCCAAGGATGCTAATGTTCTGGCAATATTAGGCGGACAACAAGCCACCCCAAACCATTTTTGACGAATGGGTTTTACATGCTCTTTCGAGGTACGTTCCAAACAATTGTCCGGCCATACTTCTAGGGGGTTTACGTAAAAAAAACTTTTGCCGTCTAAAGCGATGCCTGCCAATAAGGTATTGTACAATGCACGTTCTACCACATCTATATAAGTAGCGTCCCGTTCCATATTTGCCATGCGAATACCAAACATAGCCAATCCAATCGAAGCGCAAGTCTCCGAATAATTACAGTCGTTCGGCAAATCATAATCTACTGTAAAACGCTCTAAGATACCGGAAGAACCAATGCTACCGGTTAGATACATCTGTTTTTGGACAATGTTGTTCCAAAGACGCTTGCAAGCGGACAACAATGCTTCCTCTTTATAAGCATCAGCTAAATCTGCCATCGCTGCATACATGTATGTGGCCCGAACCGCATGACCGGTGGCAACTTCCAATTCTCTCACCGGTTTATCTGACTGAGAATATACCGGTTGATAATCCGTAAATTCCGGAAATATTTTTTTGAAATCCGCTGCTTTCATTTCTTTTAGAAAATAATTTTCCCCTACACCACGAATATCAATAAAATGTTTTGCCAAGTCCAAATACTTTTGTACTCCTGTCACCTCATACAACTTAATCAATCCTATTTCTACTTCCTGATGACCGGGGTATCCATGGTTTTGACCCTCTTTTGCACCAAACACTTCACATAATAAATCAGCCAAACGTTTCACCACATCCAAAAACTTTTTCTTACCTGTGACCTGATAATAAGCAACCGCCGCCTCCATCATATGACCGGCTGTATACAATTCATGGCCTTCACACAAATTTTTCCATCTCTGTTCCGGCTCTTTGATGATAAAATAAGTACACAAATAACCATCTTCCTGCTGCGCTTCCCCAATCAAATCAATGGTTTCATCCGCCAGTTTCTCTAAACTTGGATCCGGCTGCGCCGCCAATGTAAATGCCACCGCCTCTAACCATTTGGCAACGTCTGTATCTTGAAATACCACACCATAATGTTCGCCTGTTTTCCTACCGGCAGCAATCGCAAAGTTTTCTAAACAATGGGAGGGTACTGTATCGGGTAACCTATCATTCATCGCATCCCACTGATAAGGTATAATATCACTTTTAACCAAGTTGACATGCTTGGACCAAAACGCATCTTGAATCTTTATCTTTCGTAAATCTATTGCATGTAGTTTCATATCAAACCTCCGGGTTTCATTTTCATGATTGCTTGCCAAAACGAATCATATTCCAAGATGCCTTGTGCAAAAGACTTGTGAGTCTTCCTTTTTCTAGTTTTGATTGATTTGAAAACGCAGGACCGACCGATTCTTTTGCCGAATGATTTGTAGCCTTTAAATCACTATGCGCTAACACAATATGCTCTTTTAAAACATAATCTGCAAAACCTCGTACATCTATTTGCATTTGGACATCTTCACACAAATTTCGATTTACTGCGAAAACAGTCAACTCCGCAGTCGCTTCATTCCAAATAGATACACTTTCAACGTCGGTAATTTCATCATGCTTTGCCGTATCATGCATGGTGGTATTTACAATCGGCTGTAATACGGTTCCATGACCATATTTTGCAGTATACATAAAAGGATAAAAGGTAGTTTGCCGCCATGCTGCCCCACCCTTTGCATCGGTCATAATCGGGGCGATTACATTGACCAACTGGGCCATGCAGGCCATTTTTACACGATCAGCATTTCGAAGTAACACAATCAGCATCAAACCAACCATCAAAGCATCTTCAAAATTGTAGATATCTTCTAACATCGGCGGCGCAATGCCCCAAGGGCGATTCTTGACAATATCCGCATCCGCAGCATTGGAGTGATACCAAACATTCCACTCATCAAAACTAAGGTATAAGGTTTTTTTGCTGCGTTTTTTCGCCTTAATATAATCACAAGTAGCAATTACCGTCTTGATAAAATCTTCCATATCGTCGGACTGAGCCAAATAATCATTGGAATCATTCTCCCGATTGCCATAATATTGATGTAAGGACACGTATTCTACATAATCATAAGTATGCTCCAATGTCGTTGCTTCCCACTCCGGGAATGTGGGCATATCACGGAATGAACTACCGCAAGAAACCAACTCAATAGAGGGGTCCATAAGCTTCATTGCTTTTGCTGTTTCCTCCGCCAAACGACCATATTCTTCCATGGTTTTTTGGCCGATTTGCCAAGGGCCATCCATTTCATTGCCCAAACACCAAACCTTGATGTTATGCGGCTCTTTTACACCATGGCTTTTACGCATTTCAGAATATTTTGTACCACTTGGGTGATTGCAATATTCTAAAATATTCAACGCATCTGCAATACCTCTTGTTCCTAAGTTTACCGCCATCATAGGCTTGGAATCCACTTTTTTTGTCCATGCAACAAATTCATTTAAACCAAATTTGTTTTCTTCCAATGTAGCCCATGCCAAATCCAATCTAGCAGGGCGTTTTTCAATCGGCCCCACGCTATCCTCCCAAAAAAAATTTGAAACAAAGTTGCCACCGGGATAACGGATGATAGGCACACCAATTTCTTTGACCAACGCTATCACATCTTTGCGAAATCCTGCCGCATCAGACAAAGGATGCCCCGGTTGATACAAACCATCATACACGGCACGTCCAAGGTGCTCAATAAAAGAACCGTACAACCGTTTATCCACCTCTGCTACTTTGAACGCTTTATCTACAATCATGTTTGCTTGTCTTGTCATTTATATTGCCCTCCCAAAACTAATCTTTTAAGCCTGTTGCTTTGATACCTTGTACCAAGTGCTTGGATGCCACCAAATATAAAATCATCGGCGGTATAATCATCAAAGTAGCCATGGCCATTTGTAGATTCCATTGAATCATATGAGGCGAACCCGGAACCCGAAATCCTGCCAAAGCACCGGTGGTTAATGGTCTAAGGTGATGGGATTGTACGTAAATCAAAGGAAGAAACAGCTCATTCCACCACCAAATAGAAGAAAGTACCGTTACCGTAATAAAAATCGGCTTTGCCAAAGGCACAATCATCACAGTAAATACCTGTAGCTTATTGCAACCATCCATTTTCGCCGCTTCATCCAATTCTTTGGGAATAGTCATAAAGAATTGGCGGAATAAAAATACATTGTAGGGAAAAGCAAAGAAACCCGGCACAATCATTGGCCACAGGGAATCCAACCATCCTAACGTACGGAAAATAATAAATTGAGGAATGATTGTCGTAACGGCAGGAACCATCATCGTTGCAATAATCAAAGCAAACACAAAATTTCTGCCTTTAAAATTCATACGAGCCAACGGATAAGCAACAAAAGAACTGGAAATCAATGTTCCTACCGTATTGGCAACAATCAAAATCATAGTATTCCTAAAATATATCAAGGCATTGCTACCTCGTAGCACTTCCACATAATTTTCAAACATTAACTCTTCCGGCAATAATCGTGGCGGAAAATGGCTAATACCCGGTAATGTTCTGAGTGAATTTGAAAAGATCCAAAAGATTGGAAATATCATAAACAATGCCACTGTAATCAATAGTGCATATTGTAGGCAACTCACCCAAATCGGTTTTTTTCGATTCATATTCTCTCTCCTCCCCTAATCATAATGCACTGCTTTTTTGGAAAGCCTAAACTGTAATGCGCCTACAATTGCAACAATCACAAACAAGACCGTTGCCACCGCTGATGCATGGCCCATATTAAACATTCCAAAGGCAGAATTATATAATTCCAAACTCAACACCATCGTTTCATTTGCCGGCCCTCCATTTGTGAGGGGAAAGACAATGGAAAAGGCAGTGTTAAAGGAGTTTACGGTACCTACCACAACATTAAACAAAATAATGGGTGAAATATTCGGTATGGTCACATGCCAAAACCGCTGGAAAAAGTTGGCACCCTCTACGTCTGCGGCCTCGTATTGGGCTTGGGGCACGTCTTTGAGTGCTGCATTAAAAATCAACATCATTTGTCCCGTGGAATACGTAAAAACCGTCACAATTCCCATAGACACCCAAACCCAAAAAGGATCATTGAGCCAGTTGGGTTGTATAGCAATGCCCAAACGGGATAAGCCATAATTTAAAATACCCATATGTTGATTAAAAATCAGTTGAAATACAAAAGCCAATGCTACCGTTGGCATAACCGCCGGTGCAAAAAAACAAAACTGAAAAATTCCACGAAACTTTACCCTGAAATTTAACAAAACTGCCATAAACAGCGACGCAAAAACAGATACAGTAACACTAATCACCGTATAAAATAACGTCGCACGCAGGGAGTTCAAGAAACCTGAACCCGGCATAAACATATTGACATAATTTTGTAAACCGAAAAATTCCGGCGTACCCAATAAATTCCACCGGGTAAAACTTAATACAATGGAGGCAATAATCGGCCCACCGATGAATAGCACAAAGCCGATAAACCACGGAGAAAGAAAGCCATATGCCGATAAATTGTTTTTTATCCCCTTTACTTTTTGCAAGATAAATCCCTCCCTATTTTCAAATCGGGTGTGTGTTCCTTTTTTGTTCAAAAAGGGGCTGCTGCAAAATCTTTTTACAACAGCCCCAGACCATTTACTTATCGTTTATTGTAATGCATCCAGCTCTCTTTGCGCATTTGGAACGATTGTATCTATTACTTCATCAATTGTATTCATACCCAGTAAAACCGCATTAAATTGATCCACCAAGTTACCTGTTACAGTTGAATTCAGAAGTACAAAGGTAAACTCACCTGATGTGTTGAAGTAATCAAAAGCACCCCAGTTACTTGGTCCATGTTCGCCCGGTACTTGGAAAGCACCTTCTGCTGCAACACTCATCATAGCCGACGGGTTGGCAGAGAACTCGCTCAACAATGTTTGCCCCTCATGGCTCATCATAAATTCAACAAAACGCCATGCTTCTTCTTGATGCGGGCTATCTGCACTGATTGTGAAAAATCCTGTGTGAAGATTTGTAAATTGTCTTGCATCTTGTGGCAACGGCACAATATCCCATCTGAACGATGCATCTGTGTATGCCGGAATAAACCAATTGCCTTGGCGGGTCATGGCTGCCATTTCCGCAGCAAACATATCACCTACCGCACCTGCACCCGGCTGTGGTTGCACTTGCAACTCATTGGTCATCCTATATTGAAATTCTAACGTACGTCTAAGACCGGCATCCATGGACAAATTCATATCATTATCAATAATAGAATCGCCTGCCTGACCAATCATAGAGTACCAGATTCCGCCAAAGTCAATGGCTGTCAAGCCCCATTGTGTTACATTGTCACCATCACGGATGGTAAGTGCTTCGGCTGCTGCTTCCATATCTTCCCAAGTCCAATCATCCGTTGGGAGAGCAACACCGGCTTCTTCAAACATATCAATGTTAAAATATAAGAAATGTCCGGCATATACCCATGGAATACCAAAAATACCATCTGTGATTTCGGCCAATTCCGAAACCGCAGGCATGAAATCATGTACATCTACCAAATCACTGGCAGCAACTTTATCGTCCAAAGGAATGATAGCACCGTTGGCAGCGAATCTTGGCATATCAACTTCCCATGCTAAAATAACATCCGGTGCTGTACCACCGGCTACCATTGTGTTGATTACAGTAGAATAATCCTCCGGTATATTTACCAACTCGATACGAATATCAGGATTTGCATCATGAAATGCCTGGATAAAATTCACTGTTTCATCTACAGTATCCCACATACTAAAACGAATTACAACTTGATCACCACTCGGTGTTTCAACAACTTCCTCTGTTGGTTCTTCGTCACCGGCATCATCCCCCTCATCCACTACGTCTGCCGCAATATCAGCTTGATTGTTTTCTCCGCCGTTGTTATTGCCACCTGCACAAGCAACTATCATAGCCATCATGGCCATCACAACCAACAACACGACGAACTTCTTCATTGAAAACTTCATGTAAATCCTCCTTTTTGAATCAAATAACTTTTTCGTTTTATTTGTTTCCAGATTTTAGTTTACGTTTAGTTAAACGTTTAACTAAATCTATTTCTTACAGTATAAACCGATTTATAAACAATTGCAAGTAAAAGTTAAACGTTTAATATTGTGCAAATTGCATAAAAAAATTGCTGTTTTACCACAACAGGGCTTTCAGCAATCTTTTTATTTATTCCATTTTTCCAACCGAATCTCGAATGAGTAATTTACATTTTATGGGATGAATCCCTTCTTGCTTGTCTCGCTTTTCTTTATGCAAGAGCCCTTGCATAATTTCGCTGGCTCGATAACCAATTTCATGAAGTGGTAATTTCACCGTCGTCAAAGCCGGTCTATAATACTCTGATAACTCTTGTCCATCAAATCCGGCTACCGAAATATCCTTGCCTACTTTCATTTTCAGCTCATCCAAACGATCATACACACCACCTGCCATTATGTCGTTCATGGAAAAAATAACTGTCGCACCTTGTTTTAAAAGAATATCGGTGCCATCATAACCACTTTCTCTTTGCCAATCCCCTTTTGCCAATAAATTTTGATTATACGGAATCTTCGCCTCTTTTAGAGCACGCTTATATCCATCCAAACGGGCTTTTAAATGAATGGAATCATGCTTTCCGGTGATTACACCGAGTTTTCTATGACCTTGTTGAATTAAATATTTTGTGAGCTGATAACTACCCTCTTCATCGTCCATAACCACCGACGGAACTTTTACATCACCGCTATACCCATAAGCCATGACTGCCGGAATGGACAAATTCTTCGGAATACAGCTAATTTCCCGCTCATGTGCTGTTACATAAATAATACCCTCAACTTGCTTTGCCATCAAATCACGAATCTCTTGATGCACTTTTCCATAAAAATCCGTAGTATAAAAATAGCTATCTTGAAATTTTTTAAATAAGCGTAGATTAAAAAGAAGAATCTGATAATCTTCTTCTTCACAATGCTGGGTAATACCATCAATAATATCCGGAATCGAAAATACCGTCATATCTTCTGCAATAACACCGATGCTTCTGGTGGCTTGCATCTTTAAATTTTTTGCAACATAATTGGGTGTATAGTCCAACTCGTCCATGGTTTTCATTACTTTTTGGCGGGTTGCCATACTAACATTGGGCTTATTGTTGATAATATTGGATACTGTTGCAACGGAAACATTGCATAACTTGGCAATCTCTTTGATCGTAGCCATCTTTGTTCCTTTCTAGCAAAAAGAATAACATCGCTCTTATCATACACAGAATATGAAAGCAATGTCAACAGTGATTCTTTATCTCCTAGTAAAGCCAAAGCTTCCAAGTTTTTCTCCAATACCAAAATACGCCCATTCCGCAAACAAAAAACCATCCATTTTCTCAATGATAACTTTCTTATTCTCGTCCAATTTGTCCGAATCTACATGCATGACCACAACCTTACCCAAAAACAAATCATGATCACCCACTTCTGTCACACTAAGCATTTGACACTCCAAATTAACCGGACATTCTTCAATGATTGGTGCACGAACAGAATCAGACTGCATCGTTGTCAAACCATATTCCTGAAATTTATCCAAACTTCCTCTGCCACTAATCGTACCTATCAAATCTATTTTATCCAAAATTGCTACTGTTGGAAAATTCACGGTAAATTCTTTGCTTTGACAAATCAGCTCATGGGTATATGTTACTTTCCGTAAGGCAATGCCAATAATACAAGGCTCCTTTAGACTGATATTAAAAATCTCACCGGCAGCCATCACATTCGGTTTGTTGTTTTCATCAACTGAAACAATTAATCCGGCCGGAGATGGATAGACCGGACGAAACGGCGTTACAATTTTTGTTTTAGACATAAACAATCCCTCTTTCGTTTCATCGTAGTGTCAAATTTAACACTGCCTTTTTGTTTCTAATCCTTTATCTTCTAGGGGTTTCACCTATATTTATAATAAAAAAAGCAATGACCTCACTAAAGTTGTCGTATTTGAATACTCTTCTTATCCATCTGATTTCTAGCTAATGCAGTATTTTAACAACCGCTAGAAAATCGTCGTACTGGTATTTTGCTTTTGGCATATCAAACCTCCGATAAATGCGCCTATCCTTCAAGAGCCATTGGCTCTGATATGCTTTCGGGTATTTCTATCCCTGTTGCATAGCAAAACGCAATGATTTGACCAATGTGCATATTTTCATGCCCTATCATCGTTGATATTATTTGATGTACATTTCTTTGTTCGCCGTAGTAATCAATAACGTCTGTGCCGTCCATAAATTCTAAGGCTTTTTCCAGTTCACCATCAAGCTCCGCCATTCTTGCAACGAGGTCTTGTGTTGATAGATTTATATATACATACTCTTCCTCAAAGTCCACGGTTTTTGTAGTCAAAGAGTTAATAATATCCCTTTGGAACAACGTCAATTCGTAAGCCTGTAATCTAATGGTGTTGAGTACATTTCTGGGCAGTTTTTTATCAAGGTCTGTATCGCTTAGTTCCTCTAAGAACCCTAAAATAATACTTCGTGTTTGTTGCCAATCTGCCAAAAGAGCCTGTAATGATTCAATCATGCTTGCCATCTCCTTAAATTTGTGATGACCTTATTGTAACAAGGGTAATGTGACAACAGCGTGTCATGTTATCAAAATCTTTTTCGCTCGGAATACAGAGCGAAAATATTTTGTTTCAATATCGCCAACAAAAAGTATCTTTTGTATCATAGGCTTTCTTTTTTGAAAAAGGGAAAAGAAATTGAAGATAGTAATTGAGAATGTATCTGTGTTATACTTTAGAATGAAGTAATTTTTATTTTCTACGTTACCTTATTCGTTTTTAACTTGGCGGCAGTTTATATTTGTAGGAGCTTCCTGTATACTTTAAATCGGGAGATCAATAAAGATAGTTGAGACAAAATAATACCTCGGTGTAAAATAAGATAATCTAACTTTGCACGGTTGGATGAAAATCTTATAAAACAGAGAGGTATATACAATGAATTGTAACACACAAAACGCAAAAATTGCAGGAATTACAGAAGAATCTTTGATTATTGGTGTTGATATCGGAAGTGAGATCCATTTTGCAAGAGCTTTTGACTGGAGAGGGTTTGAGTACTCAAAGAAGGCCTTCCAATTCAGTAACAGCGATGTGGGCTTCAATAACTTCCGCATATGGATGCATGATCTCCAAGTTAAACACCAGAAAACAGTTGTTATTCCGGGGATGGAGCCAACTGGACATTATTGGTTTAACCTAGGAATCTTTCTGCAAGAGCAAGGCATAAAGCCTGTATTGGTCAATCCACATCATGTGAAGAAATCGAAAGAGCTTGATGATAACAACCCAACCAAGAATGACCGAAAGGATCCTAAAGTCATTGCAGGTTTGGTAAGTAGTGGTAGGTTTTCCTATCCTTATATACCAGAGGGGGTATACGCTGATTTGCGTATCACATCAAATCTAAGATTTCAGGCTCAAAAGGAACTCAATCGGGTTTTAAATAGAATCGCTAGATGGCTTAGCATCTACTTCCCGGAGTATAAAGACGTTTATGGGAAGAGAGATTCTATTAGTGGGATGATGATACTAAGGCAGGCATCATTGCCATCAGATATAGTTGCATTAGGCGTTGAAGGTGTTAACAAGATCTGGCGTGACGCAAAGTTAAGAGCTGTTGGTATAAAGAGGGCAACGATCCTAGTAGAAGCAGCTAAGCGCAGTGTGGGAAGTCGAGAAGGAGTTATCGCAGCCAGAATGGAAATAGTAACATTACTCGAGGACTACGAAACGTATAGTGCAAGAGTGAATGATTTATTACAGCTTATAGAAGATATGATTTCAGAGATTCCCCATGTGGAGAAGTTGCTAGAAATCAAAGGAGTGGGCATGAAGACAGTATCCGGATTTATTGCTGAAGTGGGTGACATTAGTCGTTTTGATAACCCAAAGCAATTACAGAAGTTGGCAGGACTTGCCATCGTCGAGAATAGTTCCGGTAAACATAAGGGGAAAACCAAGATTAGTAAACGCGGACGTAAGAGATTAAGATATTTACTGTTTGAAGTTGCTATGTCTGTGGTTAGTAAGAACGATGAGTTTGGTACACTGCATTATTACTACACCAACCGAAGAGACAATCCTTTAAAGAAGATACAGTCATTGATTGCGATTGCTTGTAAACTAATCAGAGTATTTTTTGTCATAATGACAAAGGGTATAAGCTATGATGGTGATAAGCTGTTAGCAGATATAAAAAGACCTGCTATGCTAGCTACGGCAGTATAGATGGCTAGTAAGTCAACCTCTTACTAGATGGTATCGGGCTTGGAATCGGCTATCAAGGGTGCGTAAGCACCGCAATAGCGGAAACCCTTGACATACGATTCCAGCCCCGATGTGTATCAGTCAAGAGGTTAAGCTGGAAAGTGCCATGTGGCACAGTTGTAACAAAGCAGTAGGAAAACGTCCGTTGGAAACAACGCTATTGCAGTTGCGAAGTTAGAGTTATTTATAAAGAATGAGCTAGTAGTTGGCAGGAATTTTTTCCATAGGGCGATGACCCTGTGTAGGAGCTGTGCTGACACCCTGGTTATGGATAGGCGGGACGAAGGAAGTTAGGGCCCACTCAATTGAGTTGGAGATCCAGGTAGACATGGGAGGTTCGCTGCCGTAGAGGGAAGGGTTATACACAAGGCCATGCATAAATATGATGACGTCTTGTTAAGTATACCTACAAACCACTTTTTCAGTGCCAGATACTATGAAATACCCATAACAATGGTTCGTTCGACTGAGACTTATTAATAAAAAACCCAGTATTTATGGGAAATAATACTTGACTATATAGGGAGGGATATAGATTGAGAAAGCAGATACTTTTCATACTGTGTTTATTATTGATATTTTCTCTTACTGGATGTGTCACCACCACTCGAGTAACAGAAGACTTTCTTGAAAAACACAGTGCCTTTTTAAATCATTCATTGGGTGAATATACACTTCTCGAAACAACTAGGGGAAGAGGTGGCGCAAGCATGGGCTTTTGGGCAACCAGAGTAATATATCGAATTTGGCGACTGGAGTATACAGACCACAATGGAGAAACAAGAATTTTTAGGTTTACAAATCGAGGCCAACTGAGCGGGATGGAGTCTCATGTTATCGCCACCGCGCGGGAAATTGGGAACGATATGCTCAGAAGAGACATTGTATACAATTATTTTACACCAAAAGAATATAATTTTCGAAGCGTAGGATCTTGCTACGCAGAGCCTAATTTTCGTGATTTGGCTTATCGACCCGGAGAATATAATTTTGAATTACCAACATTGGTGGAAGTAAGAATGCGCCCACCACAAGAAATCAACGATGTGCTTAGTGCAGAAAGCGGGTTACAGCTTTACTCTGTCACACCAAATAAGTTAATAACAGATTGGGGTTTTTCAGTAAGCGTTTATCTCTCTACCAGTGATTATGAAAACTATGTGGACCAAAGGGAGCGCTTTCATGCAATGACAAAAACGCTGGCAAATTATTTGGAGCTTGATGAAATTAAGGTCAATTTTGCACTGCGCACCCTCCGTACGGTGCGCCTTGAAGATGGCAGAACTTCAACGCAAATCAACGAGAGAATATCAAGAGAACATTCAGATGCAATCAGCTTTTCCGGGGTTTATAACAGAAAAACGGATACGTTTGAAGTGATGACACGGCAAGAACAGCAAGATGAACGACAGTCTGTATTGGAAGATGAAGATGTTCTCTGAGAGGATGCCGGAAAGGAGTTGTATGGATTTTCAAGAGAAAAAATCAGTTAAAGTATATGGGAAAACAGAATTTAAAATAATCACAATATTTATTTTCGCAGTAACTTTTTTGACAGGATGTTCTCTACGTCCGGCAATTGACCTTTCTTCAATCTACCCTCTTATGGATGAACTTAATATCTCTACATGGGATTAGCTATCTCAAGGTTTTATGCCAAATAAGCAAATTCTAGAAATGCCTGAAACCTTTAAGTCCATATCAACAGCGTTGCATCTGCATTAATCGGACGAACGTTAATTATCCTGATTATCCAGTACAAAGTAGGCATCCCCCGGAGGGGTTTTGCTTTATAGGAAATCCTTAGAAATCCTCCTTATCAACACATCCAACAATCCCTCCTGATATACTTTTTTTCGTAATCTCAACATCTCTTTCGCCAAGTCTATTATTGCTGGATGGGCAATATTTTTCACTTTACTCTCCCAATTCACATCCTCTATCAGTATACCCAGGGAATTCACGTAGAGGTCAACATCCATAGCATACAGCTGAACATGATTCGGAAAAATACTTAATATTTTTTGTGCCATTCCTATACCATCTGGATCCATATCCCCCGCATAAAAAATCTCACAATCAAATGCCACCAATTTTCTCAACAAAACCCACACAGCATACCGAAATTGCCCGTTCGTACACACAATTGGGATGCGTGGAAATCGGTCCATTAGAATAGAATACACCCCTGCGTTTTCCACAAGGAGCACCTTCTTTCCAACAGCAGGGTATATCTCGCGCATTTGCAAAAGTTCTTTCAAAGGAACATTCCATGAGCAACACTCATCGCAAGCAGCTTTCCACATAGCGCTGCTTCCCCTTTTATTATCTGCCAAAAAACCACGGATAGCCACAAAATTCATAATATCATCACGCAATAGTTTGAAGTAACTCAGGATATTGGCCTGTTTCTCGACCTCAGAAAGATTCTGACCCACACAAGATGGAGTACGCTCAAAATACATCGTACCCAGAATTCCATCATCTTCATTTTTTTCTGATATCAAGTTTTCCATTACCTGTAAGAGTAACTTACCAGTTTTCTCACTACTGTCAAACCCATGAGGATTGCCGGTGATTTGATAAGCAAATACCGGTAATCTGGTAAATTCAATTGGAAGATTATGTAATGCTTTCGCAACAACACTAAAGCAGGTTAAATCTTGGAGCTGTTGGCAAAACCATATCTCCCATTGACTGGAAGTAAGTCCATTTTGAAAGAGAATATCAATATCTAAAACCAATTGAACGAACTTTTGAAATTGTATTTCTCGTTCTTGTTGCAAAACTGATTCTAGTTGCAAAGGATGACCTCGAAATGCCTCTACAAACTCTACCAAGGATAATTTGAATCTACTCCGTCCCAAAGCCTCTTCCATTTGAGATATTTGAATAGACTTCATCTTATCCCATTTCACAGCACTAATTCCTAAAAATAGCCTTAGCGGCTCGGTGTCTGCATGTTCAAACTTCTGAAATCCAATCGACTTTCCAAACTTGCCTTTCTTGTAATATCGATGTGCAAGTTCTTCTACCAGTATCATGAAAACTTCTTTTTGAAAGTAATTACTATCTCGTCGATCCATTCCAAACGCCTTTCTTAAACCTGCATACTTATCACAATGTCAACATCCGTGTCTTTACCTTCCCATCCCAATGATAAGCTATAGCAGTAACCAGATTCATGTTCTGAGGCCGAATTAACTCATAAGTCATCAAACCGGAGACCGTTTCATATTCTCCATATAAGGCTTGAGAATTCATCACATAGTTGAAGCCCAATTGCTCACAGGCTTTAAATAACTCTGCGATATTTAAATCATCAATTCCGGCAAAAGCTTCATCCAAAGTAATGACCTTAGGACAAGCATCCCCGGCATCTTGATAACGTGAATAAATTGCCGCAAACAATGGTAAATACATAGAAATCGCCTTTTCCCCACCGGAAAATTGATTAAATTTCCGATCGGTCAATGGTTGATAAGCATATCCTTCATTGGCCTTTTTGTATCTCAGTTCAAAATCAAACCAATCTCGATAATCCAACACTTCTGAAATGGCTTGAAATAAAGTTGTCAAGTTGTCATCATCATCCCGTAGCCTTTCTTGAGCAAACTGTACCTTACTTTGGAAATGTCGGGCAATGGTATCTCGGTCAGAATCAGACAGTATTTTTGAATCTTTACGCAATAATTCAACCAACTTGTTGGTACCTAAATCTTCTTCACTCTGACTAGAAACACCGTTCCATTTTAGAGAAAGTGTTAATCCAGAGGAATTTCTCTGAGACTTGAGCAGATGATTCATTTGCTCCACCCACTTTTCAGCTTCTTCGATTTTGATACGCAGAATATTTCCCACAGATTCCAAAATAATACGTTTAAATAGGTCTTGCTCTTCCTTGGTTGACAATGTGGACAAGTCCGACAGTTGAGTGGTAATCAGCCTTAACAGTTCGAAACAGCTGATTTTTTGTGTATCATAATCAAATACCGGTATGTCATGGTTATTGTAGCTTGCGAAAAGCTCAAATTGTTCCTGAGTCTCCGGGGGTAACTCCACCATCTGCTCAATGTTTCTTTGAGGTCGGTAGCTTGCCAGACGATCAAATAAAAACTGAAATTCTTGACCTTCCCGTTTCTTTATATCGGCCAATACTGCAGCATCCACCGTGCGCGCAATCGACTTGCTATATTCCCCAAGATCTTTGTCAACTTTTTGATATCGGTTGGCCTCCACATCGAACAGCTTATACCAAAGTCTCTCCTCAGCGACAACCTGCCCCATCTCCTCTTGGAACTTTTCTAACTGCTCTTGCGCACCGGCAGTTTGCTTGACAGTTTCCTCTTTCTGACTGCGCAGATCCACCAACTTGAGTTTTAGGTCTTTTTGTTCTTGCCGCGCGGTATTCAATCGACGTTTAAGTTGTTCTACGTCAGTCAACTTTTGCTGTGCTAAATTCTCTTCCAACAAAGCCTTTTCTTTTTCCAGATCCGCCTGATTGTCATTGACCAAAAGGAAAAAGTCGCTCTCCTCTTCAATTAAAATCCGTTCCTGTTCTTTATAAGTTGCTATGGTTTGCTGATATTGCTTAGCTGACTTATAAAAACCGTAAGCATCCCGAAGATTATCTTTATAGTTATCGGCAAAACCAATTGCATTTTCATAACAATCTGTTGAGACCTTTAGACCATCATTTTTTACTTGCAATTGAACCTGAAGTTTCAGTTCCTGATATTTTTGCTTTTCTCCATTAACAGTCGATTGTTTCTGTATCAATCGTGTATTCGCTTTGTCCGCCACGCCGACTAAATCACGTATTTCTCGCTTCGCTTGGTAAACCTCGGTCCCTAATGGACGTTGGTTATAGTAGGATTGAATTGCTTTTGCACTTTCCTGGTTGGCTTGTATCTGTTGATTCACCTCATCCATTTTTCCTTGGATTATTTTGACTTGGCCTTTCAACTCCTGAATCATCCGTTGTCGATATGCTTCTTGGCTTTTTGCACCAATAAAGGAGGCATGGTAATCCTGTGCCCGCTCTCCCTTTAAATTTGCAATCTCATAGGAACCGTCCAGGTAAATGGTGGGATGATCTGACATTCGTTCATCCACCATGATAGTCCGTAATATTCCATTTACCAATTCGACATAAGAAGTATCTAACTGGCCGTCTACTTTCAAATAATCCGCTAACGTATTTCCCATGATCTGAGGATTGGCTGTCACTTGAACATCGTCCTCTAGGGTTAATCCGGAGGGAGATACCAATGCATCCAAAATTCCCGCAACATCTAATGCCCCTTCAATATCATCTTTCATCTGGTCAGACACATGAGGTAAGAAATCAATACACTGGTAAAAAACCTGATATGATTGTATCGGGTTATTGTGCTGTCTATTTTTTAAACGATTTGCTTTTCGAAATGGTTCCGGGGTCTTCTTATTTTTCCATTCTTCCATATCCCGTACGAGATTTGATTTTTCGCCCTCTAGCTGTTCCAACTTTCCCTTAAGACCAGAACGAGCGAAATCCAAATCACCTAAGGCTTCATTTTTTGCTGTTGTAAATGGCTCTATCACTCGGTCTTCATCAATTTCCGCGTTCAATAAACTGTTTACATTAGCAATTAACTGCCCATAATTTTTTTCGCCAATATAAAAAGGTGCCTGATGATACCAACTGTCATACGTAGCCTTCCAAGTCTCTATTTCGACACTTAATGTTTGCTGCCAGTGAGCTTGGTCTCTGAGATACCCGTCCAGCTCCTGCTGAATGTCCCCTGCCTCTTTTTCCAATGTCTGTATTTTGCTCATAAGTACTTCAATCTGCTTCAGTTGTTCATGTACCTTTCGAAAATGACTCTTTCGTTCTTCTGCTTTTCCCTTCCAGTAATCAATTTCAGTCCCTACTATCTCTGTTTTCAGTTTTTCACTATAGGCTTGATCCAATTGATGCATTTGCAACACATCCAAATATTGTTGATTATCATCTATGGTATCCAACAGGTTTCGACGTTGTTCCTGAAAAAGTATTTCGTTTTCTTCCACTTGGATTTTATAGTTCTCCATCTGTTTTTGCTTTGACTCTAAGCGCTTTTGATTGGATTTCAAATCTACAGAAAGTTTTTCAATCCGTTCTTTCAGCTCTTGACCCTTTTGAACCAAATTGAAGCCCTCGCTAGCACTTAAATCTATAATAATCTCCGATAGCACTTCACTGCGAGACTCCCCTTGAGCAATCTCTTCTTCCCACACTTTTACTTGAGATAGATTCGTGTCAATTTTCTCGGATAACTCAGAGCACCTGCCTTCATTAATTCTTTTTTCTTTTTTTAGCATAAGCCACTTTTTAGCAATTTGCCCAGTATACTCCTGATGCCATTTCAAGTAAAGATTAGAAAACCGAGTTAATTCGTCGATTTCATTTTGCAATGTCCCCAGACGCTCTCGGTAACCATCCAGCTGTTCAATGGTTTTGGATAAAGTATATAAATCATCCTCTTTCAACTTAGGAAGCGAATCCCTAAGTATGCTATAAATCACACTAGGCCGAAACTCCTTGGATAATTTAGGGCTTCTTAAATTCATCATCAGATTGATGAGTCCTTCAAACTGCTCCACACTCTCAAAGCCAAAGAAATTGCTGTTAACATATGCTTTGTACTCTCTTTGTTGTTCGAAAACCCGCCCTTTTCCTATCATACGATTTTTAAGAACCATCTTAGTAAAAGGATTCATTTCATCTTTTCGGGGGCTGTCAAACAGTTCAAAATCAATGCCGATACGTGAGTTGTCTTCAATGGCAAAAAACCACTTGTTCAGCCTTTCACCACGTCTTGCCCGCATCCCAATCCCAACAGTATGATATTCCTCACGATTTTCTTTTTTGAACTCACAGAATAAATAGCCAGTGCCCTCATCACGGTCTGATACACCCTTCTCACCTAACAAGTAGTCTTCCATGGTCCGGTCTCGTGAACCAAAGGAATCTAAACGGTAGGCACTGGTTATCCCATCAAAAAGCACCGGAAAAAGACTCTGCATGGTCAATGATTTTCCCGAACCATTGGATCCACGCAAAAGCATTTTCCCATCTGCCAACTGAAAGATTTGATTTTGATAATACCAAAAATTAAGCAACCCTACCCGATTTATTTGCCATCTATCCATTATTCACCTAAAAAACTTTCCAGACTTAACTGTCCTTTCCACTGATTTGCCCTTTTTCTTGTTGGCTTACCTATGAAATTCTTTTGTGTTATATTTTTTTGTTTTACTAGGGGTTTACCTTCCTGTTGATTACCGCGCATCTCCCCGATGGTTCGACCATAAACCGGTGAAATAATCAACACATCCCCAAGTCTTTTCATGAGAAGCCATGACTGCGCCCGGTCCAATAGCCTATTGCCTAATTGGCTTCCAGACATTTCTCTAAATTCTTTGGACCAGCCCGATTGGTATCCCTGTTGTAATTCTTGAATCAGGGTTTCCCACTGTTCCATGGTTAGGGTTATTTCTCCAAATACATTCTTTTCCCAATCTTTTGCTCGAATTAATGTGGCCAATTGAATTAAAATCTCATCCACAACCCGTTTGGAAGGAAACAATTTTTGTCCTACTTCTCTTTTTTCTACAGTCAGCGCCACATAGTCTCGATACAACTCGATTTCAAAGGGGGTTTTCTCTTCGAAAAACTCTTTAAAATACCGGTGATAGTTGCGAAGACGAATAAAATCATAGTCATTTTCCCCTGTCCGTTCAATAGCCATCTCAAGAATGAGTCGTTGGTAGAGTCGTTGATTATCTTCCAATTGACGATGTTGCTGGTAGTCAGTCCAAAAGGATTCAAAATTGGGATACTGCGTATAAGACTGAGGTGCCCGGGAGAGAAAATAGCGGGCTTGTACGGTTGTAATAAACAACACTTCCCGGTTCTCCTCCGACCTCTCGAAAGCATCGGCATCCCCTTGAATGGTCTCCAAGATATCTTGCTCCACCACCTCTTTCAGTACCCGAACTAGACTTTTGCGGTGATTATAGTTTGTCCAATCCACCATCCCTTCTACCGGTAATAACACATCTAGTTTTTCTATCAGTTCATCCAACATGAACGGCGTTTCCGCTTCTAGCTCTTCTGTAAAAGCCATAATGGCGCAGAGGAGGACATAGTCCAACGGTTCGCTAAACTTGTCTTTCCCCATCCATGGCTGAAGTTCATGTGGCCGCTTCAGGAGTTGAATGAAGCTCCCGTTAAAAATAATATTCAGACCAAAACGACCGCGAAATTCTTTGGTCAATTCTTTTTCATATCGTTTCAAAAAAGAGTAATCCTCATAATTCTGCTTTCTTACAATCCAAAAATTCTCTAGTAAAAGAACGAAAGCTTTTCTAAACTCATCTGGTCTCATGCTCCATCCTTTCAATCAATACATATGGCATGGTTAAGGTACCATCCTCGCATTTCACTGTAATCATTTTCGATTTATCGATACGAACCACTACAGAATAATCCATTTGTGTAGAGATTTGCTCTTGTATCTGCGAATTCATTTGCTTTTGATTGGGGTCCATTGATTGTATCGCCTGGCTAATCCACTTGAGGAACACCTTCCGGCTAACAGGATCTAACATGGAAATTTCATGAAAATCTATACAATTATGAACAAAATAGGAATCAATTCTTTGCCTTGCCTTAGTTTCTGCCACCAAATAATCTTCTCGTTGCTTTTGTTGGCGTTCCTTAGAAATCACTACGGTTTGAACTTTTGCATCTTGTCGGACACCGGCAACACGCTCATCTAACATCAAGATGCTAGGCTCTAACTGCCAACTGTCTTCTCTGGTACTGGTGGCAACGCTAGGAGAAGGCACATAATAATGGCGACTATGTTCTAACCCAAAAATAGCACCGTACATCTTATGGGCTTCTTTAATATTTTCAACCTCATGAAACCAGGATGCCATATGAATATAGTCTTTTCGTCTACTCTGATACTGACGCATTTCTTGCGTAAAGTAATAAACCAAACCTGTAATTTTACTTATCATTTGGTCTGTTTGTTTGGTCAGTGTGGTATACTCACTGGGGCGGTCTGGCCTATCAATAAACCATTGTTTTAATGCTTGTATTTCTGCAAGAGTTTGTTCTTCAACCTCTTGAAAAGACATTTCATCAAAGGTTGGCCGCTCCATTTCCCTTTGATATAGTTGCTGAATCAGAAGTGAAAAATCAAATGCCTCGATATGGCTTAATAGACTAACAAATTGATGATATAATCCCTGAACCGAGCTAATAAAATCACGGAGGTAATTGACAAACTTGTCTTTATAAACCAGAAATAACTCCGTCTTCATGCGACTATCTACATCAGGACTGGTAATATACCCGATATAGTTGGATGTGTCTTGGCGAATTGACTGAAATTGTTCTCTTAGCTCAAGCCAGACTTCCGTGTTTTTGGCTTCTTCATAGACAAATTGTTCTAGTAGGTAAAGCAATTTTCGAAAGCCTTTCTCATCCAATGCACCTTGTGCTTCATGTCGAGAATGAATCAATTTATGAACCATCTCTTCTACGAATATGCCTTCTTCGGAAATCTGGTAGCGAAAGTTTCGATTTCGATATTCTTCGATGGATTTTGGCCGAATAATCTCTTGCTGCTTCTGCAGGTTCTGCCAAGTAACAAGACTCTCCAAATCTGAATCCAGCTTAGCTTCATCATATTCCAAAGGAAAATGCTCTTGCATCATACTTAGGATTTCCGGGCGATATAGGGTTCCCTGCATCTGGGTATGCTTTTTGTAGAAAAAGCTCATGATGGTCCGATATCGAGCTACATTATCCGTGTTTAGATAATTTGCAGGAAGTATTTTGTCTTGATTTTGATTGTTTTGAATCAGTGTTTGGTGTTTTACAGTCACTATTATTCCTTACCTTCATTATACTTCTAGTCGCCCGAGTTTCTCCACTCGTATATTACTTCAGTCCAACAGTGTTACTAAATCATTATCTTCTCAATTTTTTAAGCATCCAAGAGGAATTACCCAAACTCCTTTTTCCAATCGGAATGCATATTCGCTGTTGTTCTAAGTGCAGTTTGGGAACGCAACTTAGGACTCCAAGCCGGTAAGTCTTCTATCTCGATTGTATCTCATGATATCAAAAACTTCAAGTGCAACTATCAACTTTGGCCTAATTTTACTACTAACTTCGGCTTCTCCACGATACGTCTTGTACGTTTCTTTCATTATTTATGACGTTCTATAATTGATACATAAATGTGTATAAGTCCAGAGGTTTTGCTAAACATATTTGTTTCGTTTTAGGATGGATTTAGGGAATGTTTTATTTATCTTATCACCAGTTATTCTGGCTTTTCAAATTTTAGTTGCCAAAATGTTGCCCGACAACTATTTGAGTAGATTACGAACAATCGATTCTTCAGCACTATCAAAACATAATGTAAAAACCATTTCAGTCATTGTATCTATAAAACCATTATTACCTTGAATGATTGTAAATGGTAGACCATTAGTACTGTTCTAAAGGCAATAGCGGAATCGCAACAATGTCTTGTTTTGAGCTTGATGTAAGCACGGCATTTCTAACTGCACGAAGACGATAATAATATGTGGCTTCGTTAATACCCATCTCTTCACACCACTTTACAACAGTTACATTATGTGGGCGTGATTGACATTTCTTAATCTGTTGCGCCCACTCTTTAAGTCGGTATTCTCTGGCAATAACACTTTCTGATTTCATTGACTCCTCCTTTGGCAACTCTAAAAAGTTGAAAACTTAAGTTTTTAGAGAATCTGTTAAAAGTTGAAACCATTATCTCAAGTATTAAAAATAAAATCTATGTACGCACGTTCCACCACTTACTATTAATGCATCAAAATAATCAATGAAATCCTTCTCGTTAATTTGTAATGTTGTTTCCAATAAAGTTGAGTTGAAAAGTTTTAATAAGTCAATATTATCTACACCATCGTTATATTGAAAATAATCAGGCCGGAGCTTTCTTAATTTCTTTTCGGAATCGCCTTCAGAATGCTTAATTACGTTTACTAGCAATCGAAGTTCATTAAGCTTTTTCCACGATTTCATGTTATCGAGGTTTTGACCGTGCAATTCGAAAACATCCTTTACGAATCCAAAGCCTCGTTTTTTTACTGAATCCAAAAATTTAGAACCCATATGTCGCTCTTCCTGAACTATGAAAGTATAAAGCTGTTGTTCCCAAACTTGACACATACACGAAATCCACATTCCTAATGTTCGATATCGCATAAGATTTAGAATTTCATACTTAGAATATGCCTGCTCCTGAATGAAGTCAATAAACTCACTCGGATCAAATGAAACATTCTCATCTGAAACCGTTTTACAATTTATATCATTCCACATTTCATCTCTAAGCTGCTCGGCTTCAAGCTCAGCTTTTGAAAATGGTGGATACACACGCTCAAAGAAAAGTTCCTTAATATTACTTAAATCTGATTTAAAGCCTTCTCTCTGTCTTTCACAAAGGAAAAGCACAGTTTTATTTTCCATCTCTAAAGCTCTCCCAAATCAACTCATATTTGGTCTTTATTGTTCATACGTAAATCATACAATGCAAGAAATTTCATACCAAGTTTTGAAAGCTGTATTCGTTCATACCTAACACCTGTCAGTTTAATCTTTTCAAGTAAACCAAAATTCATCAAAAAAGGAGATATTTTGTAATATACTTCCCTGAGCATTTCTTTAGTTCCTACTTGGTTTGTAATCCCAGTCGCAAAAGTATCTCTTAATGCCAAAAAAGCATCCAAATATTTTCTTGTTACAGTTTTACTAATCTCGCCTACTTCAAATTCTATTGTTACTTCTTTTTCTTTTAAAACAAAAAGTATCTCATCAAAACTAAAATCGCCTATTCTTTCACTTGTTTTAAGCTTATCAATCTGATTCTGTAGTTTATTATTTTCTTTCATCAGATTATTATTCTCTGAAAGTAATTTGGTTTGATCATAAACCGAATCACCTCTTACCCAACCTGAGAATGAATACATCTTTTCAAATTCTTTTATCGTTGTATGAATAGCAATCATAATATCTTTTAAATCTTCAACATACTTCACCATTTTGGATTCTACTAACATCCTGAAATTGTCATAATCCAAACATTTCTGAAAAATTTTCTCAGCTCCTTCAGTACTTGCTTTCATATGTAACCATTTCTCTTCTAGAACAACAGCAAAAATAGGAATGTTTTTTTCTAGTGCATACTCATATTCTAATTGTGTATAACTTTTTCCCGTTTTAGTTTCAATACTGCCATATCGTCCACCCAATATAAGCAAAAAAATATCTGATTCATCTATCCATCTTTTAATTGTTTCTAATTGACTCTCATTGCTCGCCTTAAATAACTCCATCCCAGCCGGAATATGGCCAGCATCAATAATCGCTTTTACAGCCGATTGACGTTCATCAATAAGATCTAAAAATGTCGACGAAACAAATATTTGAAGTTTCTTTTCCATTCTTCCCCCAATATTTAAAAACTAACGATAATCTGTATTAACACAGGCTTCAAGAAATCAAATGTCTTCTACAAGTGATTCAATTGCATTTTTTGGAATAAAGTATAACAATAGTTATAAGTCCTCATCTGTCAACTCTTTAAATTTTGTCCTAACTTGCTCCATCCAATCAGCAGGCTCAACTATTTCCTCTGTCGGCGGAAACAATATTCTTGTTTGGCAGATTGCCACAACAAAATCCCATCTAGATTTAAAGCAACGATTGGGATTATTATGAAAAGGATATGGGCGTAGTGCATACGGTCTACCTTGCTTATTCTGTAAACCAATCGGATATTTTTGTGTCGGTGAGGTCATCTCCCAAATATTTTTCATGAAGATATCAACGATTTCAAATCCGTGTGTTGTCGGTCTGTATCCGAATATCAAATACTTGGCATTCAACTTCCTAGGATCCTTATAAATTTCTCGGTAAAAGCCCTCGAAATTTGCAAGATCGAAGGCTGGTGCATTATTATAGTTCCAACATTTTACTTCCATGTCATAGCTTTTACCATTTATTTGTGCTGTAAAATCAGGAAAAGCCTGTGTATGTGAGTTAGAGACAAGATCAATGCCCTTATCTTCTAACCACTGTGGTATCCATTCTTGAACACAGTTACCAATAATATCGTTTGATTTACTTACCTTTGGTATGCTGTCGATTGAAATGGTAATCAATCCTTTTTTCCCTTTTATGTCATCCAATGCAATTTGGTACAAATCATCAAGTGTCTTTAGTTCCATCATCAACCTTTCTCTCCCACAGCAACTTCCTGCCTACCTAATAATAGTTTCAAGTAATTTCTTTGATACTTCCCTTATGACTGGTACACACACTGTATTTCCCAGTAAGTCAAATGCTTTTGGCTCTTTAAGGAAGCTTAGGTCATAATCTTCTGGGAAGCCAAACAAGCGTAACCCCTCCCGAACTGTAAGCTTTCTTATCCCATCTTCAACTGGAATAGCTAGCTTTGATACATCTGTCGCGACAAGGGTAGGGGCTACTCCCTTCGGATCCAAAATCTTACTAAATTCAAACGAAAGTTTACCCGTAATAATGTTGTAGCCTTTTTCTAATGTCTCATCATAAATACGTTTCTTACCCACAAGTTTTTTTGGATATTCATATGCTAGATAACCTTTTTCAACCAAATCATCTAACATTTCCTTCAAATTATCGTTTTGATAGAACTCGGAAATCATCTCCACTGTCAATGGCATTCCGTCCATCCAGTCAATTCCTATAACATCAGCCCATTTTTTGTTTCGTCTTTGTTTAAGCATGAGATCCAGTAGCACCTTCTGTTCATCCGAAACAACGCCCTTTAATTCAAAATCCCAACTGTGGATATTATTCACTCCACCACGCTTATCTTTAATCTGTTTACCAATCACTTCCTCAAGCTTGAAGTGACTTAACAATTTATCTGTAAATACTGTATGGCTTCCACTTACTTCTTTTTCGATAATATTCTCCAACATAACTTTCTCATTCTCTGGGAAATCAAATGATGGAGCTGCACTTAAACTACCAACAATATATATCCGCCTCCGTGCCTGGGCTAATCCAAAATCTCTAGCATCTAGGACACCATAGGTTACATGATAACCTAAATCTTCAAGGGTTGAAATTATAGTGGTTAAGGTCTTGCCGTTATCATGGGTTACAAGCCCCTCAACATTCTCTAATATAAAACCTACTGGTCTCTTTCTACTTATGATTCTTGCCACATCAAAGAACAACGTCCCACGGGTATCTTCAAATCCTAGGCGATTTCCTGCACTTGAAAATGCTTGGCATGGAAATCCAGCAAGTAGGTAATCAAAATCTGGAATAGAGTCAGCTTCAACCTTTGTGATATCTCCATTTATGCAAGTTTCTTTAAAGTTTATGCTATATGTTTCGATTGCGTGGTTCTTTATTTCAGAAACAAATACACTTTCTCCTTTTAAACCGAAAGATTCTAGCGCCTGTTCAAAACCAATTCGAATGCCACCTAATCCGGCAAAGAGGTCGATATATTTAATTGTCTTATTTTTTTTCATATTAATATTTGAGAGGAATGTTATACTCTTGTTTTCCGTTTTATTTGCAACATCATACATATGTTTCACTCCTTTTGAATCTATTTCTACTAGTATAGTATACCACTTTTTCATGTCAATTTACATATCAATCCGTCTAAACAATTGAAAAAGTCAACATTAAATGCATATGTTTTTTTGTCCTAGTCAAGCGTTTTTGTAACACCATTTGATAGTTTCACGCTGCACGTAATGCAACGCTTGGTGGCAAGCCACCATTGTATCGATGTGGTCTTAAATTATTGTATTTTACATAGATGA
>WRBB01000028.1 GCA_009779895.1 Lachnospiraceae bacterium
AAAATGGGTGCTTCGCTCGACTTGCATGTGTTAAGCACGCCGCCAGCGTTCATCCTGAGCCAGGATCAAACTCTCGTATTAAGTGTTTGTATCCAGAATCAATATTAACTACTAGCTAATTTTTATCCTTTTTACTGTTTTGTTTGGATTGCTCGCTCAGCTTCTATGCTGATTGAGCCGTTCTTGAAATAATTTTCTCTAAAAGATTTCAAGGGTTGTTGTCTATTGTTTAATTATCAAGGTTCAACGCTTTCCCGCAAAGGGTCAGCTTTAATATAATATCACCTGTATTTTGCCCTGTCAATATGTTTTTTAAAGGTTTTTGAAGTTTTTTCCCTTAAAGAATGAACGAATCTCCTCCATCAACGTTATGGAATAAGGACAGCTGCTCCCCATATCCTCTTTTATACCGATTGATGATGGATTTCATATCATGAATCATGCCTTGTTTTTCACATTCCTCTTTGAAACTCTCCCAAAGCCTTTTTGCTTGAGAGGAGGTACAGTTATAACGCAAACCAAAACGTTTTATATACTTTTCTTTGATACCCGGAAAGGATTCCTCTAATTTTTTATAAAAATATTCTCGATTGCCTTCCCGTAAAGTCATACCCATTGCCGGATAAACAAAATCAGCTCCGGCGGCCTTAGCCTCCTGAACAATTCGGCGGATATTATTTTCATTATCATTGATATAAGGTAGAATCGGCATCATCAAAACACCACAAATAATACCTCGTTCTGCCAAAGCATTAATCGCTCTAAAACGTTTTGAAACAGAACTTACATGCGGTTCTATCTTTTTACACAATTCCTCGTCCGCTGTGGTAACCGTTATCTTAACCAACACCGGCGAATGTGCCTTAATATCCTCCAGTATATCAATATCCCTTGTAACCAAAGCTGATTTGGTGGCAATGGCTACACCAAAATCAAAGGCATCCATCAACGCAAGCGCATGACGTGTCAGCAGCTCCTTTTTTTCAAAAGGATTGTAAGGATCACTCATCGCCCCTGTACCAATAACACCTGATTTCACTTTACGACGCAATTCCTCACGCATTTTTTGCAACGCATTTTCTTTGGCCTTTACTTGATCAAAATCAACATTTTGATAACAAAGACTACGACTATCACAATAAATACAACCATGGGAACAACCACGATAAATATTCATATTATAATCAACACCAAACCAACTACTTCCATACTTTACCTTTGAAACGATGGTTTTTGCAGGAATATATTCCATCTTCTTTGCCACTTTCCCAAAATAAATCTCTCTAACTCATTTTCACAAACTTATCATAACGAAGATATTTGCGGAGCATCCCCAATACTTCTTGGTAATCAATTGGCTTTCCAATATGTGCGTTCATACCCACACGCAAACATTTTTCAATATCTTCCTTAAACACATTTGCCGTCATTGCAATAATTGGAACTGTTGCCGCCTTTGGTATATCAAGCGCACGTATCAATTTGGTCGCTTCATAACCATCTAACTCAGGCATCTGAATATCCATAAAAATAACTTCGTAATCATCCGGATTGGCTTGAAACATCTCATAAGCCTCCCGACCATTGGTTGCACAAGCAATCTGCAAATTAAGAGGTGCAAGCAAAGCCTCTACCACTTCCCGATTAATATCCACATCCTCAACCAACAAAATACTATGTCCGGCAAAATCTATTTTTTGTCCGCTGATTGCATTGTTTTTCATGGCTTTCTCAGAACCCAAACAACGATTCACCGCATCAACGATGGTTGATTTAAATAAAGGCTTTGGTATAAATAAATCAATACCGGAATGCCTTGCTTCTTTTTCAATCACATTCCAATCAATAGAAGAAAACAAAATTACAACAGGATTCGATGGCGTAATCGCCAATATCTCCTGTGCCAAACAAATACCATTCATACCCGGTAATTTCCAATCCAAAAAGAAGATATCATAATCATGTTTTTTCTCCAACATCTTCAAAGCTTCTTCCGCACTGCCGGCAACTTGACATTCAATATCCAAGTACTCACAGTTATATTTGAAAAACTCTAATATGGTAGGCTCATCATCTACAACAAAAATACGGACATTATCCCAATTCACACCCTTACTCAAAAGACCTTTGGAATAGGTTTTGCCAATTTTCAATTTAAACTCACAGGTAAAGGTAGAACCTTTCCCTAATTCTGACTCTACGGATATGGAGCCTTCCATCAACTCACAAATACGCTTGGAAATGGCCAAACCTAAGCCGGTACCACCAAATTTCCGTGTCGTACTTGCTTCCGCCTGCTCAAAAGAACGGAACAGGCGCTCTTGATTTTCCTGGCTAATACCAATACCTGTATCCGATACACGCATTTCAATATGGCACACATCTTCCTTTTCCTCCAATAATTTTGCCGCTAATATAATCGTCCCACCTTCCGGTGTAAACTTAACTGCATTGGAAAGAAGATTTGTCACTACCTGTGCCAACCGCTGGTTGTCACCAATTAAATGATGTGGTATGGCATGATCAATCTGAATATAAATGTGCTGTTGCTTTGCCTCAATACTAAAGTTAATCACATTAATCACTTTGCGAATGGTTTCTTCAAAATTAAATTCACAATCAGAAAGCTCTAGCTTATTGGCTTCTATCTTAGACATATCCAATACATCATTAATCACCCCTAGCAAATGCTTCGAAGCACCCTCAATTTTTTCAAAGGCTTCATTTTTCTTTTCAATACTAACCGCTGTTTTCCCTACCATCGTCATGCCGATGATTGCATTCATAGGCGTTCGCATTTCATGGGACATATTGGATAAAAAATCACCTTTTGCCCGACTGGCTGCCGTTGCTTCTTCCAAAGCCTTTGCCTTTTCTTTTTCCATAATATCACGAGCAACTGCATTGGAAATCGACATAGCCACCGTTCCAATCAGTAAATCATCTGAATCCGTCCAGTGGCGTTGGTGCTCATGCTCTTCAATGCTCATGATACCCCAAAGCTCTCCATCCACATAAATAGGCGCACAAATCAAAGAAATCACACCAGCTTTTTCGTAAAATATTTTAAAGCGTTCATCTTCGTGGGCAAGGGTATTGTCACAGTAAATTGTGTGAACCCGCTCATTGTTTTTTTGATAATGAGGAAACAAGTCCCGCAAAATACTACTGAATCCACTTTGTGCTGTTTTTGGCGCATACTTTGGATTTTTTGTCCAAACATATTTGGGGCGACTAATCGCAGTATCTTTTTCAAAAACAGCTACGATAATCCGGACAACTTTTAAATAACTGCCGATTTTTGCCAAAGCAACATAAATCAACTTGTCCATAGATTCTTTTGAAATAAAACTTCTCGAAATACTGGACATCAATTGCTGCTGCTTTAATCTTTGCCCCAACTGGATCAAGGCTTCATTGTGCTCAATCGTATTCACAAAAAGCAGACTCATCGATTTTAATACCGCAATTTCTTGGGGTTGAAAAAGTTTACGAATACGACGATTTTCAAATCCAACAAAACCCCAAAAGTTTTGCCGCAAATAAATAGGAAAAAATACAACAACTTCCACCCCAGATGCCTTTAGTTTTTCACTGATAACACCATCAAAATCTTCCGGACAGGCCTCTAAATAACCCCGTGCATGAAACAATTTATCGTCCCAATCAGATGCACGAGACATCGCTTCACCTACAATATCTTTTGTATCGGTTGATTGATCAAATTTTGGGGAAAGCCATTTATATTTGCGGGCATACCGCTCTTTTTTTTCAATCACTTCAAGACGCCAAATATAAATACAATCAACATTTAAGTATTGACTAATCCGCTCCATATTGGCTTGAATCGTTTCCTCAAAATTAGAAGGAGATGTAGATAATAATTGAAGTGCTGCATCATTAACCAAAGACAATAGCTCTGCATTTTGATTTATATTCATACATCATTCCCCCACTCACTTTTGTTTTTTTCAGATTATTATATAAATAATATCATTTTTATCGAAAAAATTCAATAATAATAAAGGAATGTTCACTAGAAAACAGCAGCCACTGCATCATTTATGGTTTTCGCCCCAATCACTTTAATATCTTTGATATTTTTCACTGCCCGGACAGCCACCCAAGGTACAATGCATGTCTCAAAGCCCAATTTTTGCGCCTCAATCACACGTTGTTCCGGACGACTCACCGCTCGAATCTCACCACTTAAACCAACTTCCCCAAACACAAGTAACCTCTCATCAATAGCCGCATTTTTATAGCTAGAAATCAACGCCATCACAATGGCTAAATCAATCGCAGGTTCATTGATGCGCATACCACCGGCAATATTTACGTAAGCATCATAACCCGACAAAGGAATACCGATGCGCTTTTCCAAAACTGCCATCAAAAGATTGACCCGATTGTAATCTGTACCTGCTGCTGTTCGTCTGGGCATACCAAAGTTAGTCTGACTCGTCAATGCCTGTATTTCCAACAGCAAAGGCCTAGTTCCCTCCAATGAACAGGTTACGACTGAACCCGATGCATTTTGCGGCTTACCACTTAACATATATTCAGAAGGGTTTTCCACCTCCGCCAAACCACTTTGACCCATTTCAAAAACGCCAATTTCATTTGGACCAAATCTATTTTTAACACCACGCAAAATCCGATAGGCGGCATGTCTGTCACCCTCAAAATACAAAACCGTATCCACCATATGCTCCAACACACGAGGACCCGCAACCACACCCTCTTTGGTCACATGACCAACCAAAAATATAGTAATACCCAGACCCTTTGCCAAATGCATAAAAATATTGGTAGACTCTCGCACTTGGGACACACTACCGGGTGCCGAAGAAACGTCCTCACTGTACATAGTTTGAATAGAGTCAATCACTACAAACCTTGGTTTTTTCCGCTCCATCACTTCTTTGATTATTTCTAAATTGGTTTCACACAATAAAAGCAAATCATCATTAAAATCACCAATGCGATTGGCACGTAGTTTGATTTGGGCCAAAGATTCCTCTCCGGAAATATATAACGTCTGCTGCCCGGGTATTTGAATGAGACGATGACACATCTGCAACAATAATGTAGACTTTCCGATACCGGGATCACCGCCTACCAACACCAATGAACCAGGAACGATACCGCCTCCCAAAACCCGGTCAAACTCCACCATGGAAGTAGAAGTACGATTATGATCGTTGATCTCTATTTCAGATAAAGGCAATACCACCGTTTCTTTCATGGCTTTTGTCGTTGTAATACCACTTGCCTTTGTAACCTTTTCTTCTACGAACGTATTCCACTCCTTGCACATAGGGCACTGCCCCAGCCACTTGCTTTCCTCGTGTCCACATTCTTGACAGAAATATATGGTTTTTTTCCCTTTTGGCATACTTCTCCTTTTCCACCAACATCATTTTATAGCCCTTGAAATCACACTAGACTTTCACCACCCGTACATGTGATTCTTCCCCGACATCCAACTCCACACTAACACTAAGCTTACCACTTAGATTGGTCATCATAGTACCTGCGGATACTGCATCAATGAAAACTTCATATTCCTGGTCTGCCTCCAACTCCAAAGTAAATTGCACATCTTCATAAGAGGATACCAGAAAACTTTCTTCCTCTGCTGTCGCTTTGTAATTGCGAACGGTACTACCCGGTACTGACTCATATACAAACATACCATTTTTTTCTAATTTGGTAATCTCTGAAAATGTTTTTACCTTATAGATATCACCCTCAAATTCAAAATTTTCTAATTTTGTTTTTTTCTTCAATGTATAATCACCAAAACTAAGGGTTCCATCTGACTCCAAGTGTAACAACTCTTTATTCATTGACATTTCTTTGTCTCCTCCTATTCAACTATATAAAAAACTGAATCAACTGATTTCGCAAACCAACTTCTACCGTATCACCACGTTTAACCTCACCACTTAGCACAGCCTCAGCCAATTTATCCTCTAACTCCGTTTGCATCGCACGACGTAACGGTCTGGCCCCATATCGCAAATCGGTACCCTTGCTGACAATATACTTTTTAAAGGAATCACGAACTGTGATTTTAATATCCATCTGCTGCTTCACACGAGCAGAAAACTCTTTGCACATCAAAGTCACAATCTGCTTCATATGCGTAGCATCCAAAGAATGGAATACAATAATTTCATCAATACGATTTAAAAACTCCGGACGGAAAATCTGCTTGACTTCGTCCATCACATTTTGCTTCATTCGTTTATAATTATCCTTTGGATTGTCCTTTGTTGCAAATCCTAATTTTTTTGGATCCACAATGGATTTGGCACCTGCATTGCTTGTCATGATAATGACCGCATTGCTAAAGTCTACTTTGCGACCCTTCGAGTCGGTAATATGACCATCGTCCAGCACCTGCAACAACACATTAAATACATCCGGATGCGCCTTTTCAATCTCATCAAATAAAATCACAGAATAGGGATGTGTCCGAACCCGGTCACTTAATTGCCCCCCCTCATCAAACCCCACATATCCCGGCGGGGAACCTATCATCTTAGAAACCGAATGTTTTTCCATATACTCCGACATATCCACCCGAATCATGGCTTGTTCATTGCCAAATAAAGCAACCGCTAAAGCCTTTGCCAATTCCGTTTTTCCAACACCCGTCGGCCCCAAAAACAAAAATGAACCAACAGGACGCCCCGGTGCTTTTAAGCCAATGCGCCCACGCTTAACCGCCCGTGACACGGCACCAACCGCCTCCTCTTGCGCAATCACTCGCTTGTGCAAGGTTTTTTCTAAATTCTGCAAACGCTTTGCATCTGTTTCTGTCAAACTCTTCAAAGGAATCTTTGTCCAAACCGATACCACTGTGGCAATATCTTCCGGCTGTACCGTGGGTCTTTTTTTTGCTGTTTTTTTCTCAAAACGCCTCTGTATCTCTTCTAACTGCTTTGCCACATCTTCCTGCTCTTTTTGCAAAGAAGAAGCTTGGACAAAATCACCCTGGTGAATGCTCTTTTCTTTTTCTTCACGCACCTCTTTATATCTATCTCTTAATCGTAGCAAATTTTCCGGCATTTTATAACCGCTGATACGCACTTTGGAACAAGCCTCATCCAATACATCAATAGCCTTATCCGGCAAGTTACGATCATTAATATAACGCTCGGACAACGCAACTGCCTCAATCAAAGTATCCTCCGAAATATCTACCATATGATGATTTTCATAGGAATCCTTTAAACCACGTAAAATTTCCAAACACTGTTCTTTGCTTGGCTCCTCTACAGATACCGGTTGAAAACGCCGCTCCAGAGCCGCATCTTTCTCAATATATTTGCGATATTCCGCAATCGTAGTCGCTCCAATCAACTGCATCTCACCACGTGCCAAAGCAGGTTTTAGAATACTGGAAGCATCAATGGCACCCTCCGCTCCGCCGGCTCCAATCATCGTATGGATTTCATCTAAAAACAAAATAACATTGTCACAATCCTGTACTTCTGTGATTAAATTTTTCATTCGCTCTTCAAACTCGCCACGATATTTTGAACCGGCAATTAAACCCGGCAAGTCAAGGGCATAGATTTTTTTGCCTTTCATAATTTCAGGCACCAAACCCAAAGCTAAACGTGAAGCCAAACCCTCAATAATCGCCGTTTTACCCACGCCGGGTTCACCTACCATACAAGGATTGTTCTTTGTCTTACGACTTAAAATCTGCATCATCCGTGTCATCTCTTCCTCACGGCCAATGATATGTTCCAACTTACCCTCCAAGGCCAACTCACAAAGATTTGTACAATACTTATCTATCGCACTTGGCTTTCCGCCACTTTCATCTTCCGTCATCTCTTCTTGGTAACTTTTAGGGTCTACACCCAGCGTAACTAAAATATCCTGCATCACCTTTTGCAAATTGGCATTTAACGTAAGTAGTATCTTCGCCGCCACACAATCTACATCACGAATAATCGCCAGTAATAAATGCTCCGTACCAATCTGAGACATCTTTAAACGAGCCGCCTCCTTGGATGCATTGTCATAAATATAATTTAAACGAGGACTATTTGTTTGCTCTTTTTCCAACATCGCCACATCAGATGTGGGCGAAATCAACTCATCCATCAACTGTAATATTTTATCCGCATGAATATTGTGTGCGGCCAAAACCTGACCTGCCACCCCGGTAAATTCATCACGTAAACCCAACAGCAAATGCTCCGTACCAATATAAGGATGATTATATTGCTTTGATACAACACCTGCATACTTCATCGCCTTTTGGGCTTGCTTTGTATAATTATTCTGCATCACTTCCTCCAAATTAAACTGACAGGAAACGAATATACCGTTTCCTGCTAACCATTTTATTATTCGTATTCGTCAATAATTTCATCTACCAACTCATGAATCTCAACCCGGGAAATATTTTTACAACTCCCCATCGCCAACAGTATCCGCAAGTTATGACGCAACGCTTGCATGGCTTTCATCTTGTCTATATCTATCGCAACCACCGCACCTCTTCGTCTGTCTAGCTGAATAAAACCCTCACTGCGCAGAAGCGCATACGCTTTATTCACCGTGTGCATATTGATACCGATATCATCAGCCATGCGCCGTACCGAGGGGAGGGAATCCCCCTCTTGAAAGCTCGCTGTCGCAATACCAAAAATAATTTGGTTGCGTACCTGCATATAAATTGCTTCATCACTATTGAAATCGATTTTTATCAACAATTTTCCACCTTCAACTTTTCTGTAAACTCACTACTAAGGACAACACGAGCAATATAAAATACATCTCCTGTCATATAAACATTCCAATCATCATCTATTTCAATCTGTAAGTTACCACCCGGCATCTGTACAATCACCTTATTGCCCGTTAAGCCCAAACGATAAGATACCGCCGCCGCCGCACAAGCTCCCGTACCGGTAGCCATCGTATAACCCGCACCCCGCTCGTAAGTTTCAATGGCAATGTTGGTAAAATCAATGGTTTTCATAATCTCTGTATTCACATGCCCCGGGAAGTATCTCGCTCCCTCTGCAATCTCACCAATCCGACAAACCAACTCTTCCGATATCTCATGCATCGGGATAACACAATGGGGATTGCCCACAGAAACGCAGGTAACCGGATACATCGTTTTACCAAAAACCATATCCTCATTTATCACCAAACGTCGTTCGCCGGCAACAGGAATTTCATCACTCCAAAAAGAAATCCTACCCATGGAAACACGCAAACGATTGCCATCGTCACTTAAATAAGTAATCTCTACAGGACCACCATCTGTCTGCAAAGTATAACTCTTTTTTTGTACATAACCCTTGTCCTTTAAATATTTAGCGAAAATGCTCACACCATTGCCACTTTTCTCAGCAATACTACCATCCGGATTCCAGATTTTCAAAAACATATCACTTTCACCAATAAAAGGGCCCTCCAAAACACCATCCGAACCCAAACCCATATGACGGTTACAAAGCATGGCAACATTTTTTGCATTTAATTTGATTTCGTTTTTATTTGGGTCAAACACCAAATAATCATTGCCCAATCCATGATACCGCTCCAATGTAATCTTCATAAATTAGAACCTCCGCATTTTTATCAATGTAATGAATAACTCGCTAAAATTATATCACAAATATAACAGACTTAAAAGCGAATTTCAATCTTTGTTCCGTGTCCCAATGTGCTGTCTACAGATATTTTAGCGTTATGCAAATGTGCCACATGCTTTACAATAGATAGGCCAAGGCCTGTACCGCCGCTTTCTTTCGAATGGCTTTTATCCACACGATAAAAGCGCTCAAAAATTCGCTCGTACTCCGTTTCAGAAATGCCAATCCCCGTATCACTTACGCTTATTTTTATACCCTCCAATGTCTTGCCAACCCAAACATAAACCCGTCCTCGCTGCTGATTATACTTAATCGCATTTTCGCAAAGATTGTAAATCATTTCATCCAACAACTGACGAATCCCATAATACTCTACCGGCTCTCCCGTCAAAATAATCCGTACCTTTTTTGTCTCAGCTTGAAGTGCCAAGCGACTGATTATCTCCCGGCTCAAATCATAAAGGTCTAAGCTTTCTTTTTCCGCTTCAATTTTCCCCTCATCCAAACGGGACAATTTGATGATATCATCCACCAGAGAAAGCAAGCGTTTTGCCTCCTTATAAATACGCGCGGAAAACTTTGGCATATCCTTATGCTTCACCATATCGTTCATCATAATTTCTGCATATCCTGAAATGGAAGTCAAAGGCGTTTTTAATTCATGTGAAACATTGGCAGAAAATTCTTTTCGCATTTCAGTAATCAAATCCTGTGCCCTATTTTTCTCCTCAATGGCTTCTAATAACGGTTGCAATTCCGCATAACTTTGGTTCTCCAAAGGATTTTCTAAATTCAAATCAATAATGGGCCGGACGAAACGAGCCGTCTGCCATCTGGCCAAAAACCAAACCACAAGCATCATAATCACAAATAAACCAACAATGTAAGGTAAAATACGAAGCGCAATCAACGCTAAATTGTCCATGCCGCGTGCTACCCGCAGCACAGAACCATTTTCCAATAAAATCGCATAGTAATACATTCTCTGATTGGTGGTTTCCGAAGAACGAATAGCCTCCCCGCTGCCTGTTTCCCAAGCATCCATAACCTCTGCTCTATCTTGGCGCGTTCCATAAGCAGCACTGAAAAGTGGTGCACCCTGCCAACCGGGATTCACACCCAAAGAATCATAAATAATTTCACCACCACGCAGGATATATGTAATTCGTGTATCTAAGCTCACAGCATCCAAGCCCTTAATGACCCTTGCTGCTTCTGTCGGTTTTTCAAAAAAATCTTCACCAAACTCCGTTTCATTGATGGCAAAAGCGATCAACTCTGCCTCTTGCTGTACATTGCTTTTTAAAAAAGAAAGGTTTTGATTGTAAATCAAAATAGAAATAAGGACATAAGAAAACAAAAGAACAATTAAAAAAGTCAAGGTCATACTCTTTTGAATTTTAGCCTGCATGCTTCCCTCCAACACGATACCCGACCCCACGAATGGTTTCAATGATATCGCCCTCTTCGCCTAACTTTTGCCGCAGCGTCCGAATGTGTACATCTACCGTTCTGGTCTCTCCATCAAAATCATAGCCCCAAATATCACCCAACAATTGCTCTCTAGTCAAAACAATACCTTGATTGCACATCAACTTTTCCAATAAATCAAATTCTTTTAATGTTAAGCCAATAAAACGGTCCGCTACCATCACTTCATGCTTGGGTATATTTAAAGCTACTTGCCCAATTTCATAAGCACTACAAACCTCTTTTTTTTGACTGCGACGAAGGACAGCCTTAATCCGTGAAACCAACTCCATCATGCCAAAAGGCTTGGCAATATAGTCATCTGCACCACTATCTAACCCCATCACTTTATCAAACTCACTACTCTTCGCCGTCACCATAATCACAGGAATATGTTTAGTCTTTGGCTGTTCTTTGATGCGTTTTAATAAAACCATACCATCCATACCGGGCAACATAATATCAAGCAAAACAAGCTCCGGAGTTTGCTGCTCCAGAGCCTGTAAAAATGTCGAACCATCGGAAAACCCTTTGGCCTTTAGCCCGGTTGTTTCTAAGGTATATACAATCAATTCACGGATATTTGCATCGTCCTCAACGCAATATATCATCTACTTTTCCTCCTTAAAACCAAGCAAATCACGTCTGCACTCAATCGTCTATATCAATATCCAAATCCAAATCCTCACTACGCTCTTCTATGTGACTTTTGTGAACACCGGTAATAGAAAACTCAACCCACTCTGCAATATTGGTGGCGTGGTCACCAATACGCTCCAGATATTTGCTTACCATAATCAAATCTAAAATCACAGTGCCGCCACCGCCCTCAGACTTTAACTCCGCTGCCAAATCACTGCGAATCTCATCAAATAATTGATCCACATGTTCGTCAGCCAACATAACTTTTCTGGCCAATTCTAAATTTTTATCCACAAAAGCAGAAACGCTATCATGAACCATAGCACTAACAGCCACTGCCATCTGTCCTAATTTTTCACTATCCCTCGGGCTATAATCTCTGGAAGAAAGTACAATCTCACCAATATCACAGGTCTGATCGCCAATCCGTTCCATGTCTGTAATCATCTTCAAAGCAGCGGAAATACGGCGCAAATCTCTAGCAACAGGTTGTTGTTGCAACAAGATTTTCAAACACAATCGTTCGATATTTTTTTCCATATTGTCAATGGCATCATCTGAATCCATCAGCTCCTTGGCCAATGCCATATCACCATCTTGAATGGCTTTTGTCGCTTTTGAAATGGCCGCTTCGCATAGGGCACCCATTTTGGTCAGTAACTTTTCCAATGTTTCAAGTTGTGAATCAAATCTACTTCGCATATCAACCAAACCTTCCTGTAATATAGTCTTCTGTTCGCTTATCTAACGGAATCGAAAATACTTTTTCTGTTTCATTGTACTCAATCATCTCTCCTAATAGGAAGAATGCCGTATTATCAGAAATACGCACCGCCTGTTGCATATTATGGGTTACTATTACAATAGTATAATCTTTTTTTAGCTCCATGACAAGCTCCTCAATTTTAGAAGTTGAAATGGGATCCAAAGCCGAAGTGGGCTCATCCATCAAAAGTACTTCCGGCTCTACCGCCAAAGCTCTTGCGATACATAAACGTTGTTGCTGTCCACCGGACATACCTAAGGCACTTTTTTTCAAACGGTCTTTGGTTTCATTCCAAATCGCCGCATTTTTTAACGATTTCTCCACAATATCATCTAATTTTGCTTTGGAACGAATTCCATGGGTTCGTGGACCAAAGGCAACATTATCATAAATACTCATCGGGAAAGGATTGGGTTTTTGAAAAACCATCCCAACTTTTTTACGTAACATATTGACATCCATACCCTGGAAAATATTTTCACCATCCAGCAATATTTCGCCCTCAATCCGACAACCGACTATCAAATCATTCATGCGATTCATGGATTTAATCAAGGTTGACTTTCCACATCCGCTGGGACCGATAAAAGCAGTTATTTTATTGGCTTCAATCTCCAAGTTTACATCTTTTAAAGCTTGAAAACTTTCATAAAACAAATTAACATTCCTTACGCTAATTTTACTCATCTCAATTCGACCTCTCTATCCTTTATTTTTTCGAAAACCTTTTTGCGACAAAACCGGACAAAGTATTAATCCCAACCACCAATACCAACAATACCACCGCTGTGGCATAGGCTTGTGGCATATGCAAACCTTCATTGGCCAAATTAAACATATGTACCGCCAACGTCCGCCCGGAGCCCATCACCGAATCCGGAATATTGGTTGCTGTTCCGGCCGTAAATATCAAAGCCGCCGTTTCCCCCATGATTCTGCCGGTTGCTAAAATAATACCGGCAAAAATCCCCGGCATGGCCGAGGGTAACACGACTCGAAACACCGTTCTAAGTTTTCCGGCTCCCAGACCAAAACTACCCTCACGGTAAGTATCCGGTATCGCTTTTAAAGCTTCTTCCGTCGTTCGCATAACCAAAGGTAAAATCATAATGGAAAGGGTAAAAGCACCCGCCAATATAGAAAGACCCCAACCTAAAGTATTCACAAAAAAAAGTAAACCAAACAAACCATAAACAATCGAGGGAATACCAGCTAAGGTTTCTGTCGTCAATCGGATGGCACCCATGAATTTATTGTTTCTGGAGGCATATTCCACCAAAAAAATGGCAGAAGAAACACCGATTGGCACCGCAATCAGCAAGGATAAGCCGGTCATGGTCAACGTATTAATCAACGCCGGCATCATTGAAACATTGTCTGCTGTATAATGCCAAGCAAACAGAGAAAGGCGCAAATGAGGGATTCCATTTACTAAAATATACACAATTAAAAATAACAAGACCGCAAACGTAACAATTGCTGCTAAAACCACTAGAAGCATGAGCAGAAAAGAGCCGGGATGTTTAAGATAGTCTTTCCATTTTTGGCCATAGGTCGTTTGATTATTCATGCTCTGATCTCCTTTTTAGCAATGTTACCGCAACATTTATAATTAAGATAAAAACAAACAAAACCACACCGGTCGCAATCAAAACTTCCCTATGAAGATCCGTAGCATAACTCATTTCCAAAACAATATTAGCTGTCAAAGTACGTACCCCTTGGAAAATACTATTTGGTATTCTGGCTTGATTTCCGGCCACCATAATAACTGCCATGGTTTCCCCAATCGCCCGGCCAATCCCTAAAACAATACCGGCAATTACACCCGACTTTGCCGCCGGTATCACCACCAAAAAAATACTACGTTCATGGGTGGCACCCAAAGCCAAAGCACCCTCATAATAATGGGCGGGAACCGCTCTGATTGCCGATTCTGTCACCCCGATAATCGTAGGCAAAATCATAATACCCAACAAAATAGATGCCGTCAAAATCGTACTGCCCGAATTGCCCCAATGCATAGCACGCGCAATATCACGAATAAAAGGCACCAAAATCACCAAACCAAAAAAGCCGTATACAACGGATGGTATACCTGCCAGTAACTCTGTTGCTGCCTTTAGGGGTTTGTAAATTTTTTTGGGACAATATTTCGCCATAAAAACAGCCGTTAGGATACCAATAGGCACTCCAATGATAATCGCCCCGGCAGTGATATAAATACTACCTAAAATCATGGGCAATACACCATAAATATCATTGCCCGGATTCCAAGTCTCACCGGCCAAAAATCGAAAGATACCAACCTCAGCCATCGCAGGGATTCCGTTCACAAAAAGAAATGCGCAAATGAGCGCAACCGCCAACACCGAAGTGCAAGCGGCAACCAAAAACACAACCTGCATACATTTTTCGGTCCACGCTTTTCTTTTCATCATTGATGCAACACCTCATCCCAAGTAATTGCCTCACCTGTAAAAATGGCATCCACTTGCTCCAAAGTAAGATTTGTAATTGGATTATCCGGATGCACAATTACAGCAATACCATCTAAAGCCATAACCGTTGGTACCAAACCACTATCTAATTCAGATTGACTCAAATCCCTAGAAGCCATACCAATATCAAAATTGCCATCTAACACACCGGTCATCCCGGCCGAAGAGCCGGCTGACTGAATCTCAATCATCACTCCGGGATTTTGTTCATAATAAGCCTCCGCCAGTCTTTCCATTACCGGAGCAACTGAAGTCGAACCACCTACCACAACACGGCCTGAAGGATTTGTGCTCTCAAAATGCGGCAAATTGGGGACGGCTACCAAACCAGCATCCGTAACCACTTCTTGCCCCTCTGCACTCATAATAAAGTTTTTAAAATCTATTGCGGCTTCATTGCCTGCCGCTTGGGAAACAATATGAAAAGGGCGAGAAATCAAATAATCTCCCGCTTTCGTATTTGCTTCTGTTGCTGCAACACCATTGATATTTACCGCTTTAATCGTATCATTTAAAGCACCGATTGAAATATAACCAATCGCATATACATCTTCGGCGACATGTGTCATAACAATAGAAGTACCATTTGCAATTACCGCCTCAAGGGTGGTTCGATCCATATCATCTTCTAAAATCCCGGTAATCTCAACAAAAGCACCACGGGTTCCCGAACCCTCCTCACGAGATATCACTGAAATAAACATCGTTTCATCAAAATCACTTTTCACATTGTTGCCACAACCTACCGAAACCAAAGCACCTAACACAACCAATGCCAACACAGCCGTTAACTTTTTCATCTTCATTACACTATCTCCTCGTCTTTACATGTTTATTTATTATTTTTATAAAGACATCTTAGCAAAGTAATGTTAAATGAAAGGAATGCTTCTGTTAAATCTATGTAAAATTTTATTTTATCGATTTTTTTATGCTTCCACCTCTTCTAAATGACTGCGTGCCTCTTCTGCCAGCTCCGTATCCGGAAAGAGTTCAATGATACGATGAAAATAAGGTACCGCATCTTCTGTATTTCCACTGCTTTCCAAGGCAATCGCCAAATGGAGCATGGCAGCACCCTCCTCAAAACGCTCATCAATTCGCACGGTCAAAGATAATTGGTCAATGGCACCTGACCAATTGGCAACCGCAAAGGATTCCATCCCCAAAGCATAGGCATTTTGCGCAGCAGGCGGAAAGATATTTGTTCTCAAATGATCATAAGTTTCCTGCCCGCTCTCAGCCAATAACGTTCTATCTATCTCCAGCAAATTTGCCGCAAGCTGGCCCATGGTAAAGTTGCCTGAATTAAACTGCTCTTGTACGGCAATCAACCCCTCCAAAGTTGCCTGAACTTCTTCAATGTCTGCTAACGTTGTTTCTTGGGCTGCTTCCGTTTGCCTGTATTCATCCAAAGCCCTTGTTTGCGCACTGACTTGCGCCTCTAAAGACTGAATACGTTGGGCATACTCTATCATCTGCTGATTGATTTGTGCATTTCTCGACTGATTCACCGCCGGTGCCACCAAATACCAAACAACAGCCGCACCAATCAACACACCAATCAATACATTCCACACCATCACACGGCTACTAATCTCTCGTGCCAAAGAATGACGGGGTTGAATGATGGTTTCATTGCCGTGGGTATATTCCATCGTCGTAGCTTTTTTTCGCCTGGAACGGCGTGGTTTGCTGCCTCGTATTTGCGTCATTGCGTGAATGTAACGCAATGTTGTATCATTTGTTGTATCTATTTTACGTGCCTTTACCAGTACTTGACGTGCCTTTGTATACTGCTCCGTATGCAAATAAAGCAATGCCAATAGCTGCATCGCCCTTAAGAAATTGGGATGGTCTGCAACAGCTTTTTTCAACTGAATAATCGCCATATCATCTCCATTTTGCTCACAGACCAGCAACGCTTGATTGTACTTTTTCACGGCTTGATTTACAACCTCCAAGTCTTTGGAGGTTCTTTGAATTTTATTTATGAAATAATCCGCAATATTATCCTGCCTTTGAAAACTCTTGCTAATAATCCACTCTACCAGAGCTTCTGCCACTTCACCACGGCCATAAAAAACCAAGCCAAGCAAATTGCGAGCCTCAACATTTTCACGATGATACTGGAGGCTTCGCCGCAAAGCTAAAATCGCCCCGGAAAGATCACGAATTTTCGCTTTCCGAAGACCCTCATTATACCAGGCATAGGATTTATTAATGATTTCCTGTGCATAACCCATCTACAATCACCATAAACTCCCTATCTTTTATCCATTACATCACGAAGAAGATCTGACATATCCGACAAATCCTCCTGATAAACAGCATCTTCAATGTCTTCCACCTCTAAACTGGGCTTAAATTTTTTTAATTCTTCTTCAAAGTCAAGCATCTTAATTCTCCTACTAAATACAAAGAGCCCAAACAATATGTTAACGATTTTTTTTCTTCTTCCTGAACATAAACCAAAGCCTGTTCCATATCATGTTTGATTATAACAGGTTTCGTACTAAATGTACGAAAAACTTTTGCCAATTGTTCTGTTGTAACCCCTCTGGTTCCTTTTAATCTCGTAACTACAAATACATCAAAGTCTAATTCTTTGCATAAAAGAGCAATCATTTTTTTATACTCTTTCTCTGCTGTCACCGCAAATACAAGCACCTTTCGAAGAGATGCCCGATATTCTTTTACTTTCTTTACCGTATCCACAAAACCTTGAACGGCACTTAAATTATGGGCACCATCTACAATTATATTGGGCAATAGAAGCTCCATACGACCGGGCCAAACAATTTGACTTAAAACCGTGCGCCATTTCCGTAAATCCGCTTTTGGAAACAAAACCCGCATGGCTTCCACTGCCAATACTGCATTATGGGGTTGATAAATGCCAACATTTTTTAATGTCCACAACACATCCGCTTCATAAGCATCATCTATAATGGTAAAACGGATACCCGCTACACGCATATCTTGAATCACATATATTTTTTTACACACCTGCATACAAGGTGCATTTAACTCTTTTGCCCTTTTTTCCATCACTCCATTAGAGGCAGGAGCTGTGTCCGCATAAACCAAGGGCACATCCCGTTTAATGATGCCTGCTTTTTCTCCGGCAATTTTCGTTAGCGTATCACCCAAATGCTCCATATGATCATAACCAATAGCAGTAATAATCGTCATAATAGGTGCTTCCACTACATTGGTTGCATCCAAACGCCCGCCCATACCCGTTTCCAAAACAGCGTATTCTATCTTTTCTTCTACAAAAGCTACCAACGCCATAGCAAACAAGAACTCAAAAAAGGTAGGATGGGGATAACCCAATTCTTTTAACTGTTCAACAACCCGCAAAACTTTTTGAAAAACTTGCAAAAATACAACATCCGTAATCATTTGATTGTTCATTATCATTCGCTCATTGATGACTTCCAGATGGGGCGAAGTAAAACGCCCTACCGTCTTGCCCTCACATCTTAATAAAGCATCTACATAAGTACAAACCGAACCCTTACCATTGGTGCCTGCAACATGAATCACTTTGAGCTTATCTTGTGGATCACCTAAATATTTGAGTAATTTCCTTGTATGATGCAAGTCATTTTTGCTTGTGAATTTTGGTATTTGAACTATATATATAACTGCTTCTTGATAAGTCAAGGAACATCCTCCTCTATGAACCAACGAAATTGAAATTTATACCGAGTGGAAGTCCGAAAAACGGTATTACCGGAACCCACCTGCGCCACATAAACAACATCCCCATTTTCAAACTCTATTTCCGGCAAATTCAATTGTCGTGTATTTACAAAATTTGTTTTTTGAGGTTTCTCATTCACAAATATACGACTGTGCTTTGTAAAGTTTGCACCATGAATGTCCCAGCTACCATCTAAATTCTGTGTTAGTTTTTCTATTTCAATATCATGAATGCCCATTTGTAAATGCCCGTCCGATAAAGGAGAACCATAGGTTTGATAAGCATACTGATTGCCATATAACAAATCAAATTGTAGCATTTCTAACTCTGCCAAATAATTTGGACTATCTTGTTTTTCTTGATGAAAGTTAAACATCGTGCCGCTTTGGATATCCAGCTTTTGAAAAACCGTAGCCATCAACTGGTAGGCATGTATATTTTGATTGTTTTTTTCTAATCCGATATTATCCCAAATCACATAATTGGTGTGAAATAAACTATGACTTTTTACATCTGCCACATGCAAACCTCTGGTCGGAATGTGATCGCCATAAAAAACCACCACTGTTGGCTCATTTCTAGCTTCAATCCGCTGAATCAAGTGCTTTGCAAAATTATCTACCGCATTGATTTGGGTGATATAATACTCCCAGGCATTTTGTTCTTCCAAACTTTCGGCACCTGTTACCCGAATATATGGATTGTCATAAATTCTATTACTAGGATATTCTCCATGAGATTGTACCGTTACCGCAAACACAAAATCCTGCTCTTTTGTTTTATCCATGGCCGCAATGATTGGCCTAAGTAATGCTCCATCTTCCGCCCAACCATTTGGTGTAGTCTTGGTTATATACATCATTTCACGACTCACAAAATAATCAAAACCCATATTGTTATACACTTCTGCACGACTATAAAAATTGCCATTATGATTATGTAAGGCATAAGTACCATAACCCAAAGATGCCAACGCAGTCGCCGCACTTTCGATTGGCTTATCCTTTACATAGGTTTTATAAGGATATTCACCCGGTCCGAAGTGATGCATATTCATACCGGTTAATACTTCAAACTCTGTATTGGCTGTGCCCGCTCCGATGGTTGGTACCACAAAATAACCCGAAGTAAACTCTTTTGATAAACTTCTCAAATAAGGTATGGGATCCCGGCTATAGCGCAAAAAATTCACTTCCGTCGGGTCAAAAAAAGATTCTAATTGAACCACAACGATATTAGGCAATTTCTCACCCGCAAAACTTGCTTTACTTTGATTCATCTCACCATAATCTGTAATTGCATCTATCCGTTTCTGCCCATAATGCAAAGGTGTTGCCATACCCCCATGAAGCATACTCACCGTAAAACTGTAAGGCAAACCATAATCTTCGTATGCAAATGCAATATTATCAAAATAATCCGAAACCAAATGATTGTTGACCGCAGCGTCTGTCAAAAAACTAACACTCATAAAACCAATGGCAATTACAATGCCGGTAAAAAACCGATATATCTTCCCTCTGTATTTTCCACCACGTTTATAGATTACTCCAATCCCAACCAACGTTAAAATGATAGAAACAAATAAAATAATCACTTCCATGGTATTGGAATAATTGCCAAACAAGGTAATTGCATCCGACAAAACCCGGATATCTTGCGCATTAAATGGTGTCACCCGTTTGAGCAGCAAATAACCATTGGTCATACCCAAAAGCAACCAAAAAAAACTAATTAAAATCCGAATAAAAATGCGCCGCCTAAATAAATACGCAACAAGCAATGTTGCAAAAATATAGCAGGCATTTAACAAAAACACCAACGGTACCCTTAACAAATATGCGCCCGCTGCCAAAAAGGAATGCCGTGATAATCCCTCAATCGCAAAATTTAAAACGCATGCCAAAAGCGCCGTAAAGAGTAGAGAGAACCGATTCATAATATGATAAATCGGCTCTAATCTACCTTTATTCTCATTTTTTTTCTCAATCATAATAATCTTAACTTTCCTTATTCCCCATAAATCAACGCAAACTATGCATACGCGCCCGTACTTGACAAAGCATCTCGCTATATTTCGCAAGTTTTTCCTTTTCCGCCGCAATCTTAGCAGGTGGTGCTTTACTCACAAATCTCTCATTTGCCAACATACCCTCGGCACGCAGTATTTCTTTGCTCAGTTTTTCCTCTTCCTTTTCCAAGCGCTCTCTTTCTTGCTTGAAATCAATCAAATCCTCCAATGGTAAATATACCACTGCCTTTGATGTAACAATCGAAATGGCATCCTCGGATATCTGTGGTTTCTCACTGCTCACTGAAATATCCGTGGCAAACATCAAAGACAAAACGGATTCTTTCATCAGCGCAACCTGCTTGGCCAAACATGCATCAGAAGTAACAATATATACCTTGGTCTTACGGCTATTTTCAACGTTCATCTCCGTGCGGATATTACGAATACCCCGCACCATTTCTTTGACTTGCTCTAAAATACGCTCATCCTGTGAAAAGTCCCATTCTTTTTGATATAATGGCCAATCGGACATCATCAAAGAGGCTTCTTCCGGAACCAATCCTAAGTAAATTTCCTCGGTAATAAAAGGCATAAAAGGATGGAGCATTTTCAAAGCATCACCCAGTACTCGTTTTAAGATCCACAAGGCACAGTTGGCCGCTTGCGGATTTTCTTGCTTTTGATAAATACGTTTTTTGGCAATTTCAATATACCAATCACAAAATTCATCCCAAATAAAATCATATACCTTTTGCACCGCAATACCCAGTTCAAATTTATCCATGTTGGACTTCATTTCTTTCGCCAAGGTATTAACTTTAGAAAGAATCCACTTATCAGCAACCGTCAATTCTGTAAAGGCCGGCTCCGTCAACAAAACACTTTGCAAGTTCATCTGAATAAAACGAGAAGCATTCCAAACTTTATTGGCAAAATTGCGGCTTGCCTCAACCTTTTTCTCGATAAAACGCATGTCATGACCCGGTGAATTGCCTGTCACCAGCATCAAACGCAACGCATCTGCACCATATTGGTCAATCACCTCCAAAGGATCAATGCCATTGCCCAAAGACTTGGCCATCTTACGCCCCTGATCATCACGTACCAAACCATGAATCAATACCGTATGAAACGGCTCCTGTCCTGTTTGTTCCAGACCTGAAAAGACCATACGAATCACCCAAAAGAAAATAATGTCGTATCCTGTTACCAATACATCCGTCGGATAAAAATATTTTAAATCTTCTGTTTTTTCCGGCCAACCCAAAGTAGAAAATGGCCACAGAGCAGAACTAAACCAAGTATCCAAAGTATCTTCATCTTGCGTGATGTTTTGACTATGACACTCCGTACAGTGTGTTGGCTTTTCTTTTGCTACCATCAAATGCCCGCAGTCCTCACAATAATAAGCAGGAATGCGATGCCCCCACCAAATCTGACGAGAAATACACCAATCCCGAATATTTTCCAACCAATGTAAATATATCTTATCAAAACGCTCCGGTACAAATTTCAATCGCCCTGTTTGCAAGGCCTCTATGGCAGGTTTTGCCATTTCTTCCATCTTTACAAACCATTGCTGCTTGACCATGGGCTCTACAACAACGTTGCAGCGGTCATGGGTACCAATATTGTACACGTGGGGTTTGATTTGAGCCAACAAACCTAAACTCTCTAAATCCGCAATAATGGCTTTTCGTGCTACGTAACGATCCAAACCTGCATACTTACCACCCTGCTCATTGATGGAACCATCATCATGCATCACATTGATCTCAGGCAAATTATGACGCTGCCCTAACTCAAAATCATTGGGGTCATGAGCCGGTGTAATCTTCACTGCGCCTGTACCAAGCTCCTTGTCTACGTAAGTATCAGCCACAATCGGAATCTCACGGTTCATCAAAGGCAACAAAGCTTTTTTGCCAATGAAATGGCAAAACCGTTTATCCTCCGGATGAACTGCAATGGCCGTATCACCTAACATCGTTTCCGGCCTGGTTGTAGCAATCTCTAAAAATGCAGCACTCCCTACAATCGGATATTTAATATGATAAAAGTTTCCTTCTTTTTCTGTATGCTCAACTTCAGCATCCGAAAGAGAGGTCATGCACTTTGGACACCAGTTAATGATACGGGAACCTTTATAAATATAGTCTTTCTGATACAAATGGATAAATACTTCTTCCACCGCTGCAGAACAACCTGCATCCATGGTAAAACGCTCCCTATCCCAATCACAGGAAATACCCAATTTTTTCAATTGTTCTTGAATGGCTCCTGCATACTCCTCTTTCCACTGCCATGCACGCTTTAAAAAACCCGCACGACCTAACTCTTCCTTGTTGATACCCTCAGACTTTAACTGATCTATAATCTTGACTTCCGTAGAAATCGCCGCATGATCGGTGCCGGGAATCCACAAAGCATTAAAACCAAGCATACGCTTGTAACGAATCAAAATATCTTGCATGGTGTTGTCCATGGCATGACCCAGATGCAATCTGCCTGTGATATTCGGCGGAGGCATAACAGTGGTAAATGGTTGACGGGAATGGTCTACTTTTGCATGGAAATATTTTTTTTCTAACCATCTATCGTAAATTTTTTGTTCAATTTCTTTTGGGTTGTAGGTTTTCGCTCGTTCCATGTGACTTCCTTTCTTCATACAGTGTTTATATTTTAAGGCAAGACAATATAGGTATTCTATCACTAAATATGACATTCTGTCAAAATGAAAGCAACGTAAAAAACCCTGATTTTTACTCTTCTTTCTTTGTCTTGTGATTTATCCTGACTGCATCAAAATATTTTTTTTGTACCCGCTCTTTAATTGCCTTTCGAACAGCTTTTGCCGATTTATCCGAAATTGCCTTTGCTTCTTTGTTTGACCGTGCCAATGATATCAACACAGACCCAAAGCTACCAATACCACCTTTGGGTATATCAAACAAACTTTTTGCACCACCGGCACTCAAAGCATCAAAAAAATGCCCCATTAGTATCTTGCGCTCTATCATATCCATCTCTTCCAACCATTCTGTAATAATTCCATGGATAACCCCACTGTCAGGATGTAACGCATCTACCGTAAGAAAATCGTCTCTTTTTACTTGCCAGCTCATAGCCGCATGTTGAAGCACACCATGGGCATCACTTTTTACGATTTTTTTCTTTAGACCGTTTTCATAAATCATACCAATCACACAAAACTCCGGTACAATCAGCTGTATTTTATCTCTAATCTGTGCATATTTTTCTTCTATCAAAATTTCCTTGCTCAATCCAATGCCATCATTGCTATGAATCGTAATCATCTGATCTTTCAGGGAATCCGAACATTTCATTGCAGCATAAACTGCCAAGTTGCCACCCTTAGAATGCCCCCCGATGCGATATTTCTTGTCCGGCTCCATCACCTGCTCCAAATAACGCACCGCTTCTAACTGTGCCTGGGTTATTTGAAAAGACATGGAAAAATCCTCGCGCCAACCGACAATGGTTTGATCCGTACCACGAAAAGCAATGTAATTTGTACCATCCTCCAAGTCCATACACATTGCCGCAAATTGCATTTGCCGTGTTTCATCATGGATATCCACAAAATTTGATAATTTTATATGGGCAAACCGCTCAGACTCTGCCAGTTTTTCTAAAAATGCTGTATAGGCTTCCGCAAAGTGCTTCCCTTTTGTTACCGTAATCTCTTTGCCGCTTGATTTCATTTTTTCATAAGCAGCACAAATGGTAATACTTGCAGAATCTCCCGCACTAATATCAGGAATAATACCTATAAAATCAATATAGGCCAAATCACAAAGAATCACATTGTCCACATCATTAAATGCGCGCTCAGCAAAGGTCAGATCTCCTCGCCAATCCAAATAAGTTAAAATATTAAAATCCAAGTTCCAGCTCCTTCATACTTTCAAATGTCCTTTATCGCTTTTTACATTTCTGAAAAGCGATACGCTCTTCTTTCCCGTTCAAAACCCAAATAATTCCACATTTTATAAATCCCAGTTTTTTAAGCAAGTTTAACATTGGTACATTGTCTACATGGGTATCAATCCTTACATTTCCGCATTGCGCCAAACACCAATTTAAACAAAACGCGCCTACACCCTTTGAACCTGACGCCACGGCAATCCTATGCACTACTCCATAAGGCGCATCATGCAACCAAGCTCCATCAATCACAGCATAAGTAGGGTCTTGCACAACAGCAAAATAAAATACACCCTGTATCTTTTCTTTTTCTACACATACATAACTACTGCCTTTTTTGATATCAAACTCCAACAGCTCCGGCTGCGGATATCCACAAGTCCATTGGGTCGGATTGCCATTGAGGCACATAAAATCCCGTGCCTGCTTATATATGTCATTCACTACAGGTAAATCGTTCTTTGTTGTTTTTCGAATATACATATTTTCCTTTCCAATATTGTTTGGAGAATTCATACTTCCAATATTTGAACACAAAAAACAAACCAGCTTATTGAGAACAACCCCATTTGCCGATTCATTTCTATCTAAAACATCCCTTAAAACAACCGTCGCATAGATACCCTCCTATTTTTTTACTTATTTTAGCAAAAAATAGGAGTTTCGTCAAAGTTTTTGCTTTTGAAAGCAAAAAATATTTTAGTTCTTCATTCCCGTCATCACAATCCCCTCAATCAAATACTTCTGACCAAAGATATAAATCAACAGACCCGGAATAATCGACAATACCGCCGCTACCATAGTCAAATTCCAAATTGTCCCAAAGGAACCGGAAAAGACCCGTAAACCCAAAGCCATCGTCGCCATATTACCATCCGGCAAATAAACAGTTTGAGCCAAAATATCATTCCAAATGAACATGAAAATAAAGATACTTACTACCATAATCGCCGGTTTAATCGATGGCACAATCAACTGGAGTAAAATCCGCAAACGCCCGGCACCGTCAATCATAGCTGCCTCATCCAATTCCCGAGGAATGGTCAAAATAAACTGACGCATCAGGAAGATATTAAAAGCACCACCGCCGCAAAGCCAAGGAATAATCAAGGGCCAAAAAGAATTGGTCACATTAAAAAAGTTAGTCCAAACAATAAAAATCGGAATCAAAGTAACCATAGGAGGGAGCAACATAGAGGCAATGCAAAGTCCAAAGATAAACGACTTGCCACGGAATCTAAAACGAGCAAAAGAATAACCACAAAGAACCGCTGTCGCTGTACCAAAAACCACTGCCGGAACGGCAATGATTAAAGTATTACGCAAATAAAGGAAAAAATGAAAATCCTGCAAAGCCAAAATATAATTGGAGAATAACCAACGGCTCGGCAAAAAAGACATCGTCCCAACTTCCGGTAACGTCATTAAGGAAGAACGAATAATCCACCACATTGGCATCAAAACAATCAAGGACAACAGAAGCAAAACACCAAAAATCGCAGTGGTTGAATTGTGTCTGTCATTGCGATGCGCACCAAGCAAACACAATATCGGAATCAACACACAAAGTAACATCGGCCAAGCCCAGTCATATCCTAGGGTATTGGCGGTGAAAAAGAATAATATCAGAGTGAGCCCAACACCAATCACACCCAGCAAACCAATCAAACGAGCTTTTTTGATGTTGCTGCAAAGTTTTAGACTGGAAATCCCAAAAACCAATTGAAATAAAGCAAATATAACAATAAAACCAAAGTATATATCAATGGTTCGCCCGGTCGGCAAAAGTGTGTTTCTATCTGTATCGGCATGAACTTCCATCAGCTCCAAAGCATTTATCGCTCTTCGCAATGCATCGGCTACAGCATCATTTTCCGTCTGATAAGCCACTCCATCAGCCAAAGTAATGCGAGCCGTTGTCAAAGCTGTTTGCAAATCTTCCCAAGATTCCGCTGTCCACAATGATACATTGGTCACATCACCGGTAGCCGGATTCATTTCCTCCATCTCCTCTGGAATCAACATGGCATCCGAAATTGTTGCTTCTAAATAAATAGTACCCGTAATATCTACTCTAGCCAAACCTAACACGCCAAAAACCAAAGCCAAAGCTGCTAAAGCAATCAACAAAAAACCGGAAATTCTAATAATTCCTTTGCCCGGGGTGGGAATCATTTTACCCTGCACATTTGTTATTGTCATTTTGGCACACCTCCTTCATAAAAGAGCCAGGATTTTGAAGTAATGAATAAAATCACTGTAAAGATACCAACAAGCACAAAGAAAACAAAAGAAAGCGCACTGGCCCGACCCATAAAACTATTCATAAAGCCCTCTCTATACATGGTAAACGTCATAAATAAATAGGATTCCGGAACGATGCCACGCCCGGCTGAACCACCGGCTGCCATCATTAAAGACGGTACAAAAACTTGCATATGCGTAACCAAACTCATGAGCATATTATAAAAAATAATCGGGGTCATACAAGGTACCGTAATCTTCCAGAAACGATGCCAAGAATTGGCACCATCAATCTCTGCCGCTTCCTGATAAACACGCGGAACATTGCCCAAACCGGCCATTTTTATAACAATAATATTGCCACTGGTCCAAACAGCAATAAAAGCCAAAGCCGGAATAATCGTAGCATCATTCATCAAAAAATGAGTCCGTCCGCCACCTAACATATTTACGATACTGTTGATTGGACCTTGCCAAGAATAAAGCAGTTGCCAAACCAAAAAAGTGGCCACCGTAGGAATAATAAAAGGTAAATAAAAAATGGTTCTAAAAACTGCACGTCCGGGCATTTTTCGGTTTAATAACAAAGCAATCGCCATCGAATAAACCATTCCAATCGCCACGGTTAAAAAAGCATACACAACAGTCACCCGAATCGAAGTCCAAAAAAAGAAATTTTCTGTAAACAAATGTATATAATTACCAAATCCCGTAAATGAGGGTGCACCGGGAATTCTCCATTCAAATAATGAAAGTAAAAACACGGCAATCAGAGGAATATAGGTGATAAATGTCAATCCTAAAAACGCCGGAATCAAAAATACCTTGGCGGCTCTTGCTTCTGCTCTGTCGCTCTTTCCGGGACGGATATCATTGCGCTGCGAACCGATTAATAACATAATTGCCGGGATAAATGACAACAAAGGAAACCAAACAAAAGAAAAGCCGTCAATGAAAAATACGGCAAACACAGCTAATAAAATCACCAACCATAAATCAAATTTCCCCAAAAGACTTAGCAAGCCGGCCCTCTTTTGGTTATTACAAAACAACATATTTATGATTCCCAATAGCAAACGGTAAAGGCCAAAACCTAAGAGAATAATAAGAAAAAACCACATAGCACCTTCCGGCAAGACATGGGTATGAAAAGCTCTTACATGAATAAATCCTTCCGGTCGTAGGCTACCCAAAAATCCGGAGCCGAGCAAACCCAATATGGCTATCAGAAGGCTCAAACCTGCGAAAACGCAGTATAAAACCCCCGTCACTTTCAATAAATTCCTACCCGGTGCATTCATTACATACAGCCCTCCTATTTTAAGTGAATGTTATAGGGGACGCCACAAAATCGAAATGTTTTTACGAAACCATTCTTTTGCAGCGCCCCCCCTCATTAATGTTAAACTTTATTTATTGACCACGATTGGCTGCTTCTAAAGCACTAAGGCCACCGTCAAGGGCTTCTTGAGCCGTTTGGTCACCACTCCAAACCGGAGCTAACACTGTACCAAGGACATCTAAGAAAGCATCCATATTGTTTACCCAATACCAAGCGGCAGGATGTACCACCGGTGATAGCGAATATTCAATTGCAGCTTCTAAATAATCTTCAAATGGTGCGTGATTTCTATGTGTACGTCCGGGATAATCAATATCCGACCAACGACGCATCAAATCTTCATCATAATACCACGCTGTAAAGTTCGGCATCCAGATACCGGCTTCTACCAAGTTCCAAGCATTTTCCGGCTGCGCGTACCAATTCAACCAAATGGCTGCTGCTTCCGGATGTTCTGTTGTGGCAAAGGTAACATTGGTACCGGCTGTTGCCAAGGTTGCTTGTTCCGCCATTTTAGGCAAAACGCCAATGCTGAAATTAAGGCCCTCATTTTCTCTTGCTCCACCTAACCAAACACCGTTTGACCAACCACCATTGATGGCCATTGCGGTATCTTCTACTAACCATGTATCAATCGTTCCCACATTTGTACCAAATTGGGGAGACACACCATGCACCAGATACAGATCAGCAATCATTTGCATTGCTTCAGCCGAAGGTGCTTCCGCAATAATCACATCATTGGGGCTACCGGGAGCAAACCAACCACCACCATTGGCAAGTGCCCAAGGTTCTAGCATCCATGTCGCATTATAAAAACGGATACCCCATTGTACCACATTGTCCCGATCAAACCCGGCATCATGTGCATCTCTGCCGGCTGAATCAAGGGTTAGGGATTTTGCCGCATCTACAAATTCATCCCAAGTCCAAGCATCCTGCCAATTTGTCGGAGGCAAATCAACGCCGGCCTCTTCAAATTTATCAATATCATAGAATAATTGTACCAGATTGTTACACACAGAGAAAGCAACCGTTTCACCTTCCCAAACAAAATGCAAATGCTCCAAAGGCGTATCGCCGACCAATTCCGCAAGTCCATTGATATCTACCGGCAACAACATACCTTGCTCGGCCCAAGGAATCACTTGAGACTCCGCCATAATACCGGTATCCGGCAATGTTCCGGCGGCTGCCATGGTATTCATCCAAGTTTCATATTCACCTCGATCAATTTGAATCGCTTCCACTGTAATCCAAGGAAACTCTGACATAAAATTGGGAATTACTTCTTCTTCCAAAACCCGAAGCTCTTCCGCATCACCCCACATAGAATAGGTAATGGTTACAGGTTCTTGATCTCCGGTATCATCTGCCGGAGGGTCATCTGCCGGGGGATCATCTGCCGGAGGGTCATCCGGCGTTTCTTCCACAGCAGGTGTATCTGTCGTAGTATCATTTGCCGTATCGCCGGCACAAGCCATTAATAACGATGCAACCAAAACAGTTGATAGTAACAGGGCAAAAATCTTTTTCTTCATAACTTTTTTCCTCCTCATATTTTGAGATATGGTTAATATTGTCACTGTGCTTTACACAGTAGAACACTAGGGGTGCCGGGGTAAAGAGGGAATGAATACCCGCATTTCATTTTCACCACGATTCGCCCATAAAAAATAGGGAATCAAAGTCAATTGACTTGGTACAAGATTGGACTTTTGTTTTGTATATAAGGCTTCTTCCACCTGACGGTATTGATAGGCCGGTACCCGCAGAGCCACTGCCTCCGGTGAAAGCCCTTTTGGAGAAGCAACCGCTGTGATTGGATCCTCATCCACCAATCGGAATGTGCCCAACAATGGACCATTATCTACTTGTTCTATGCAATACACCAACGGACCTCGCATAATCGCAACATGACCAATATTTTGCTGCACTTCATTGGCGCAGTAAATACGTTTTGGCTGCATATCAAAGCAAATTGTAAGCACATCATCATTCCAATCCCGTTCTAACACCAAATATCCCTTTTCTATTTTCGGGCTAATCGTTTCACCATTAAGCGTCAAAGATTTCAAAGGCGCATATTTGGGATTGCGTAAATAAAGTTTAAAAGAGCCACCACTTACCTTACATTTAACCACATTGCCATAAGGATAATCTGTTTCCACTTCTAACTTACGTGCCCCATCTTGGGCGGAACCGGCGCAATATAAATTGACATATAAAGCATCTGTGGTACTTCCATAAGCATATAAACCTAAGCCCATAACCGTCCGTGCTAAATTGGAAGGGCAGCAAGCACAGTCAAACCACTTTTGCCGTACTATCTTCACATGACTGAAATTTGGATTTACCTTAATCCTTTCCGGCTCTACCTGCAAGGGATTCACATAATAAAATTCCGTGCCGGAAAGAGAAATCCCGGCTAATACCGTATTATAAAGTGCCAATTCCATCGTATCTGCATAATCAGCTTCCATATACATGGCATTCATTCTGCGGCAAAACATCATCAAACCAACCGACGCACAAGTTTCACCATATACTAAGTCATTGGGCAGATCATAAGCACCGCTAAAACGCTCGCCCCAAGCCACTGATCCAATCGCTCCGGTCACATACATTTGCTTGCTTGTAATGTCCGTATACAAAGCATCCAATGCCTCTCGGAGATCTTTGTCATCCAATTCATCGGCTAAATCCGCCATGGCACAATACATATAAACCGCCCGAACCGCATGTCCCACTGCTTCCCTTTGTTTCTCCGGAGCTATATGTGATTGAGAATATGTACGAGCCAAGGGCGTAATTTCCGGAAAAATTTCTTTATATTCCGGCTTCTTGGCTTCTAAATCAAAATAATTTGGAACTTGTCCTCGTTGCTTTATAAAGTATGCCGCTAATCGCAAATAACGCCGCTCTGCGGTAATTTCATATAGTTTAAACAAAGCCAATTCGATTTCCTGATGACCCGGATAACCTTTTAATTTACCTGCTTCCAAACCAAACACTGTATCTATGTAATCCGCAAAACGAATCGCAATCTCTAAAATCTCACTTTTATTGGTGGCATTGTAATAAGCGACTGCCGCCTCAATCAAATGACCGGCACAATAAAGCTCATGGCCATGTTGCAAGTTTGTCCAACGGCCGGAACGTTCTTTTACAGTATAATAAGTGTTGACATAACCATCTGCCTGTTGAGCCGCTTTGATTAAAGCAATTACATCATCTGCCAATCTTTCTAAATCAGCATCAGGATAAACCGCCAGGGTATAGGCCACCGACTCCAACCATTTATATAGGTCACTATCTTGAAATACCATGCCGTAAAACGCACCGTCTCTTTTTCCGGCAGCAATTTCAAAATTCTTGATACAATGGCTCAATTTTGCGTCTTCTACCCGGTCATTCAATACATCCCATTGATAAGGAATCACTTTCTTGCGAATTTGCTCCACATAATGACTCCAAAACGGACCGCCAATCACAACATCCTTCAAATTAAGTGGTCTAATTTTATTTTTGTTCATGTTTTAAACCAACCTTTCTAATCGTTTAGCTATAGTTCAAAATCAATAGGCAGTTTTATAACTGCCTTTGTCAACTATGGTTTTACTAAGCTTCTAAGTATTTGAAAGTCGAGCAACAGTATCACGCTCAATCAGATTACAAGGAATAATAATTCGCCGCTTCTCAGCATATTCACCAACTTCGCTAAGTTTTTGAGCCGCTACCTGCGCAGCGGTAAAACCAATGGCTTTTAAATCAATTTCGGCAGTCGTCAACTTGGGATACACAAACTCTGATATTTCACGATTATCAAAACCAATGACCGAGACATCTTCCGGCACGCGCAAACCTGCCTCTCTAACAGCATCTATGGCTCCGACCGCCATCAAATCATTCATAGCTATCACTGCTGTGGGCAAAGGAGCCTGCGCTAAAAGCTCTTGCATACAAGCATACCCGGTACGACGCTCCCAATCACCATTTTTTACCAAAGCATTGTCTAAAATCATCCCGGCATCTTTAAAGGCTTTTTGAATTCCTTTCAACCGTAGCTGAGCCGGAGGCGTATGCGCAATTCCGGTAATCACTGCAATATGTTTGTGCCCTGCATCAATCAAGTGTTTCGTCAATTGTGTCGAAATCTCTTCATTTTCATAAGTAACCGAACAAACATAATCATCCCGTGAAATAGAGTAGGCCACTACAATCGGCTTGTTCATACTTGTAATAACCCCGGAAATATCCCGGTCAAACATCCCCACATAAATAATGGCATCCACCTTGGCACCAAAATTCAAAAATGTGATTGCTTTATTAATTTTGTCTTGCTGATAAACAATATGATCATACTGATTGTACAGACTATCCATCATCCGTAAATCACTGAGCAGAATATTATATTCCGTCTGCTCCATATATTCTGAAATGCCATTTATAATACTTGAGGTCGGGAAAGCCATAATATCTTCTACCAAAACCCCAATAATACTCGTTTTTCTTGTGCGCAAACTTTTTGCAACCTGATTTGGCTGATATCCCGTCTTCGCAATGACATCAAGAACCCGCTGGCGCTTTTCCGGAAGTACATTTTTTGTACCATTTATCACATACGAAACGGTTGCGGTTGAAACACCGGCCTTTTTTGCAATATCCTTGATTGTCATGAACAATTACCACTCCTATCAAAATCTAAACGATTAACTTTAATTGATTATAAACAAGAAAAAGCTCGTTGTCAATACTTTTCTGGTAATTGTAAGCGTAAATATGTTATACTTTAAAACAAAATACACTTCACGAAATGGAGGAAAACTATGCCTTATAAAGTTAATTTTCAGGAAGTAGAAACCACAGGTCTTGAATCATCCCCGGTGGCAGAAGCTCTGGCCGGTTTGCGTGCCAACGAAGCTCGTTACCTATGGAACAAGTACAAAGCCGAATACATTACTTATGCACCTGAAGAAAAACCGGAAGTTTTAACATTTGTTGAAAAATGCTTAGCAGAACGAGATCTACATTTCGCTGCAAAACCTTTGGCAGTGGCACTTTATGACAGTGAAAACCTCTACTGGCCGGAAGTATACTATAAGGACGGCTTGTGTGTGAATGTCTTGTATGAAAAAACAGGCGAAAAACCCAAACGAGCTGTAGGGCTAAAACTATCCGTAGGAATGGAAATTCCAAAGGAACTAGAAGGACGATTTAAGTTTGCGCGCCAGAAATCAAAATTGGCCGGGGAAGTACGAGGTAGTTTCTTTGTGCTAAAAGGCACCTATTTGTAAAATATAAACATACCCCTAGAAGTGTGTCTACTCTCATACGGTGAGAAGAACTACTACTAGGGGTGTCTTTGATTTCCATCAGCATAATCCTAACAAAAAATCATTGATATGAATAATCGGAATTCCTTCATAGTTTTAACTCAATAAACACCAAGTTTTCAATTCGGTAATAGTTTCCCGCCTTTCGAAGTAAGACTTCCCAAACCAGAAATCACCTGCGGTGCTTTCCCACCTGTTCTTTGCCCTGTCATCATTGCATGCATCGCCCATGTTGTTTTTCCTCCCGCCATTTTCGGCATTGCAGCTGTTGCCATGTTTGCAATGGTTGCATCCCTTAAGCTTTGCCCATGCCTTTTTGGTATCGCACCCAAAGCAAAATAAGACAATGGCAAAACTCTTTCACTACCTGTTTTTGTCGCAGGTCTTGACATAGGCGGACCGAAAGAAGAAGCAATAGATGTTTGCACACCTCCCGGTGCAAACAAATTAAAATTCCCTGCAATTCCTATATTTGATACCGCTGTCTGTAACAACACACTATTTGGTGCTGTAATGTTTACTTTACTACCTTTGATAACAATCTGCCCTCTTGCCACCAAGTTAATCCGGCGATTGCTCCGACTATGAATACCTAACTGATCTTCCATAGAAATATTTACATCACGATTTCTACCTGCCAGTAAAAGTTGATTGGGATTTAAGCTCAACGTTTTATCATGTGCCGTTACCATCTGTTTAAACTCCACCGGTTGAAACACTTCACCCATAACGTTTGTTCGTAACAATTGAGTCGCAATACCATCCTTTTCATCATTTGTAGGAAGAGTGAGTACAACTCTCGAACCCACTTCCGGCATGATATAAGCTGTATTTCCAACTTCCGGCACCCAACCCCAAGGAAAATCCGCTCCCTCTACCTCATCTATATTTAGTTGGATATAAACAGACTCTTTTTCTACCTTACGTATCATACCCTGCAAGCTAAGACCTGCAAGTGAGCCTACTCCTGCTTTTCTTCGATACAAAAAACCCTCCGCCCCAAAGGTATTCATAAAAATAAGTTCCCCTTGCTCAAACATTACTTTTTGATGAACCAAAACCAATCTCTGATTATTGCGTTGAATAAAATCTCCGATTTGCCAAGAAGAACGTTGCTCACTGATGACATAACAAAACGCATTTGCCAACATTCCCTTTTCATAAGCTCCACTTTCATAGTATGCGTTGCTAACCCCACGCTCCACAATCCACTCTTCACGTAAACGTTGCAACCGCCCCTCACGAATCCCAAAATAAAAATCTGGACGTTCCGAAAGAACACTTGCTTGTATAGGACATTCAAAATACGTTGCCAATCGTTTGATAAACTGCCAATTGGTCTCTTGATATTGTATAAACGGTTTATTGATTGTCCTATCACTTTCCATACGCCAAATAAATCTAGCATTATCCTCTTCTATCACTCTATTTATTACATCTCCATACCGCAAAGATATATTTTGAAAAGAACGAGAATGCAATGCCACATCCATATCTACACTATAAGAACTTAGATGAATAACCGCCTTAAATAACTGATCTTGCACAACTTGTAAAACCTTACTTATTTTCCCGGAGAAAAACAAAACATCCTCACCCTCATGATATACAAAAAACTTTATGTTTTGCTCCACATAAGATGTCCTTGAAAAAACCTCTTGTTCTTCCGGCTTTATTGTGACTTCCAAAGTTAAACTTCCATGTTCATTTAATGAATGCTCCATCTCCAATTTCAAAACATGAGAGATTGAAATACTTGACTCAATTTTAAGATTTTCGTGACGAATCAACATCTTTTCACCTGCTTTCTATATGCGGATAAACCACATTTGCTTCCGTTAATCCCATACCAACGGCTTTTCGCCGCAACAAACTTTCTACCAATTCATAATATATCAAGATATATTTTTGATGCCCTCCTGTTACCTGAAATAAATACTGTTTTCCCAATTGACTTCCATCTATTTCAATTTGTTTCCCTTGATGATTTGAAATTAAAATGTCTTTCTCTTCCAACTTCGGTATATAATAAACCTTTGTTTCTTTCCTTTCTTTACAATGCAAAGCAATATACTCAAAATCTAAATGAGGCTCATACAAACGAATCACTTCCATTGCTTTTTTGCTTACCATAAAACAAGGGCTCATCATTATATCCGTATATACCATTTGCATATGTTCTGAAATCGGATATATCTTATATTGCGTTTTTAATTTTTCACTTTTTTGATTCATATTGCGAAGATCCAACATATCAGTTCCACTGTTTATCTGAGGTGATATATAAGCCCCATGCACCTCTAATACAAAATAATCCATCGTCAAATTTCTCCTATTTGAACCAATTTTCCCATTTCTTCACCAAAATAAACCGGTATTAATACCTCGGCTTTTTCAACATTTTGCAACACTATTTCAAAAAAACAAACACTATTTTGATAAAGTAACTCCATGTAGTATCGCCTTACTTCCTCCACTTCATAAGAAAACACACGTATAAAAAATAATTGTAATTTTTGGGTGAACTGCTCCATCGTTGCCGCTACATCATCAAATAGAAATGCCAACCCTATCCTTTGCCAAAAAGCAATCTCACCTACAAAGACTTCTCCCGCATAGCTTGTTAAACCAAATTGATTGCTCTGGGTAATATAACTACTTCTTAAATATGTAACAATTAAGCTTTTTTGCTTTGACTGCATACTGTTTTTTGCATCCACAAAAAGAGGCACCAAATCTGCTGTCTCCGCACGAGAAATAGATTCTTTCCATGCTGCAACAGCATGTTCCATATCTTCTTTTAAATATTCTAATAATTCAGGCACTCGATTCATCTATTTATAACTCCATTGATTTTTTTATTAATTCATATTAATTTTCCCACCACCAATATTGATGGCATTTTGTATATTAATTTGTGCCGCACCTTGTTGCACCGTTACACTTCTGTCTCCATAAACCGTCACACCACTTTGACTATTTAATAAAATATCCGCTTCAGAATCTAGGGTAATATTACCATTACTCTTCATGAAAATTCCCTGGTTGTCAATAATATCAATGGAATCACCTTGATTATTTGTAAAATGCATACCCGTTGGCGTTAATAAGATTTCTTTGCCGTGACGATTTTTCCATGACTTATGATCCGGATTGACGCGCCCACCGGTTGTTTCTAAATGAACATTGCTTGCCACATATGCGCCCGCATCTTCAGCTTCCGGAAAAATAACACGCACCTCATCACCAATCTCCGGCATGTTATACCACCCTGTCCCGTCGGGAGTAGAATAAACGGTAGCATACTCAAACCATCGAGGCGCACTCCGCCCTTTGTTTTCATCCTCATAAATCATCACTTGAACTCTATCTCTTGCTACATTTGTAACTTTTGCCAACATAGATACACCTTGCACCTGCTCAAATGACTGACGAAAACCATAAGCTGATTTCAAAGAAGATAAGGTATAATCATGAACCAACTCTCCCCCTTCTAAGAAACTTTTCACGTGGCATACAACAAATCCGCTTCCCGCAAAACTTACTCTTTGCCCCAAATCATAAACATCCCTTGTATGAACATATAACACACCGTTTTCTTTTTGCATCAAGCTATTTGCATCAGATAATTCTTGACCCATTGTATAATTTTCTGAGACCATTTCACTCCAACGCTGATTTGGATTTATTCCAAGATAAAAACGCTTCCCTTGGGTGACAAACTCCGGCAAAACCACAACACCCAAACGATGAGCCAAACGTTTTATAAAAGACCAATCACTTTCTTTATACTGTACCGTCAACTGCCCTATTTGTGTTTCATTTTTTTCACGCATCATAAATTGTCCGCCTGCCACATTTAAACAAGTATCAATGACCGCTTGATATGATACCGTATGATCTTGAAAGGTTCGTGTATGGGATATTTGGTCCAGCAAAAAGCTACCTGTTTTGATTTCAATGGTCATGGTATGCACTTGGTGCTTTGTGCAAATCAACAAACTTGTCAAAATACCATGGAAAAAAATCCTCTCTTCTCCTGCATCATTCCATAGCTTCACACAAGGCCACACGTCTCTTCCAACCATACCATCATAAACAGAAACATTTTCACTTGAAATCAATCCCGATACACGTAAAACCCCGTGATCATTAAAGGTCTGGATGGACTCCCACTGTAAAAAATTTAAAAATTCAAAGGGTTCTATTTCTATCCTCGTAACACGAAACCCCTGTGCTTGTGACCTATGAAACGCACGTCGCAAATTCATAATGAGCGGTAGCGGCGTTATTTCATTTCTGATTGGTTGCATTGGCATTTGTATCGGCTCGATACTACCTTTTAGATTCGATATTGAACTTCCTGGCGGCTCGATGCTTCCTTTTAAATTTGATATCGGACTTTGTGGCGATACAATACCATCCAACCTATTTGATATTGGACTTTGGGTTGGTTCAATACGACCCATATTATTTCGAATCCCTGTTATACCCGGCTCCATTCCCTGTGGTCTTTTAAATTTACGCATCATCTTCATAACTTTGTATTCTCCTTTTCATATTTTACGGATTCCCACATTTGCACTACTACGTTTTCCCAATCCGGATAATCTTCCATGAAACAATTAAAATTCAGTTGCATCAGATATCTATCAACCTTTACAAATGCCAACACATTGTAAACAGTATCATCTAAAGTGTTTTGGTAAAAATGGAAGAAATGCCCCTCTACTTTTTGTAGCTCGTTCAAATCACTAAGCTCAAAAACATCTTGTTCTTTTATAAATATCCGCTGAACCTGCTCCGCTATTTGCTTTGTTTCCGACATTTCCATGTGATTCGGCAAAAAAGTCCATCCCATATTTACCGTCAGGTCTTCGTTTGTCAATAAATATTCCGGTCGATAGAGTGATGGATATTTGATGTTTGCATACTCTTCCGACATTGACATAAATATCTTCGGAATCATCAAGGAAAATCGTTCTGCAAATGTTGCCTTTTCAAACAAAATAATTTCACCTTTTACGTAACATCCCTCTTCTAAAGAAGAATATTGCTCCTTTAAATTTTCTTCTCGTTTTTGTAAAATAATTTCATCTTGATACATCGCTTCCATCAGCAACCTCACTTTCTTTTCATTTCTATTCCATTCCTATTCACTAGGACCATCGCTTCTTGGCTGATTACTATTACCACCAAATATCAGACTAATATCTTCACCGGCAAAAACCTCCGGCAATATACCATTCCAAGCGTAAATAAATTGTTGTCTTAATCTTGCATCAATCACCTCAGGAGAAGCATAGCTCCACTCATCAAGAATAATATTAAGTGCATCCGCTTCACCTTGTGCTCGTAGCCGATTGGCCTCTGCTTCAATTTCAGCTACTTGCCGTTCTTGCTCTGCTAAAACAACTGCCCTATCACGCTCAAATTCAGCTTGCATCATTTCTTGTTCTGCAATCATACGTTGTTCCACCGCACCTTCAAATGCACTACTGAAATACAGATTTTCAACGTTTGTCTGCCTAATATTTATATGGAAATACTCCCCCACTTCTCTTAACCCCGTTGTAATCAAACCACTTAAATACGCTCTTGATTCAACAATTTCCATGGCAGTCTTTGTCGCAAATACATTTTGAATCTCTTGCAATAGTACACCATCTAACATACTTGCTAAGTCTGATTGTCTACCAAATTGACGTGCAATTTCATTCACACTACCGGGATTCAAATAATAAATAACCGTAACTTCACCACGAACATTTTGTGCATCTATACTATATCCATTAAATTCAAAAATCTGTTCCTGCGCCGTAATACTATATCTATCAATTCTATGAATTGGCCAAAACCGCCAATGTATTCCGGAACCAACCTGCTCCCGAATGGTACCTAAACGCCTAACAACTGCAATCTCCGTTTCATCAATCATATTAAAGGATGGTATCGTCAATACCAAAACCACTACTAATACAAAACCCAAAATCACATAAAATTTTGTTTTACCTTTTTCTTTCTTTTTCACCTTAAAATCGATTGTGTTCTCTAACATTTTTCCTCCTCTTTGCTTTCATAAAATTCATTTGAATATATCATCTCACTAGTTTCTTCTTTACTATAATTAAAATCTCCTACTATTATGCATTATTCTGCCTCTATATAACATTCTCATCAAAACGTATCGTTTTCTGCTCCTTTTTTAAATGAATATGCATCGCCTGCACCCGCCCAATTCTTTGCAAATACATGTTGTCCTAGTCAAGCGTTTTTGTAACACCATTTGATAGTTTCACGCTGCACGTAATGCAACGCTTGGTGGCAAGCCACCATTGTATCGATGTGGTCTTAAATTATTGTATTTTACATAGATGA
>WRBB01000029.1 GCA_009779895.1 Lachnospiraceae bacterium
GTTAAAATGAGTATGAATTTCAAAAATGATTAGACGTTTCGAATATTCTTTTTCGGTCTATTTCAAAAAAATTCCTTTTTGCAAAAATTAATGATTGACAAGTAGGTAAAAGTGTAATAGTATTAACAAAGGATACGAACCTTTGTTCGTGATTGGAGGAAAACATATTGAAGATTACAGAAGAAAAGAAAAAAGCGCTAGACGCCGCCATTGCTAAATTAGAAAAGGATTTTGGAAAGGGTGCAGTGATGCGTCTTGGTGATCCCGACAGCATACCCTCCGTAGAAACTGTTTCTACAGGTTGTTTGAGCTTAGATTTGGCATTGGGGTTAGGTGGCATTCCAAAAGGTCGAGTTGTTGAGATATATGGTCCTGAGTCCAGTGGTAAGACTACGGTGACCTTACATATGATTGCAGAAGTACAAAAAAGAGGCGGGATTGCCGGATTTATTGATGCGGAACATGCTTTAGACCCTGTTTATGCAAAGAAAATCGGGGTCAATATTGATGACTTATATATTTCTCAACCGGACAGCGGAGATCAGGCATTGGAGATTTGTGAGACTATGGTGCGTTCAGGTGCCATAGATATTATCGTGATTGACTCAGTGGCAGCCCTTGTGCCGCGCCAAGAAATCGAGGGGGATATGGGCGATAGTCATGTTGGTTTACAGGCACGCTTGATGTCACAGGCATTACGTAAGTTAACTCCGATTATTAGTAAATCAAATTGTATTGTTATTTTTATTAATCAATTGAGAGAAAAAGTTGGTGTTATGTTTGGTAGTCCGGAAACGACCACAGGTGGTCGTGCGTTAAAGTTTTATTCTTCTGTGCGTTTGGATGTTCGTAGCATTGAAAAGTTAAAACAAGGTGGAGAGTTGGTTGGAAACCGTACCCGTATCAAAGTGGTAAAAAATAAAATTGCACCTCCTTTTAAAGAAGCGGAGTTTGATATCATGTTTGGACGCGGCATTTCTAAAGAGGGTGATGTGTTGGATTTAGCAACCAATGTGGACATTGTGAAAAAAAGTGGTGCTTGGTATGCTTATCAAGGTGAAAAAATCGGTCAAGGTCGGGAAAATGCCAAAACATATCTTTTAACACATGCTGCAGTATTAGAAGAAATAGATAAAAAGGTACGTGGGCATTACAATTTTGACGGGAGTGCTGATGAGGCCGAGTCAAAAAAAGAGGATGAAACAAAAGAAAACAAAGCGGTAAAAACCGAAAAGGATACAAAAGTAAAAAGAGAGAGTAAAATAGAGGAAAGTTTAAAATTAACGGGAAAAGCATAAATGGTGGTGGTTGAGATTGTTGAAATAAGCAAAACCAGATTTGAAATTATTTTAGAAGAAAGGCTTTCGTTTATATTGTACAAACGGGAGCTTTCTCGTTTTGCCATAGAAGTTGGCCGTGAAATTTCGGCAGAAGATATGGAACTGATTAAAACGGAAATATTACAAAAACGAGCAAAAAAACGAGCGTTACATTTATTGGAGAAAAGGAATCGTACGGAGGACAATTTGCGGCGAAAATTGGCAGAGGGTAAATATCCGGAAGATGTGATTGATGTGGCGATAGATTATGTAAAGTCTTTTTCTTATTTAGATGATGCATCTTATGCGCTTCGTTTTATTCGTGGTCATATGTACCGTAAAAGTATGAGAGAAATCAAGGTTTTGCTGCAAAAAAAGGGGATTGATTTAAAGACCTTGGAAGAGGCAATTGCTTCTTGTTATGATGAAGTTGCCGAAGCGAAAGCGATACGTTATTTGGTTGAGAAAAAAAGATATGATGCAAGTACTGCGACACAAAAAGATAGAAACAAAATATATACTTATCTGATGCGAAAAGGCTTTTCTTATGATTGCGTGCGTTCCGTTTTGTAATAGTTTTGTAAGAATCATGAGAAATACTTGACAGAATCGGCAAAAAAGAGTACCATTTATGTGTTGTATATATAAAAATACAATGAATAATTTAATCAAGGAGGTGCTCCTGTGCCAATACCTATAGTCATAGTTATTGCCGTAGCCCTCGCTTTGATCGTTGCAATTGTGGTGCATTTGCTTACCGTAGCTAATATTAAGAAGAATGCGGAATCTAAGATTGGCAATGCGGAAGTTAAGGCTAGAGAGATAATTGATGATGCTGTGAAAACAGCAGAGGCCAGAAAGAAAGAGGCCTTACTAGAAGTTAAGGAAGAGTCTATTCGGACTAAGAATATTCTAGAAAAAGAAGCCAAAGAAAGAAGAACAGAGCTACAACGCTATGAAAAGCGTATTCTTTCCAAGGAAGAGTCAATTGAAAAGCGGTCGGAAGTACTTGAAAATCGAGAAAACAAGTACGTCACAAGAGAAGAGCAATTGAAAAAGCGTGAGGTCAAGGTTGAAGAACTAAGTCAACAACGTGTACAGGAACTAGAAAAAATCTCAGGTCTCACCTCCGAGCAAGCAAAAGAGTATTTGTTAAAAACTGTTGAAGATGATGTAAAACATGACACTGCAAAATTGATTCGAGATATGGAACTTTATGCCAAGGAAGAGGCAGAGAAAAAAGCGAAAGAGTTGGTGATTGGTGCTATTCAAAGGTGCTCCGCCGACCATGTTGCTGAGTCTACGATTTCCGTAGTGCCTTTACCGAATGATGAAATGAAGGGGCGAATCATTGGACGAGAGGGAAGAAATATCAGAACCCTTGAAACCCTAACTGGGATTGAGTTGATTATAGACGATACGCCGGAGGCGGTAGTTTTGTCAGGTTTTGACCCGGTTCGTAGAGAAGTGGCGAAAGTTGCCCTAGAGCGTCTCATTGTAGATGGGCGGATTCATCCGGCCAGAATTGAGGAGATGGTTGAAAAGGCACAAAAAGAAGTAGAAACTGTTATGCGGGAAGAAGGCGAGGCAGCGGCTCTTGATGTGGGCGTACCGGGGATTCACCCTGAGCTGATTCGTTTATTGGGTAGGATGAAATTCAGAACCAGTTATGGACAGAATGCTTTGAAGCATTCTGTTGAGGTTGCTCAACTATCCGGTTTATTGGCGGCAGAGTTAGGCTTGGATGTTCGTTTGGCCAAACGTGCCGGTTTACTCCATGATATTGGGAAATCCATTGACCATGAAGTGGAAGGCTCTCATGTACAAGTAGGTGTGGGACTATGTCGGAAGTATAAAGAATCTGCAGTGGTTATAAACTCTGTAGAATCACATCATGGCGATGTTGAGCCAACATCTTTGATTGCCTGTATCGTACAAGCCGCAGATACAATTTCGGCAGCACGACCGGGCGCAAGAAGAGAAGCATTAGAAACATATACCAACAGATTAAAACAGTTAGAAGAAATAACAAATCAGCACAAAGGTGTTGATAAATCTTTTGCAATTCAAGCAGGTAGAGAGATTCGAGTGATGGTAGTTCCAGAAGCTGTGTCCGATGATGACATGGTGCTGATTGCCAGAGATATTGCCAAACAGATTGAGTTCGAGTTGGAATATCCCGGTCAGATAAAAGTAAATGTGATTCGTGAATCACGGGTAACTGAGTACGCGAAATAAATTAAGTTGAAAACGTTATGGCCCTTATCCAACATGAGATGAAGAAGAGATGCTTTGTCATGGCGGGTAAGGGTTTTTCATTTATAATAAGATGTATCTGCGTTTAGATTCAAGGAAAGGAAACGTTATGCCATTATCATTATCAGAGAAAGCATTATGTGTAAAGCCGTCATCAACGTTGGCCATTACTGCGAAAGCCAAGGCCATGCGGGCAGAGGGATTGGATGTTGTAAGTTTTGCTGCCGGTGAGCCAAACTTTAATACACCGGAGAATATATGTGAGGCGGCGATTCAAGCTATCCGTGACGGTTTCACTAGGTATACCCCTGCTAGTGGCATTATAGAGTTAAGAGAAGCTGTGAGTGCCAAATTTAAGATGTATAACAACCTGGATTATACGGCTGGTCAGATTGTGATTAGTAATGGCGGCAAGCATTCTTTGAGTAATATTTTTGGTGTATTGTTAAACCCGGGTGATGAGGTGATTATACCGGTACCATATTGGTTAACATATCCCGAGCTTGTAAGACTTTCCGGTGGGGTTCCCGTTTATGTGCATGGAAAAAAAGAAATCGGGTATAAGGTGACTGCGTCGTCGATTTCTGACGCAGTGTCGAGTAAGACAAAGGCAGTAATCATTAATACTCCAAACAATCCGACAGGCATGGTATATACAAAAGAAGAATTGGCCGAAATTGCAAAGGTTGCAATCGAAAAAAATTTTTATATCGTATCCGATGAAATGTACGAGCAACTGACTTATGGTGGCCATGCGCATGTTAGTATTGCTAGTTTGGGAGATGAAATTTATAAGAGAACCATTACTTGCAGTGGTTTGTCAAAAAGTTACGCTATGACGGGTTGGCGGATTGGTTATACAGGCTCTAGTGTGGAAATTGCCCGGCTTATGGGTGGCATTCAGAGTCACCAGACTTCGAATCCTTGTTCCGTTGCGCAAAAAGCCGCTTTAGAGGCATTAACAGGTGATCAGTCCACTGTTGTGAAGATGAAAGAAGCTTTTGCAGAACGCAAAAAATATATCTATGAGCGTGTAACGGCTATGCCTTATGTAGAAGCTTTGGAACCGGCAGGTGCTTTTTATGTTTTATTAGATTTCACAAAAGTGTTACAAAAATCACATCAAGGACAAAAAATAGAAAGTGCAAATCAAGTGGCTCAAATTCTGATAGAAGATTTTCAAGTTGCAGTGATACCTTGTGAGGACTTTGGATTTCCTCATTTCATCCGTTTGTCTTATGCGATATCTATGAAAGCGATTGACAAAGGGATTGGTAGAATTGAAAGCTTTTTGCAAAAAATTGAACAGTAAGGAAGGTTAGAATATGAATGCACGAATCAAACGAATCAATCGGGAATTGAAGTATAAAGGATCTATTGTAGATTTTTATCAAGACACCATTAAAGTGGATGGAGATCATACAGTTATATATGATTTTATCAGCCACAAAGGCGCAGCGGCAGTTGTACCTGTGGCAGAAGATGGTAAAATCTTAATGGTGCGACAGTTTCGCAATGCATTGGATCGGTTTACTTTAGAAGTACCAGCGGGGGCTCTGAATGAAGTGGGAGAAGCCGGTATAGACTGTGCAAAGCGAGAGTTAGAAGAAGAAACCGGTTTTCGCAGTGAAAACTTAGAATGGTTGATTACCTTGCGAACAACCGTTGCTTTTTGTAATGAACGCATAGAGGTATTTGTGGCAAAGGATTTAAAACCATCTAAGCAAAATTTGGATGCAGGTGAGTTTATTGATTTAGAGGCGTATACAATGGTTGAATTAAAGGAGAAAATTTTCAGCGGGGAAATCGAAGATTCAAAGACGATAGCGGCCTTATTGGCTTATGAGGTAAAATATAAATAGTTAAAATTGAAATTAATCTTGACAGAAGTTTACAAAAGTGTTATCTTTATTTATAGAAATCCTAGTAAATTAGTAGGGATTGAATCACTAGGGATTGCCACCATGCGTTTTGGTGGTGTTTATTATGTAGAGAGGGTGATACTTTGAAATTATCAACAAAAGGTAGATATGGTCTAAAAGCATTGGTTGATCTTGCACAAATGGGTGGTAAAACACCCGTTTCTATAACGAGTATTGCTAGTCGTCAAGGTATTTCTGAGCGATACTTAGAGCAGTTGATGTCATTGTTAAAAAAAGCCGGTATTGTTCGTAGTATACGTGGAGCCGGAGGTGGTTATGTGATGGCTCTAGAGTTACATGCTGTTTCAGTGGGTGACGTATTGCGGGCTTTGGAAGGAAAACTGGAACCGGTAGATTGTATCGGGCTTTCCGCTATGGTTGATGATGGTTGTAAGGAAGCAGAATCTTGTGTTACAAAATATGTGTGGCAAAGGATAAATGAAAGTATCAATCAAACGGTAGATCAAATTATGTTAGACCAATTAATAGCAGATAGTTACAGTGTGTGTTGTATAACATCACAGGATAAATTGGAGGAATGAAAAAAATGGACAGATTTGTTTATTTGGACAACGCAGCAACTACAAAAACGATACCTGAAGTAGTAGATGCAATGCTTCCTTTTTTTGGTGAGCGGTATGGCAATCCTTCCAGTGTTTATGGTTTTGGTTCAGACAACAAGGTAGAGGTAGAGAACCAAAGAGCGTTGCTTGCAAAGTCCATTGGAGCAAAAACAAATGAAATATATTTTACGGCCGGTGGTACAGAGTCAGATAATTGGGCTTTGATTGAAACAGCAGAGGCTTATAAAGACAAAGGAAATCATATTATTACCAGTAAAATCGAGCATCATGGTATTTTACATACTTGTGCATATTTGGAGAAATGTGGTTTTGAAGTAACTTATGTAGATGTAGATGAAAATGGTATTGTGCTTTTAGATGCTTTAAAAGCAGCAATTCGGCCAACGACGATTTTGATTACCATTATGTTTGCCAACAATGAAATCGGCACATTACAACCTATAAAAGAGATTGGGAAAATCGCACATGCACATAAGGTTTTATTTCATACAGACGCAGTGCAGGCTTATACAAAAGAGCCCATTCATGTAGATGAAATGCACATAGACATGCTAAGTGCGAGTGGGCATAAGATTAACGGGCCAAAAGGTATTGGTTTTTTATATATTCGTACGGGGATTAAGATTCGTTCTTTTATTCATGGAGGTGCGCAAGAAAGAAAAAGGCGGGCCGGTACGGAAAATGTTCCTGGTATTGTTGGTTTTGGAAAAGCAGCGGAGATACGTTTGGCCAAGATGGCGGAAACGCAAAAAAAAGAGCGAGAATTACAATGTTATTTGATTGGACAGATTGAACAAAAAATTCCTTATGCCCGATTAAATGGAGATAAAGAAAAAAGGTTAGCAAATAATGTAAATATTAGCTTTCGGTTTATTGAGGGTGAGTCTTTGTTGATTATGTTGGATATGAAAGGCATTTGTGCTTCCAGTGGTTCGGCATGTACATCGGGTTCTTTAGACCCCTCTCATGTATTGCTGGCGATTGGTTTACCCCATGAAATTGCACATGGCTCTTTGCGCTTGACGTTGAGTGAAGAAACAACGAAAGAAGAGTTGGATTATACTGTGGATACCATAAAAGAGATTGTTCAAAAATTGCGGAAAATGTCACCTTTGTATGAAGATTTTATAAGGAGAAACCCGCAAGCATCATAAAAGAAATGAAATAATAGTAGGAGGTCATGGACTATGTATACAGAAAAGGTAATGGATCATTTTGAGAATCCCAGAAATGTAGGTGAAATTGCGGATGCCAGTGGTGTTGGTACCGTGGGAAATGCAAAATGCGGTGATATCATGCGGATTTATTTGGATGTGGATGACAATCAAATTATTCGTGATGTAAAATTTAAAACATTCGGTTGTGGTGCGGCTGTGGCGACAAGTAGCATGGCAACAGAATTGGTGAAAGGGAAGTCGGTTCAGGAGGCCTTGTTGGTGAGTAATAAGGCAGTTATGGAAGCTTTGGATGGTTTGCCGCCTGTGAAAGTGCATTGTTCTTTGTTGGCAGAAGAGGCAATTCATGCTGCTTTGTGGGATTATGCAGAAAAACATGATATCAAAATTGAGGGTTTATTAAAGCCAAAATTAGACATTCACGAAGAGGAAGAAGAGGAAAACGAATACTAATGAGTAAAGTAATAGTTGGCATGTCAGGAGGGGTAGACTCCTCTGTTGCCGCCTACTTACTAAAAAAGCAAGGACATGATGTAGTGGGTGTGACCATGCAAATTTGGCAGACGGAAGATCTTTGTCAGATAGAGGAAGAGGGCGGTTGCTGTGGTTTAAGTGCTGTGGAGGATGCCAGAAAGGTGGCCTCCGTTCTTGATATCCCCTATTATGTGATGAATTTCCGTAAAGAATTTCAAACACAGGTGATAGATTATTTTGTAAATGAATATTTGCAAGGACGCACACCGAACCCTTGTATTGCTTGCAATCGCTATGTAAAATGGGAATCTATGTTAGAACGTTCTTTAAAAATCGGCGGAGATTTTATTGCGACAGGTCATTATGGACAGATAGAAAAGTTGGAAAATGGTCGCTATTCCCTTAGACGTTCATCCACATTGGCGAAAGACCAAACTTACGCTTTGTATAATTTAACACAGGAGCAATTGGCAAAAACGTTAATGCCCTGTGGTGCTTATACAAAAGATGAAATTCGAGAAATTGCGAAAAAAATAAATTTACCTATAGCGGATAAGCCTGATAGTCAGGACATTTGTTTTGTGCCGGACGGAGATTATGCTGCTTTCATCGAAAAAGAAACGACAGAGGTTATTCGTCCCGGCAATTTTGTTTTGTCCGATGGTGAAATAATCGGTCAACATAAGGGCATTGTTCATTATACGGTTGGTCAGCGAAAAGGTTTGGGATTGGCTATGGGAGAGCCGGTTTTTGTATTGGAGATTTGCCCAAATCGCAATGAAGTGGTTATTGGTACCCATGAAGAGACTTTAACAACGACATTACGTGCCAATCAATTGAATTTTATGTCTATTTCAGATCTGTTAGAACCACAAAGAGTTTTTACAAAAATCCGCTACAACCATCAAGGTGCCTGGTGCCGGATAGAAAAAACGGATGCGGATGAGGTATTATGTACCTTTGAAGAACCGCAAAGGGCAGTGACACCGGGACAGGCGGTGGTGTTTTACAAAGATGATTTTGTAGTAGGGGGAGGTACGATACTGTGATAACGAGTGATTTTCACATGCACTCCTATTATTCCATAGACAGCCGGGCAGCAGTACGGGAAATGATAGAAGGTTCTATTGCCAGAGGGCTGAAAACGATTTGTTTTACGGATCACAAGGATATAGATTATCCTGTTGAAGAGGGTTTTAGTTATCAATGGGATTTTGATGTTGCCGATTATTTTAGAGAAATAAAGGCTTTGCAAGAAGAGTACGAGGATCAAATTGATATTCGCATTGGTGTAGAGATAGGCATACAACCTCATTTAGGTGCGGCCAATCATGCATATATTCAGACAGCCGCTCCCTTTGATTTTGTGATTGCTTCCCAGCATATTATTGATGGGCAGGATCCTTATTATAGACGCTTGTTCCAAGGGAGAAAAGATGAGGATGTATACCGGCAGGCACTTCAAGAAATCCAATTGAGTTTAGATGATATAATAGATTTTAATGATTTTGATGTATTGGGTCATATTGATTATGTGGTTCGTTATGGGGCAGAGCAAGAGAAAGCGTACTCTTTTGAAAAATATGCAAAAGAATTGGAACAAATTTTGAAAAAGTTGATTGCGCATGGAAAAGGTATTGAAATCAATACGGCCGGTTTTAAATATGATTTGCCTTTTGCCCATCCGCACCCTGCGATATTGAAAAAATATAAGGAATGGGGCGGTGAAATTATTACGATTGGCTCTGATGCACATTGTCCGGAACATATCGCATATGGTTTTGAGAAAGTGTGTGATATTTTAAAAGAGGCCGGTTTTCAATATTACACAGAATTTAAAGAAAGAAAACCTTATTTCTGTAGACTCCCATAAAAATAGCGATTCATGGATTTAATGCTTGAATTTTCAGAACCCGAGTAGTACAATATGTAATAGTGTATAGGTTGGAAATCCTTTGTAAAGAAAAGAAATGCAAAGGTTTCACATAAAAACAAAAATTCATAAAACCATTTTAGGAGGAATTTAATCATGGCAGTAAAAGTAGCGATTAATGGATTTGGACGTATTGGTCGTCTTGCATTCAGACAAATGTTTGGTACAGAGGGGTATGATATTGTTGCGATCAACGATTTGACAAATCCCAAGATGTTGGCTCACTTATTGAAATATGATACAGCGCAAGGTCCCTATGCTTTAGCGAGTAAAGTGACAGCGAGTGAAGATTCTATTACAGTTGATGGGAAAGAAATCAAGATTTATGCACAAAGGGATCCCAAAGATCTTCCTTGGGCGAAATATGATGTGGATGTTGTATTAGAGTGTACAGGTTTCTTTACTTCAAAAGATGCTGCCGGTGCGCATATTACAGCTGGTGCGAAAAAAGTTGTTATTTCTGCGCCGGGTGGAAATGATATTCCAACGATCGTATACAATGTAAATCATGAAGTATTAAAAGCGGATGATCATATTATTTCTGCGGCATCTTGTACAACAAACTGTTTGGCACCGATGGCAAAAGCTTTGAATGATTTGGCTCCAATCCAATCCGGTATTATGACCACCGTTCATGCCTATACAGGTGATCAAATGACTTTGGATGGCCCCCACCCAAAAGGTGACTTAAGAAGAGCACGTGCAGCGGCTTGCAATATCGTTCCAAACAGCACGGGTGCAGCAAAAGCCATCGGCCTTGTTGTTCCTGCATTAAATGGAAAATTGATTGGTTCTGCACAACGTGTACCGACAGCAACAGGTTCTTTGACGATCTTAGTTGCAACTGTAAAAAAAGCCGGTTTGACTGTTGATGAGATTAATGAAAAGATGAAAGCGGTAGCGGATGAATCTTATGGTTACACAGAAGATGAAATCGTTTCTTCTGATATCATTGGTAGTACCTTTGGTTCATTGTTTGATGCAACACAAACGATGGTGAACGCAGTTTCCGATGATTTATATCAAGTACAAGTTGTTTCTTGGTATGATAACGAAAATTCTTACACAGCTCAAATGGTAAGAACAATTAAATACTTTGGGAAATTTTTATAAGATTTTTTAGACTCAAGCGAGGGTCCGGTCTAGTTAGGGCCGGACTCTCTTTACGCTTTGTTATGTAAATGATATAAATTAGGGAGGTTTTACAATGCTTAATAAAAAATCAGTTGATGATATCAATGTAAAAGGACAACGGGTTTTGGTTCGTTGTGATTTTAATGTACCTTTACAGGAGGGAAATATCACGGATGAAAACCGTTTGGTAGCCGCCTTACCAACCATTCAAAAGTTGATTGCCGATGGCGGGAAAGTGATTCTTTGCTCTCATTTGGGCAAGCCAAAAGGTGAGGCGATACCAACATTATCTTTGGAACCTGTAGCTGTTCGTTTATCGGAACTGTTGAATCGGGAAGTAAAATTTGCGGCAGATGCAGAAGTGGTTGGGACCAATGCCAAAGCGGCGGTGGCAGCGATGCATGATGGTGATGTTATTCTTTTGGAAAATACACGTTATCGTGCTGAAGAAACAAAAAATGGAGATGCGTTTAGCAAAGATTTGGCGTCTTTATGTGATGTGTTTGTAAATGATGCCTTTGGTACAGCGCATCGTGCGCATTGTTCCAACGTTGGAGTGACACAATTTGTTGATACGGCTGTTGTGGGTTATTTGATGCAAAAAGAAATTGATTTCTTGGGGAATGCGGTAGAAAACCCTGCCAGACCTTTTGTTGCGATTTTAGGTGGTGCAAAAGTATCTAGTAAGATTCCTGTGATTGAAAATTTATTGGACAAAGTAGATACATTGATTATTGGTGGTGCCATGTCCTTTACTTTTATGCAAGCACAAGGTTTAAAAGTTGGAAATTCTCTTGTGGAAGCAGATTATTGTCAGTACGCTTTGGATATGGTTGAAAAGGCAAAAACAAAAGGTGTGGATTTGTTATTGCCGGTTGACAGTGTGATTGCAGATGCGTTTTCAAATGATGCCAACTTGGGTATTGCGGGAGAAAACGAAGATATTCCGGATGGTTGGTTCGGATTAGACATTGGACCAAAATCAGCAGAATTATTTGTAGCGGCGGTAAAGTCAGCCAAAACAGTCGTTTGGAATGGGCCTATGGGTTGTTTTGAGATGTCAAATTTTGCGGCGGGAACAAAAGCAGTGGCAGAAGCATTGGCAGATTCGGATGCAGTGACCATCATTGGTGGTGGTGATTCGGCAGCGGCTGTAAACCAAATGGGATTTGGTGATAAGATGACGCATATTTCTACCGGCGGTGGAGCATCATTGGAATTTTTAGAGGGCAAGGAGTTGCCGGGCGTGGCAGCGGCAAACGATAAATAGATTGAAAACAAAAAAACGAAAGAGGTAGAGAATATGTCAAGAAGAAAAATTATTGCAGGTAACTGGAAGATGAATAAAACACCGAGTGAGGCAGTTGCGTTGGTGAATGAATTGAAGCCATTGGTTGCGAATGATGATGTGGATGTGGTATTTTGCGTACCTGCTATTGACATTGTGCCTGTGGTTGCAGCTGTGAAAGGCAGTAATATCCAAGTGGGTGCGGAGAATATGTATTTTGAAGAAAGCGGTGCTTATACAGGTGAAATTGCCCCTGCTATGTTGGTTGATGCCGGTGTGAAATATGTGGTTTTGGGTCATTCTGAGCGTCGTGAATATTTTGGAGAGACAAATGATGATGTAAATAAAAAAGTGCGAAAAGCCTTGGAACATGATTTGGTGCCGATTATGTGTTGCGGTGAATCTTTAAAGCAAAGAGAGCAAGGTGTAACCATGGATTTTGTACGCCAACAAGTTAAGGTTGGTTTGCAAGGTGTGACAGCAGAAGAAGCGAAAAAGGTTGTGATTGCTTATGAACCGATTTGGGCCATTGGCACAGGTGTGACTGCAACAACAGAACAGGCACAAGAGGTCTGTGCAGCGATTCGTGTATGTATAAAAGAAGTTTATGATGGTGCAACAGCAGATGCGATTCGCATTCAATATGGTGGTTCTGTGAATGCGGCAACCGCCGGTGAGTTATTTGCACAAGTTGATATTGATGGTGGTTTGGTAGGTGGTGCATCATTGAAACCTGAATTCGGAGATATTGTGAATTATAAGTAGGAAAGTGGGATTTCGTTATGAGTAAAAAACCAACGGTATTGATGATTTTGGATGGTTATGGTTTGAGTGATAGTAGCAAAGGGAATGCAATCAAAGAGGCAAATACGCCGGTTATGGATGCTTTGATGGAAACATACCCTTTTGTAAAGGGGAATGCCAGTGGTTTGGCGGTGGGTTTGCCTGATGGCCAAATGGGTAATTCTGAGGTAGGGCACTTAAATATAGGTGCGGGAAGAATCATTTATCAAGAATTGACAAAGATTAGTAAGTCTATTCAAGATGGGGATTTTTTTGAAAATGAAGCTTTTTTATCTGCCTGTGACAATGTAAAGAAAAACAATTCTGATTTGCATTTATTTGGTTTGGTTTCAGATGGTGGTGTTCATAGTCATCTGGATCATATTTTTGGATTATTGGAATTGGCAAACAGACAGGAGATTCAAAATGTTTATGTGCATTGTTTCTTAGATGGCCGTGATACGGCTCCGACTTCCGGTAAAGGTTTTGTAGAAGAATTGGAACACAAAATGAAAGCATTGGGTGTGGGCCAGGTTGCTTCTGTAATGGGACGTTATTATGCCATGGATAGAGATAATCGCTGGGATAGAGTTGAGCAAGCTTATAATGTGTTGGTAAAAGGTGGGGGGCTTACGGCTGCATCCGGACCGATAGGCATTCAAGCCTCTTATGATGAAGGCAAAACCGACGAGTTTGTGATTCCGACAGTTATTGTAAGTGATGGAAAACCTGTGGCAACAATCAAAGAAAAGGATTCCGTGATTTTTTATAACTTTCGCCCGGACAGAGCTCGGGAAATTACCAGAGCATTTTGTGATGATGATTTTACAAGTTTTGTGCGAGGCTCAAGAATGAAAACATGCTTTGTTTGTTTTACCGACTATGATGTGACCATTTGTAATAAGTTGGTGGCATTTGCAAAAGAAGAAATCACCAATACCTTTGGAGAAATTTTGGCAAAGCAAAACATGACCCAGGCTAGAATTGCGGAGACAGAAAAATATGCACATGTAACATTTTTCTTTAATGGTGGGGTGGAAGAGCCCTTAAAAGGTGAAACGCGTATATTAGTAAAATCACCAAAGGTCTCTACCTATGATTTACAACCTGAAATGAGTGCTTTTGAGGTATGTGATCGGTTGGTTGAATCCATTGAATCACAAAGCTTTGATGTAATCATCATTAATTTTGCAAATCCTGATATGGTAGGGCATACAGGGATAGAATCTGCAGTGGTAAAAGCTATTGAAACGGTAGATCAATGTGTAGGCAGAGCGGTTGCCGCAATCAAAAAGATAGATGGTCAAATGTTCATTTGTGCCGATCACGGCAATGCAGAACATTTAATTGATGACAAAACAGGTGCGCCATTTACAGCACATACGACGAATCCGGTACCATTTTTATTGGTTAATGCTGACATAAGTTACGGTCTGCGTGCAGGTGGTTGTTTGGCGGATATCGCACCGACTTTATTGGCGTTAATGGGCATAGAACAGCCGAAAGAAATGAGTGGAAAATCATTGTTAATAAAATGAAATTTATGATAAAAAAATAATGAACTTAAAACTACTGCTGAATCATTGTAGATTTACAGGAGGTTTCTTTATGAGTATGGATATGATTGTATATATACAAAGTTTTGAAAATATTACCGTAAAAGATTATGAGGCTTATTTGAGACAGTTTGCGATGCAAGCCAAAATACAGTCTGACATGCATTTTGATGTTCATACATCCGGCTTTTTTCCTTTTAAAGTTGAATTTCCTAATATTGAATCATTAAAGACCGGTAAATTTATTTCAGGTTTTGAATTTTATGTGGATGATTATGACTATGTACAAGAATTGACAGAGTTGCAGGAAATGAATGAATCTTACAAAGTAAAGGTAAAAAAAGAAAAAAAGAAATTTAGTTTTTTTGGAAAAATGACAGCAAGTATCCGAGAGGACTCTATTAAAACAAGCAAAATGAATTTTATTATGAATGAAGAAGCGGATGGGATTCTGAAACAATGTAAGCATAGAATCAATCTGGTTGCGCACGGGCTTTCAGAAGAGACCATGGTATATGCAGCGGCAAGTTATCTGGCAGAAGTGGGAAAAGGGGTTATTTCAGACCCTCAATTGGACGTGGATTATTATAGTGATATTTCTCAAAAAATGACAGTGCGCATAAAAGAGTCAATCAATGCTTTGAGTTTGGGTGTTATGCATCCATGGGAAGAGGACTTGTCGAAGCACAAAGGTGGTAAATAAAATTGAGTGTTTTATTTGGTATTATTCGTAGCATTGGTTTGATTGAGCTGTTTTTGCTTTTTCTTGTAGGCATGAATGTGATTACATTTTTGTTATATGTGATGGATAAACGCAGAGCCCTTAAAAACAAATGGCGCATTCGTGAAAGTATTTTGATTTTTTTTACGTTGGCCGGCGGTGCTTTTGGTGCTCTTTTGGCTATGCGCATAGTAAGGCATAAAACAAAGAAGATAACATTTAAAATATTTGTGGTACTTGGGCTGATTCTTTTTAGTATTCCTGTGATACATATTGTGCATAGCCTTACGTTGGATAAAATGATACATTATGTAGAGCTCGATTTTTATTCTGAAAATTGGCCATCTGAATTGAGTGGATATCGCATTGCATTTATGACTGATATACATACCACCACAGATGAAGATATGGCAGAGATTGTTGGTCAATTAAACAAAAGGGATTTGGATTTGCTTCTGTTGGGTGGAGATTTTTCTATGGGAAATTCTCATTATCGAGGAACCATACGAGAGATTGCCCAAGTAAATGCAAGAGATGGAATTTTTGGTGTAGAGGGAAACCATGTCGTGATTTGTGGAATCGAAATCCTGATGTAGCAAAGGCAATAAGGGAAGCGAGGAATAACAGATGAAAATAAAAGAAATTAAAACGGCTGATTATCTATCCGCTTCCAAACTGCCTGCCAGTGATTATGTCATCAATCCTTATGTGGGTTGTCCCCATGCTTGTAAGTATTGCTATGCCTGTTTTATGAAACGCTTTACGGGTCATGACGAGGAATGGGGTACTTTTTTAGATGTAAAACGCTGTGATAAGCCGATTCATGTGAAGAAAATAGAGAATAAGTCAGTGTTTCTCTCTTCGGTAACAGATTGTTATAACCAATACGAAGAAAAGTATGGCATCACCAGAATGATATTGGAACAATTGGTAGGGGTTGCTTGTAGTTTAGATATTTCTACAAAATCAAAATTGATTTTAAGAGATTTAGATTTATTAAAAAAAATGAATCATTTGCAGGTTTCTATGTCAATAAATACCTTAGATGATGGCTTTAGAAGTGATATGGACAATGCGTCATCTATTCGGGAACGATTGGAAACCTTAAAAATATTACATGAAAATGGTATTAAAACCATTTTGTTTTTGTCGCCTATTTTCCCTTATATTACGGATTTTCGTGAAATTCTGGAATATTCTCAGAAATTTATTGATGTATATTGGTTTGAAAACCTGAATCTACGGGGTGGTTATAAAAAGGTCATTCTTGACTATATCAAAATGAAATATCCACAGTTCTATGAGGGATATATTCAGATTTATTTAAAAAAAGATAAGTCATATTGGGTGGAACTAAGTCAAGAAATTGAAATATATTGCGCGAAAGAAAATATCCAATATGTAAATTATTTTTATCATGAAGAATTGGTAAAAAATAAGGAGAATTAAATGGATTTTTACAAACGTGTTGCATTGGTATGCCAATTTATTCCTTATGGTAAGGTTGCAACCTATGGGCAAATTGCCTTACTGTGTCAAAAACCCAAAAATGCACGGCAGGTAGGTTATGCTTTGAATAAAAGAATTGTTGAAGAGGTGCCGGCGCATCGAGTTGTGAATCATCAAGGATATTTAACGGGTGCCGGTGCCTTTCATGATGATGCTGGTCAGAGAAGATTGTTGAAAAGTGAAGGTGTTGGGGTAGATTCTGCATTACGGGTAGATTTGAAAAAATTTGGTTGGAAAAATACCATGGATGATGCGTTATATTTAGAAGCAGAATTCAAAAAAATGGATACTGATAACAATTATGGATGAATAAACATTAAAATGATTTCGATAAGTGAAACCGTTGAATCCTATATATAGTATGTCTGAAGCAAAATAAATACTAGATATAGTTGTTTTCTCTTGAAATTTGATTTTGCTTTGTGTATAATTAGAAAGCAATTAAAAATGACATATGAGAGAACAGAACGGAGTGTGAGATTTTGTACAGAATTATCAAAAAGGACGGCACTCATGAGGATTTTAATATTGAGAAAGTTGTCGTCGCAGTTAATAAATCAGCGTTTCGGGCGTTGATTCAATTTAAACCCGAAGAAATAAAATATATTTGTCAATTTGTAGAAGAGAAAGTAGATGTGATGGGCGTTGTAGATATTCCCATTGCTGTCATGCACAATGTGGTAGAAGGGGCTTTGGAAAAAGTCAATCCTACGGTTGCCAAAAGTTATCGTGACTATCGTAACTATAAACAGGATTTTGTTCAGATGTTGGATGACGTATATAAGAAAAGTCAGTCCATTATGTATATTGGCGACAAAGAAAACAGTAATACGGATAGTGCTTTGGTATCTACCAAACGTAGTTTGATTTTTAATGAGCTAAATAAAGAACTATACAAAAAGTTCTTTTTGACGGTTGAAGAAATTCAAGCCATTCGTGAAGGATATATTTATATTCATGATATGGCGGCACGGCGTGATACCATGAATTGCTGTTTGTTTGATGTGCAAAATGTTTTGCAAGGTGGTTTTGAAATGGGAAATCTCTGGTATAACGAGCCAAAGACTTTGGACACGGCTTTTGATGTGATTGGAGATATCGTTTTAAGTGCTGCCAGTCAGCAATACGGCGGTTTTACTGTGCCTAGTGTGGATGAAATATTGGAACCATATGCGGAGAAATCACATCATTTATATATTGAAAAATATCGTGCTTTGGGATTGCCGGAGGAAACGGTTCAAGCGGTGTCTTGGCAAGATTTGGAGCGAGAGATAGAGCAAGGTTTTCAAGGTTGGGAGTACAAGTTCAATTCCGTATCTTCTAGCCGTGGAGATTATCCTTTTATCGCTGTTACAGCGGGCAATCGAACTAGTGAATATGGCAAAGCCATCACAAAGAAGATGTTGGAAGTTCGACAAAAAGGGCAGGGAAAACCGGGTCATAAAAAACCGGTGCTATTTCCCAAGATCATCTTTTTGTATGATGAAAACTTACATGGACCGGGTAAACCTTTAGAGGACGTGTTTGACGCAGGCATTGCCTGCTCACGTAAGACCATGTATCCGGATTGGTTATCACTAACGGGCAAAGGTTATGTACCTGAGATTTATAAAAAATATGGCAAGATTATCAGCCCCATGGGTTGTCGTGCTTTTTTGTCTCCTTGGTATGAGCGGGGCGGTATGGAGCCTGCAGATGAAAATGATGTGCCCGTATATGTGGGTCGTTTTAATATCGGTGCCATTAGTTTACATTTACCTATGATTTATGCAAAAGCAAAGTATGAAAATAAAGAGTTTCATGATGTACTGGACTATTATTTGAATTTGATTCGCCAATTGCATTTGCGCACTTATGATTATTTGGGGCAGATGAAAGCTTCTACCAATCCTTTGGCATATTGTGAGGGTGGTTTTTATGGTGGCAATTTGGGGCTTTATGACAAGATTAAACCGTTGTTAAAATCAGCTACAGCCTCCTTTGGGATTACGGCTTTGGATGAACTACAGCATTTGCACAATCGAAAATCATTGGCAGAAGATGGTGCATTTGCTTTAGAAACCCTGCAGTATATCAATGAACAGGTGACGAAATTTAAGCAAGAAGACAAACGTTTATTTGCAATTTACGGTACACCAGCAGAAAGCCTGTGTGGTTTGCAGGTGCAACAGTTCCGCAAGTTATATGGCATTATAGAAAATGTTTCGGATAGAGAATATGTAAGCAATAGTTTTCATTGTCATGTAGTAGAAGATATTACTCCAATTGAAAAACAGGATCTGGAAGAGCGTTTTTGGCATTATTGTAATGGCGGTAAAATTCAATACGTGAAATATCCAATTAGTTACAATACAGAGGCGATTAAGTCTTTGGTACGCCGTGCTATGGACAAAGGATTTTATGAGGGTGTAAACCTGTCGTTGGCATATTGTGATGATTGTGGTTATGAAGAATTAGATATGGATGTTTGCCCAAAATGCGGCAGTACCAATTTAACCAAAATCGATCGGATGAATGGTTACCTTTCCTATTCACGGGTAAAAGGCGATACTCGTTTGAATGAGGCCAAGATGGCTGAAATTGCGGAAAGGAAAAGTATGTAATAATGAAGTATCATAATATTACCAAAGATGATATGCTAAATGGCGACGGACTGCGTGTTGTATTTTGGGTTTCGGGCTGTGAGCATGCTTGCACCGGCTGTCATAATGTATGCACTTGGGATGAAAACAGTGGATTGGATTATGATGAAGCGGTCAAAGCAGAATTATTTAAACAACTGGAAAAAGATTATATTAGTGGCATCACCTTTACCGGAGGTGATCCACTTTTTCAGGCGAATTGTCAACCAATCTGTGCGTTGGCAAAAGAAATCAAGGAAAAATTTCCACACAAAACCCAGTGGCTTTACACAGGAGATATGTGGGAAGATATTCAAAACTGGCAAGGATTGCTATACATTGATGTTCTGGTAGACGGGCCTTTTGTGTTGGCAGAGAAAAATGCGACACTTCATTGGAGAGGCAGTGCAAATCAAAGGGTGATAGATGTTAAAAAAAGCTTGCGAACAGCAGAGATTGTATTACACAATTCTTAAAAGGATGGTTGATTAAAATGCAAAGAGTAGGAAAATTTCACAAAGTAAGCCAAGGGCAGTTCTTAGTTGCTTGGAGCAGTGTATACACAGATAGAACAGATAAAAAAGAGATTTTGAGCGTTTACGAAAGGATTTCTCTGCCCAGAAGAGCAACAAAAGGTTCGGCAGGTTATGATTTTTTCATTCCTGTGAATACGAAAATCGCTCCGGGGGAAACTGTGATGATTCCCACAGGTATTCGGGTGGAAATGTTGGAAAACTGGGTTCTGAAATGCTATCCTCGTAGTGGTTTGGGCTTTAAATTTCGTTTACAGTTAAACAATACGGTAGCCATTATTGACAGTGATTATTTTTTCTCAGATAATGAGGGGCATATTTTTGCCAAAATTACTAATGATAGTAATGAGGGGAAAACCGTAGAAATTTCCCAAGGTGATGGTTTTATGCAGGGGATTTTTATAGAATACGGTATTACTTATGATGACGAGGTGTTGGATATTCGTAATGGTGGATTAGGTAGTACAAGTAAATGAGAAATCGAATCCGAAAGCCCTTTCTTTGAAATTAAAAAATTTTTATTTTAAAAGTAATTTTCTAGTGCATTTTTATAACTGACATGCTATAATGATTTTGGTTTACCCGTCTTTATAGGCGGGTCGTTTGGCAGAGATATAAAAAGTGAAAATTTTAGGAGGAAGTGAAATGAGTGATTTTGTGTTAAGTGCAAACAGTACGGTAGATTTACCAAAAGAGTGGTTGGATCAAAATGGGATTAATATTTTGCCGCTTAGTTATACCATTGATGGTGAAACTTTCCAAGATTATGATGAAAAACTAAGTTCTAAAGATTTTTTTGATAGATTGCGTGCAGGAAGTACGTCAATTACAACACAGATGAACCCGGAGCAAGCCAGAGAGGGTATCGAACCGTTGTTACAGGCAGGGAAAGATGTTTTGCACTTATCCTTTTCGTCTGCCTTAAGTGGTACGTATAATAGTCTTCGTTTGGCTACGGAAGAGTTAAAGGAAGAATATCCGGATAGAAAAATTATTTTGATTGATACATTATCTGCATCCATAGGCGAGGGTATGTTGGTACAAAAAGCCTTGGAGCTAAAAAAAGCAGGAAAGAGCCTGGAAGAAGTAGCTGCTTGGGTTGAAGAAAACAAACTTCATGTTTGTCATTATTTTACAGTGGATGATTTACATCATTTGCAGAGAGGCGGACGTGTTTCTAAAGCAACAGCTGTGATTGGAACGGCTTTACAAGTGAAGCCTATCTTGCATATGAGCGATGAAGGGAAATTGGAAAAAGTAGGTAAAGAAAGAGGACGTAAGAAATCATTGGCCAAAATCGTGAATATGCTTGCGGAATCCAGCAAAGGTTGGGACAATGATGTGATCTCGGTTATACACGGGGATTGCATAGAGGATGCAGAATATGTGGCGTCATTGGTGAAAGAAAAAATGAGCGATTCCAAAGTAGAAATCTACAGCGTGGGTTCTGTGATTGGTAGTCATACAGGTCCCGGGTTGATTGCAATATTTGGAATGGGTGAAAAAAGATAAAACAGTATTGACATATGGATGGGATGTATGTTATATTGTTACTTGCGTTAGGCGAAAAAGAAAGTAGAGTATCCACTCTCACCGTAGCACAATGGGGTGACTATCGGTTAAAGATTGATGACATTTGGGTTTCATGATTTGTTTGCATGGAAAGATATGTATGTTCGGTTGAGTGGAGAATTTCTGCTCAACCTTTTTTATATCAAGTAGTTAATAGTATGAACATTATGGAGGGAAACGAAGATTAGCGATTTAATGATTAACCAACAGATTAGAGACAGAGAGGTTCGTCTAATAGGTGCGAACGGAGAACAGCTAGGTATTATGCCCGCAGCGGAGGCTTTGAAAAAAGCGCAAATGGCGGAGCTTGACTTAGTAAAGGTTGCTCCCACAGCTAAACCACCAGTTTGTAAAATTATTGATTATGGTAAATACAAATATGAAATGTCCAGAAAAGAAAAAGAAGCTAAGAAAAAACAAAAGATTGTAGAAATCAAGGAAGTTCGTTTGTCACCCAATATTGATACAAACGACATGAATACCAAGGTAAACAATGCCAGAAAATTCCTGACCAAGGGCAATAAGGTTAAGGTTACATTGCGTTTCCGTGGTAGGGAGATGGCGCATGTAAGACAGAGCCGTCATATTCTGGATGATTTTGCGAAATTGCTGGAAGACATTGCAGTGATAGAAAAAGTTGGTAAACTGGAAGGTCGTAGCATGACAATGATTTTAACTGAAAAACGTTAAAAATAAAAAGGCACATGTGATTTATGTGTGAAAGTTAAATTTAGGAGGAGTTTAGAATGCCAAAAATTAAAACAAAGCGAGCCGCTGCAAAGCGTTTTAAGGTGACAGGAACAGGCAAGTTAAAAAGAAATAAAGCTTATAAAAGCCATATCCTGACCAAGAAATCTGCCAAGAGAAAAAGAAATTTAAGACAACCTGCTATGACAGATGCCAGTAACATTAAAAACATGAAGAAAGTTTTACCATATTTATAAAAGTGGAAGTCATAAAAGGAGGGATTCAGACATGGCAAGAATTAAACGTGGTGTAAATGCCAAGAAAAAATCAAATAGAGTATTGAGGTTAGCAAAAGGATATAGAGGTGCGCGTTCCAAACAATACAGAGTTGCAAAACAATCTGTGATGAGAGCGTTGGCTACTTCTTATGCCGGCAGAAAGCAACGTAAACGTCAAATGCGTCAACTGTGGATTGCCCGTATCAATGCGGCAGCCAGATTAAACGGACTTTCTTACAGCAGATTTATGCACGGATTGAAATTGGCTGAAATTGATATGAACAGAAAGATGTTGGCTGATTTGGCCGTAAATGATAAAGATGGTTTTACCATATTGGCAGAGCAAGCAAAGGCAAAAATTGCATAAAGCGATGATTACTCCTATCAAGAATTTTTCAAGATAGGAGTTTTTATAAAAAAATCAAGAAATCGGAAAGAAGGGATAAAGGAATGAAACAGCAAGAGATACCTTATAAAATATATTTAGAAGAGCAAGAGATGCCAAAAGAGTGGTATAATGTGCGTGCTGATATGCAAAAAAAACCGGCACCACTTTTAAATCCGGAAACATTGCAACCGATGGGAGCAAAAGATTTAGAGGGCGTTTTTTGTGCAGAATTGGTGAAACAAGAATTGGATGATAATACTGCTTTTATTCAAATTCCAGACCGTATTCGTGATTTTTATATGATGTATCGCCCATCTCCTTTGATTCGGGCGTATTGTTTGGAAGAGAAAATGCAGACGCCTGCAAAGATTTATTATAAATTTGAGGGTAATAATACAAGTGGAAGTCACAAATTAAATTCTGCGATTGCGCAAGCGTATTATGCCAAAGAACAGGGTTTAAAAGGTGTGACAACAGAAACGGGTGCAGGGCAATGGGGCACCGCTCTTTCTATGGCTTGTGCCTATTTTGAATTGGATTGCCAAGTTTTTATGGTTAAGTTATCTCATGAACAAAAACCATTCCGCCGTGAAGTAATGCGAACCTATGGTGCCAGTGTAACGCCGTCTCCCTCATTGGATACAGAAATTGGTAGGAAAATATTAGCAGAGTATCCGGATACAAACGGCAGTTTGGGTTGTGCCATTTCTGAGGCTGTTGAAGCAGCTGTGAAGCAAGATGGTTATCGCTATGTATTGGGGAGTGTTTTAAATCAGGTTTTGTTGCATCAATCTATTATTGGTTTAGAAACAAAACTTGCTTTAGATAAATATGACATTCATCCGGATATGATTATTGGTTGCTCCGGTGGTGGATCCAACTTAGGTGGATTGATTTCACCATTTGTGGGAGAGAAGTTGCGTGGTGAAGCAGATTATAGAATCATCGCTGTTGAGCCTGCGTCTTGTCCGAGTTTTACAAAAGGTGTTTTTGCGTATGATTATTGTGATACCGGGATGGTGACACCTTTATCTAAGATGTACACTTTGGGTAGTCGTTTTATGCCTGCGGCTAGTCATGCGGGTGGTTTACGTTATCATGGCATGAGTTCGATTTTGTCACAACTATATGCGGATGGTATGATGGAAGCCAGGGCAGTTGGTCAAAGAGAGATTTTTGAAGCGGCAGAGCAGTTTGCACGTTGCGAGGGTATCTTGCCGGCTCCTGAAAGCAGTCATGCAATTAAAGTGGCATTAGATGAGGCTCAAAAATGCAAGGAAACAGGAGAAGAAAAAACGATTCTATTTGGTTTGACCGGCACAGGTTATTTTGATTTGATGGCATATGGAAAATATCATGATCATCAATTAAGTGATCACGTGCCAACAGATGCAGAAATACAAGCAGGTCTAGCAGGGTTGCCGAAAGTATAAAATAAAATATATTCCGACTTAAAATTTAAGTTGGGAACGGAAATATCGAATATAGTGGATGAGTACAAATAGTACAACCGCAACTGCAATCCACATGGTGACATTGGCAATTGCCGGTAAAAAGGTAAGTCTATGTCGTTCCATCAGAAAATCAGAACCCAACCGAAATGCCAACGCGCTGATCACATATGGAAAGGTAAAGGCGGCATAGGTTGGGTAAAACTTTATTTTAAGCAGTGAAAACATCATGCAAGTTACATAAATATAGTTTGCAGCAGCTCCAATGAGCAGGAAATAAACCAAAGCGGGAATGCTTTGGTCTTGAAAGACAAAAGAATTAAAATAACCTACCGTTAAAAGGCTCATAGGCGCAGTAAATATCGCAACTGTTTTACGCGCAGGTTCCGGAAATGTACGAACGGTATTCATTCTTATGACAACAAGGGTAAAAATAATAAAATAAAGTACAAAACCTATATAAAAGACAATTTGCCCAATTTGTACCGCACCCATGGCAGGTGCGGTTACACTGATGGTTACCATTCCGACACCTTGAACAAACCATGAGGGAAAAACATTTTTTCGTTGAAAGTTAAAAACAAAACGTTTACAGAAAACCAGTATAATACAAATGTGAATTACGACGGCACAATACCAGAGAAACAGTGCCACTACAGGAATGTGTGGCCGGATGTAAGTGGTAAGGAGCATGGATGCCATGGTAACTGTGGGTAAAACGCTCATAGGAACAGGTGTTTTTAATTCCTCTTTGGCATGGGCATGATCTAAAAAACATTTTAGGAGAAATAGAATTAATACAGCAAAAGAAAAGATACCTAAACCATAACGTATTCTGGCACCATAGGGCAAGGGCAGTAGTAGATTGCCTAGGGCTGCAAGACTAAGGCTTATGCCGCAAGTTGCCATGGGTATGCTTTTGATAAATTTCATGTCAATGCTCCTCCGTACTTGTGTGATGTTGATTTCTTTGTTTATGCAAGACATTTCTTTGGAATTTATATATAAAAACCCTATAACCTCTAGGGTTACAGAGTTTTTATCGGATGCGGAAGAAGGGACTTGAACCCTCACGAGCATAATGCTCACAAGATCCTTAGTCTTGCTCGTCTGCCAGTTCCGACACTTCCGCAAATGTGGAAAGATATGTACTGCCACGACTGTTATCTTACTATATAAAATATATAACTGTCAACCGGATTATGAATGAAATGTTTTTATAAAAATGTTATAGTAAAAACGTGGTATTGTTTCATTAGGAATAACTATGGGGTACAATTATGGAAATAAGAATTATTTATACAAATGGCAAGAATGCGGATTTTATTTCTTTATGCAAAAAGCTTGATTTGGAGGCAGATGCGTTGATTGGCACTGATTTGCGAAAAGAATTTCATATAGATAATCATTTAGATGTTGTGCATGATGTTTTTGTGGCTTATTTTGAATATAAACCCATTGCTTGTGCAGGTTTTAAAGATAAAGGTGAAAAAAGGGCAGAGGTAAAACGGGTTTTTACAGAGGATGGCTTTCGTTGTTTGGGTATTTCTAAAAAATTGATGCGAAAAGTAGAAGAAGAAGCTAAGAAACAAGGATACCAAGAACTTGTTTTAGAATCTAGTAAAGAGCTTGTAAATGCCATTAAAATGTATCAAAAATTGGGATACCAAGAAATAGAGAAATTTTATCCTTATGAAAATTCGACGATATCCATTTGCATGGGAAAGAAAATTTAAAAGGTATCCTTGACATCCTGACATATTTAACGCACAATTGATAAAGAAATGAATATAAAATGGAGGATAGGTTCATGATTTTATCAGGCAAAGAGATTTTGGCACAGATTAGAGAGGGCAACATTGATATTACCCCTTTTAATGAGCGTTTTGTCAATCCAAACAGTTACAATTTGCGTTTGCACAATGAGTTACTCGTTTATACCGATGAAATTTTGGATATGCAAAAGCCTTTGAATACAAAATCCATTATGATTCCGGAAGATGGTTTGTTGCTTCAGCCGGGAAAATTATATTTGGGGCGTACGTATGAAAAAACCTGTACCAACAAATATGTTCCTATGTTGGAGGGCCGTTCTTCCATTGGTCGCTTGGGTTTGTTTATACATGTAACAGCAGGATTTGGTGATATTGGTTTTTCGGGCTTTTGGACATTGGAAATCCAATGCATTCATCCCGTGAAAATTTATCCCATGGTAGAAATCGGTCAGATTTACTATCATACATTAGAGGGCGATTTTGACGGATACGATAGTGGGAAATATCAAAATAACACAGGAATACAACCTAGTTTACTGTATCGGGATTTTAAGAAAAAAGAGAAAACGGGGATTGAGATTATTTAAAAATAGGATGTAGCAGAAAGGAGTTCGGAGTGATTTTAGATATTATAAAAAATAGAACCAGTTATCGTGGCACATATAAAAACACAGAAGTACCAAGGTGTGATTTGATTCAGATTATGGAAGCCGGTTTGGCGGCACCATCCGGATGCAATAAGCAAACAACCAGTTTGATTGCTGTTGATGACGCAGAACAATTGCGTAAATTGCGTGGGGTTATTTGTCCTAGTGTTGCAGAAACGGCTCCGGCCATGATCTGTGTGTTGACACAAAAAATTGTTGCATATCGGGGTAGATGTTTTCATATACAAGACTATTCAGCTGCAATTCAAAATATGTTGTTGGCGGCGATTGCACTGGGATACCAAAGTTGTTGGTATGAGGGGCAAATTACAGATGTAGATAAAATTGGGGCGCAGATGGCAGATATTTTGGGTGTTCCTGCAGATTATGATCTTATTTGCTTTTTACCAATTGGAATTGCATCCCAACCGTTATCTCATGCAAATAAAAAGCCCTTTGCAAAGCGGGCTTGGTTTAATGAATTTCCAAAGGTAACTTAAAATGCAGATCAACCGATTATTTGAAATTATTTACATTTTGCTACATAAGAAAAAAGTGGCAGCCGGTGAACTTGCCAGTGAACTTAATGTGTCAAACCGTACTATTTATCGGGATATTGATATATTAAGTTCGGCCGGTATTCCCGTGTATACAGAAAAAGGCAAGGGTGGGGGTATCCGCTTGTTGCCTGAGTTTGTGTTGAATAAATCAATTTTGAGTGAGCAGGAGCAAAGAGAAATTTTATCTGCATTACATGGTTTATCCCACGTAAAGTCAGGTGATACCAATAAAGTTTTGCAAAAGATGTCTACCATATTTAATAAGACTGCGATCAACTGGTTGGAAGTAGATTTTACGGATTGGTATTGGGAAAATGATTTATTTCATGCGTTAAAAAGTGCTATTTTGGAGCAGTTTATCATTCGGTTTGATTATTATAATAGTTATGGTGAAAAAAGTGCTCGTTCTGTTGAACCGTTGCAACTTTATTTCAAATCTCATTCTTGGTACTTGAAAGGTTTTTGTTTGGACAAGCAAGATATGAGAATATATAAATTAACAAGGTTGAAGAATTTCCTGAAAACTTCAGAGCATTTTGTGCATCGGGATTCCGTTGATATTTCAATGAATTCAAATTCAAGACATTCACAGGATGATTTCAAAACTTTTGTGTTTCGCATTGAGCCGGAAATGACATATCAGATGTTTGATGACTTTGATGAAAGTGAAATAGAAAAGCAAACAGATGATAGTTTTATTGTGACGACGCAGATACCCGAAACGGATTGGCTTTATGGTTTTATATTACAATATGGTGTGCATATTGAAGTGTTGGAGCCAAAGCACATTCGAGAGATTATCCGAGAAAAAGCAAAGAAGATTTTAGGAAAATATACATAAAAGGAGAATGGAGTATGAAATTTAGTTCGTTAAAAAAAGGCGATGTTATCGGTATTTATTCCCCATCGGCACCGGCGACTGCTACGGCACCTAAGCGGTTTGCGCGCGGAAAGGCATTTTTGGAAGAGAAAGGATTTCATATCCATACAGGAAATCTTACTGGCAAGCAAGATTTTTACCGTTCCGGCAATATCCAAGAACGGGCAGAAGAGTTAAATGAATTGATTCGTAATCCGGAGATAAAGTGTATTATGTCAGCGATTGGTGGTTGGAATTCAAATTCTATACTGCCTTATCTTGATTATGAAACATTTGCTAAAAATCCAAAGATTATGATTGGTTATTCTGATGTGACAGCGATTCTTCTGGCGATTTATGCAAAGACAGGTATCCCTACTTTTTATGGGCCTGCCTTGATTCCGTCTTTTGGTGAGTTTGCTCCTTTTGTTGATTTTACATATGAATATTTTGATGATATTTTGGTCCAAGAGGTGGAATTGCCTTATGCATTAAAAAAACCACCTTATTGGACGGATGAATTTGTTAACTGGGAAGAAAAAACAAAAGAAAAAGAGCGGTACGAAAATGATTGGATTTGTGTCAATAGAGGAAAAACAAGCGGTCGTTTGATTGGTGGAAATTTGGAAACAATGCTGGGTATTTGGGGTAGCGAATATATGCCTGACATAAAATCAGGTGATGTTTTGATGATTGAAGATTGCACACAAAATGCCGCGACTACAGAACGTTGTTTTGCACATTTAAAAGCCAATGGTATCTTCGATAAAGTATCCGGTATTATCCTTGGTAAGCATGAGCAGTTTCATGACCAGAAAACAGGCAAAAAACCATATGAAATTTTATTAGAAGTTTTAAATGGGCAGAAGATACCATTGCTTGCTGATTTTGATTGTTGTCACACCCATCCGATGCTGACTATGCCAATTGGAGTAGAGATTGGATTGGATGCAACAAATAAAAGTGTGAAGATTTCTGAGATGCTTTGATTCATTTAACATACTTAAGTTTGCACTCAAATGAGATTAAGGATATAATACCATTGAAAGAGCTTGTAGACTTGGAATACTTAAGCAAGGAGTTTTGATGTCACAAATTCAAGTATTAGATCAGATTACAATAGATAAAATCGCAGCAGGAGAAGTCATTGAACGTCCGGCTTCCATCGTGAAAGAATTGGTGGAAAATGCTATTGATGCAGGTGGTACGAATATTCTTATTGAGATTGAGGGCGGTGGTATTACTTTGATTCGCATTTCTGACAATGGACATGGCATTGCCAAGGCAGATGTTGCGAAAGCTTTTTTGCGTCATTCTACCAGTAAAATTCGCCAAGTGGAAGATTTGAATGTGATTCAGACATTGGGTTTTCGCGGTGAAGCATTATCTAGTATTGCAGCGGTTGCCAAAGTAGAATTAATAACCAAACAAAAAGATGAACTTATGGGTACTAACTACAAAATAGAGGGAGCGCAGGAAGTTTCTTTGGAAGATGCTGCGGCACCTGATGGTACGACATTTTTTATTCGTCAATTATTTTATAATGTACCGGCACGAAAGAAGTTTTTGAAATCAGCAACAACAGAGGGTGGGCACGTACAAGACTTGCTTATTCGTTTGGCTTTATCTCACCCGGAAATTGCTTTTACATTTATTCATAATAAGCAAGAGAAACTGCGGACAGCAGGCAACGGAAAGTTAAAAGATGTAATTTATGCCCTATATGGCAGAGAAGTAGCGAATCATTTATTAGAGGTGAATTATGTCAAAGAGGGCTTTGGAATCAAAGGCTTTTTAGGTAAGCCGGAGATAAATCGAGGCAATCGTAGTTATGAGACCTTTTTTGTCAATGGGCGTTATATTAAAAGTGCTATGATTTCAAAAAGTATAGAGGATGGTTATAAAAACTTTGTGATGCAACATAAGTTTCCTTTTGTGGTGTTGCATTTTACCATTGATGGAGAGCAGGTGGATGTAAATGTACATCCGACGAAAATGGAATTGCGTTTTCAAAATCATCAGGAAGTATTTCAAAATATATATGACTGTGTTCATCAGACTTTATTAGAGCCAGAATTGATCCCAAAAGTGGAATTACCTACTCCTAGCAAAGGGAAAAAGGAGATGTCCGAATCTCATGTTACAAAAGAGAGCAGCAGCCCGTTTTTGTTGCGTCCCCAAAGTAATCGTACTACCATGAGTCCTACTATTCAGCAGGCGGATACGCTTCAGGAAAAAGGGGAAGCGTATTTTATTACAAAAATGCGGGAACGGGTGCATCAGTATTATGATAAAAGAGAAGATACGAGTAACGAACAGTTGCATCTTATCGAAGCAGGATTGTTAAAAGGTGTGCATAAACCGAATTATCGTTTGATTGGACAGGTTTTTGATACATATTGGTTGGTTGCTTTTCAAGAAAGTTTGTACATAATTGATCAGCATGCGGCCCATGAAAAAGTGCTATATGAACGTACATTGAAAGATTTAAAAACACGGGAGCATACTTCCCAACAGATTAGCCCACCTATTATTTTGAAATTGCATATGAGCGAAGCAAATTTATTAGAAACGTATCTATCCAGTTTTACGAGGATTGGTTTTGAGATTGATTCTTTTGGAGGGGAAGAATATGCAGTGCGAGCTGTGCCCGGAAATTTATTTTCATTGGCAAAAAAAGAGCTTTTGATAGAAATGTTGGATGCATTGGCAGCAGGAATTCATTCGAATATGGCGGTAGATCTGGTGGATGAAAAAATTGCGTCGATTTCTTGTCGGGCGGCAGTAAAAGGAAATCAACGATTGTCAGGCGCAGAGGTTGATCAATTAATGGAAGAATTGTTGACCTTAGAAAACCCTTATTTTTGTCCCCATGGCAGACCAACGATTATTTCATTTACCAAACGGGAGTTAGAAAAAAAATTTAAACGAATTGTATAAAAAAACAACCAAAAAGGAGCAAGATAAATGTTTTTGAAAAATAAGAAGATGGTAATAAAAAGGATGATATTTGTATTAGCATTCACTTTGTTATTGACGGGTTGTACATCTATGTTTGATTCTGTTGTTTCAACGACAGAATGTGAACATGAGTTGGAAACGGATTGTGAACATGAACAAGCGGATGAACCGGAAATAACCGGCCATTATGAAAGAATTTTGGAAATGCCTATTGTAGCCGGAGAACCTATGCGACATCGAGCTAGAGTTGTGATTATAACGGAAGATGTAAGTGACGTTTTAAGTGTTTTGGAATACTTAATCGAAAAATACCAGGGAACCGTGATTAGTTTCAATACAAGAGAGATTCATGATTCCTATAAGGATGGTGGACGACCTCATTTTATGACGCACATTCCCATAGAATATTATCAGAATATGTTATTGCAATTGCGAGAAATAGAAGTGATTGATTATTTGAGTTTAGATACTGTAAATACAGCAGCGGAATTTGCAGAGTTTCGTTCAAAGAGAGATGTTTTGCTTTTACAAGTAGAACAATTTCAAGCCTTACGAGAGGCGACGGAAGAGATGCATGATTTGATTTTGCTGGAAACACAAATTGGTGAGACGCTATTGGAGATTGAGATAGTTGAAAGAGAGATACGTAGGATAGAAGCCTCTGTTGATTATGCAACCATCGAGGTGGGAATACGTAGACCACGTTCCACAGGATTTTTTGATTGGTATATGTGGAAATAGTAACGTTGTGACAAAAGAAAACGTGTATCAATTTAGGAGGAATGAGAAAAGATGAATCGAAGAGGTAGCAATATTATTCGCTTAGTAGCAGGTGGTTATTTGGCTTATTTGGGTTTTTCCTTGTTGCAGAATTTGCGTGAAGAACAACCAACCCATTATATACCCATGTCTGCGGTAGCGATTTTATTTATGATTTTAGGTGTAGGTATTGTAGGTTGGGCAATACGTGGTTTTCTTTTGGAAAACAAAAAGAACGTGGAAGAACAACAAGAAAATGATGGAGATTTAATAGAAGAACGTGATGAAGAAACAAACAGTGATGTGAGTGTAAAAGATATGAATAAGGAGAAGTAAATGCGTGTTGGTTTCGGTTATGATGTTCATAAATTGGTAGAGGAACGTGATTTGATTCTTGGTGGTGTACGTATTCCTTATAAAAAAGGGTTGGCAGGTCATTCGGACGCAGATGTTTTGGTGCATAGTATTATGGACGCTTTATTAGGTGCCATGGCACTTGGAGATATTGGTTCTCATTTTCCTGATACAGAAGACATTTATAAAGGGATTTCCAGTTTAACACTATTAGAGAACGTGGGTACATTGATAGAAGAAAATCGTTATATCATTGGAAATATTGATAGCACTATAGTTGCACAGGCACCCAAAATGAAACCATACATAGAGGAAATGCGAAAAAATATTGCAGCTGTGTTGGGGATTTCATTGGTGCAAATCAATGTAAAAGCAACGACGGAAGAGGGTTTGGGTTTCTCCGGTGCAGGGGAGGGTATTTCTGCTCAAGCGATTTGTTCTTTGGAGAAAATTACTAATATCAGTAGTTTTGCCGTGGCTGATTCAGAATTTCCTCATGTAGGTTGCGGTGGTTGCAAAAAGCATCATTCGCATAAATGAGAATGGAGTGGATTTATGTTGTTGCGCCTGTTAGAAAAAAAAGAACATGCTCAGACCAGAGCATTGTATGAACGTATTTTTACGGAAGATAGTTCGGCTTTTATAGATTTTTATTATTTTATAAAAACTCGTGATAATGATATTTTTGTAATAGAAGAAGATGGGGAAATACATTCTATGATACATCTCAATCCATATGAGATGCATGTTGGAAATTTCGAATTTTTGAGTCATTATATTGTGGCAGTTGCAACGGATGTGGTATATCGAAAACGTGGTTATATGAAAGTTTTATTGGAAAAGAGCATGGCGTATATGTATGCAAATAAAGAACCATTCACTTTTTTGATGCCTGCGGCAGAGAAGATATATGCACCCTATGATTTTCGTTTTATTTATAAACAGGGACAGCGTGATGTTGTGATAGAAAATCTTACGATGGAAGATCTTACGATAGAACATAAAAATAGGGAGATTGTTGAAGCGAAGTTGGGTGATGGCAAGGCTATGGCCCTGTTTTTTGCTTCAAATATTACAGAGAATAACCAAGTATATTGTAAACATGATGAAACATATTATCAAAGTTTGTTATTAGAGCAACAAAGTCAAGATGGTGGCATTTCCTTGTTAAAAGAAGATGGTAAAATCGTTGGTTTGTTTGCGTATGGTTTGGAAGAAGAAAAGATAATCATTCGGGAGCCATTGTTTTTAAAAGGATATCAAACATTGTTTTTAAAAGCCGTAAAGGATTTGAATACGGAGAAAACAAGTTCAATGAAATGGATTGGGGTAACAGGTGCATGGATTCAAGAAGAAAAACCTATGATTATGGCGCGGATTATTCATTTACCTACATTTTTATCAGCATTGACGGTGAAAGTAGGAGAACGCATAGATTGTTCGATTGCGGTGATTGATACCATTTTGCGGCAAAACAGCCGAATCTGGCATTTAAGCAATTCAATGGGAGAAACAGGGGTACAAGTGAAAGAAACGGAGAATTCCGATGGGGTCATTACCATAGGTGCTTTGACGAGTTTATTATTTGGTTATAAAACAGTAGAAGAAATTGCAGCGGAAGAAGATGTAATATTAACAGATGGAATCATTTGTCAGCTGAAGAAACTCGATGTTCTGAAACGAAAAATATTGAATGAAGTGGTGTAGGTTGTGCTATAATTCATAAGGTAAGTAACAGATTTAGGGTAAACATAAAGGGCATTTTAGCTTTACCTATCCTTGCCCTAAATGTGATTCTTACCAATTGTCTCAATTCGCGACTGTTTAGCCAA
>WRBB01000030.1 GCA_009779895.1 Lachnospiraceae bacterium
ACTCGTTAAAGGCTACCTTGTTGGTGAACCGAATTGAAGAAGCAACCGGTGTTCGAATAAGCATAAGAGATATCTTCCAAAGGGTTACGGTTGCAGGGATTTGTTTCGCCGTTGCAGAGGGTGGCGGAATGTATGAGCCGATTCCTAAGGCAGAGGAAAAGGAGTATTATCCACTCTCGTTTTCGCAAAAAATGTATTTCTTAACGGGTAAGTTGTGGGATTATAATGGATTGGAAATATCACATAATATTCCGATGGCATTTAAAGTGACTGGGGCATTTGATCCGGAAAAGGCGGAAGCTATGTTTGAAACTTTAATGCAACGTTATGAAATATTGCGAACAAGTTTCCATTTGGTGAACGGTGAAACGGTTATGAAAATCCATGACAGGGCAGAAATGGATATAACATACGAAGAGTATTCCGCCGGGGAAAGTATAGAAACACTTGCTTCTGATTTTGTTCGTCCTTTTGATTTGACTGCTGTTCCGTTGATGCGCGCAAAAGTCATCAAAATAGAGGAAGAAGCGTTTTTGCTTTGTTTGGATTCACATCACATTATTTCAGATGGTATATCCAGTGAGTTGTTATTGGAAGAGTTCATCACTTTATATACAGGCGGTAGCCTTTCTCCTGTGCGACTACAGTATAAAGATTATAGTGAATGGATGTTGGGAAGACAACTGGATTCTCAATGGGAGTATTGGAACAATCATTTTGCAAAAGGTATGCCAAAATTACAATTGCCGGAGGATTACCCCAGATCAAAAGAAAAGAAATTTGAAGCGGATGTGATTGTAAAAAAATTGGATCAAAAATTGTGTGAAAAAATAGTTCGTATTGGTCAGAAATTGGATATGACGGAATACATGTCATGGTTATCCATGATTATGATTTTGCTTGGTAAATACAGTGTTGCAGAAGGTGTTGTGGTAGGGAGTTCTGTTTCCGGAAGGACGCACCGAGATACAGAAAACATGCAAGGGGTATTTGTAAATCGGTTACTGATGAGTAGTAAGCCGGAAAAAGAAAAGTCATTGATTGGGTTTTTACAAGAAGTAAAAGAGAATTGCTTGATGGCTTATGAAAATCAAGATGTTTCTTTTGCGGCATTGGCAAAGAAATTTGATCCACAATCTGAAAAAGATGAATCGAGAATGCCTTTATATAAGGTTCATTACACATTTTTGGAAAGAGCGGATGATGTATTAGACGTAAATGTAGAGGGGTTGAGATTTGAAGATGTCAAGCTTGATATAATAGATAGGGAAGCAAAATTTGATTTAGCTTGTTCGATTCGTGTGTTCGAAAGTGATTATATGGTAGTTTTTAAATATCGCACGGATTTGTTTAAAGAGAACACAATTGAAGTGATGGTGGAAGAATTTATTCAAATTTTAGAAAGATTGGATGAAGCGCAGGATCAGATTCTGGGGAATTTATCTCATGAAGTTTAAGTATGGAGATGGAAATGGAAAAAATTATAGAAGTTACATCATTGGTAAAAAGTTACTTTGTGCAAGGAAAAGAGGTTGAGGCGGTTAAAGGGATTGATTTTTATGTAGAACAAGGGACAATGTTTTCGTTTTTGGGGAAAAACGGTGCAGGAAAATCAACCACGATTGACATCCTTTGTACGCTTCTAAAGCCGGATGGCGGAAAGGTAGTAATCAATGGTTATGAATTGGGAAAAAATGATTTTGAAATCAGAAAATCAATCGGAATTGTTTTTCAAAGGAGTTTACTGGATGCTACATTAACTGTTTATGAAAATTTAAAGATTAGGGGGCAATTCTATAAATTTTCAAGAAAAAAACTGAAAGAGCGTATGGAAGCGGTGATTGAAATTGCACAGCTGGGAGAATTTCTTCACCGTCCGTATGAAAAATTGTCCGGTGGGCAAAGAAGAAGAGCCGATATTGCCAGAGCACTTATTAATACACCTAAAATTTTATTTTTAGATGAGCCAACGACGGGTTTGGATTCTCAAACACGGAAAGATATTTGGGCAACGATTAGAAATTTGCAAAAAGAAAAAGGGGTTACTGTTTTCCTAACGACTCATTACATGGAGGAAGCAGAACAATCTGATTATATTACGATTATGGGATATGGTGAAATCTTAGCAAAAGGAACGCCTTTGGAGCTAAAACAAAAATATTGCCATGATTTATTAAAGATTGTACCAAAAAGCTCGGAAGTATTCCAAAAAAAGCTCATAGCAGATGAAATTAAGTTTTCGCAAAAAGGCGAAGTGATTGAAATCAAACTGGATTCAACGGTAGAGGCGATTCCTTTCGTTACACAATTTGAAGAGGATATCATCAATGTTGAAATCATTAATGGAACGATGGATGATGTTTTTTTGGATATAACAGGCAGAAAGGATACATAGATGTTAACATTGGCAAAAAGAAATTTATTGATTTATTTTAGAGACAAAATGGGTGTGTTTTTTTCTTTATTATCGGTATTACTGATCATCGCATTGTTTGTTTTATTTTTAAGTAACACTTTTTCTCAGGAATATGGGGGAGATATCGAAGAGGTTTCAAAGGTGGTTAACAATTGGATATTTGCCGGGATTCTAGGTGTAACGACAGTGACAACAACAAAAGGGGCTTTTGTTGTTATGGTAAATGATAAAGTAAGTCATATCTATAAAGATTTTTATTCGACCCCGGTACAGCGCTATCGAATTGTTGCGGGTTATGCGTTGGGTGCATTTTTTGTGGGAACAATCATGAGTGTGATTATTTTTGTCGTTTTGATTTCCTACAATGCGATTATAGGAAGCCATGTGATGTCGGTGCTGAACATGTTAAAAACGATAGGTGTTATATTGTTGAGTGTTTTGTTGAATGCATTTATGATTTTTTTCTTTACTATGTTCATCAAGACAAACCAAGCTTTTGCTGCCATTTCTACTATTTTAGGTACTCTGATTGGTTTTATGATGGGTATTTACGTTCCAATGGGAGAGTTGCCGGGCGTGGTTCAGAGTTTGATCCGTTTTTTCCCTCAATCGTATACAACAAAATTATTTAGACGCTTGTTTATTGATGGTATTGCAGAGGATGCGTTCTCACATATTCCGGCTCAATATTTGCAACAATTTCAAGAAGATATGGGGGTTATTTATGTGATTAATGGTTATCAGCTTACGATGTTTGATGGCGTACTTGTTTTAGCGGCAACCTCGATTATTTTCTTTTTCTTATCAGTTTGGAGAATGTCAAGAAGATATGTTTAAGATGAAAGTGAGAAGAAAAATTAAAAATTGTATTTATGTATCAAAAATCGAACCATCCTTAAATCAAAAAAGGTACCATGAGTTGCTGCAAATGATTTCAAAAGAAAATAGAGACAAGTGCAGTCGCTTTAAATTTAAAGAAGATGCTTTACGAACGTTGTATGGGGAATTAATGGTTCGTCACATAATAGGTCAGCAATTTTTCTTAAGAAATGAAGAAATTGAAATATTAAAAGGTGATGCGGGGAAACCATATGTGAAAAATATTCCCGTTCATTTTAATATTTCTCATTCAGGTGATTTTGTTGTTTGTGCTTTTAGTGAACAAGAAGTGGGTATTGATATTGAACAAATAAAAGAGATTGACTTAAAGATTGCCTATCGTTTTTTTTCTAAATCGGAATATGAGGATTTGTTTCAACAAAGTATCATACACCAGTTGGACTATTTCTTTTCATTATGGACGTTGAAGGAAAGTTATTTGAAATGGATCGGGAGTGGGATGGCGATTCCCTTGGATTCTTTTTGTTTTAAAATAACAGATGCCGGTATTTCTTTGTTGGATAAGAATCGAAAGGCATTGCCGTTTTTCAAACAAATTTGGATGGATGGTTATAAGTTGGCGGTTTGTTCTATGATGGATAATTTTCCGGATCAGGTGGAAAAAATTAGTATAGAGAAGATAGGTATAGGTTATGGATGAATGAGGTAGTTTACGATGGGTGTAAAAGACAGAGATTTGGACAGACTTGTGCAAGAGGAGATAATGTTATTGCTGATGTCAGCAGATTTGGTGGAGGATATCCAAATCTATCCGGAGATAGATTCTACAAATCGAGAAGCAAAAGCACAAGTAGAAGCGGGTGCAACCCATGGAACAGTGATACTTGCCGAACGGCAAATAGCCGGCAAGGGGAGGCAAGGCAGGTCGTTTTTTTCTCCGCGAGGGACCGGACTGTATATGAGTTTTGTTTTGGATTCAAAACAGTTGGGATTTCATAATCCAGTAGCAATTACAGCTTATGCGGCGGTGTGTGTGTGTGAAACAATAGAAAAAATATGTCATGTGTATCCCGTTATAAAGTGGGTGAATGATGTCTTTTTAAATAGTAGAAAGATATGTGGTATATTAACCGAAGTTATTACAGTATCTGAAAATGAAGATACAAATAAAATGATTCTTGGTATTGGTATCAATGTTAGTGTAAAACAGGAAGATTTTCCGAAAGAACTTAGAGATATCGCAACTTCTATTTATCCGGAGGGCACCTCCTTGGTTACCAGAAATCAACTAGCGGCTGAAATTATAAATCGTGTACTCTGTGCAGATAAACCTGATGAAGCAAAGCTATTTCTTCAATATAAAGCGCGATTATTTATGTTAAACACTGAAATTATTGTGGTACAAGGCAAAGAAAAATATAAGGCAATTTCATTGGATGTTAACGAATATGGTCAGTTAATTGTACGGACCTTAGAGGGTGAAATAAAAACGCTTGTATTTGGTGAAGTCCAGATTCTTTAAAAGGTAGCAAATAAAGTTTTTATAAAAATAAAGCAAATATAAGAATCATAAGACAAGTACCTAGGATAATCCAGTCTATTTTGTTGGTTTTGTGTATGTATGAGCTCCTTGTTTCAGAATAGCATCTGGATTCCATGGCATAAGCGATTTCGTCTGCTCGTCGTAAGGACTGACTGAGTAAGGGTAAGGTAATTAAGCGAATTCTTCGGATTGGATTTTTGTTTAATTGTATACATCGGGATTTTTGTGCGCTTATTATTTCTACATAATTATCAAATATAAGGGGTATTAATACAAAAGTAAGATTTATTATGGTTGCAATCCTCACCTCAGGGATAAAAGGAATCGGGCGCAAGAGCCATTCTATGGCATTTTTTAATGCCATAAGTGAAGTTGTTCCCGTTATGGCGGTACAAATCATAAGAATAATGATGAGTCGTCCGGCGAATCGAAGACCTGCGGTGATTCCTTGTATGGAAACATTTGAAATTGGAAAATTTGGTATTTGCTCACCGGGTATTGTAAAAGCATTTGAGATAAATACAATCAAAATGATAATAGCAAAGAATTTCATGTCTTTTAGTAATGCAGCAATCGGAAGCCTTGCGATTATTATGGCCAGAGTTATGATGCATATGATTACAAAATAGTGCAACCATTTGGTTGCAAAGCCGGCGGAAAGACTGAGCAGAATAAGACATAATAGTTTTAATCGGCAATCCATTTTGTGTAGTATGGTATTTTTATGGATATAATGAAAAAAAGTTATTCCAGCCATGTCATTAAATGAATCTCCTCGTTATTTTTAAGAGGCATTCTTATGCCGTAGTGTTTAGAGTGGAGGATTACCTCCTTGGGTGTTCCAATTTCCATCAGTTGCCCTTTATGTAAAATTGCCAATCTATCTGCATGAGCCAACACCTTTTCTAATTCATGTGTTACGAGAATAATGGTGTGACCTGTTTTATGTAGATTGATGATTTGTTTCAGAATGCTGATAACACCCGGATAATCCAGTCCTGTGAAAGGTTCGTCAAATAGAATGATTTCAGGACGCATGGCCAATACACCGGCGATGGCCAATTTTCTTTTTTGTCCACCGGACAAAACGTGAGGGTTTTGTGTAGAAAGAGCAGTAAGATTTGTTATTTCTAAAACTCTTTTTGTAATCGTATCAATTTCATGAGGGGGTAACTTGAGGTTTTCAGGGCCAAAAGCAACATCTTCAGCTACTGTTTGGCCAACAATTTGACTGTCAGAGTCTTGAAAAACTAAGCCGATTTTCTTACGGGCTTCCACAATGTTTGCTGTAATTGCTTTCCCATCTAAAAGCACGGTTCCTTTTGTAGGGGTAAATAAACCATTTAGATGGCGTATTAAGACGGTTTTGCCAGAACCATTGGCACCTGCAATGATGAGAAATTCTCCGGGTTTTACTTGTAAGGAAATATTTTGAATGGCTATGGTGCCATCGGGAAAAATATGTGTTAGGTTTTTGGTTTCTAAAGTAGGCATTTATTCATCGCCCCCATCAATTTGTTGCATCGAAGAAAAAGCGTGGGTTCGTTTAAATGGAGGTAAAAGCTTATGGCTTAACGTGACAGCTACAGCAATTTTGATAACAATACCTGCGATAAATGGTACGAAACCGACTGCAAAAGCTTCTGCCCAGTTGAAATGCATTACGATTCTCAGCCATGGTACACCAATTGAGTAAAGTAGTATATTTCCGACAATCAAGGAAAGTAAATAAGTAGGAATGGCCGGTTTCATCTTGTCGGAAATAAAACCAATGAATGCGACCATGAACAAATAACCAAACAAAAAACCGCCGGTCGGGCCGAATAGAACGGCAAGTCCGGCTGTTCCACCAGCGAAAACAGGCAGACCAATCGCACCTAAAACCAGATACAATGTTGTGCTGATAAGACCGTATTTAAAACCTAGAAATAATCCGGCAAGCATTACAAAGAAATCAGCCAATGCGATTGGGACAGGACCAATTGGAATCGGGATACTTATATACCCTCCAACGATAATCAGCGCTGTAAATAAAGCGCAGTAAACAGTGATACGAAGATTCGGTGTTGATGTATTTTTAATCATATATTTTTATTGTGTGATGTAGTTCAAAATCAAACGGCATACATCCCTTTCTTTTATTTGGTAGGTCCCATTGTAGAGGAGGTGATTGTGTTGACTAGAAGATGGAGCGTGTACTATAATTATAGGGGAATTAGAGCAGAGACGCAAGTGCTTACACATGAAATAAATTGCTGAATGACCCTAGCAAAATGAAAGGGATTGTGAAAAAATGAAAAAAGTGTGTATGTGTTTCTTTTCAGGAACAGGAATGACAAAATATGTCATGGATAGGCTTAGTGATGAAATGAAAAGACGTGGTGTCTCTGTTGATTGTTTTAAAATGGAAGAGGCAAATATCAATTTGGCGGCATTATCTGAATATGATGCATTGGGTATTGCTTACCCGACCCATTCTTTGAATGCTCCTAAAATAGTGATTGATTTTGCTAAAAAATTGCCAAAATCAGAAGGGATGCATACATTTATTATTTATACATGCAGCTTGGATGATATAACAAATTATGTTTCTTCTAATTTATTGAAAAAAAAATTAGCGAAGCGTGGTTATGAGGTGTTTTATGATAGATTAGTTGAAATGCCGTGTAATTTTGCACACAAACGTAGTAAAAGAGACGTGATTGAGACATTAAGCAAAGCAAAGAAGGATATTCCGCAAATGGCACAAGAGATTCTGGAATTAAATCCGTATGTTATGGATGAAGTTTCTCGTTCGAAAAAAATATTGGCTTTTATTGCACGTTCTGAATGGTTGGGTGCGATTATTATGGGGAAACATTTTTATGCAAAGGGCGATTGTATCTGTTGCGGAAAGTGTGCACGGAATTGTCCGAAAAAAAATGTTGTTATGAAAGAAAAAAAGATTCGTTTTGGATTACGTTGTAATATGTGCATGAGATGTATCTATAACTGTCCCGTATTTGCAATTGATATCCATCGTCCTTTTAAGTTTATTCGTTTTGATAAATGGTATGATTCCGAACTGTTCAAATAATAAAGAGAAACTGGACGCCATGTTTATGTAGTGATATACTGGACTGTGGGATAAACGGGCATGGAAAATGTGATAAAAATCTAATGAAAAGGTTGTGACATGAAAAAGATAATTGAAGTAAATAATTTTGTTAAAAATTATGGCTCGTTTCAAGCTGTTAAGGGAATTAGTTTTTATGTGGAAGAGGGAAAGATGTTCTCTTTCCTGGGACCAAATGGAGCGGGGAAATCTACGACAATAGATACCCTTTGTACATTATTGGAATTTGATAGTGGTGAGGTTACGGTTGATGGATATGATTTACGACGAGATTCAAAATCTATTCGACAAAGCATTGGTGTGGTGTTTCAGGATAGTGTTTTAGATGATATGCTTACAGTGCGGGAAAATTTGTTTGTGCGTGCCGGTTTGTATGAAAAGCATAAATGTTCTGTAAAAAATATGGTGGATGTTATAGATACAACAGGAGTCTCAGAATTCCTGAATCGTCCATATGGAAAATTATCCGGTGGTCAAAGACGCAGGGCGGATATTGCGGCTGCATTGATTCATAAGCCTAAAATTCTATTTTTAGATGAGCCTACAACGGGTTTAGACCCTCAGACAAGGCGTGCTATTTGGGATACGATGAAAAGGTTACAAGTAGAAACAGGCATGACTATTTTTTTAACGACACACTACATGGAAGAAGCGGCAGATTCAGATTACATTATTGTGATGGATCACGGCGAAATTGCAGCCAAAGGTACGCCGATAGAGTTAAAAACAAAGTATGCGCTAGATTCCCTTCGTATTGCTCCAAATGAAAAACTAACGATAGGGGAATTGCAAGCGAAACTTGCTCCGATGGATATCCAATGTATCGTTGCCGGAAGTGTTATTCATATAGAATTACCGGATACGATGGCAGCACTACCAATTTTAGAAAAATGCCAGCGGCATATTGTAAGCTTCCAAGTGACCCAAGGTACAATGGATGAAGCATTTATTAGTATAATAGGGCAGGAGGCTAGGCTACAATGACTACATTGTTGAAACGAAACATGAAATTGTATTTTCGAGATAGGATTAGTTTGTTACTTTCATTGCTTGCAATATTTATTATTATTATATTGTATGTGGTTTTTTTAGGGAATGTGTGGGGTACCGACGCCACATGGAATTTGCCGGATGAAGAGGTTGATATATTAAAATATAGCTGGCTTACAGCGGGGATATTAGCGGTTGCGACAATGACAACCGCGATGGGTGCATTCAGTGTTGTGGTAAATGATCGAGCCAAAAAGATAAACAAGGGCTTTTATGCTTCCCCTGTAAAGAGAAAACATATTACGGGTGGGTATATTTTAAGTGCTTTCCTGATAGGTGTACTGATGTCTCTTGTGACTTTTGTTTGTTTAAGTCTTTATATTGTTTTTATTGTTGGCGGCGAGCCTTTGGCGATTCTTTCATACCTGCAAGTGGTAGGGATTATTTTACTGTCCAGTTTGACAAATACTGCAATGGTATGTTTTATTGTGTCATTTCTAAAAAGTTATAGTGCCTTTAGTACAGTCAGTACGATATTAGGCACTTTAATTGGGTTTTTGATGGGTATTTATTTACCGATTGGAAATTTACCGGAAACAGTGCAGACAGTTATAAAGTTGTTTCCGCCATCTCATGCGGCAGTGTTATTGCGACGGGTAATCATGGATATACCGATGCAGTTATCTTTTGATGGGATTCCGGCAGAATATTTAGAGGACTTTCAAGAAGTAATGGGAATTACGTATCAACTGGGTGATCATGAGATTTCGCCTTTGGTTAGTGTGATTGTTCTTTTGATTTCTGCTTTTGTATTTTATATATTGGCACGATTGAATATGCGAAAAATGCGAATGCAAAATTGATAAATTATCTGAAAAATGGTAGAATGGTACGAGTGCATGTAATTATACTTTAAGGAGCGTCTATGGATGGCAGGTCATTCAAAATTTGCAAATATTAAACATAAAAAAGAAAAAAATGATGCGGCAAAAGGTAAGATTTTTACTAAAATCGGGCGAGAATTAGCCGTTGCAGTTAAAGAGGGAGGCGGTGCCGACCCGATCAATAACAGTCGTTTGCGTGATGTGATTGCGAAAGCCAAATCAAACAATATGCCAAATGATACCATTGAGCGCAATATCAAAAAGGCTTCCGGTGAGGGTTCGGCAGATTCTTATGAGCATGCGACTTATGAGGGATACGGACCCGGTGGCACAGCAATTATCGTGAAAACATTAACGGACAATAAAAACCGTACGGCTTCCAACGTACGCAATGCTTTTACGAAAGGTTACGGCAGCGTGGGCACACAGGGTTGTGTTTCTTTCATGTTTGAGGAAAAAGGGCAGATTTTTCTGGACAAAGAAGATGTGCATATGGACGCAGATGAATTGATGTTGTTGGTGTTAGATACGGGCGCAGAGGATTTTAGAGAAGAGGAAGAAAGTTATGAGATTTTAACCGTAGCGGAAGACTTTAGCCGGATACGTTTGGCATTGGAGGAAGTAGGTCTTGTTATGGCAAAGGCAGAAATAACGATGATTCCTCAGGTTTATGTAGATTTGACAGACCCTGCAGATATTAAAAATATTAATAAAACACTTGAACTGTTAGAAGAAGATGATGATGTGCAAGATGTTTATCACAATTGGAATGAACACTAGAAAAATCTAAGGAGAAGCGGATGAATATTGAGAGTATCAAAACGGGAATGATTGCTATGTATGAGGATACCCATGGAGAGCGTATTCATAAAAAAAGCTATAAACAAAAAATTGATGCATTGGAGCATAAATATCAAGGGCTTCTTGGGGAAATCAAAGAAGCACTTGATGAATCAGAGGGGAATATAGAAGCGATTGCGGATGTTTTGCCCGGCTATATTGCCGGACAGTTGGAAGAAATGGCTTCAAAACGTAAACGAGAGCTGTACGGTGTCGATCACAATATGAACATGGTGGCTTTTTTTGTACCCTTGATTGGCCTTGTGCAAAGTGAGCACACAAGTGCATTGACGGATAGAATTGTGGAGTTGTGGAATGTAAAGATGCCCAGTAGCAAAATTGGTGTTTCCACTGTAGAAAACATCAATGGTGGTTTCAGAAAAGGCTTATGTTATATCACCACTGCTGTTTGTCACAGTTTGGACAAGCCGGATGATTGTTATGAGCTGAATTTGTTGCGTGACTATCGGGATGATTATTTGCTTTGTTTTCCCGAGGGGAGGCAGGTGGTTGAGGCATATTACAATGTGGCACCGACTTTGGTCAACCGTATCAATGCCAAAGCGGATTCAGATAAGATTTATCAAGGCATTTGGTTAAGTCATATCCGGCCTTGTGTGAAATTGATTCAAGAAGATAAAAAAGAAGAATGTAAAATATTGTATTTTAATATGGTTAGAATGCTGGAAGAAAAGTTTTTATAAAGAAGAGCAGACTTGTGTATCAGGGGAGATGTTATAAGTGGCGGGAAATAAGAGCAAAAAAACAAGTACGGGCAAGGATACAAGCAACCGGAAAAAAACATCATCAGCGATTCATTTTGAGATAGCTATTTTGATGTCATTGGCTGTTTGCATTTTGTTGTTTTTAAGCAATTTTGGATGGATTGGCGTGATAGGAGATGTAGTGTCAGGCTTTTTCTTTGGTGTTTTTGGTATTTTGGCTTATATTATGCCAATTTTGATTTTTTTGTTTCTTTTGTTTTGTTTTTTAAATGCAAGAAAAAGATCCATGGCAAGGAGCAAAACCTTGACAAAAACAGCAAAGAGAGAGCGAGACTTACAGTATTTGCGGATAGTTTTGATATGCATCCTTGTTGTTTGTGTCGCAACGCTAAGTGAGTTGATTGCCCATTCTTACGATATGGAGATGGTGACATTTGATTTTTACAATCGTTCTGCCACGCTACGAAATGGTGGTGGCTTGTTGGGTGGCTTGTTGGTGAGAGGTTTTGTATCTTTGTTGGGTGTGCTTGGTACTTATATTGTGGTTTCAATTGTATTATTGATTTGTTTGATTGTATTATCAGGGAAACCCATTTTATCCTTGATGGGAAATCGAAGCAAACAGGTTTATGCGGATGTGCGGGAGCGGCAGAAAACGGTCAATAAAAACAAGGAAGAAAAGCGGGCAAAAGCAGAGTTGGAGAGAAAAAGCCAGCCCGGAAAAGGGGTTATGCTCCCCTCGGAAAGTTTAATTTCCGGTGTAGAAAACCCAAAAGTGAAAAAGAAACGAAAGAGTCAAGATATGGTGGAGCTAACCATGGATGATTATCCCGGTGGTGTAGCAAAAATAAAAGAAGAGCCAAAGGAAGAACATAAGGTAGAAGATTCGATGGGCATAGTGGAACCAATGGAACAGGTTCCTTTTGTTGAAGTGCAAGAGGTGCGTGGAGATTATGCAATTCCTCCTTTGTATTTATTATCACAGGGAAAAAAGGTAAGCGGCAGCAATGAAGTGTATCTGCGTAAGACGGCGCAGAAGTTGGAGCAGACTTTGGCAAACTTCGGGGTTCGGGTACATGTGACGGATGCTAGTTGTGGTCCATCTGTAACCCGTTATGAATTACAGCCGGAGCAGGGTGTGAAAGTAAGTCGTATTGTTGGTTTGGCAGATGATATAAAATTAAATTTGGCAGTTTCCGATTTGCGGATAGAGGCACCCATTCCGGGTAAGGCAGCCGTTGGAATCGAAGTGCCGAATCAAGAAAATACAGCGGTTATGCTGCGGGAATTATTGGAATCAACAGAGTTTCAAAAAAGCGATTCCAAGCTATCATTTGCAGTTGGAAAAGACATTGCGGGTAAGGCTGTGGTGACAGATATTGCAAAGATGCCTCATTTGCTCATTGCAGGTGCAACAGGTTCAGGAAAATCCGTGTGTATCAATACCTTGATTTTAAGTATTATTTATAAGGCTACCCCGGACGAAGTAAAATTGATTATGATTGATCCAAAGGTGGTGGAATTGAGTGTGTACAATGGCATCCCGCATCTGCTTTATCCGGTGGTGACCGACCCCAAAAAAGCGGCGGGGGCTTTGAATTGGGCAGTGGCGGAGATGACCAGACGTTATCAGTTGTTTGCTACATTTCAGGTACGAAATATTAAGGGATACAATGATAAAGTTGCCAAAAACCAAAAGAAAAACAATGGGGAAGATTTAGAAGTGCTACCGCAGATTGTGATTATTGTGGATGAATTGGCAGATTTGATGATGGTTGCACCCGGAGAAGTGGAGGGAGCGATTTGCCGTTTGGCACAGTTGGCTCGGGCAGCGGGACTGCATCTGATTGTAGCCACACAACGCCCTTCGGTGAATGTAATCACAGGTTTGATTAAGGCAAATATGCCCTCGCGGATTGCTTTTTCGGTTACTTCTGGCGTAGATTCACGTACAATTATTGATATGAATGGAGCGGAGAAACTGTTAGGAAAGGGAGATATGTTGTTTCACCCGGCAGGCTATCCCAAGCCTGTGCGTGTGCAAGGTTCTTTTGTTTCTGACAAAGAAGTACAAAAGGTAGTGGATTATTTGGAAGAAAGCAATAAAAATGAGGAAGTGGAAAACAAAAATGAAATAAAAGAAGAGATTGAAGAGCATCTAAACGGCAATGTTAATGTAGAATACCCGGGTGCCCCCGGCATTACCAACGATAGTAGCAATGAACGGGATCGTTATTTTGCGGAGGCGGGATTTCTGATTATTGATAAGGAAAAGGCCTCGATTGGTATGTTGCAGCGTATGTTTAAAATTGGTTTTAATCGAGCGGCCAGGATTATGGATCAATTACATGAAGTGGGAGTTGTTGGTGGTGAAGAGGGGACAAAACCAAGAAAAATTCTCATGTGTAAAGAAGAATTTGAACAGTTTTTAAATGAATCGTAGTATGTATCCGACCACCACATTACAGAGGAGAAAAGATATTTATGAAAACAGATATCCAAATAGCCCAGTCAGCCCAAATGAAATCTATCGAGGAGGTGGCATTTACACTTGGTATTGCAGCAGATGAATTGGAATTGTATGGAAAATATAAGGCGAAGTTCAACAATCGTTTTTTAGAAAAAGTTAAAAAAAATCCGGATGGAAAATTGGTTTTGGTAACTGCGATTAATCCGACACCGGCAGGCGAGGGGAAGACTACCACCACCATTGGTTTGGGACAAGCCTTGGTAAAGCTGGGGCAAAAGGCAGTGGTTGCTTTGCGTGAGCCCTCTTTGGGTCCTTGTTTTGGTGTAAAAGGCGGTGCGGCAGGGGGTGGTTATGCACAAGTTGTACCGATGGAAGATTTGAATCTACATTTCACAGGTGATTTTCATGCTATTACTGCTGCTAATAATCTTTTGGCAGCACTGATGGACAACCATATACAACAAGGCAATGAACTGGGTATTGACCCGCGTCAAATTGTGTTAAAGCGTTGCTTGGATATGAATGATAGAGCTTTGCGCAATGTTGTGATTGGTTTGGGCAATAAAATGGATGGAATGGTGCGGGAAGATCATTTTGTGATTACGGTGGCTTCAGAGATTATGGCGATTTTATGTCTGGCGGAAGATTTAAAAGATTTGAAAAAACGTTTAGGTAATATTATTGTAGCCTATAATTTCCAAGGGGAGCCTGTAACTGCGACAGAATTACAGGGAGTGGGTGCTATGGCAGCATTGTTAAAAGATGCCATGCAACCAAATTTAATTCAAACCTTAGAACATACACCTGCCATTATCCATGGAGGACCTTTTGCGAATATTGCACATGGTTGCAATAGTGTCAGAGCTACAAAATTGGCGTTGAAAGTCAGTGATATTACGATTACAGAGGCCGGTTTTGGAGCTGATTTAGGCGCAGAGAAGTTTCTTGATATCAAATGTCCTATGGCGGGGTTAAAACCGGATGCCATTATTTTGGTGGCGACAGTTCGTGCTTTGAAGTATAATGGTGGTGTAAAAAGAGATGCACTTGCTATAGAAAATTTAGAGGCATTAGAAAAAGGCATTGTAAATCTGGAGAAACATATTGAAAATATGCAAAAGTATAATGTTCCGATTGTAGTGACGTTAAATTCATTCGTTACTGATACAGCCAAGGAAAATGACTGGATTCGTCAATTTTGTGAAGAACGGGGCTGTGCTTTTGCGCTGTCAAAAGTGTGGGAGCATGGTGGTGCAGGTGGTTTGGAATTGGCGAAAGAATTGTTAAAGAGTCTAAAAGAAAAAGAAAGTCATTATCGTCCTTTGTACCAAAAGGAAAAATCATTGTTTAAAAAGATAGAAACGGTGGCAAAAGAAATTTATGGTGCCAAGGATGTTGTAATTGAACCGGCTGCCAAACGTCAGTTAGATAAAATTGAGTCGATGGGTTTTGGGCACTTTCCTGTGTGTATGGCGAAAAATCAATATTCGTTGTCGGATGATCCTGGTAAATTAGGTAGACCAAAAGATTTTACCATTCATGTGAGGGATGTATATGTCAATGCAGGAGCAGGTTTTGTGGTGGTTTTGACAGGTGCGATTATGACCATGCCCGGTTTGCCGAAAAAACCTGCGGCCAATGAGATAGATGTAACAAATGACGGAATGATTACAGGATTATTTTAAGGAGAATAAAAAATAATGGCACAACGAATCGATGGAAGAAAAATTGCAAGTCAGATTAAAAATGAATTGGCAGAGGAGATGACGAGATTAAAAGCAGAAAATTTTCGGGTTTGTTTGGCTGTGATTCAAGTGGGAGAAGATCCGGCATCTTCTGTATATGTAAACAATAAAAAGAAAGCTTGTGCGTTAATTGGCATAGAGTCATTATCTTTTGAGTTAAGGCAAGAGGCTTCGGAACGAGAGTTATTGAGTCTTATTACATTTTTAAATACAGAACCTAAGGTAACAGGTATTTTGGTACAGTTGCCATTGCCGGCGCATATAAATGAAAGAAATATTTTCGAAGCCATCAATCCGGATAAGGATGTAGATGGTTTTCATCCCTTGAATATAGGTCGTTTGTGGACGGGCGAAAAGGGATTTTTGCCTTGTACCCCGGCGGGTATTTTACAATTACTAAAACGTTCCAGGATTTCTTTGGATGGAAAAAACTGCGTGATTATTGGGCGGAGCAATATTGTTGGTAAGCCATTAGCTGCTTTGTTGCTGCAGGAAAATGCAACGGTAAGCATTGCACATTCTCGTACAAAAAATTTGCCGGCCTTAGCAAAACAAGCAGATATTTTGATTGTAGCCGTTGGTCAAAAAGAAATGATTACTTCTGAATATGTGAAGAAAGGTGCTGTGGTGATTGATGTTGGGATTCACCGGGATGAAAACAATAAATTATGCGGAGATGTAGATTTTGCGGATGTGGAGTCAATCGCTTCGGCGATTACACCGGTACCCGGTGGTGTTGGTCCCATGACAATTGCCATGTTGATGGATAATTGTGTATCAATTTCTCGTAACTAGAGGATACAAGTAGGAGGAGTTTTACGTTATGAGATGTAAACAATGCGGCACTCTTCTTCCAAATGACGCGCTTATTTGTTCGAGATGTGGTGCCGATGTACAAGTCGTGCCGGATTACAATCCATTAGATGAAATGCTTGCCCGACAGGTGCAGGGTGGTATTCGTGATGCAACAAGACCGATTAAGCCCGGAGAAATTAAAAAATACAGAAATCAAAAACGATTGGCGCATTCCACCCGGATGATTCAGACGGATGAAATGAATCGCATTAGAATTGAACGAGCACAACAAAGACGCCAGGTGGAAGCGAGTGGCGAAGCCGACCGGCAGGAAACAGAGCAAATCAGAAGATTAAAACGTAGTAAAAGGCGCGCAAGGAAGAAGATGCAACGCTTGCTTATTGTATTGTTAATTGTTGTGTTGGTTATTACAGGTATTAGTCTTTTGGTGTATCACAATTCCTATCGGGGTGTGATTGGCCGGGCACATACGGCGATGGGCAGCGGGCAGATTGACCGTGCGGAAAATTTGTTTCGACGAGCCATACGACGAACGCCCAGTCGGGTAGAGGCCTATGTAGGACTTTCGAATTTGCTTTTGCAAAATGAACGAGAAGATGAAGTTGAGCGCATGTTTTTAGATGCTTTAGATGGCCAAGGCGGCAATATAGAGTTGTATGAGGCAATGGTTCAATTTTATTTAGAAATCAATCAACCGTTGCGTATTTCTCAATTACTAAATGGGGCAGATGCGAGAATTTTAGAGGCTTTGTATCAATATGTTTCCAGTCCGCCTGTTTTTAGTTTGGAAGCCGGCGAATTTACGGAAGTGCAAGAATTAAGTTTATCTACAGAGCATGAAGCGGTGATTCGTTTTACCGTAGATGGTACAGATCCTACGATTCATAGCCCTGTATATACAGATCCACTTTTATTAAACGAGGGTGAGCATGTGATTCAGGCTATTTCTGTGAATGAAATGGGTATTCCTAGTTTGATGGTATCTCGGACGTATTGGGTTGAATTGCCCATAGCGGATGCACCGGCGGTGTCGCCATCTACAGGCCAGTATCATAGACATACGCAAATATCTATACAGGTACCGGAGGGATATACAGCGTACTTTACTTTGGATGGTAGTATACCAAATCCGGGTAGTTTTAATACGAGTCAGTATGTTGAACCGATTGATATGCCGGTAGGCAGAACGATTTTTAGTGCGATTATGGTGAATAATGCGACAGGTAGGCAAACAGCAGTTACGCAGAGAAATTATATTTTGGAGTTACAATAGGACGAAAATTTGAAGATATCCATTTTAACGGTAGGAAAAATAAAAGAGAAATATTTTAAAGATGCGATTGCGGAGTACCAAAAGCGTTTGTCACGTTATTGCAAGCTGGAGATGATAGAGGTAACGGATGAGAAAACAGGTGAAAATTCTAGTGAGCGAGAAGTCTTTTTGTTACGGGAAAAAGAGGGTGTGCGCTTATTAAAGCACATCAAAGAAGATGCCTTTGTGATTACGTTGGAGATTTCGGGTAAGATGTGTACTTCTGCGGATTTGGCAAAGAAGGTTTCTAGCCTTGGTGTGTCAGGTGTGAGCCATATTCAATTTGTCATTGGTGGTTCCGTGGGTTTGGGTGAGAATGTAAGGAAACGGGGAAATTTTGCTTTGAGTTTTTCTAAGATGACTTTTCCACATCAGTTAATGCGGGTGATTTTGTTAGAGCAGATTTATAGAAGTTATCGAATTATTTCGGGAGAGCCTTATCATAAGTAGCTTTTAGGAGGGAATATGCAATGAAAATTTTATTAATCGGTGGTACAGGAACAATTAGTTTGGCAATCTCTCAGAGATTGCAAGAATTAGGCCATACCTTGACTTTGTTTAACAGAGGAAAATCGAAAGCATTTGTTCCTGTGGGAGCAGAGCTTATTTGTGGTGATATTCAAAATGAGGCGGAAATAGCAAAGCTTTTGCAAGGACGAAAATTTGATGTAGTTGCCAATTTTATTGCTTTTGAAGTAACCGATGTACAGAGAGATTTTCGATTATTTCAAGAGATTACCGACCAATATATTTTTATTAGCTCTGCTTCGGCTTATCAAAAGCCGGCTGTCAGTCCGTTTATTACAGAGAGTACCCCGTTATCCAATCCTTATTGGGTATATTCACGTAAGAAAATAGCTTGTGAGGAGTGGTTGATGGAACGTTTTCGGGAAGATAAGTTTCCCATTACGATTGTGCGTCCTAGTCATACGTATGGAAATACAAAGGTGCCGTTGGCTCTAAGTGGTCATAAAGGTTCATGGCCGGTGGTTAGGCGGATTATGGATGGTAAACCTGTGTTGATTCATGGTGATGGTAGTTCTTTGTGGACATTAACCCATAATACTGATTTTGCGAAAGGTTTTATAGGCTTATTGGGCAATTGTCATGCCATTGGTCAAGCGGTTCATATTACAAGTGATGAAAGTTTGACATGGACTCAGATTCATGAAATCATTGCACAAAAAGTTGGAGGGAAATTGGTTCCTTGTTACGTACCTTCTGATACCATAATCAAAGTAGGGAAGCGATTTGGTTATGATTATGAAGGCGGATTGATGGGTGATAAAGCAACAACAGTAATATTTGATAATAGTAAGTTGAAGAAATTGGTACCGGACTTTGTGGCAACCACAAGGTTTGATTTGGGTATTGCTGATACCATAGAACATATTTTGAAGAATCCACAGTATCAGACAGAAGATAAGGATTATGAAGAATTTACGGTGTATTTGCATCAAAAGATGCAAGAGATGGAAGGAAAACTTGCATGAATCTATCAGAAATAATGATTGATATGCCAACAGAGCATGAGTCTAATGTATTTGGTCAATTTGATGTGTTTGCGAAAAAATTAGAGCGAACATTTCATGTTACTTTGATTGCGCGTGATGGACAAATAAAGATATTGGGTGAGCATAACAATGGTGAGAAAGTAAAGCGGGTGCTGACGCAGCTTGCAGAGTTGTCAAAACGGGGCAATACCATCAGTGAACAAAATGTAGATTATGCCATTTCTTTGGTTTATGAAAATCAAGAAGAGAGCATTGTGGCCATTGACAAGGAATTGATTTGCCATACTTTACAGGGTAAGCCCATTAAACCAAAAACCATTGGTCAAAAGAAGTATGTAGATGCGATTCGGCAAGGTATGGTTACTTTTGGTTTAGGACCTGCCGGTACAGGAAAAACCTATTTGGCTATGGCTATCACCGCTTTTAAAAACAATGAAGTGAGTCGGATTATTTTGACACGTCCGGCGATTGAAGCCGGGGAGAAGTTAGGTTTTTTGCCGGGTGATTTGCAAAGTAAAATAGACCCTTATTTGCGTCCTCTTTATGATGCTTTGTATCAGATTATGGGAGCGGAGAGTTTTCTTAGAAATACCGAAAAGGGTTTGATTGAGGTGGCACCATTGGCTTATATGCGTGGGCGTACATTGGACAATGCTTTTATTATTTTGGATGAGGCACAGAATACCACTCCTGCACAAATGAAGATGTTTTTGACACGAATTGGTTTTGGTTCTAAGGTAATTGTCACAGGAGACGGCACCCAAAAAGATTTACCCATTGGAGCAATTTCCGGTTTGGATGTAGCTACAAAGGTAGTAAAAGGATTGGAGGGTGTGACCATTTGCAATTTAACCAGCAAAGATGTTGTGCGCCATCCATTGGTACAAAAAATTGTAAAAGCTTATGAAGAATTTGAAAAAAAAGATATAGGAAAGACAAAAAACTATCGCAGCAATAAGCGCAAACAGGAGTGGAGCCGATGAGCTTGTTTATGACCAATGAAGTGGAAAAACAGTTTGATTTTGCGCAGGTTGGTTTTGATATAGAAAAAACGGCAGAGAAGGTGATAGTGGCAGTTTTGGATATGGAAAGCTGTCCTTTTGAGGTAGAAGTTAATCTGCTGATTACCGATGATAAAGCCATCCAAGAGATGAATCAAATACACCGTGGCATAGATAAAGCCACGGATATTTTATCTTTTCCCATGATTATATATGTCGTTCCCGGTGATTTTTCGAAAGTGGAAGAATTGGGTGCTTCGGCTTTTCATCCTGCATCCGGAGAATTGCTGTTGGGTGATATTGTGATATCCTGGGAAAAAATGTTGGCACAGACGGAAGAATACGGACATTCTTTAAAGCGGGAATTTGCTTTTTTAATTGCACATAGTATGTTGCATTTATGTGGTTATGATCATGTGGAAGAGGAAGAACGTTTTCAAATGGAAGAAAAACAACGGCAAGTATTAGAGAAAGTACAGATATTACGTAACTCGTAGGAAGGATAATGAAGATGTCGTCAAATCGTGGAAAAAGAGATGATTTTATTGTACAGGGTTCTATTTTGGCTGCGGCCGCAGTGATATCCAGGATTATTGGAGCGGCCTATCGAATTCCTTTGACAAATATACTAGGTGAGGAGGGTATGGGCTTTTATGCAGTTGCTTTTCAAGCATATGCTTTGGCGTTGATTTTGTCATCATTTGCTTTTCCCGTGGCAGTATCAAAATTGGTTTCTGCAAGAATCGCTTTAAAACAGCGTAAAAATGCGTTTCGGGTCTTTGTGTTTGCTTTGTTTTTTGCCGTCCTTGTTGGGATTTTTGTTTTTACTGTTATATTTTTTCAGGCAGAATTTATCGCAACCACTTTTTTTAATCAACCTTTGGCAGCATATGCTTTGCGTGTGTTGGCGGTAGGTTTATTGGTTGTGGCGGTTATGGGGGTGGTACGCGGTTATTTTCAAGGTTTGGGCACCATGATTCCAACGGCGATTTCCCAAATCGTAGAGCAGATTTTTAATGCGATTGTCAGTTTGGTAGGGGCCTTTGTTTTGATTCGTATTGGGGCAGGGATGGTTGCAGAATTTGGTGATGTTTTGATTGAACCGGCTTATGGTGCGGCGGGTGGTACATTAGGTACGGTGGCAGGTTCGGTGTTTGGTCTTGGGTTTTTAGGTTTTGCTTTTCTAATCTATCGTAAAGTGATTATAAAACAGATGAAACGAGACACAACAACAAAAACGGAACGTTATAGGGATATTGCAAAGATATTTATTTTGACTACAGCACCCATCATTTTCAGTACGGCTATTTATGATGTGAATGCTTTGATAGATATGGTGTTTTTTGGAAATGTTATGCGAATGCAAGGGGTAGCAAGAGAGGTATCTGCTGCATATCAAGGCATTTACTCGGGTATGTATATGGTGCTGGTTAGTGTGCCGCTTGCGATTGCAGCAGGCTTATCAGCTTCTAGTATTCCGAGTTTAACTGCGGCAGTCACCAAAGGCAATCGCAAGGAGGCGCAAAATAAGATAGGGCAAGTGTTTTGTATCACAACTTTAATTACGATTCCTTGTTTTGTGGCTTTTGTTGTATTGTCTGCCCCATTGATGACATTACTTTTTGGCAACCGTGGAAATGATACAGCCGCATTACTCTTGTCGATTGGTGCGATTACGGTAGTACTATATTCCTTGACAACAGTAACAAATGCGATTCTACAAGGGATCAACAAAATTACGTTACCTGCAAGGAATGCGGCTATTGCGCTGGGTTTTCACATTGTCACCTTAACATTGCTGCTAATGGTATTTGAATTAGGTATTTATTCCTTGGCCGGAAGCAATATTGTGTTTAGTTTGGTTATGGCCATATTAAATATTCGTTCCATTCGTAAATATAGTGGTTTTCGTTTAGAGATTGAGCGTACTTTTATCAAACCTTTGATTGGAGCAGTGGTTATGGGAATTATTGCTTATTTGATATATTTGCTATTGAGTTTGTTGGTTGGTGGTCGTTTTATACCCATTATTATAACGATTCTCATTGCTGTTTTGGTGTATGGTTTTGTGGTACTTAAATTGGGGACTTTGTCAAGAAGTGATATTATGGAGCTACCAATGGGGGCAAGAATTTATAAGGTGGCAAAAAAAGCGCGGGCATTACCGAAAAATTATGAATAAAGGGGAAAATAAAATGGATGAAAACAAAATAAAACGTATCAATGTGTTATATCATAAGTCCAAAGAACAAGGGCTGACAGAGGAAGAAAAGAAAGAACAAAAGTTGTTGCGTACGGAGTATATAGCAGCCTTTCGAAATAATTTAAGAAGTCAGTTGGATCATATAGATATAGAGGAAAAAGATGGAAGTATTACAAATTTAGGAGAGAAGTTTGGGAAGAAGGATTGATTTGTGTAAGAAAAAATAAACTTGACAAATCATTTTTAACGTGATTTAATGGTAAAAATCAAAACTTTAAACCGTTGAAGCAGAGATAAAAACAGTAAATGCGCTGTACAGAGAGTCCGGGGTAGCTGAGAACCGGGTAGAAATGCAGATTGTTAAATGGACTGCTGAGGGCATGGTCAAAGGCGAAAGCTGAGTATTCCATGACGTTTGCATACGTTAGTTGCAGGGAGTATGATAGTACTTCGATAAGAGCACAGGCCTATTTTTCTGTGAATCAAGGTGGCACCGCGGATAAAAAAGATGATACATCTTTGAAGCATTCGTCCTTGGTAAAGTATATGATGTACTTTATTGAGGATTTTTTTGTTGTTTAAAACGTGTAAACGTACAAGGAGGTGTACTATGATCCAACCGACATTAGGACAGTGTCAACAAATTTTTGAAGCCAGGCAATTTAAAATGATTCCTTTAAGTTTGGAATTATTTGCAGACATTACGACACCCATTGAAGTACTAAAAAGGTTAAAAACGGTGAGTAAGCATTGTTTTATCTTAGAGAGCGCTGAGCGTTCCGAAAATTGGGGGCGTTACACATTTTTAGGTTTTGACCCGAAGTTGGAAGTTAGTTGCTTGAACGGTTTGTTGAAAATTACATCAGCGAAAGATAGTCAAGTAATCAAAACTGAAAATCCCAATGTACAAATTCAAAAAATTCTGGATGCACATAAAAGTGTAAAGTTTGATTATTTGCCACCTTTTGCAGGTGGGTTGGTAGGATATTTTGCCTATGATTATGTGAAATATACAGAATTTCCTTTGCAATCAAATATTTGTAAGGATGAATATTTCCGGGATGTAGATTTGATGTTGTTTGACCAAGTGATTGCGTTTGATCATTATCGTCAAAAGATTATTTTAATTGTTAATATATCTTTGGAAAAAGATGATTTGGTAGAGGCATATGCGTTTGGCAAGAAAAGATTGGAACGGTTAGTGGAGTTGGTGCAACAAGCGGCAGTGCAACCACCGGAGCCTGCACAAATTCATTCAGAGTTTAAAGCACTTTTTACAGAGGCAGAATATTGCCAAATGGTCAAGAAAGCTAAAGATTACATAAAAGAAGATGAAATTCTTCAGGTGGTTTTATCCAATCGTTTTGAAGCGGAGTTTACAGGTAGTTTGTTAGAAACGTATCGCCATTTACGAACAATAAATCCGTCGCCTTATATGTTTTATTTCAGTGGTAGTGATGGTGAGGTGATGGGAGCATCCCCAGAAACTTTGGTAAAATTGCAAGACGGCACGCTTTCTACGTTTCCATTGGCCGGAACTAGGCCGAGAGGGGAAAATGAAGCGGAGGACAAGGATTTAGAAAAAGAATTGTTGGCGGATCAGAAAGAATTGGCGGAGCACAACATGTTGGTGGATTTGGGATGCAGTGACTTAGGTAAAATTAGCAAACTTGGTACGGTAAAGGTGGCACAATATTTGACAGTTTTAAAATTTTCCCATGTAATGCACATTGGTTCTACGATAACGGGGGAAATACAAGATGGTTTAAGTGGTCTTGATGCAATTCAAGCAATCTTACCCGCCGGAACATTGTCAGGCGCACCTAAGGTACGAGCCATGGAGATCATTCATGATTTAGAGCGAAACAAACGTGGGATTTATGGGGGTGCTATCGGATATTTGGATTTTACCGGAAATATGGATACTTGTATTGCGATTCGACTAGCGTATCGTAGAAAGGATAAGGTGTTTATTCGAGCCGGTGCCGGAATTGTGGCAGATAGTAAGCCGTCTTTAGAATATCAGGAATGTTTAAACAAGGCAAAAGCGGTAAAAAAAGCTTTGGAGCAATCAGTGGCGGAGTATGAAGATTGAATATTTTTTAGGAGGTAATGTAAAATGATAAAAGAAGCGATTTTATCTTTGGCAAAAAAGCAAGATTTATCTTATGAAGTGGCTGTAGGTGTCATGAATGAGATTATGAGTGGTATGGCTTCTCCGGTGCAAATGAGTGCTTATTTGACAGCTTTGAGTTTAAAAGGGGAAACAATTACGGAAATAACCGCCTCGGCATTTGGGATGCGTTCTCATTGTGTACGGCTTTTACATGATGTGGATGCTTTGGAAATTGTTGGTACCGGTGGTGATTTGGCAAATACTTTTAATATTTCTACCACTGCTGCGATTATTACCGCTGCGGCCGGAGTCCCTGTGGCCAAACATGGCAATCGCAGTGCTTCCGGCAAATGCGGGGCAGCAGACGTGTTGGAAACTTTGGGTGTGAACATTAATCTTGCGCCGGAAAAAAGTGCAAAGTTATTACAAGAGATTGGCATATGTTTTTTATTCGCCCAGAATTATCATATTGCCATGAAATATGTAGCTCCGATTCGACGAGAGCTGGCAATTCGAACGGTATTTAATATCCTTGGACCATTAACCAATCCGGCTGGGGCTAAAATGGAACTACTAGGCGTTTATGACAGAGAATTGGTAGAGCCATTGGCACAGGTTCTTTGCAATTTAGGTGTTCACTCAGCGATGGTGGTGCATGGAGAAGATGGTTTAGATGAAATTTCTTTGAGTGCTCCGACGTTTGTGTGTGAAGTAAAAGACGGTTGGGTGCGCTCTGATATCATTACACCGGAGCAATTTGGTTTTGTACGCTGTGACAAAAAAGATTTACAAGGTGGTACTTCACAAGAAAATGCGGAAATACTCAAATGTATTTTGCAAGGAGAAAAAGGGGCCAAACGTGATGCGGCTGTTTTAAATGCAGCAGCAGCGATGGTGGTTTCCGGTAAATATAAAACGATTGCGGAGGCTGTTAAAGTGGCAGAAGAAATCATTGACAATGGCAGAGCTGCAAAGAAATTAAAAGAATTTGTAGATTATTCCAATGAAAGTTAGGTGTTTCTAAATGAGTATATTAGAAAAAATAGCACTACGAACCAAGGAACGGATCGAGGCACAAAAAAGGGAAATGCCTTTTGCTGAATTAAAGAAAAGAGTGTGTTCTATTGAGACGAAACAGGGTTTTCCTTTTGAAAAGGCTTTGCGTTCGGAAGAGTTGGCTTTTATTTGTGAGGTTAAAAAAGCTTCTCCAACGAAAGGCATCATCTCGGAGAATTTTCCTTATCTTGCGATTGGAAAAGAATATGAGATGGCAGGAGCGGCAGCGATTTCTGTATTGACGGAGCCTTATTTTTTTCAAGGAGCAGATGTCTATTTGAGAGAAATTGCAGAGGTAGTAAAGATTCCTTTACTCCGCAAGGATTTTGTTATTGATGCATATATGATTTATGAAGCAAAAATCTTAGGAGCTGCGGCAGTTTTGTTTATTTGTTCTTTGTTAGAAAAAGAAACCTTGCTTTGTTATATAAAGATAGCGCATGATTTAGGATTATCCGCTTTGGTGGAAGTTCATGATGAGGTGGAAGTACAAATGGCCATAGACGCCGGAGCTAAAATAATAGGGGTGAATCATCGGAATTTGAAAACCTTTGCAGTGGATATTGGCCTAAGTGAAAGATTGCGTGGATTAGTACCAAAGGAGATTATATTTATTTCTGAAAGTGGTATTCGTAACCCAAAAGATGTTGCAAGATTGCAAGCCATAGAAGTAGATGGTGTTTTAATCGGGGAGAGTATAATGCGAAGCCAAGATAAAAAAGTAGAAATACAACGTTTGCGGGGGTATCGTCATGACAAGGGTTAAAATTTGTGGTCTTACACTTTTGCAAGACATTGCGATGGTGAATGCAGTAAAGCCGGATTATGTGGGATTTGTGTTTGCGCCTAGTAGACGGCAGGTAAGTTTTTCGCAGGCTTCCCATTTACGGAGCAATTTATCCTCTGATATTGTTTCGGTAGGGGTTTTTGTGAATGAGACTATAGAAAATGTATTGTCTTTGACATGCAGTGGGGTGATTGATATGATTCAATTGCATGGTTCAGAAGATGAAGCATATATCCGGGCATTAAAGATAAAAAGCAACAAGCCAATCATCAAAGCCTTAGCGGTGGAAAAACGAGGTGATGTACAAAAGTGGAATTTGTCATCCGTAGATTATTTGTTGTTGGATAGCCGGGTTGGTGGTAGTGGGACTTGTTTTGACTGGTCCTTAATTGGTTGTAGTGCAAAGCCGTTTTTTATAGCCGGCGGCTTACATTTGGGAAATGTCAAAGATGCGATAAATTGTACAAAAGCCTTTGCGGTAGATGTGAGTAGTGGCGTGGAACGCGAAGAGATTAAGGATTTTAACAAGATTGAAAAATTTATTAGGAGGGTTAGAAATGGTTTATAAAAAAGGACGTTTTGGAGAATTTGGCGGTCAATATATTCCTGAAACCTTGATGCATGCTTTGTCTGAATTGGAGATGGCTTATGCGTATTACAAAAAGGATACGGAATTTCAAAAAGAATATGTGAATTTATTGCAGCATTATGCAGGTCGGCCGTCTTTGTTATATAATGCAAAAAAAATGACAGCAGATTTAGGTGGTGCTAAAATTTATTTAAAACGAGAAGATTTGAATCATACCGGTTCTCATAAAGTGAATAATGTTTTGGGGCAGGTGTTACTGGCTAAAAAGATGGGAAAAACGCGGGTAATTGCGGAAACAGGAGCAGGGCAACATGGGGTAGCGACAGCTACGGCAGCGGCTCTCATGGACTTGGAATGTGAAATCTTTATGGGCAAAGAGGATACAAAGCGGCAGGCCTTAAATGTTTATCGTATGAAGTTATTAGGGGCGAAAGTGCATGAAGTGAGCAGTGGTACGATGACGTTAAAAGATGCAGTGAATGAAACAATGCGAGAGTGGGTGGCCCGAATGGAAGATACCCATTATGTGTTGGGTTCGGTTATGGGACCGCACCCTTTTCCCACGATTGTACGGGATTTCCAAAAGATGATTGGAGAAGAAATAAAAGAGCAAATTATTCGGTTGGAGGGGCGGTTACCGGATGCGGTTGTTGCTTGCGTGGGTGGTGGTAGCAATGCGATGGGTTCTTTTTATGAATTTATAGACGACGAAAATGTACGTTTGATTGGTTGTGAGGCTGCCGGGTTGGGTGTGAATACATCTCAGAATGCGGCAACTATGACAAATGGCACAATCGGGATTTTTCATGGTATGAAATCGCTTTTTTGCCAGGACGAATACGGACAAATAGCGAATGTTCATTCTATTTCTGCCGGGTTGGATTATCCCGGAGTAGGACCTGAGCATGCTTATCTTGCCGCGATTGATCGGGGAGAATATGTAGCGATTACAGATGCGGAAGCGGTGGAGGCGTTTGGCTATTTATCACGGATGGAGGGTATTATTCCGGCGGTGGAAAGTGCGCATGCCATTGCTTATGCATGTAAATTGGCACCAACTATGAAACCGGAAGAGATAATGGTTGTAACATTATCCGGTCGAGGGGATAAAGATGTAGCGGCGATTGCCAGATATAAGGGGGTTAAAATCAATGAATAAAAATAGAATAGAGCAAGTATTTGTGGGAAAACAGGCATTGATCTGTTTTATTACCGGAGGCGATCCGGATATTGAAACAACAGAAAAATTGATTGTAGCAATGGCTGAAGCCGGTGCAGATATGATTGAAATTGGTATACCTTTTTCGGATCCGGTAGCGGAGGGGCTTGTAATTCAAGCGGCTAATGCAAGAGCCTTGGAAAATGGCTGTACGGTAGATGAATTATTTGCTATGGTAAAGAGAGTGCGGGGGAAAGTTGCGATTCCGTTGTTATTTATGACCTATATGAATCCGGTTTTTGTTTATGGTAAGGAACGATTTATGAAAAAATGTCAAGAATGTGGGATTGATGGGATTATCGTGCCGGATTTGCCTTTTGAAGAAAAAGAAGAATTGGCAGATGTTTGTAAGCAATATGAAATCACTCCCATTTCTATGATTGCGCCTACTTCGGAAGATAGAATAGAAAAAATTGCCAAAGAAGCGCAAGGCTTTTTGTATTGTGTTTCTTCTCTGGGGGTGACAGGATTACGTTCGGAAATAAAAACGAATGTAAAAGGAATGATTGAGAAAGTACGAAGGGTTTCAAAGATTCCTTGTGCGGTGGGTTTTGGTATTTCAACCCCGGAGCAAGCAAAGGAGATGCTTGCGGTGACAGATGGGGTGATTGTAGGCAGTGCGATTGTGAAAGTAGTAGCGGAGTATGGGAAAGAGAGTGTGGAGAAAGTAGAAAAATTGCTGCGGGAGATAAAGCGGGTATTTTAAAAAAATAGTGACCTTTTATCCCTTTTTAAAGAAAACTATGATATAATTTTTATTCATAAGTGTAATGTTAATCCATAATAAAAAGTTATATATAGTATAAATCTTTATAACCCAAAGGAGATAGAAGATGTCTGAACTCATGAAAGTGAAACATAAAAAAATACCTGTAGCACCAATGTATGCCTTTGCGATTACTTGGCTCTTGTTGGCGGTGCTTCGTGTTCCGATTGGTAGTGTAGGTATTTGGTTTTTATATCTGTTTCTCGCTTCTTTTGTGGGCGGGGTGACTTTTGGTGCACAGAAGTTGATTGCTTTTGCCCGTGCGGAAAACAAAGTTTTAACAGATACATTGGAAAATACGGGAAATGTGGAATTGGATCAAGTTTTGGCTAGTGGAAATCATTTTATGAAAGAGTTGAATGCAAGTAAAAGTATCATTCAGAATGCATCTGTGATAGCCGATACCGATGAAATTATTGATGTTACCATAAAAATAATGACAAAACTTTATAAAAAGCCGAAATTGGTAGCTTCTGCGCAAAGTTTTTTTGATTATTATTTGCCAACCACAGTGAAAATTATTAGTAACTATAGTGATATGGAAAAGCAAGGTGCAATCGGAGAAAATGTTTGTGTCACTATGGAGAAGATAGAAAGCACATTGAGTAAGTTGGCAATGGCATATAAGTCTCAGCTGGATAAGTTATTTGCCCAAACTTCCATAGAGATAGAAACGGAACTTTCGGCATTGGAGTCTATGTTGGCAATGGATGGGTTGCTCATTGACGAGAAGCATGATATGAAACGTTTCATGGAAAATAAAGCGGAGGTTTGTTCTCAATGATGAAGATATTAAAAAAACCGAGCGTGGCGATTGCGATTACGATTGCGTCTGTGTTTCTTGCTACTTTGCTTATGACGATGGGTAGTGGTTTTGGGCAAAGAAGTGTGATTGTAGAAAGCGGTGAAATCAATATAGCCAATATAACAACGGAGAATACAACCATTCGTACAGATAGGGATTACCTTAGATTCAATGATAGTGCTGCAATTTTTGCGTTTGAAATTGCAGAATCCTATATAGATGCACAAGTTGTTTTTCAGAATGAGGAAATAATGGTAACGGCTCTTTATTTGGATCATCATGGAGATAGAGGGGCGGAGTTGCGTCTTTTGATAGATAATCATAGCAATCGAAATATCAACGTAAAAAGTTATTTTGTTTCCGTCAATGGAATTATGATGGATCAGTATGCCGGATTTATCACAACGATTTCACCCAATGCACAAAGTAGCGAGCGTTTGGAGTTTAGTCAAATTCGGTTGGCGGAAAATCAAATCAGAGGCATTGGTTGTATTGCATTGTATTTACAAGTACGAGATAACAATGGTATGCAAAAGTTATTTGACACGGATTTAATTACCATTCAGACATCTATTTATGATGAGGTGATACAGGCGATTCCTGACCATGCCATAGAAGTATTAAATCAAGATGGTGTTATCGTATATTTTCTGGGTTTTAATACGGAATTATTTCCCTTGACAAGAGTTTGGTTTCTTGTAGAAAATAATCGAGAGCGGATGATTGATGTAAGTATTTTTGACTCTTCTATCAATGGACAAAGGGTGGATGGAACTTTGATTTCATGGATATTACCGGATCATAGTCTTTATGCAACCATTCATTTTTCAGGGATGGATATGGAGCATTATGGTATTCATGCCATAGAAAAAATGGCACTTGGTTTTGCAGTATATGAGCAGATGACGGGGATTGATACTTTGGATGCATCCTGGTCTGTGTTACGTTTTAATTTTGAAGAGCGGGTCTTTCGTTCCAATCGAATAGAAATCTATAAGTAAGGGTGAGGAGAATGAATATGGTTAAGCTGTTTAAAAAGCCTATGTGGGCTCTGCTCATCAGTCTTGTGATAATGGTGCTGACAACACTTACCATGCTTCCTATAGGGCGTGGTGTATTTGTGGCACAAGGTTTGGATTTTAATTTTAATACCCCGTTTTCGAATCGGAATTTGGATATCAATACAGCTCGTATTACAGAACAGGTTGTTTATGAACGAGAAGAAATAACGGTGACGGCATTGTATTTGGAAACGCAAGAAAGTGGTGATACAGACTTGCGATTACTTATGAAAAACCATACGGATGATATCTTGTATATTAGAATGTATTATTTGGCAATTAATGGTGTGATGTATGAGTGGTTGCAGAGTTTTTCTGTGCGTATTTCGCCGGGGGAACAAAGCAGTGAAAGTCTTGAACTGCGATCATTTTGGTTGGTAGAAAATCAGATTGCTACCATTGGTACGATGGAATTTTATTTTCGGGTAGAGAGTGGAAGCGGGGGCGGAAGACTGTTTTGCACGGAAGTGATTACCATACAAACGAATATGGTAGATGAAGTGGTACAAGAGGTACCTGCTCACGCCATAGAAGTTTTGAATCAAGATGATGTTGTGATTTATTTTCTTGGGTTTAATCAAGGTCCGCTTCTGATGTACCCGGAGGCATGGTTTTTGGTAAAAAACAATCGTGATAGAATGATACAAGTTGCAGCAAGAGATGTAAGTTTGAATGGTTCGAGAGTTCAAGGTAGTATGCGTGGCGGTCGTGTTTTACAGGGAAAAAGTGCTTATGTACGCCTTGATTTTGATTCTATAGACAGGATGCGTACTTTAGGTGGTTTGAGAAGGATCGGACTGCGTTTTGATATTTTAGAGCAAAGAGCATTTGTTGCGGCGATTGATTATGACTGGGGTCTTATTATGCATGAAAGCAGTCCGCGTAGTGCTTTTGTGTCAGAGCCGGTTCAGATTCGGAGATAGGTTAAATATGATGTGGGGGATTATTTGATGAGAAGAATTGTAGTAAGTGTTTTTATGGTAGTATTTTTGGCTTTGGGATTTTTCACCTATACAAATGCAGGTGGTATTAGTGATATTTATGGCATTCCGATTGAGCAGCTTCAGGGTATGACACCTTTGCAACGGGCAATGGCATTTCAAGAGGCACGAGCACAAGCAGAAGAGGAACGGGCTATTCGGGAAAGAGAAGAAGCAAGAATCCGCAACAGAGGATGGTATTGGGGGTTTCTTCCTTTCTCTTTGGCTGTTGCAGGTGCAATATTCATATATATCAAAGGTTTGAGTTTTATTTTGTCAGCTCGGGATGGTGCCTATTTTTCATTGTTTCTTTTTGTTGCTGTCATTGTGGTCGGTGGGATTTTCTATTTGTTCTTTCATTCATTGCATGGTGCTTATGGTATAGGATTGGCACTTGGTTCAGTTTTGGGTATTTTTCCACTGGAAATTGTTGTCTTGCATAAATATGGTAGATGTTGCAGTTGTAATCGTCTTCTCGGGTATAGAGCAATAGAAAGACGTTGGGATATGGAAATGGCATATAATCATTGTCCTTATTGTGGTGAGAGTATTTAGGAGAATAGGGAAAAAGATAGAAAGCAGTGTTAGAAAAAAACTTTTTTTGGCTCTTTTAAAATAGCATCATTAGTGGTAAGATAGGGAGGGCTCTCTTTCTATTCGATGAGGTATATAAAGAGAAAAAACAAAAGACGTTAGGAGGGTTTATGCCTAGATCAGATGGTTATTTACTTAAAGATATACCTGCTTTTAACAAGGTAATCCCTTATATCATGAATCGCCGTTATGATGCTACAAATTATACAAGGATTGAGCTTGATATTACAAATTTGCGAAAGCATTTAAGAATATGGCGTGATGCGGGTCATAGAGTTGGACTTATGGATGCAATTATATGTGCACTTGCAATGGTCATGCAGTCAACGCCGGAAATCAATCGCTTTGTTGCAAATAAAAAAATTTATCAGAGAAATCATAGATGTGTGAGTTTTGCCTTGATAAAACGAGAAGATGGTGAAATTGTTGAAACAGCAGTTAAAGTTCAAATCAATGATGGAGATGATTTGATAAAAATTTCTAAGAACATTCGTGATTTAATAGATAAAAATAAGGTGCCAACAGAAAAAAACAAAGTGGATAAATTTGTGGATTGCTTGGTATCACTTCCTTTGTTGTCTTCGTTTTCCGTCAGTGTTTTTAAGTTTATGGATAAATTAGGCATCTTGCCAAAATCCATTATAACGTTAAGTCCCTTTCATACATCCATGTTTATTAGTAACTTAGCGAGTATAAAAATGGAATATATGTATCACCATTTATATGATTTTGGTACAACCAGTTTTTTTGTTACCCTTGGGAAACCAAAACGAAAAGACGGGGATGAACGGGGAAATAACAAGTTGGTGCTTGGGGTTTCTATTGATGAAAGGATTTGCTATGGTGTTGTCTGGGCAAAGGCGATGCAAGAGTTTAGTCGTTTGATTGAGGATCCTGAAAAAATGGTTTTTTAACAAAAGAATGAAGTGGGTTTGCCCACTTTGTTTTTGCATTACCAAAATTTTCTTCTACATATTCTGCAATTTCAGTTATATCATAAATAGATTCCCATGTTAAAACAACTTTACGCGCTTGCATTACGTCTAATATCTCCCAACTCTGTTATCTTTTGAAACGCTTCTTTCAAAGGTAATTCACGTTTTGCCTCCATGTCGTCAATGCCTCGATCGAACTCCTTGAAAAAAAGAATTACTTATGAAATTCATTTTTGGAGGATTTTAAATTATTTAAAAATTTATTTACAAGCAAAAGAATTCGTGGTAGTATCTTTTTAAAGATATTAGTATGGATTTTTTGTTATTTATGAAATTGAAATGAAATTCAATAAAGCATATTATGAAAAAATACCGTGTGTGTCGAGGGAATCTTTTGTAATAAGATAAACTTGATAGACACGGTTTTTTAAAACTTAC
>WRBB01000031.1 GCA_009779895.1 Lachnospiraceae bacterium
ATAGTTTATCACATTTTGTCAGGTTTTTCACTCTTTTTTTGCTTTTTCACCTTATTTTACGGGCTTTTACCTTTGGATTTACTTTTTTTCTCTTTCCGGAACCTCACCTTAAAATTTTACGTTATTAAAGTTTTGTGAAATTTTATTAAAGTTTTATGAACTTGTTTTTTTAACACCACCAATTGTAACAACCGAGAATTTTAAACAGCCTAGAGCATACCAACACGCTCTAGGCTGTTTTTTGCGGAAAGTTATAAAACACCTTGACAATATCACTTATTTATTTCTTTCCTGTTTTCTTCCGGTCCTCACGATACCAATACCAGAAAACACCTCCGAAAAGCGCAAAGCTCAGGAAAAGATATCCGGCCCACACCCATATATCACTATGGTCTCCGGTCTGCGGATTCAACACATGGGGTTTTGATGCGTCAGTATGCGTCGGTTGTTTCGGCGGTTGGGACGGTGCAAGCGGCTCTGTTGGGACGGTTGGTCCCGTCGGATTGATTGGCTCCGTCGGATTCGTTGGACTCGTTGGATTCGTCGGCTCCGTCGGATTCGTTGGGTTCGTTGGGTTCGTTGGATTGGTCGGCTCCGTCGGGTTCGTTGGATTCGTTGGATTCGTCGGCTCCGTCGGATTCGTTGGGTTCGTTGGATTGGTCGGCTCCGTCGGATTCGTTGGGTTCGTTGGGTTCGTTGGATTCGTTGGATTCGTTGGGTTCGTTGGATTGGTCGGCTCCGTCGGATTCGTTGGTTCCGTTGGAGTGGTTGGTTCCGTCGGAATAGGCGTGTATGAATTTATAATCGTAAGACTCACCCCTGTATCCACATCGGTGGGCAGCACCTCCAGTCGAATCGGCAACTGAGGTGATGTTACAACGGTAAAGCCGGACAGTTGGTAATTCACCTCCGTAATAAAGTATGTTCCGGACTGAATATCCGTTAAAACAACACCCAACGGATTCAGCATATCCCCCAAACCAAAGGTGGTTTCTACACCCAATGGATCCGTAACCACAATTCCAAACGTTTCTAAATTCTGTTGCACAACCGCACTAGATATTCCAAGGAATTGTTTCCGTAAGTGCAAACTTCCGGTCGCAAAATCCGATGGAATGTTTGTGACGGAAATAAAATCAGAAACATTGGTAATATTCCCCCCAAGCGTAACTTCCGCTGCACTAATCCATGTCGGATCAATCCCAGGATTGATGGTGAAGAATATCTGATCATACAACGCAACATATCCCGATGGCACCGTGGTCTCCACTAACATAAACACAAAATCATATGTGGGAGCAAGCCACGGATTATCAAACACTGCCATACCGGTTGCATCCGTGGTAGAATCCCCCAATTTATAGAACGTCTGCCCATTTACACTCACCGTTTCAGTCAATTCAGATGGACCGGTATAGTCCGGCAACTCCGTTACATACAAACTAAACGCTGCACCCGCGAGATTCTGACCGTTATTGTCTCGTTTAAATACGCGAAGTGTCAAGCTACTGGCATTTGCACCTACTACCGTATCACCCACTACGTAATTACCACTTTCTGCGCTATCGCCCATATCAAATATGCTGATACTATTGCTGATTGTTTCTGGTACTCCCTGAGGAAGCGTAACAAGTACATCATAAGTAACCATAACCGGCGTTCCATTTGGAATCACAAAGTCCACAACTGTACTACTTTGTACATTCACACTCCAAGGCAAACTGTAGGTGTTAAAGTTAACCGGTGTCTGCTCAATCCAATTTCCGTCCCATACTGTATCCGAACCGACCAAAATAGGTGTCTGTGTATAGAATTGAATCGTATCGGTATAAAGCATCAAGTTGGTCAACACATCTTGGGCAACCACAAGCAATGGTGCTGAACCACCCGTCGGTGCAAACTGAATATTGCCATCCGGATTGATAATAATTTCCACATGTACCAGATCAGACCCCGGTTGAGAGGGTTTCATCGTCTTATTAATCGGCGGCGGGGTATAAGTAACCGTCGTACTATTTTCAAAAGTACATTCTCCCGGATTTACCGCAATGGAAACGGTATTTGTTAACCCGGATGGTGTTAGTGTTCCACCCGGTTGCGGTATGTATACCGGTTGCAAATACAATTGATAATGCACCGTAAAATTATTTTTCACAGCAAACCAATCCGACGGCCCAAAGGTCGAAAAATCTACCGTAATCGTATTGCCAACTACATCCACATTGGCATCCGGTACCGGGATGGTTGCCCCATTCACCACCACATAGAAAGAATCCGGCATATATGCCATTCTACTATCAAAAGTATCTGTAAAGATGGGAGTATTACCTGCTTGCAACAGCGGTGTCGCTCTGTTAAGAGAATAGCCGCCATTAATGGTAACAGTGTAATCAAATAAACTTGGATTATCTGTGGCCTGACCCGTTTTAAAAATGGGCCAGTAATCGGCAGTATTTTGCCCACCAACATCATTGACACCCCACACAAAGGAACCGGGACTATTCACCAAATAGGCCGCATTTTGCAAAGATGTACCAGCTGTACTTTGTAAAGCCGTAATGGTATCATCCGGTATTGTGATCCGATACTCCACAAGTATGGTTACATCTTCATTGTACGGCCAGCCAATGAGTCCACTGCCGCCTAATTGTGGAGGCAACTCCGTGGTACCAAAGAAAATTGCCCATGTGTTGGTATTACCCGCAGAAGCAGGCACCGGACCCACGTATTGGAAAGCAGGAATCAAAGGTGGGTTCGTCGGATCTGTAGGGGATGCAGAAATTGTAAAGTTACTAATATTTTCTGAAAAATCATTGGTTACAGGATTACCACCGGGAAAAAGTCCAAGGTCATCAATGAGCCAAAGGGGATCTCCCAATAACCCCGCCGGTATATTAAGTATAATTGTATAATCCACATAATATCCGGTGTCAGGGGTACCACAAATACCGGATGAAAGCTTGTGGAGAATATCCGAATATCCGGGTGGAATCAACGGAACACGCCCGGTAGCACTATAATCATCTCCGGTTCCGTCTGCAAAATCCACCTGATTGGTATAAGTAACAGGTAGCTGTCCCGCAATGGGAGGAGGCGAAATCTGGGTTTCAAACACAATTTGAATTTGGTAAATACCAGCCGCAGGGGTGCCATTTAACCCAACGCCGGGTACGGCAAGGGTAAATCCGGTATCTGTTCCGTTTGGCACAATGCCGGCAGTTACACCGTCCTGGGTTACGGTGTTTGAAGCATTATCAGAATAGATAATCGTAACTTCCGTTAAATCTGCCGGAAGCACCAAGCCTGACCCAAGGGTATCGGTAATTGTACCACCATTTAACTGCGTTGTGAGACCATCCCCAATGCTAATATTCCACTGGAGTCTATAATAATTACTAGTGATTCCATCCGGCGTAAGCAATGTCCCACTCTTTGTAATCGGAAAGTTTTTTTGCACATAATCTGTAACTGTGCTCTGTTCTGTATCCGTCTGTCCATCTGAACCCGTGCCCTGCACGGAAACATCATTTTGCACTGTAAACTGATATTGCAACAAACTAGGAACAAGATCCGGATTGTTTAAAATAAACTGCCTTAAATCAAGGGTATATTGAATTGTAATGACATCACCCGTTTGAAGTGTCTCGGCAAATGCATATGTAAATATATTCTGCGCACCGGTAAGCCGATTAACCAACATATCATTGGCAGGCAAATCTCCATTTATCTCATATGTAAATGCAGAAAACGCATCCGAACCGGACGGGTTATTAAATGCATTGGTACCGGCAATAATCGGTGTATCCACAAATTGAATCTCATCAACCGGCCCGTTGAGCACCGTAAGCATAATTGTATATTGAATTTCTTCTGCAAGTGGATCATAACTGGATGCTTTGCTAACAGTAAGCCCCATCGGAGGATCAGTTGGCTGAACCGTAATAAAACCTAAATCTCCATCACCTGCCATAAGCTCAGCAGAAATAGCCAACGTAATGGTAACATTGGCATAATTATCCACATAACTGGAACCCGGCGTCGCATTTCCATTTTGATCTACTTCTAAAAACATCATAGAAACAAAACCGGTTGTATCAATGGTATAGTAACCCACTACCACATTATTCGCATTTTCAATCGGTGTAGATGGAACCGCAACCGGAATATTAAGCCCACTTGGAAGTTGATATGTCATGGGTGCTGAACTATCCATCTGCCAGGCGGTTGATTCTGCAAAAGTGAGTCTAAACTCATACGACTTTCCAATGTATGCGGTATCACCCGCCATAACTTGCACCGGCGGTGTTTCGCTCATATCCCACATGGTCGCAGTGGTCAAAAAGTCAGCTAGATCATTGTTGCCACTACTCGCAGCCAAAATACCTTCGAATGCCATTACCATGGGCATCGACGGCGCACCCCCCGGATTCGCTATATCCGCAGTGTCTTTTACTCCTATTGACGGAGCCACAAAATCTATCACATCTTCTTCGTCCGTTTCTCCGATGCCCTCTTGTGATCCACTGTCAAATATGTCGTCCGGCTCTTCTATCACAATAGGCATATCCTCCGCAGTATCTGCAACTTCCGTATTATCCGCGCTTGGTACGTCGCAGGTTTCAACCTCAGCAAAACCAAACACAAATGGAGCGGTAGATAAAATGACTGCAATCGTAAGTGAAATTGAAATGAGTTTTCTAATCCGTGTACTTAACATGGTTCCACCTCCCAAATATTCCGAAGCAACAATGTTGGGATTGCATTTTTCTTTTACAAATTCATTTTATCACAATAGTAAACAGTTTTCAAGACGACATTGTTTAAAATAGTCTAAAAATACAACTATTCCAACAAAGGCAAAAGCCGGAACACCAATTCCATAAAGGTAGCCACAACAAGAAACAAACCTAACATGGCCCAAAAACTCCAAGTAAAGACTTTGACTTTAGCTCTAGCAACACTGGGCTGTAAGCTCTCTATTCCTTGTCCCGATTCTGTCATCTCCGGGCTTTCTGCCATTTGACTTTCCGCTTCCGATATCTCTTGCACCGCAACCTCTTGTTGCACTCTATTTTTTATATAATCTTTTCGGAACAGCTTCATACAAAGTATCACAACAGGCAGCATAATAACTGAAAGTACCAACATAACAAGTAGTGCATTTCCCGGAATACCCAAAAAATAGGAATCATCCCGACCGGCACTTAAATACATCATAACCACACTCATACCATTATTGATAAAATGCCCCAACATCGGTGCTAAAATACTACCTGTATAATGAACAATATAGGCATATAAAAAGCCTATTACACTTGCATAAATCCCTTGTTGGAAATTTCCATGCACAAAGCCAAAAAATAATGCTGATACCAATGCTATTTTAAATATGGGAACTTTTTTTGCCTGATACTCTTTGTACATAGCACCACGAAACCACACCTCCTCAAAGATAGAGGGGAATACACCAATGACCAAAATAGACATCCACATCGGCAAAAGATGAATGGAATCTAACGTATCCCCAATCACGGATGCAAAAACAAAAGATAACAAAGTAGAAAGCAAAGAAATCATCGGAATGATAGCAAAAGAAATCACCACCACCAATAACACATTTTTTAAAGACAATCCTTTCCAAGGTAAAATTTGCTTGAAATTCTGCTTTGTAATGAGCATATAAAAGAAAAAAGGAACCCCTAAACCAAGTACTTGCCCAATTCCTGTTGCCACAAGTATATTAAAATCTAAAAGTATAAACACAACTCCTACCACTTGTGGAATGGTTAAAAACCAAATCATTAAAAAGAAAACTGCCATATTAATTCTTGCTGGTGATTGCATAAAAATTCTCCTTTTCTTATTTCATAATGTTTCGAATCAATGAAAATATAACTCGTATCGGCAATGGCTCCATACGTTTTGTTACTTTTTTTAATAGCTGACGAATCGGTAGGTTTTGAGGACATACCCGCTCACACTTTCCGCAACCATTGCAGGCATAAGGACTGGCCGGATTTTTCATTACCGCCGCGGTAGTGGTCGCATATAAGGTCATACCCGTAATCCATTTCTGCACATAACTAATGTTGTAAGATGAAAAACAACCCGGAATATTAATTCCCTTTGGACATGGCAAACAGTAATCACAGCCTGTACAATTAATCTTATAAGACCTGCGAAACACATCTACTACATCTGCATAAACCGCCAATTCTTTTTCTGTCAGCGAACGAAACCTCTTTGTTGCATCAAGATTGGCAGCCATAATCTGAGCATCGCCCACCCCACTTAAAGTCACCGTCACCTCCGGTTGATTCCACAGCCACCAAAAGGCCCAGTCAGCCGGTGTTAACTTTGGGTCAGAGGCTTGAAACAATGCCACTGCCTGCTTTGGTAAACCTGTCGCAAGGCTACCACCTAACAAAGGCTCCATAATCATCACGGGAATCCCTTTTTCATGGGCACGCAACAAACCCCGCTTCCCTGCCTGATAATTCTCATCATAATAATTATACTGAATCATACAAATTTCCCAGTTGTAAACATCCAAAAGTTTTAAAAAATCATTACAGATACCATGATAAGAAAAACCGATTCGTCGAATTTGACCATCGGCCCTTTTTTCTGCAAGCCATTCTTCAATGCCCAATGCCTGCAATTTGCCCCACTGTGCGAAATCCGTCATACTATGCATCAAATAATAATCCACATAGTCCGTTTGCAACCGCTTCAAAGACTCATTGAAAAATTTATCGAAGTCCGTTTTTTTCTTACACATAAGCAAGGGCAATTTTGTTGCAATATACACATCTTTTCTCTTATTATGCTTCTTTAGTATCTCTCCTAATGTATGTTCACTATTGGGATAAATATAAGCAGTATCAAAAAAATTAATACCACCTGCCAGTGCTGATAAAATCATCCGCTCAGTTTCTGCCTTATTGAGAGAAAACCGCATACAACCAAGACCTAACATAGATAATTTGTTGCCTGAAATTTTATCTTCCCGATATTGCATCCTCTACTCCTTAAAAAAAGGCCTTATCCAATCATAGACAAAGCCTACTATAACTTTACGTATCTTTATATTCTATCCTACCACAATTTCACAATCTTTACGATAAAAAGCAATACCGTATCTCAAAATGTCAACATACCCCTCTTCTAGCAATTCTATATCGTACTTTTTATCATAAATTTGCTGCAAACCCTCTTTTGCCATACCATATAACTCCGTAGCCGTTTTTGCCTTCTTTAATTCAATTATAATGGCGCGCTTGCGAATGGTCAGTGGTTTAATGAAAATATCAGAACGACCGACACCTACCTCTCGGTTTGACTTTATCAAATATCCCTCCATGGGGCGCAAAACGCCTAATAAAAAACCATGGTAAAAGCTCTCTGCACTGTCCATAAAACTAATTGTCTTTATTAAAATATCGGAAAGCTCTTTTTGAAACAACGCAGCATTTCCATCTATAACAGCCATATATAAAACCGAGTAATTATTTACTTTTACCCTTTGTTGAAACCATTCATAAATAAAACGATCATAAATATAGGCTATCTCATTATTCGGGATTTTCATCTCAATTAAAGTTCGAACACCATCCATTCTTTCAGACACCTTTTTTAAATAACCTGTAAAAAACAAGAAGCTCCACAAATTGTCCATCGTATCCATAATTTCAGCATAAACAATATCTTCTTTGATTGGTTTACAAATGGTACCACCTGCCATCAGCGATTCAATTTCACCTTTTGTATCATTATCTGCATTTTGCACCAACTCTTTGATAATACTATTTGAACTTGTGTTTGCCCAAAACGATTTCGGACGTGTTTCTTTATGACATAGTCCATCTAAATACTGAATAATACTCCACGGATTATAAACCACTGACTTACCAAACAAATAGCCATTATACCATTCTTTTGCCTCTTTCGCCTTTTCTCCAAAGCCATAGTACTTCAATGCATCCACAACTTCCTTTTCGGCAAAACCGAAATATTCATCAAAATTATTGGTCAAAATGGACACTATTTTAAGATTATTTACGCCTGTAAAGATGCTCTCCTTACTTATTCTAAGGCAACCTGTTAAGATAGCCTTATACAATGAATCATTGGTTTTAAGCGTATTGCTAAAAAAACCACGTATAAAATTCACCATATCTTCATAATATCCTTGAAAATATGCTTTTTCCAAGGGCACATCATATTCATCTATTAATATAAATACTTTTTTATTATGATGAAGTTCTAAGCAACTTGACAAAAACTTCAAGCTACGGGCATAAACGGCTATGTCTGCTTCTAAATTGATGATTCTAATAAAAAATGCCTTTTGCTGCTCACTTAGAGATTCACTTTTCAGCAAATAATTATGACGTTGAAATTCCTCTGATATCTCCATTTTCAATTGCTTAAAAGAATCCTCAAAATTACCCATGTCCGCACTTTTTAAAGTAATTTTTATAACAGGATAACTATTTTGATGTGTGAGATAAACTCCCCCTATCTTTGTAATATTTAAACCATCAAAAATGTGTGCATATTTTTTTTTATTTTTATCAAAAAAATATTGAAGCATACTGATGTTTAATGATTTGCCAAAACGCCTTGGCCGGGTACAAAGAGTCACCTCTCCTTTTGTATCTATAATATCTTTAATCAAAAGCGTTTTATCCACATAAAAATAATGTTCAGAAATCATTTTTTCAAAATTGTCAACACCAACAGGCAATGGTTTAAACTTCATTTTGTAGCCCCCAATCAAAACAACACCATCATTTTTCTCCTCCCATTATAGCATACATTTGCTTCCATCTGTTATTTCAACAATTTTTCATATGTAAACTTGCTTAAAGCCCCACTTAATAAAACAAAAGCAATCACAGCAAATACAACCCCGGCACCCAACAAAATCCAAATATTCAAGGAAATCACACCTGAAAACTGAGCAATCAATATTGCAATCAAAGGTATAATCAAAATTACAGAACGATTTTGTGCTTCTTCTACGCTTTGCGCCTTTGCCGAACTACGAACCACCAATGTGATTGCTATGATTGCAATGGCAGGTGTGAGCATCAGCATAATCACAAGCCAGGACAAACCCGGCAATATGGTAGTTCCCAAAGTAATTGTCGATATGATGCCTACAACTAAAAACATCACAATAAACGAAACCACTGCTGCTGCCATTCCCAAAAAGAAAGAAGCCAAAATTTTTGCTTGAAATATCTTCACCAATGGCAAAGGACAATAAAGCAATGTCTCTAACGTACGCTTTTCCTTTTCACCAACGAATGAACTAGCCGCAAAAACCATAGATACCAACAATGGTATCATCAGGAAAAAAGAAGGCATCATAAAGTTAATTAAATATGAAACCATAAAAACAGAAATATTATCGGCTTGCGCCGCACCGGGCAAAATATTAATCAGGGCTTGCATATCATGCATGGCATCAGAACTTGAAGTAAAGGCCAACAACATAATCGCAGGAAGAATACCGGCCAAAAAAGCAGGTACAATAAAAAGCGAAGATAATATCAATTTATCTGACGAGATTACCTTTAAATCCTTCTTGATAATCGCCCATTGCATGGAATGAATCATAATAAAAGTTCTCCTCTCTGATGTTTTTTAAGCAGCGCAAAATAAATCTCTTCCAATGTTAAAATCTTTGTTGACACTTGGTAAACTTTTCCACCGTCACTGACAATCTGCTTTACAATTTCTGCGATATCCTCTTCTTCTTTTACTCTAACATCAAACGTTCTCTCACCAATCCGCTCGGCCTGAATCCGATCCGGAATCTGACTGGCTTCAATCATAACAGAAACATCCTCTTGCACCAGTTCTCTTAATTTCTCTAACGTCCCTGTAGCAAACAAGGTTCCGTCATCAATTAAACCAAATGAGCTACAAACATCCTGCGCATATCGCAATTGATGGGTGCATAAAAAAACTGTAGTACCATTTTCTTTTGCTTGTTCTTTGATGATTTCATTTACGCTCAAAGCATTTTCCGGATCTAAACCGGAAGTCGGCTCATCCAAAAAAAGTAACCTCGGCCGATGAATCATGGTTCTAGCCAAAGACAAACGTTGACGCATTCCCGTAGAATACGCACCTAACTTTCTATCCTTGCTTTCATTTAAGCCCAATAAATCCAAAAGCTCCACTGCTCTTGTTTTACTGTCCGAAGCACTTAAATCAAACAGCCTACCATAAAAAATCAAATTTTCATAACCACTTAGAGGATTATACATCTGAGCATGCTCAGTAAGCAGTCCCGATATCCTGTGAATTTCTTCCGGTTTTTCAAACGGATTCAGCCCAAATACTTCACATTTCCCTTCTGTTGGCAATAATGTTCCACCCAACAACTTAATAGTAGTGGTTTTCCCTGCTCCATTTGGACCTAAAAAACCAAACACTTCCCCCTCCCCTAATGACAAACCGGCTTTGTTGAGCGCAAGTTTGCCGCTTGTATATCTTTTGCTTAAATTTTCAATATGAATTGCTTGCATTCCACTTCCTTCTCTTTCTATTTTTTAATAATCATACATCCAACGGTGGGGTAATAACCACCGCCAAGGTACGCGCTCGGCTGTCTTTGGAATCACTTTTCTTCTGTAATGGCGCAACCAATGCTTGTATCTGCTTTGATAGTTCTTCCAGTTCCAACCGTGTTGCATAAAATGGCCTTAAACGAAATCCGGAACCATCCCCTTTAATATTTATCTTCTCCTTTTCGGTATATACTTTAAACTCATTTATTATCCCTAACGAAAGTTGTTGAATCCATGCCAGATAAGCTTCTCCATCATTTTCATCTATCATCTTCTGGATATCCGTGTTGAAGTCAATCGCCACAGCATATGTCTTTTCCGTCACATTGCGAACCTGCCGTTCCTCAACAATTTTTATCAATCCATCTGCTACCATTTTTTTCAAGTAGCGATATAGAGTAGCTTGGGGGATATCCTGATATTTCTCTATCAGATGTTTTGCCGTGGTTTCACCCTGACTCAAAATTTCAAGAAACACTCTATTCTTAATCGGATTACTGATCACCTCAATAAGCTGTTTGTTCATGATACACTTACCTCGCCAAAATCCATTCTGCTAAGTCCTGAATCACATAATCCTTAACATGTTGCTTCACTTTAAACTCCTTAATCGCATCTTTTATTGTAGAATAATGCGCTGTCATAAAAGCATGATTCAAACCGTCATACAATTTAAAACGAACGTCCGGATGGTTCGCCAAAATCTCTTTATATCTATTAAAATCCTTTTCAATGGAAACCTGCAAATCTCTGGCCGGATGCAAAACAAATATCGGCTTTGTTATTTCTTTTAGATATTCCGCTACCTGCGTTTTCCCTAAATCTTTCATGTAATACATTGTCGTTCCTCCAGCAAATGAAATCTGCATGGCTTCTTCATCCGATTTTTCATAGATATTCTCAAACTTGGCACGCAGTTTAGCCACTTGTTTTCCTCCGATCCATTTTACAAGACGATTGGCATTTTCAAGAAAACCATCTTGCTGATCCGTCATAAATTCTTCAAAACGACGCGGACTACCTGCCAATATAATCAAACCGGCATAAGCACCACTTTCCACTTCCATTCTCGGCGCAATACAACCACCCAAACTATGCCCAACTAAGAATATACGATTGGCATCTATTCTAGTGTCTTTCTTCAACATCTCCGTTGCTAAGAGCGCATCTTCTATTTTTTCCTCTGCAACCGTAAAGGATTTTATATTTGCCTTGCGTAACTCTTTCCCATACGTCCATGTTCTCATGTTATAGCGTATCGCCGCAATACCCAGCTCTGCCAATCCTTCCGCTATATCTTTAAAAGGTTTGACTTCATAAATTGTTTCATCCATATCATGGGCACCGGAACCGTGTACCAATACAACCGCCGGAAATGGCCCTGTAAACTTCGCTTCATCCGGAATCGTGATGATACCCTCTACGGAAAACGCTGTATTTTCTCCTAATATTATTTTTTCTGCTATCATTCTGTTATCTCCTTACCATTTTTAATATGATTTTATTGTCACTATAATTATATTATCATAATGATAGCGTAATGTCTATATCTTTTTGAAATCTTGAGGGGTTTGTTGTTAGTTTTATCATTTGAACATTCACCCCCTCATATATTGGTCAAAATTTAGTTTTATGATGCATCAGCTAAATCATTTCCAACGGAATAATATAATTCTTTTTGTCTAGTGGCAATAATTGGTTTGCCATACATATAATACCACCCTCTCCTATCTTTGTTTCCTTTAATTCATCAAGCATGGAAAAGCCTTTCATGTCTTTTTTATTTGGTTCCGGTTTAATTTTTATCTCGATTGGAAATAAGGTATTATTTTCATATATCAATAAATCAATCTCTCTTTGGTTGCCATCTCTTAGAAAATATAAATCTACTTCTTTTCCTGCGTTTGCGTAACTCTTAAGAATTTCTGATATCACAAAACTTTCAAAAAAATTGCCATTACAAGCACCAATTGACAACGTTTCAGGCGTCATCCATCTGGTCAAGTATGCAGCTAAACCCATGTCCAAAAAATGAATCTTAGGTGTCTTTACTACACGATTTATTACATTGGTCGAATATGGTTGCAAAAGAAAAATGATCCCACTTGTTTTTAATATTGATAACCATCTTTTTACCGTTGGAACACTTATGCCAACATCATTTGCTAATGATGAAAGATTGAGCAGCTGACCTGTCATTGCAGCACAAACAACCATAAACTTCAAAAAATTAGTCTCGTCTGCAACTTGGGTAAGCCTACGTACATCACGCTCAATATAGGTTTTAATATAATCCGCATAAAAATCAGCCCACTCAAAATCTGAATTTAAAACTAACTCGGGCAACGTTCCTCGATGAATGATTTTCCACTTATCATTTATACCCAGCGGTTGGATACTTGATTTTCTTTGGCTTAAATATTCCAATGTTGGTTTAAAAGGAATATTCCAACTTTCACCTTTCATCTCTCGTAAAGACAAGCCATATAACTCTAAAATACCGGCTCGCCCTGCCAAACTCTCTGTTACATTTTCCATTAATTCATAACTTTGTGAACCTGTAAGAAAAAAATCACCCTTATTTTTACTATTATCAAGAGATATTTTTATATAATGAAAAATATCCGGCGCATATTGTATTTCATCAATAAAAACCGGAGGCGGATTGATATTAAAAAATACAGATGGTGACTCTAATGCTTGTTTCCTAACTAGTATGTCATCAAAAGTCACTTTCGGAATATCCGGCTTAATATTTTCTATTAAGGTTGTTTTACCTACTTGTCTTGCACCAGTAACTACAATTGCTCCTCTTGCCTTAGAACGTTGCAAGACCGCTTCCTCGATATGTCGTTTTATATACATATAACACCTCATATTTTTATGTTAATTTAACTTACGATATTAAATTAACATAAAAACATAGGGTGGTCAACACCCCCGACTATTTTTTAGCCTCTCAATTAAATTGCTTTAACTGGATACATTTCAATATACCCACGCCATCCCCAAGGCTTTAACTGTATCTTTGGTGCTATTTCCGGCGCATAAGCAAACCCATAAACCTCCGGGCTAAATTTCTGAATGCTCTCCATACAAGACTCTATCGCTTCCATGAAATTTTCATCATCATAAGGCTCACCTTGAAAAACCAGGTATTTACAAGGTGCCAAATCAATCACATCAAACCCTTTTGGAATCGCTCCTTGGTAATCTGCTGCTACTTCAAGCCCTTGCGCATATATATAAGTAAAATAGTCTGTCGCAGCCTTTCCCCGCATCAATATTAATTTCCGTGCAGGCCTTTCCATAATTTGCGTAAATACCGTTGCAATTTCTTTCATTTTCTTTTCCTCCATCTTCTTATCATTTGGTTTTTTTGAGCGGTTCAGATAAGCATAAGCTATCATCCAACCTTTTGGTTCCGGTTGAGCAGAAAATTTTTTCGGTGAAATCCCAAAGCCATTTATAAATGCTCTTGTAAAGCCGGAATGACTATGAAAAACATAAGCTTCTTGGTTTTCACTTTGACACCTCATCTACCAAAACCTCCATAAGATGATTATACAAGTAAATCCTGAAAAATTCTTGACCTAGATTGCTAAGTTATATATCATATTATAACGGAAATGCTTTTACATCTCACCTTAAAAATATGTTAGAATAAGGCAAATAAACTTTTTTATATGGATGGAGGAAAATATGAGCAAACAGATTACCCCGACGTTAACCAACAAAGTCTATGAAAGTACCATGCACTTCTTTCGGGAACTTAGCAAAATACCCCGTAGCTCCGGCGAAGAACAAAAATGCGCTGACTTTTTTGTTGACTTTGCCAAAAAACGAGGTTTCTCTTACAAACGAACGACCGATATCATAAACGGCCGTCAAACCTGCAACGTAGTCATCACAAAACCCGGCACCCCCGGTTATGAAGATTTAGATATTTTAATCCTACAATCCCATATGGACATGGTTTGCCAAAAAACCAAGGATTCCACCCACGATTTTGCAACCGATCCTTTAGAGCTCATTGTTAAAGACAACTACATGACTGCCAAGGATACCACTTTGGGAGCCGATGATGGCATTGGTGTCGCAATGACCCTTGCTTTTTTAGACAGCAACGAAATCTCCCACCCTCCCCTAGAAGCTCTTTTCACCTCTGATGAAGAAGCAGGAATGTCAGGTGTTCAAGCCATTGGCGTCGATTTTTTGCAAGGGCGACACTTGATTAACATTGACTCCGAGGAAGAGGGTATTTTCACCTATGGTTGTGCCTGCGGCATCAATGTTGACATCGAAATCCCGGCAACTTACGAAAGTCCGGCATCCGAAGCCGGTTTTTTAGAAATCGAAGTAACGGGTCTGGTTGGTGGCCATTCCGGTGGTGAAATCCACAAAGGCCGTGCCAACTCCAATCGCTTGTTGGCTAGGGTTTTAAATGAGATTTTTAATACCTGCAACATACATTTGGTTTCCGTCGTTGGTGGCGATAAACGCAATGTTATTACCCGGGAATCTTCTGCCAAAATAGCCGTTCCCAGCACTTATATAGGCAAAATCAAAGAAATTGCCAAAAGAATGGAAGCCACTTTTTCCAAAGAGTACAAAGGTATCGAAGACAGCATTACAGTTACTGTCTCTGAAATTACAAAAGATGCAAGCAAGGTATTATCCGCTGAAACTACAGAAAAATTCATCTTATGCTTGTTGGTTATACCAAACGGCTTACAGGCTATGCACAGTGAAATTCCCGAGTTGGTTGGTACTTCCTGCAATATCGGTATCCTTTATCAAGATGATACGACCCTAAAGTTACAATCTAGTGTCCGTAGTTGCAATCTGGAAGGCAGACACTATTTGACGGAACAATTCAGGAGCCTCGCTAGGTTGATGGGCGTTGGTTTTACAAAAGGCTTCGGTTATCCAAACTGGGAACCAAACCCTGATTCCGACTTAATCAAACGCTTCCAAAAGGCTTATCACGCAGCTTATGACGGCAAGGAACCAAAACTAAAGTCTACCAACGGTGGCCTAGAATGTGGTTTTATCCGTGAACGTTTTCCGGATATGGATTTGATTTCCTGTGGCCCCAATGTAACCGGTGCCCACACCATTGAAGAAACATTGGATTTGACCAGTACAAAAAGAACCGTTGGATTGCTGTTACATGTTTTGGCACAAACTTAAAAGAAACAAACAGGCTAAGAACACTCTCGTTGATTCATGTTCTTAGCCTGTTTATTTTTCTAAACTATGGATTCTGTGTAATTGACATCTCCGTCAAAGAAGCTGCCGGTCCATACCGTTTTGCCAATAAGCTTTCCGCCTCATCCTTAGACATCTCTCCATTATTATATTGTGCCATCACCTGAATATCTTTCTCTCTTAATTTATAAAATAAAAGAAGTATCACAGCAATCAATGTACCGATACTGGTAAACAATGTCATGGACATCCAGATTCCTGTAACCGCCGAATCCGGTTGAACTGCCCCTTCCCCTGCAACAAAACCAAAAGCCCCAATCACCAACATCGCAATCGGACCGGAAATACTTGCTGTCAATTTGTTAAAGAACGTTTGAATGGAAACAGCCACGCCCTCCGAACGAACGCCGGTATGATACGTTCCATATTCAAGGCAATCCGGCGTAAACATAAATACCAACATACCATTCACGCCACTAATAAGCCCTTGCACACCGGTCAGAATCATAAAAATAGCCAGGTTATCATAACCCACCAAAAACCTTACCACACTCATAACCGTCATTGCGATTAATGCAAAGAAATAAATATGATACTTGTCCACCCGCCTTAATAAAACAGGAATAAAGGCACCTACTATGATAAGCGGTATCATCGTTATCAAACCCAATATTCCGGCCATATCTTGATTGCCTAAATTATGTCTTGCAAAAAACATATTTAAGGTTTGGGCAAAATTTGTCACCAAACTAAAAAACATGGCTCCGTAAAACAGCAACAGATATTTGTTCCTAATTAAAAATCCAAACATTTGCTTAATCGTAATGGGTTTCTCGGAACGAACAATATATCTTTCTTTTGCTTTAAAACATAATGGCAACATGGTAATCAAACATAAAATCGCAAACACAACAGCTACGCCAATCCAACCTAAACGACCTTGCAATATTGGAATCATTGTCATTCCCAACATGATACCTATCACGGCAATATAACGTCCTAACCCAAGAATCCCCGAACGCTCCTTGATGTTTTCTGTCATGGAAGAGGGAAGAACATAAATGGGAATATCACTAAGGGAAAATGAAATATCCCAAAGAATAATCGTAATAATTGCAAATAATACTTTCAACGCAGGTGGTACTACGGTTGGTAAAATAAATACCAGCAAACAACCGATTGTGATAAATGGTATCGAAATTCTAATCCAAGGCAAAAATCTACCTTTCTTGAATTTCACCTTATCAATAATCACACCAATGAGCGGATCACTAAACGCATCCCATAACCTTGCGATTAACAAAATAAGTGCCACCACAGCCGCTGTTATCCCAATGTCAGAGAAAAATGCATGGACATTTTGCGCCACAAGTGCAAATATTATATTCTGTCCAAAGAAAAACATCGCATAACTCCACTTCTCACTTCCACCTACATGATAACCCTCTTTCAATCTTTTCGTTTTTCCCATCTGATTATTCCTCGCATTCTATAGATTTCATTGTTACCTGAATCATGATAGAAGTAGAACCAACCTCTTTACCCTCCACGGTAATTTTAATTTTATCTACATCCATACTTCTTACAACTGCCTGTGCTTTACCATAATAAGTGGTACATTCACCTGATGTATATGTTTCTTCCGTCCTTGGATTGGCACTTCCAAACCCAAGCAACGTACCATCTTCCACCGAAATACGTAATTTTCTATCATAATTAGATTCCACAACACCGTTTTTACCTGCAATCGAAATTGCTACATATACAATATCACCGGCCATAACCGTCTCTTCTTCCGGTTTCATGTTCACGCAAAAACTGCCCTTTGCTGTACTTAACATATCTTCCCCAACTTTATTTCCAAAGGCATCGTAAGCAACCGACTGAAGCGTTCCCGGCTCGTACTTAACCTTAAACATCGCCATATATTTCTTTACAACTTTCTTAGCTATTTTCCTTCCATTTAAAAACAATTCTACAAAATGCGCATCCGAATACACCTCAACGGTTGCAACCTTTCCCTCACAACCGTTCCATGACCAACTGGGTATCGAATTGGTTCCGCGCCAAACGGATTGAATCGGCTTTTTCTTGTGATTCAGCGGCCGAACCGATAGCAGCGGTTTTTTAGAGAATCCCCATAACGTTGAAGCAAGAAATGCCTGTCCATTTGGATTGCCCAATATATCAAATGCACCTACATCTGCCAAAAGCCATGGATATGGTTTTGCAAATGCTTTGGCATCATCTGTATATGCCCAAGAACCTATGCCGGCTTCACCAATATAATCCCAGGCCGTCCACATAAAATCACCAATTAAATATGGGAACTTTTCTACCATTTTCCAATTTTTAACAATATCACTTGGAAATGTTTCCGAACCTACCACAACCCGATTGGGATTGGCCTTTTTTTCCAACGGATAACGACCGGAGGCATAATTGTAACCGGCTATATCCAATGCATCCAAGCAAGGTTTGGTAACCCGATCCGCTTTCTTAGAATTCACCGCCTTATTCATTCCGGTACCAACGATAGCTGTCATCATATTAAACATGGTACTACTCATATGACTCAGGTCTTTTTGATTGTTATTCAAACCACTACCATCTTCTTTGAAAATCGGATTGCCTTTTGCGGAACGATGAATAATCATCAAATTCACACCGGCGGTAACCGGTCTGGTGACATCCAACTCGTGAAAAGCCGCAACCAAATCTTTTGTTAGCTGAATTCCTTTCACAGTTGCAGGCTCACTGATTTCATTTCCGACTGAATACATAATTACGCTAGGATGATTATAATCTCTTTCTACCATCGACTTTATGTCAAATCTAAAGTTTTTGTTAAAATCCTTGGCATAATCATATTTTGATTTATGAGTATACCAAACATCCCATGTTTCATCCATTACATAAATCCCATGTTTATCACATGCCTCCAACATAAAAGTACTCGCCGGGTTATGTGATGCACGGATGGCATTATATCCCGCTTTTTTTAATCGTTTCACTCTTCTTTCTTCCGATTTCTGAAAGGTCGCCGCACCAAGAATACCATGATCCGAATGAACACAAGCACCTCTTAATAAAGTCTCTTTTCCATTAATATATAAACCCTTGTTGCTCCAAGTGATACTTCTAATACCAAATATCTCACTCATCTGCTCGATTTGCCTGGTCCCATCCAAAAGAGAAACCGTACATACATAAAGGTTTGGTGTTACATCACTCCATAGCTTCGCATGGGGAATTGTTAAGGTAAGAGAACTTCCCTCTCCTTTTGCCACCACTTCATTTCCATCCAAAATTTCAACAGAAACAGCTCCACCGGTATGTTGCGTTTCCACCTTTATCATCGCAGGATTGATAGACAATGTTGTAATCTTAACGCCTCTTCTATGGATGTGTTGCGTTTCGCCAATGAGCATATATACGGGACGATAGATACCGGCACCTGTATACCAACGACAATTGGGCATATCATCATTATCCACTTTTACCTGAATGGTATTGTTTTGCCCATACTTGAAAAAACCGTTCGTATCAATGGCAAATTCGGAATAACCATAAGCACACCCACCGGCAAACACATCATTGATATACACTTCACTATTTTTGTATACACCACCAAATTCCAAGACAATGTTTTTATCTTTCCAGTCTTTTGGAACTGTTAGAACCTTTTCATATGTGTATTTACCCGGCGGAAAAAAACCATGGGCACTACCACCTGGGCTATCAGGTGAACGACTCTCATACATAGATGCGTCATGGGGCAATGTTACAGGATATTTTTCACAACCAACTTTGCCAAAAAGCCAGTCCGAATTAAAATCAATCTTCTTCAAAATGAAACCTCCCAAATCAATTTACTAAATCATAATCATTTTCAAGAAGGTTCTATATATATTTTTTTACCATTATATATGTTTTTTTACTAATTTTTGTATTTTTGACTTACATTAACATGCAAAGTTTGCTATATTAAATTTAGATTTATGAGTGAAAGGAAAAAGCTATGCGCACAATAATCAACAATGATGAGGGTGGCAACTTAATCGGTGGTGAACCGATTCAGGAAAATGAATATTTGGATATGATTCTGGAAAAAAGCGAACATGATATTCTTCAACAGGATTATACCGACGAAGTGGAGATTATGGATTTTATTCGAAATGGAGATTTGGATGGGTTTAACATCCGATTAAGTGAATACGACGCCGCAGATATCGACAAAAAAATAGGAGAAATGGCGCATACTACCTATAAGAAATATGAGTATTTGGCCTCCGGAACCATTGCCTTAGCAACAAGGGCGGCCATTGAGGGCGGCATTGATTTTGACTCTGCCCATGCGCTAGGCAAGCTTTATTTACAAAGGCTAGAAAAATGTACAAGTATAAAAGATATCCTAAAAATACAGGTTGGCATGTTTAAAAGTTTTATCAACTTGGTTCACCAACACAAAACAACAAATAGCGAATGCTCTTACATCGAAAAAACCAAGGCATTTATCTTCAAGAACCTAAACAAACCTTTTACCTTGGAGGATGTCGCCAAAGAGATACACTTAAATCCCTCATATCTGTCAAGACAGTTTTCAAGTATAGTTGGTATCGGCATTAAAAAATATACGCAAATCAAAAGAATAGAGGCCGCCTCCAATATGCTTAAATATTCAGATGAAGAGATATCCAAGATATCAAACTATCTTCAATTTCCATCTCAAAGTAGATTTGGGGTAGTCTTTAAAAATCATTTTGGCATTACCCCGCATAAATACCGGGAAAAGAATAAGTAAAAACATTTCTGATTATATCGAATCCAAGAAAAAAGAAAAGGCCGAAAACCCTATCATTTACCGGAGTTTTTAGCCTTTTCACTCAAATACTGTATTACAAACAATCGGATCTCTTTACGCTTGTTGGTTTTTCTTGTCTTTGATTCTTAAAATTAACTTGATTAACTCAACCGCCAATACTTGACATAAGGCCAATCCTGCAATCACAAGCCAATGGATTGCTGTAATGGAAACCACGGAAAAGATTTCCATCAAAGGTGGCACCAAAGCAACCAACAAAGAAAACGCAATCGAAGCAATCACAGTAAAGAATATGCCTTTATTTGTCAAAAAGCCTGCTTTAAAAATAGATAACTGCGTTCTCGTGTTAAAAATATCAATGGTCGATGCCCAACTGAGGGTCATAAAGGCCATTGTTACAGCTGTTGAAAAATGTCCGCCATATCGGAACGCTTCAATTAAACTGTAATTTGGATTTGCCAACGCTTCTCTCAATGGTGTCGTCATCCCCTCATACGGTATGGCCGGAGTCAACACATAAGCACCAATGATAAAAGCCGCTAGAGTCAAAATGGAAAAGGTGACCGCACGAAAGGCAATAAACACACCAACCCGTTGTGCAAACACACCGGCTCCCTTTGGCAAAGGTCTGCGCTTCATAACACCTGGTTCCGGTTTCTCAAAAGCTAAGAAGAATCCGGGAATTCCATCATAAACCACATTAATCAATAGAATTTGCAAAGCTGTTATTGTGGTTTGACCAATCAAAAGCATACCCACAAGCAACACAAAAATTTCAGCAAAGTTTACTCCCAATAGGAATTGGATGGTTTTACGAATATTATCATAAGAGGTTCGACCCTCCGCTATTGCATCTACTATGGTTGCAAAGTTATCATCTGTGATAATCATATCAGCCGCACTTTTGGAAACCTCAGTACCTGTGATTCCCATAGCCGCACCTACATCAGCAGCTTTCAAAGCAGGTGCATCATTTACACCGTCTCCGGTCATGGCGATTACTTCATTATGCGCTTGCCAAGCATGTACAATTCTCAATTTGTCTTCCGGGCTAACCCTTGCATAAACAGAGATGCCCCGAACTTGAGAAATCAAATCCGTATCGCTCATATCTGCAAGCTCAGCTCCGGTAATTGCCCGATCATTTTCACCCATGATACCGATTTCTTTGGCAATCGCCTTTGCTGTTTCAATGTGGTCACCGGTTATCATCACTGTTTTAATGCCGGCTTCTTTTGCTTGTGCAACTGCATCTGCAGATTCCGGACGAGGCGGATCAATCATTCCTACCATTCCAAGGAAATTTAAATCTCTTTCCAAAGCTTCTTCACTTAAATCTTTCGGTAACTCTGCAAATTTCTTATACCCTATGGCAATCACCCGCAGGGCGTTTTCACCAAAGGAGTCATGTATTTCATTGGCCTTAGCCAAAAGTTGATCCTCCCAATGAACCGGAAGCCTATCAAAAGCACCTTTGGTCACAACCAAGTAACCATCTGCAACCTTATGCACCGTAGTCATCCGCTTACGACCAGAATCAAAGGGCAACTCGTGGACACGCGGATATTTTACATCCAAATCCTCACGGGTAAAACCTTTATCCTGCATAAGGCGAATGATTGCAATTTCCGTCGGGTCACCGATTGCGATTTCCTCACCCTCACCATTGGTTTCTATTGTTGCATTACTACAAGAAGCCAAAAGTGCCACCAAATTTAATTCATTGTCCTTAAATTCATTCTTTACGGAAGTTGGTTCATTTTCCTTTTGCCAAACCTTTTGGATTTTCATTTTATTTAAGGTCAGTGTCCCTGTTTTATCTGAACAAATAACCGAAGTGTTTCCTATCGTTTCAATCGCCGGAATTTTTCGGATAATGGTTTTTTTGTTTACCATATTGAAAACGCCATAAGATAAAATCATGGTAACAATAATCGGTAAGGTCTCCGGCACTGCGGCAACCCCTAAGGCAACAGCCAATAATAGCATTTCTAACGCTTCATTGCCCCATACCAAAAAACCAAAAATGAACATACCAACCCCGGATATCAAAGCAATCACGGATATTCTTTTTGCCAACTGACGTAAACGTAATTGCAAAGGGGTAATCATCTTGGTAGTATCTTCCAACATCTTGGCAATTTTACCCATTTCGGTGCCCATACCGGTTTCCACAACAACGGCTGTTCCCCGTCCGGCAGTAACCAAACAACCGGAATAAACCATATTTACCCTATCACCCAAAGGTGCGCCCTCTTCTATTTCCAGACCCGCATCCTTTTCAGAGGGAACCGATTCACCCGTCAAGGCTGCTTCCTCTACCTGCAAACTGCTGGTTTCAATTAAGCGAGCATCCGCAGTAATCACATCACCGGCATTTAACTCTACAATATCACCCGGCACCAACTGATTTGCTTCAATAATTTGTTTTTGCCCATCACGAATAACTGTGGTCTTGAAAGTATTCATTTTCTTTAAAGCTTCTAACGCTTTCTCTGCTTTCCCCTCTTGGTATAAGCCTAGTACCACATTGATAACCACAATCGCAAGAATAACAACTACCTTAGCCCAACTAGCGGCACTACCGCCATACTCAATTTCATTCATGATAGCAGCTACTGTTGCAATAACCGCTGCAATCATCAAAATAATGGTAGGTATCTCCGATAAATGGTGCCGGACTTTTTTAAAAAAGGTATCTTTCTTTTCCTCTTCAAACTCATTTAACCCATATTTCTCCAAGCGCACCTTTGCTTCCGCTTCGCTTAAACCAATATCGGAATCCGTATTCAACTTCAGCAAAATATCTTTCATATTTTCTGTAAACCATTTCATAGTTGATCTCCTTTCCTTTTTATATCCCTAACCAATATTTCATGCAATGTAATCTGCATATCAAAGACAAGCCCGTGATTTATTTTTGACAAATAATCGTCATCATAAATAAATACGCTGGTTTTTGGAGTAGTCTCTTAAATTCTCCTAATTGGGATAACCGACAATTTTGAATTCTTATCGGAATAATACTGCAAAGATGTTTTTTCTCTAAAAAAACACGTGCTCATTTTAGCACAAACATTTGCAAATATCAAGCAAGAGAAAAAACATCTATCCGCAAACATACATCTGCATTCATTTTTTACTATGAAATAAAAAATAAAAATTATAAAAATTAAAGAATTCCCCTGAAATATAAACTGAAAAACCGCCAAACCCAAAGAGTTGACGGTTTACTTCACTTTAATATGCTAAAAAATTTAAATGAAAATAAGAAAAGAAAGTTTTGTATTTTTTTAAGTACAATTTTGAATCCAGTATTTCTTCCGGTATCTAATTTCATTTTCAAACTTTCTACAATTGCAACGCCGCAAAATCAATTTCTAATTCTTCAAAAATACCCGCCTTAACAATATCGGTAAAATCATACTCTGACAGCTCTTCATCGCCCTCAAAATTATATACTGTAATGCGATTTCTGTCCGGATCAACAATCCAATACTCACGTACACCGGCAGCATGATACTTGACCAACTTCTTCATATAATCCATTATTCTACTATTTGGTGATACCACTTCAATAATCCAGTCAGGAGCACCCTCACAGCCTTTATCCGTTAACTTATCGGGGGTGCATATCACACTAATATCGGGTTCTAGATAGGTTTGATTATCCGCATTAAGATATACAGCAAAAGGTGCAATAAATGGTTCACAAGTACCTCCCTTTGCTATAATATGATTACTAATACTATTATATAACCTTCCCGAAATACGTTGATGCTTGGTACTAGGTGAAGTCATACTGTAGATAACTCCATCTATCAATTCTGCACGTATTCCATCAGGCAACGACTCAATATAATCCGTTGTATATTTTTCTATTTTTCTTGCTAATTCCGCCATAATTTACCCCTTTCAATTCTATCCATTGATTGGTTACAATAATACCATGTTTTCGTTTTTTTTTCTACAAAATACGAACTTTCAGCAGTTTTTTATCCCTTAAAAAGTGGACTTCATACCAAACGTGTTGTATAATTTCTTTAATTACGTTGCTAACCTTTGCGACGGATGGCGCAGCGACTTTATCATTTTTAATGCAGGGAGAACATTATGATTAGATATAAAAAAGCAACTACAACCATTTTGGCAGCAACTCTTATCTTTTTCACTGCCTGCGGTGCCAACAATGATGATAACCCACAAATAACCCCGGATATTCCACATCAAATAACAGATGATGAATATCCGCAAAATGAAGATGATGAAATTGCCAATGATATGAACTTGGGGCAGAAAATTGACCATTACATGGAAATGTATCACCAAAATCTAAGAGGGTTAGCTATCTCCATATTCACAAAAGATGATATGATTCTGGAAATAGAATACGGTTATGCAGATGTGGAGGCGGCACTTGCTGTTGACGCAGACACTGTGTTTGAATGGGGTGCCACAACAAAGCAATTGGTGTGGATAAGCGTGATGCAACTTTATGAGCGCGGAGAACTGGATTTGCACGCCGACATATTCACATATATTTCCAAGACGGATTTCCCAAACATTATATATCCGACCACACTCTTTCACCTGATGCATCATACCGCAGGTTTTGATGATTATGCAAACTTCGGATTTGCCGAGATGATGTTTGGTATGGTTGATGATGTTGTACCAACCCTCGAAGCACTTTTTGAGGATATGACCGCATCAGAATACGCCATTCAAAACCGACAACCAGGTGAACAGATTAGATACAGTGCCTATGGGATAATTCTGGCTAGCTATGTGGTGCAGCAAGTTTCCGGCGTACCCTTTTATGAATATGTACACAGCAATATCTTTGCACCATTAGGTATGCATCAAACCGCATTGCGCCCGGATATGTCCGACAACCAATGGGTAAAAGAACAACGCGAAAAAATAAAAATCTACGATATCTGGGGGTTACAATCTTTTCAACGAACGCAGATGTTGGCTTATCCGGCAGGTGCCGCCGTTGGCACAATATCTGATATGATTAAGTTTGCAAGAGCAATTATGCCCGATGAAAATGGGGAATCTGTTTTATTTGAATATGCTGAAACGCTTTCTATGTTACACCCATCACTCGTAGATATCCAAAATGCCCCTGTATGTGAACTTATACCAACAAATCCGGCATTTTTTTACGGAATTGGTATTTTTCCGGAGCAAAGCCAAAACCCGGATTTCACCAGAGTGATTGGACACCTTGGAGGCACTTCCGGATTCAGAACATTCTGGTTCATTGATATTGATCGAGGTATCGGCATGGTTATGGGCGAAAATACAAGTCACGGACTAGCAGGTGTAGATGGGTTTTTTGAATTTTTCACTCATGAAATACCGAGACTGGCATCAGACCTATAAGTGCAAATAACGGACTTATGCCATGTATCTATCCATAGATCTCCAATGCCACATTTTTTATTTTTTCACAATCACTTGCTGAAACAGTGGCCTTTAAATGGATTCCATTTTCAGAATATTCGCATGCGTGTACCTGCCCACTCACATAAATCCGTGATAACAATGCACCTGCATCTAACGGCAACAACACAGATATCTCACTTCGCATATCAGATAACACATTTGTGATTGCTTCTTGTAGCTTGTCCAATCCCTGCCCTGTTTTGGCAGAAATCGAAACCCCACCATATAAGGTTTCCGTAGCAATATCACTTTTATTATATACAATCAATGTCGGGGTTGCATTTGCACCTAATTGTATTAAAACATCGTCCACCACATTCATTTGATATTCCCGTTCCGGAGATGAAGCATCTACAATATGTAATAGTAAATCAGCATATTTAACCTCTTCCAAAGTAGCTCGAAAGGCATTTACAAGATCATGGGGAAGTTTATTAATAAAACCAACCGTATCCACCAACAAAAATTCACCACTTCCGTAATTCACATTACGAGAAACAGGGTCTAGTGTTGCGAATAGTTTATCTTCTGCAAGCACATCACTCCCCGAAAGAACATTCATTAGTGTAGATTTACCTGCGTTTGTATAACCGACCAACGATACAATAGGAATTTGACTTTTTTCACGTTGCCCGCGCTGAATGTCTCTACGAGATTTTACCTTGTCAATTTCTCGCTCCAATTCGGTGATACGCTTGCGCAATAGCCGTTTATCTACTTCTAATTGCGTTTCGCCCTCTCCACGTCTTGCACCTCCACTTCCTCCACCACCTCCGCCCATGCGGTTTAAGTGAGTCCAAAAACCTGTCATACGGGGCAGCATGTATTTTGCTTGTGCAAGTTCTACCTGCAATCTACCCTCACGGGTGCTTGCTCTGCCCGAGAAAATATCTAAAATTAAAGCCGTGCGGTCAATGATTTCGATTTTCTTGCCAAGTTCCTTTTGGATATTACGAATCTGTGATGGTGTCAGCTCATCATCAAAAATCACTGCATCTGCTTGTAATTTTTGAATTTCTAAAATCAATTCTTTTAACTTGCCATGTCCAAAATAATACGTTTTATCCGGTTTCGTTTTTGGCTGAACCATATATCCCACCGTATGAAATCCGGCTGTATCAGCAAGATGTTTCAACTCGTTTAAAGGTTCAACTTTGCTACTGTCAATTCCAACTAATATCGTTCGAGCAATTTCTCTGTCGGCGCGCTTCGACTCACTGGGGCGAATACGTAAGTCTGCCTCATTTATTTCTTTCCATAAGGTGGCATCAGGAATTCTATCCGCTTTCATCGGGTCGAATAAAGTGACACTATACTCCGTATCACCCATTGGTTCATTTAAAACACCTACTTGCATAAAAGTGACACTACCATCTTGACAACCCACGGCAGCCATTGCGTCTAACCGCAGGACCTTTAATGTTTGGATATCCACTTTAGAAAGCATAGGATTTCCACCCGGGTGGGTATGAATACAGCGTAACCCGCTTAATCTGTTTTCAGAACGACGCCTGCGTATTGCAGGTATGGATACACGATCTTGCTCACCCACTGCAACGGTTTCTATCCTACCTGCTCGATCAATATACACCATTGCCTCCCGTTTTGTAACAGTGGTGAAAAATGCTAACGTTTCTAATATTTCTTGGGTGCAAAATTGACCACGGCTTACCTCCATATCATATATGGTGGCTAGGCGGTCGATATAGGATTGTCGAATACCATCTATGTTTCCTTGTATTGTCTTCAATTTTTTCTCCTTGCTGCCATTTATTGCGTCATAGATATATTTTAAGTCATTTATTGAATTTTTACAATTGCAATGAAACAATTTTTAGGTTACGGCTTTAACCAATTCCGCTTCATTACTTCTTGCATGAATAAACCAACTAAAAATCCTACACCCACATTCCATAAAGAAAAACCTGCGGTGATTATATAAATGAAAAAGTCTTTCCTCTCCCGCCCTACATCTCTCGTAGATATCGCCAACTCTAAACCTGCAAATAATAGGATAATGCCTAGAACACTTTCAGGCATAAAAGATAGAATAGATAAGATAGATTCACTAAAAAACAGACCTAAAATCAGTAGGATAACACCTATAATGATAGGAGCGCCGCCTGTCTTGGCACCGAATCGTATTTGCGCTGCCATACCACCTGCTCCATGGCATATCGGGACACCACCAAAGAGTGGTGATATTATATTCATAGCACCTTGGGTTAAAGATACTTTCTTCTCTGTGATGGGTCTATCAGGAAATAAGCGATTGTTTTCTGCTGTTACTGCCATAACTGAGTTCCCAAGAGTCAACGGAATCTGAGGCAGTGCCAAAATCAATATACCCCTTAAAATATCTTGCCTAGATATTTGCCCTAACGCCAAATTAAACATCGGTAGGCGAAAATGCGGACGAATACCAACAAGTTCTTGTAACAAGGCCGGGTTCAGTATCATCGCAGCTATTACACCATAAAGTAAAAGAATAAACATAAGTGGTATTTTTTTGCTCGAAAACAAAATAATGGCAATCAAAAGACCAACGAAACCAACCACCAAATTCGATTGTATCTTACCCGTTCCTTGCATGATAAAGCTAATGCCAAGAGAAAGTATGATACCTTTCATAACAGGTTTGTTGACAATTTTAACAATATTTTTTAAGACACCTGATAAACCGAGAATTAGCCAAAATGCTCCGGTAAATAAACCAGAAAACCAAATCATACCATTGGTGATTGCCACACCACTTGTGATAACAACTGCACCAATAGCCTTCATAGGCTGAACCGGAAAAGGCGTTTTATAAATAAATCCGGAAACAATCAAAAAAATACCAAAGGTAAACAATATACCAAGCGCATCTATTCCCGCTATTGTAACGTAACCAACGATATAAGGAATTAAAGTACCAAGATCACCAAAAGCCCCTGCCCACTCCATTTTGCCAAATTTATTTTTACGATTATTCATTTTATTAATCTCTTATTTTCTAAATGCCTTCGATGCGCACGCCTATATCAATCGGCTTAGCAACATAAAGGCTTGTGGTCACAATACCGTCAATGCCTGTTTTTGCATACTCTTTGACATTCGCCTCGGTAATGCCGCCTGTTGCAAGATAGATTGCATAGGGAAATTTCACTTTTAGCTTTCGGACACAATCCGTCAAATATGATGCTTCCAACTTGTCAAATTGGATACCGTCGGCTCCTACTTCACATAATGCCAAAGCTTCTTCATAAGTACTTGCCTCGACTATAATCTTCTTTTCACAACACGCATGCTTCATCATAGGCAATTTTTTCAAAAGCCCTGCAAAACCCCCTATAAATTCTTGATGTTGTTTGAAAATCAAAATAGTTTCTGAAATACCCAAACGATGCGGTGTCGCTCCTCCGGCCATAATTGCTTTCATTGCCAAAGACTTTGTTCCGGGGAAACCTTTTCTTGTGGTAAATATTGAAACATCCGGATTCACAGACTTGGCCAAAGTAACCATATTTTTTGTCTTCGTGGCAATACCTGAACAATTATCTAAAACGTTCTGGCCTACTTTCCATGCCATCATAACATCAGCGGCACATCCTTTCCCTACGATAAGCGTATCGCCTGACTTTACTAAGGAGGCCGTAGGCACAAGAGATTGCAAATCAATATTCAAACGCTCAAAAATCATCCGCACCACCTCCGTACCGCAAACCACACAATCCTCTCTTGTATAATACTCAATTTGAGCATGCTCTTCAGAAATCCCTAGCGAATGTCCTGTTAAATCTATGTATGGAACGTCTTCTTTTATCAATCTATCAATATCTTCTATTGCAATAAACATATCATTCTCCTCTTTAAAATTCTTATCTTTACTTCTTGTCCCGCTGAAATTTGCAATGTTTTATCAACCTCAGCAGTCAAGGTTTTTTCTGCATCTGGGGCCATTCTCAAATAAACAATCCTTTTGAATGGCTCCTCAACGACTTTAACAACAATTGCTTGGTAATAATTATAACCCTCCTCAAAATCCTTTTTCTCAGCCAATATCTCTATATGATTGGCTCGTATACCTACAAAATCAACTTTTAATGTATGCAACTTCTCTAAGTGAACCTCTATGCCCCAGTCGAGAGCTCTAATCCTCTCATCACCCAATTTCTCTGCTTTAGATATGTTTTTACAGCCGGTTATAGACGCTGCTGCTACTGTTTTGGGATCTGCAAAAATCTCTTCCTTGCTTCCCACAATACCCACACTACCCTGATCCATGATTGCCATTTTATCACTAATTCGATAGGCTTCATCTCTGTCATGAGAAACCAGAAGTGTCGTTCCTTGAAATCCCTCCAGATGAGACATCAACTCACGCTCCATACTGGCACGTAAATGAGTATCCAAAGCTGAAAAAGGTTCATCCAACATAACTATTTTCGGTTTAGAAACAATAATTCTTGCCAAAGCAACACGCTGTTGTTGCCCGCCTGATAACTGACTTGGATAAAGGTTACGTGTCTCCTCAAGATGAAGTGCTCGTATCGTTTCCGCAACAAGTATTTCCTTATCCTTTTTCGGCATATTAATCACACTCGCTATATTATGCCAAACTGTCATAATCGGAAACAAAGCATAATTTTGAAATGAAAATCCAACTTTTCGTTGCTGTGGAGGTTTATTTATCCTTTTTTCACTATCAAATACCACATCATCATTAATCACAATCTTACCAAAATCCGGTTTCACAATACCGGCAATACATTTTAGGGTTATACTTTTTCCACAACCCGACGCACCCAACAAAGCAACAATCTCATCTTCTGCTTCCAGTTTTACAGATAACTCAAAATCCGAAAAGGATTTTTTAATATCTACATATAATGACATTTATCCAAAATCCTTTCTTCTTTTCTTATTATTTTTGTTAGAATCAGAGAGGCGATTCATCATTACAATTGTCCCAAAAGAAATCAAACTTAAAATAACAACCCAAGTAAATGCCAACTCTCTATTATTAGCTGAGGCCGCCGAAAATACCGCAATCGCCATGGTTTGAGTTCTTCCTGGTATATTACCTGCCAACATAATCGTCGCTCCAAACTCTCCCAAAGCCCTAGCAAAGGCAAGAACTGTACCTGCTAAAATGCCTGATTTTGCCATAGGCACTTTAATCCGCCAAAATATCTTGGAACGAGAAAATCCTAATGTCTCAGCCGCATGGATAATGTTTTGATCCACTTGTTCAAAAGCACCTCTCGTGGTCCGATACATAAGCGGAAATGCTACGACTGTAGAAGCCACAACAGCACCATACCAAGTGAAAACAATCTGAACTCCAATTTGATGAAGAAGGCCTCCAATCAATCCATTTCTTCCAAATATCAACAAAAGAAAGAAACCTACAACCGTTGGAGGGAGTATCATGGGTAAGGTAAATATAGAATCAATCATACCCTTTCCTCTTTTTAACTTGTAGACAAAATTTGCAGAAAATACACCTAAAAAAAATGTGATAAAGGTTGCTAAAATAGCAACCCTTATTGATACAAAAAACGGACTAAAATCCATCATTTTTCCTCCTATTAAGGAACTTTCTTAAACATTCGCTAATAATTTCACCCATTCGCGCAAGAAGTATCGCCAGAAAATGACTTAATTAGGTGACGCAAACCCAAAATCAGCAAAGATTTGCTGTGCTACAGGAGACATTAAAAACGCTATGAAACTTCCGGCCACTTCTTTGTTTTGACTTGCTTCTACAATTCCAACCGGATTCAAGGATGGTGCATGTAAATCAGCATCAGCTACGGCTACTATTTCTACCTGATCTGTCGTCATCGCATCTGTTTTAAAGACGACCCCGGCTTCCACTTCATTCATTTCAACCCAAGTTAAAACTTGGCGCACATCACTACCTAAGTTTGCTTTCGCATAAACAACATCCTCGATACCTAAATTCACAAACACTTCTTGTGCAAATCGGCCAATGGGCATAGTTTCCGGATCCCCAAGACCTACCATAGATACCTGATCTGTTGCCACATCTTCAAAACCTTGAACATTTGCAGGATTTCCCTCCGGAACAACTAAAACCACTTCATTACCTGCAACAACAGTACTATCACCATAAATTAAATCTTGTTCGATTAGATTATTCATTTGAGCCGCCGCCGCTGACATAAAAATGTCCATAGGAGCACCTTCTTCTATCTGAGTTTGCAACGCACCTGATGATGCATAAGAAAAAGTTAAGGTAACATGTGGATTTTCTTCCATATAAACACGAGCCAGTTCTTCTGTTACATCTTTTAGACTCATCGCAGCACCAATGATAAGTTCAACTTCTTCCACATCCTCTGTTGACCCACAACCTGCCAGTAAACCTAATGATAATACAAACACCAATAATAATCCAACCATCTTTTTCATTTCTTTCGTTCCTCCTTTTAGAATTACACCTACGAGTACACGTAAGAATCACATGTTGAATTATTGCAATTTTTATACAATAAAAAAGAGAGTGTAAGCTCTCTTGAAAATTTCTAAGTGCACAAAAACAACACTAGGAATTCTTTCCAAACACGGGAGGCACCAATTATGTTTTCTAAGCTGTTTCATTATGATTTATTTTCAGCATATAAACTACGGCTGATACCCATAGGTCGTATTCCCTCTGAATACAACTCGAATCCTTACTCGTAAATACTAACATAATAATGCGGAAAAATCAAGAAAATCAAAAATACAGGTATATTAAGCAGAATTAGATAAAAATAAATCCATTAAAACAGGTTTTAGATTCTTATCATACCCGCGCTAGTTTGGCAGAACTAATGTTCTGCTGTCGTTTATACACCTTGCTATGGCAGGGTTTTTTTATTGAAAAAAATTATTTTTATGATAATAAATAGTAGCGGAATGAGGCGAATTGTGATAT
>WRBB01000032.1 GCA_009779895.1 Lachnospiraceae bacterium
ATTGTTTTGTCGTGCTTTCAAGGGGGGTGGACATCACCAGTAAATATTAATATCTGCAATTATCAAGGTTCAAAAGTGAATCTTTTTTTATGCTTTCTTTTTCATAGCTCACTTGACACTACCCCGAGTATCGTCATGATAATTAGATTAGAGGGAGTTTTTTATTTTTTATCAAATCATCACTATTAAAATAACCGTACATCTTATAAAAATAAAAATAAATATATTGACATCTTATTGTTAAAATGATACCATAAACAAAATAAAAACAACAAATTTTTGTGGAGGTTGACGATGCACTTAACAATGTCAGGTGGTTTGTACGGTATAACATTATCAACATTAAATGAAGATGGTACGGTTGACGAGGGTGCTTTTATTCAAGAAATGGCTTTGTCTTTTGATACGGATGTAGATGGCATTGTGATTTGCGGTTCCACAAGTGAGTTTATATATTTGGAAGAAGAGCAGGCTTTTCAGATGGCAGAAATTGCATCTATAACTGCTGCGGCTGCATTTGAGACAAGCGGTATAAAAAAAATCTTGATAGGTGGAGCCAGTGCGCCTACAGAGCATAAGGTGATTCGTATGGTGGAAAAATTATCAGATTTGGGATTTTCTCAGGTTTTGATATGTCCGCCATATTATTTTCCCCAAAAAAAAGAAGATATACTTACATTTTACCAAGAAATTGACAAACATATACCTACAGGTATGGGGATGCTACTTTATCATATCCCCAGTTGTGCCCCCGGAATAGATTTATCTATATTGCCACAGTTGATGGAATTGCCATCTGTAACAGGGATGAAAGATAGTAGTGGAGATATGCTTTATCATGCGCGGGCAAGGTATATTTCAAACAAAGTGGGCAAGTTATTGTTTACCGGTCATGATATATGTTTTTTGCCCTCCCAGGCAGTGGGTGGTGATGGTTGTATGTCGGCAGGTGCGTTATTACTCAACAAACTACACAATAGATTGATGTATGCATATAAAAAAGGCGATATGCTTGAAGCACAAAGGTTACATTCTTTTTTGCTTGCGCTGGATGCGAAGTTAAATCAGGTGCCATTTCCTGAAAACTACAGGCTTCTTGCACAAGCAAGAAAATTGTATCCGGGCAAGGCACAACGTCGGTTCTCATGTCTGAGAGAGGATAAAAAGGTACTTTGGCTCAACGAAGTGGAGGCACTTTTAGCCCGGTTTTACAAATAAAAGGTCATGTATAATGCCCATAAACAATGAGGTTTTGCCGGATTTTATTGGATGTGGAGCTGAAATTATACAAAAGGTAGCGGAATAAGCGTTCAAATTTGACACTACGGTTTTTAGGAGGATGAATGTATGAAGAAAAGATTAGTAGCTTTGGTAGTTGGTGCAGCGATGATAACAACAGGTTTATTACTGGGTTGCACTGGAAATGATACCACACCGGCTGGAGATGATGTGGTAGTAGAAGAACCGGCAGAGACACCCGTAGAAGAACCGGCAGAAGAGCCTGCAATAGTAGGTGAAGAAGTAGTAATCAATTTTTTCCATATGACATGGGTTCCTGAGATGTTGGAAGTTGTGGAAGAAACAATAGCAGTCTTTGAAGCTGAGAACCCGGGCATTCGAGTGGTTGAGACACGTGTAAGTTGGACAGATGCGCCCTCCCAGTTGATGGCCTCTATCATGGGTGGTTCACCTCCGGATATTGTTATGGCGAACCCTTCGATTTTGGCGCAATTCCGTGGTTTGGGTGCATTTGCAGATTTAACGGATAGAATAGATCCTGCTTTTGTGGATGGTCTGTTTCCAACGGCAGTACAAATTATGACGAATCCTTATGGACGTTTTGATGGGAAACCCCAAGAAGGTGCAAACTGGGCATTGTTCTATCGCAAAGATTTATTTGAAGAAGCCGGTTTAGACCCAAATCGCCCACCAACCAATTGGGAGGAGCTTGTTGAAATGGCGGAGGCGTTGACGGTTGATACAAATGGGGATGGTGTTGTGGATCAATTTGGTTTTGGTTGGCCAGTAGCTGCTGAAAATGCCACAGATTATTGGGTGAATTTCATGCAGATGGCAGGCTCCCCCATTACAGAGTTTGTAGATGGAAACTGGGTTTCCAGATTAGATGGTCCCGAAGCACTTCAAGCCACTCAATTTATGGTGGATTTGGTGCAAGAATATGGTGTTTCCCCGGCCAGCATAGTAGGTTGGGATTGGGAAGGTGTAACCAATGCATTTGTATCCGGTGATGTTGCGATGATGCATAATGGTGGTTGGGTTGTAGGTGTTGTGCAAGAAAGAGGTCCTGAGTTGGAAGGGCAATGGGGTACAGCATGGTTGCCTGCCGGTCCGGCGGGATATGCTTTCCGTGGCCATCCAAATACCTTTCATATATTAGAGGCTTCGAATCACCAGGATGAAGCATGGGCTTTCCTTGAGTTCTTCTACAATGCGCCAAGTCAGATTCCGGGTTTGACCTTTATGGATGCATTCTGTGCGGCACCCGGTGGCATGATGTATACACATGATTTTCTGGAATGGGCCATAGAAAACTATGATCCTTTGTTGACCCCGTTTTTAGAAGCAGCCGAGTATGCTGTTATTCCGCCAATGGATCCGCAATGGATGAATTTAAGTAATATGTATGTACAATCTACCGTTCAGGAAATGCTTATGGGTACAGTATCTGTAGAAGATGGTTTGGCTCGTTTGCATGCGGCATTGTTGGATATGCAAGCACAATAACAACTGATTCAACTTGGGAGAACCGGATATGTATAAATTCAAATCAAAGGCTACGCCATATTTTTTTCTATTGCCATGTGCAGCTTTGATTTTTACAATTTTAATTTACCCTGTCACAGCAGGTATGATAAATAGCTTTTATGATGAAAACTTGCTTATGCCCATGGAGCCAACCTTTATCGGAATAAGCAATTATCAGAGCCTTTTAGGTAATCCAATGTTTTTGGGGGCTTTATGGCGTTCTATTATTTGGACGATTACGATACAAGTATTTTCTTTGACAATTGGTTTGTTTTTTGCATTGGCTCTAAATGGTAATATTTTTTGGAAAAAACTACTTCGTTGCTTGGTTCTAATCCCCTGGGTGATACCCAATGCGATTTCCGGCATAATCTGGCGTTGGTTTTTGGATGGTTCTTATGGTTTGTTGAATTATATCCTTCGTTCCTTGGGTATCATTCAACATAATTTGCAATGGCTAAGTACGGAACATTTGGCAGCTTCTGCTTTGGTTAGTGTGATTATTTGGCGCTCCATCCCTTTTATAACCATTACTTTGTTGGCAGGTTTACAGGCAATTCCAATGGATATATACGAAGCGGCACAGGTAGACGGTGCTAGTCGGTTACGTATTTTGATGCATATGACATTGCCATTATTATCAAAAATCATCATTATTACAACGATTTTGACATCCATTTGGAATTTTAATCAATTTGAAATTATTCAAGTGATTACCAGAGGAGGCCCCGGAGAAGCAACACTTACGCTTCCGGTATTTATATATCGTTTGTTTATGCAAACGTTCCAAACGAGTATTGCATCTTCGGCGGCGGTCATTATGATGATAATTTTGACCATTCCCACCATTGTTTATGTTAGAAAAATACTTAGAGGATAATCAATATGAGCGTGAAAAAGAAACAAAAAGAATTTATATTTAAAATGCTAAAAACAATCATAATATTGGTGGTTACCATTGTTTTTATCTTGCCTTTTCTTTGGATGATTTCGACTTCTTTCAAAGCGCCGGATGAGATATTTGCAGCGATACCCCGTTGGCTCCCAAGGGAATTTGGTTTTGGCAACTATGTTGGAATTTGGAGTCGCCCCAATTTTCCGGTATTTATTGTAAATAGTATTATAATATCTGTGATTACAAGTATCATTTCATTGACGGTTGCAGTATTAAGTGGTTACAGTATATCTCGATTTAAATTTCGTGGGAGAGGCTTTTTTTCCGCATTGTTGATTATTGTCCAGATGTTTCCGTCTATGTTGTTGCTGATTCCGATGTTTGTTATTATGCAACGGTTGAATTTGATGGATACCCATGCATCTATGATCATTGCTTACACTACTTTTGCAATGCCATTTTGTACTTGGATGCTCAAAGGATATTTTGATACAATCCCGACTTCCATGGAAGAATCGGCAAGGATTGAGGGTTGCACACGAATGGGTGTGTTGATTCGGATTATTGTTCCCCTTTCGGCACCGGGCATCGTTACGGTATCTATGTTTGCGTTTGTGCTTTCTTGGCAAGAATATTTATATGCGCTTACCTTTGCCCGGACGGAAGCGATGCGAACCATAACAGTTGGAATAGCCCTGATGCAAGGACAACATGGTTCTGTAAATTGGGGTGAGGTGATGGCAGGTTCTCTGATTGCGTGTATTCCGGGGTTGGTGTTGTTTACGTATTTAGAAAAATATCTCGTGCAAGGTTTTACCATGGGTGCGATAAAAGAATAAATGGAGGTATGTTATGGTTCATGTAGGCATAATAGGATTGGGCTGGATGGGAGAGCTGCATGCTCATTATTTGAGCCAAATAGACGGTTGTAAAGTAGTTGCCTGTTGTGACACGGATGCAAAGCGGGCGGCGGAATTTGCGAAAAAATATGGTGCAACACCTTATACAAAATACAAGGACTTGTTGTTGGACCAAGATGTGAATACGGTTTATATTGTAACGCCGCAAAAATACCATTATGAAATTGCGATGGCAACCATGCAGGCCCAAAAGCATATGATGTGTGAAAAGCCGCTTGCGTTAACAGCCGAAGAGATAAATGGTCTTCGCAAACAAGCAATTGGTTATACGAAAAAAATAACAATAAACTTTCCGCAGCGTTTTTCGATTGCAACGCAAGAAGCAATGGAGGAAATAAACAATGGGGCACTGGGGGATATTCAGTTTATGCGCTGTAATTTTCGTTTTTCGATGAAAAAGCATGCGCAGACCCACGGTGCGTGGATATTTGATAAAACCCAAGGCGGCGGCTTGATTTTGGAATCTAGTGTTCACATGTGGGATGCGGTGCGTTATATGACCGGGCGTGAGGTAGAATCCGTATGTGCAGTTGCGCATAACAATGAAAAAGCAAATTTTGAAGACAATTTTGTGTGTATTGCAAACTTACAAGGCGGTGCGATTGCTTGTGTGGATATGAGTGGTTGGCTGCCGGAAAATGCTGCAACGGACAAACGTTTTGAGTTGATTGGAAGCAAAGGAAGTATTTATTTGGATGAGCATCGACATTATATGGCGATTCAAAGTGAGCAAAAAGTGCAAAATAACCCGGGCATGTATACGGATGGCCTGACATATAAGGATTCTTTGTGGCATTCTTCTGTGGCTGGTGGTGTGATGCGTTTCAATGAAAACTTTGTGCGTTGTATTTTAAAAGACATCGTTCCGTTGATTCGTTTGGAGGACGGTGCCCGTGCAAGTGAAATAACCTGGAGCATTACAAAATCTTTGAAAAGCGGTAGAATGGAGAAAGTAATCTATGGTCAATAAAGTGATTCGTATCGGGATATTAGGTTGTGGGCGTGTGGCTCATAATCATGCTCTGTCTATCAGTCGTTGCCCATCAGCGGTGTTAGTGGCAGCAGCAGGTGGAAGAAAAGCACAAGAATTTGGACAAAAATACAACATCCCTATTTTTAGTGTGGAAGATATATTAAAGAACCCGGATGTGGATGCAATCCTTGTATTGACTCCTCCTGAAAGTCACCAAACTTATACGATGATGGCACTAGATTATGGTAAGCATGTTTTGGTAGAAAAACCTGTTTCTTTTGATGCAATTGAAATTGCGAATATGAGGCGCAAGGCAGAGGAAATGAAGCTTGTTTGTATGCCCGGTCATAGTTACTTATATATGCCTGAGTTGTCACGTATGGCACAAGTTGTGCCATCAGGGGGCATTGGTTTACCGACCTATTTGTATTTGACTGAAACCTATTATATGCCACCGGCATTATTTGAACGTTATCAAGGCCCTGCATATGATGTGTTATGTCATCAATTATATCTGTCTCTTGCTTTTTTGGGTACGCCTTGTTTGCTTTCAGCGTTTCAGACAGAATTTCCAAAAGAACAAATACCAACCGGAGGTCCGCAAGTGGCAGTTACCTTGCAATACCCCAGTGGTGCAATTGCACAAATAACCGTATCTTGGGCTGTAGATGATTGTACCAGCGATCCCTTTGGTTTTAAGGTAAAGGTTCTTGGTAATGCGGGTGGTATGCATTTTTCCCGTTTAGATTATGTGCGGCAAGAAGAGGGCAATGTGATTCATATGGGGTATCAGGAGATGTTTGATAAGCAGCTGGAATGGTTTGTCAATCGTTGTATTATAGATGGTGTTCCCCCGCTTTCTAATATGCAAGATGCGGAAATAGTATGCCGGTTACAAAAAAGTATTTTGGAGTCCATTTGCAAAAAACAGATATTGACATTTCATTAGAGTTTGGAGGATAATAGACTGTGAAAATTACCAATGTAGAGCCTATTTTATTGTGTTATCGCTATCAGCAGGATGAAGCTTGGAAATGGAGTGGCGGCGCAACCATGCAACGTAATAGCGTGCTTGTGCGTATTACGGTAGATGACAGCATTACCGGGTTGGGTGAGATTGGGGAGTCGGCTTTTTTGCCAAGGGCTGTTGAGCAAATGATAAATTTGCGTTTTAAGCCGATGCTTTTGGGTGAAGATCCTTTTGATTTAGAAAAACTGTGGCAGAAGATGTATGTGCAGTCCGCACATTATGGGCGCCGTGGTGTGATACCCACTGTGATGAGTGGCATAGATATTGCCTTATATGATATTTTGGGAAAAATTTTGAATCGTCCGGTATATGATTTGATTGGTGGTAAATATCGGAAACGCTTTAAGGTTTATGCAAGTGGTGGTATGACCAAAACGTTGGATGCTTTGGTGGATGAAGCAAAGTCATATATAGAACAAGGCTATTTTGGTTTTAAAGTACGCATTGGCCGGGAAGACCCGGAAGAGGATATCGAAATGGTTCGTGCGCTTCGCGACAGGGTTGGTGCAAAACCTGCTTTGATGGTGGATGCCGGACAGTGTTATACCAATTTTCCTTGGACATACGATACTGCCATTCGGGTGTGTAAAAAATTGGAAGACTGTGATTTATATTGGTTGGAGGAGCCCTTGCATCCGGATGATGTGGATGGTTATGCCCGCTTAACGGCAAATACAACGATTCCGATTGTGGCAGGTGAAAATGAATTTGTTCGTTATGGTTTTAAGGATTTAATCTGCCGCAATGCTGTGGATATCATTCAGCCTGATGTGACGCGAACAGGTGGGATTTCTGAATGCAAACGTGTTGCCGCCATGGCTTCTGCGTTTCATATGCGCTGTGCGCCTCATATTTTTGGTTCCGGTGTAGGATTTATGGCAAATATGCATTTTATTGCTGCAACACCAAATGCTTTTGTTATGGAGTATGATCAAACGAAAAATCCATTGCGGGATGCGTTGTTGATACAGCAACCGGTATACAAAGATGGATATGTGGATTTGATTGAGGGCTTGCCGGGGTTGGGTGTGCATCTAAGTGATGAAATAGAGCAAAAATATGCATATAATGATGATGAAGCAGTCGATAAGGGTGCGTTTATCCCTGTGTTTTAGGCGAGGAGAAATTGATGCAATATAAGATAAAGCCTATTTTGGGCGGAGAATTTGGCATGGTGCGTGATGATATACGTTATCAAGGCGGCGACCCTGCGTTAAGCTCTATGGTTCCTTCTGTCTTGTTTTTGCTGATCAGTGAAAAAGGGCAGATTTTGGTAGACACTTCATTTGGTGCCATTGAGGATGTTACGGAAATGGGATTGATTGCAAGGCGTAACCATGCTTTTTTGAATCTGTTAGAAAATGCCGGCGTGAAACCGGAAAAAGTACAAGCGGTGATACTGACTCATAGTCATTGGGATCATGCGGCCAATATTGGCTTGTTTCCTGAGGCTGCTATTTATTGTCAGCAAAAGGAATGGGAATACGCGTTTTCTTTAGAGGCTGGATATAGCCAAAAGTTACTGGAGGGATTTCGACAGAATCAAAATCGTTTTGTTTTGGTGGATGGTAATGTGGAACCGATTCCGGGTATTCGATTATTATTGAGTGGCGGGCATACGCCCGGCTCCCAGATGGTTGTGGTCCAACAAGAGAGCGGGGAAGCTGTGATATGCGGCGATGAGGCTATGACATTCCGCAATCTGAAAGAGCAGATTCCAATCGGGCTTTGCCAAGATGTAGAAAAAAACAAAGCCGCTTTATGCCGGGCAATTGGGTTTCATACATATTTGCCCAGCCATGATGAACAGTTATTTATAACAGAGTGAACAGGGAGAACAGACAAATTTGAAAGCAAAATATGCGATGGTTGTAGATTGGGTAAAAGAGCAGATTACCACAAACAATCTAAAAAAAGGTGATAAATTTTATAATGAGGGTGAACTTGCTTCCATGTTTGACATAAGTCGTCAGACCGTTCGCCATGCAGTGGGATTATTGGAAGCGGAAAATGTTTTGGAACGGATTCAAGGTAAAGGCACGTTTGTATCCAGTGGATTAAATACCAATGGCAAAAGAAAAACGATAGGTGTTGTATTAACCATAATTGATCGATATATATTCACGGCGATTATTCAAGGGATAGAGGAAATCATTCAGCGAAATGGTTATGCCATGCATCTTGCTTTTTCCGGCAATGAAATCGATGGAGAATACAATGCACTTTCTTTGATTATTGACAGTGAGGTGGAGGGGATTATTCTAGGACCGGCAAAAAGTAATATATATAATCCATATTCACGTATTTATGACGAAATCAAAGAGTTGGGCATTCCTTTGGTTTTTTTGGATGCTTATCACGAGGGAACGGATTTTCCCAATGTTTCCATGGATGATGTGGCAGCCGGACGTATTGCGACAGAATATTTGATTCAAGCAGGGCATACAAAAATAGCAGGCTTTTTTATATCAGATACGATTCAGGGAAAACTGCGCTTTCAGGGTTATGTAGATGCTCTATTGTCGGCATCCATTAAGTTTGTGCCAAAGCATACATTGTGGTATGCCAAGGAAGATGAAGATGAAATGTTTGGTGATCTGGAATCCAAACGAGTATTGGAGCGTTTAGAGGGATGTAGTGCTTTGCTGTGTTTTAATGACCGCCTTGCGTTTCATATGGTGGATCAGCTGACAAAGGCCGGGCTTAGAGTGCCGGAGGATATTTCGGTTATTGGCATTGATAATTCTGATATGGCTACCCTTTGTCAAGTTCCTTTAACGACGTTTGCCCATCCGAAAGAAGAATTGGGGAAATTAGCGGCAGAAAATTTGATTCAGCTCATCCATGACCCTGCTTTTGATGCACGCACCCTTGTGCAGCCGACGTTGGTGGAGAGAAATTCAGTAAAAAGACTTATATAATGGAGGTTTTTTGATGTTGCCGGATATAAAGTGGTTGGACAACCCGGAGGTTTTTCGAGTCAATCAATTACCTGCGCACAGTGACCATATTTGTTATGCCAACAAAGATGAGGCAGTCGTTGGTATCAATTCTTTGCGCCAATGTTTAAATGGCACGTGGAAGTTTTCCTTTTCGCCCAATCCCGGTTTGCGACCGAATGAATTTTACAAGGAGGGGTTTGATTCTTCCGGCTTTGGTAGTATTTCGGTCCCGGGGCACATCGAATTGGCAGGTTATGATCAAATTCAGTACGTGAATATCATATATCCTTGGGAGGGGCATGAATTAATGCGTCCGCCTCATACGGTTTGCCCTGAAAATACAGGCGAGGGGTTGTTTTCTGAATCGGAGTATAACCCTGTTGGTTCTTATCTTACGGATTTTGTTTTGGAAAAAGGATTGAGGAATAAATCGGTTTCTTTGGTTTTAGAGGGGGTTGAACAAGCGGTTTATATTTGGTTAAACGGTCATTTTGTGGGTTATGCGGAAGATAGTTTTACCCCCAGTGAATTCGATTTAACACCCTATTTGAAGAAAACCAACAAATTAGCGGTTCAGGTTTTTAAACGCTGTACGGCGAATTACTTGGAGGATCAAGATTTTTTTAGATTTTTTGGTATTTTCCGTGATGTGTATCTAGTGGCAAAACCGACGAATCATTTAACAGATATGTGGTTGCGCCCTAGTTTGTTTGGAGACAATAAATCCGGCAAGTTAGATGTGGATTTGAATTTTGAAAATGTGGTTTTGGATGGTTTTTTTCGTTTTACGATAAGTGATTCCTTTGGTGTGAACGTTCATACCGGTATGGTGGAAATCCCTAAGAAAGAGGAAGAAAATACAGCAAAAATAAATATAAACAACCTGGAATTTACAAATATTATTCCTTGGAGTAATACCAATCCGATTCTGTATCAATTTGAATTGGAAATTTGCAATGACCAAGGAGAAGTGACAGAATATATGACATATCCTTTTGGATTTAGGCGCATTGAAATCGTGAATAAAGTGATTTTGTTAAATGGAAAGCGCCATATTATCAATGGTGTGAATCGCCATGAGTGGAATGCAAAAAGAGGCCGTGCCATTACAGAGAAAGATATGAAAATGGATATGGAGATTATTAAGGGTAATTATATTAATTCAGTACGAACCTCTCATTATCCCAATCATATCAAATGGTATTATTTATGTGATCAAGCGGGGATTTATTTGATGGCGGAAACCAATATGGAAAGTCATGGTACCTGGCAGATTTTAGGTGCAAATATGCCTGTGTTTAATGTGCCCGGCAATATTCCCCAATGGCGGGAGGTAGTCGTTGACCGTGCGCGTACAAATTTTATGACATTTCGAAATCATACAAGTATCCTTTTTTGGTCTTTGGGCAATGAATCTCATGCGGAGGAAAATATTAGGGTCATGAATGAATTTTTCAAAGAAAACGACTCTAGCCGTTTGGTACATTATGAGGGGAATTTTTGGAATTCGGAATTCGAAGACAGTATTTCGGATGTAAAAAGCCGTATGTATGCAACACCCCAAGAAATTTCAGCGTATCTGGAAAACAATCCCCAAAAACCATATGTTCTTTGTGAGTATATGCATAGTATGGGCAATTCATTGGGCGGAATCAAGACTTATATGGAACTGTTAGATAAATATGAGATGTATCAAGGGGGTTATATTTGGGATTTGATTGACCAGGCTCTTATAGTTCATGATCCGGTGAGTGGTAAAGAAGTGATGAGATATGGCGGTGATTTTGATGATCGTCCGTCGGATTATGAATTTTCGGGGAATGGGATTGTTTTTGCGGATAGAACAGAAAAACCGGCAATGCAAGAAGTGAAGTACTTTTATGGTAAATATAGAGAAGTATAAAGGAAAGGATGTTCCTTTGTCATGAAATGAAAAAAACATTATCCCAAAATATTTTGCAATACCCTGACCAACCGTTCGTTATCCTCTCGTTTCATTACGCAAAATCGCACATACTCCCCTTGTAAATTTTGAAAAGAAGAGCAATCTCGTATCATTAAGCCTGCTCGGATACAAGCTTCAAACACCGCTTTTGCGGTCATATCTTTTTTGATGATTTTCACCAGGATAAAATTTGCCGCCCCACCAAAAGTCTGCACACCGGACATGTTGTCCAGTTGCGTTTGCAGGTATTTTTTTTCTGTTTCAATCAGTTTTTTCGTCTCTGCAATATATGCTGCATCCGTTAGCATCCATTCTCCGGCATAGGCCGCAACGGAATTTAAAGACCAAGGAATCTGTGCGTTTTTCATTTGCTGAATCAAATGTTTGTTGCTGCTGATTCCATACCCGAGACGTAGACCGGGCGCGGCAAAGAACTTAGAAACACCACGTAGTATCATAAGGTGATCAAATTGTTCCACCAAAGCCATCGCAGAATGTGTTTGATGATCCGTCACAAATTCTATGTAGGTTTCATCAATCATCACAAAGGTATTGTGCTTTCGGCAAGTACGTAAAATTTGCGCAATGTTGTCCTTTGGCAAAAAAGATGCGGTTGGATTGTTTGGATTACAAAGAATGAGCAAGTTATATCCTTTTTGGATGGTTTTTAAAAAATCATCCATATCCACGAAAAAATTGTTTTTTGGACAAAGATTGTAATAGTGTATGGTACTACGGGAAAAAGACAATTCTCTTTCATATTCGGAATAGGTGGGGCCTAATACTAAAGTTTTTTTGGGGAATTGTTGTGCAATGAGTAATGCAATCAATTCGGAGGTTCCGTTTCCTACCATCACATGTTCCATATCGACCTTACAATAAGAGGCGATGGTCTTGCGTAAGCGTGTATACTTTCGCTCCGGATATGCGGAGAGTATTTCCCAATGATTGGCGATTTGTTCTTTCACTTTATTTGATATCCCCAGGGGGTTTACATTTGCTCCGAAATTTACAATAGAATCAGGAGAAAGCTGGTAATAGGCAGCAATGTTTTCAATATCACTGCCATGAAAAGGAGGGTTTTTCTTATTCATAATGTGAAACTCCTATTGATGTTGTTACTCTACTTTATGTTGGTTGCGGAAGATTTGATGCTTATATTTTTCCAATACTTTATGTAGTAGCAGCCCGAGGATACCGCAGGCAATGATTTGGCCGACGCCCACATATAACATGAGTAAAGGAATGGGTATTTGCACACCGTAGCCATAGTGAATCACAAAAGGTATGATAATGGCATTGACTACGATTGGAGGTAAAACAGCCAAAAACTTACTATGATGGCGTAGGCCGTAGGTACCAAAAGCAGCAATCAAAGTAGCGAGGCTACCAAAGATAATATCCGGTAAAACGGCACCGCCTAACAGGTTGCCCAATAAGGCACCAATAAATAGTCCTGGTATGGCAGCCGGTGTGAACAAAGGCAAAATGGTGAGTGCTTCGGAAATGCGTACTTGCATCGGTCCAAAACTAATGGGTGCAAAGATAATCGTGATGACAATATAAATAGCCCCTATCAAAGCGGCTTGGGCTAAAAATAGCCCTTTAGACATGTTTGTTTTCATTTTTTTCTCCTCATAGCCATTATATCAAAAATCAAATAGTTTGTAAAAAAGAAAAGTTTGGTGATGAAAAGAGAGGGTGGAAAGCACTTGGAATGGTTGCAGCCATTATTAAAATATGATATAATTTCAAGGAAATACAAAGAAAATAAAAGAAAAATAAATCAATATTCACATAATTATGCACTTCATTTGAGGAGGTCATTTATGGACAGGAAACAACCGTACTTTGGGATATTCGATTATATTTCCCAAGCCTGCCATGTGTGGGACGAAAATTTGGAAATTGTGTATTGCAATGCGGCTAGTTTGCGGATCTTCCGCGTTGCAAGCCGGGAAGAATATGTAGCGCATTTCTATGAGTTTTCCCCGGCATTTCAGGCCAATGGACAGGCTTCTGATACGTTGGCAAGGCAGTATATCCAAAAGGCTTTGGACGAGGGGAGTCACGTTTTTGAGTGGTTGCATAAAAGTGTTGACGGTGAGTTGTTTCCTTGTGAAGTAAGCTTGCTTCGGGCAGAAGTTTTTGGGAAAAGATATGTGTTTGCCTCGATCAAAGAAATTCGTGAGTACTTGGAAATGCTTTCATCCATCGAATTTCACAATGATTTGTTGATGCTGGCCAATCGGGTTGCCAGTACTCTTTTTTCCAAAATGAATATGCAGAATATGGATAGTGTCATTGTGGAATGTTTGGAGTTGATTGGCAAAACGTTGCATATGGATCGGGTACAAAATTGGCGTAATATGAGACGGGACGGGCGTTTATATATGGTTTTGGAAGATGCATGGACCAGTGACTATGCGAGAGAAAAAGGCGAGATTGAAGCAGGTTTTTCTCTGCCTTATGATAGCATACCCGGTTGGGAAGAAATGTTTGAATTGGGTGGATATTTGCACGGACCTGTGGTGCGGATGCGCCCGGTTGAGCAAAAGATTTTTATATCCTTTGGCATCAAAAGTGTGTTAATCATTCCGGTTTTTATGGAAGGGAAGTTTTGGGGATTTTTCAGCATTGATGATTGCCGGCAAGAGCGGGAATTTAGCCAAGAAGAACTACATATCATCAGCAGTGCCGGTTCGATGCTGGCGAGTGCAAAATATCGAATGGAACAAACCGGTTTGATTTATCAGCGGGACAATTTGTTATTTACGGTGAATCAAGTGTCAGAGAAATTGTTAAGCCAGAGCGCACGAAATGCGGATGACTGTTTGTATCAATGTTTGGGTATGATGGGAAAAGCAGTGGATGCGGGTTGTGCCAACTTGTGGAAAAATAGTTGGAGTGATGATTGTCTTTACAGTACATTGCATTGTGCCTGGTCCGGTGATTCTAAGGGGGAAAGCTTTGACACACAAACTGTCTTGAGTTTTAAAGAAGATATTCCTCATATATTTGAGTTTTTACAACGAAATGAACCCTTAAATATTTTGACAAAGGACTTACCCGAACAAGAAAGAACATTTTTTTCGATGTTAGGCATTGTTTCCAGCTTGGCGATACCGATTTTTGTAAACAATGAATTCTGGGGAATTTTGGTCTTTGATCGTTTTGAAAATGAAAAGATTTTTGATGAAAATGAAGTTTCGATTCTTTGTTCCACCGCTTTATTGATTGCCAATGCTCTGTTGCACAACGAATACCTGATGAACATTCAGGAAACCAGCAAAAGATTGGAAGAAGCTTTGGAAACGGCCAGAAATGCAAGCAATGCAAAAAGTGATTTCCTCGCTAAGATGAGCCATGATATGCGAACCCCTTTAAATGCTGTGATTGGTTTGTCGGAATTGATTTTATCGGAAGACAATATAGAAGAAGAAACCCGGGAAAAGCTTACAAAAGTTTGCAATTCCGGAAATTTATTGCTGCGTTTGGTAAATGATATTTTGGATATTTCGAAAGTGGAAGCCGGTAAGTTGGAAATTGTTCCGGGTGAATACGAATTTGCTAGTGTGTTGAATGATGTTATGAGCCAAAACATGCTGAAAAAGGCAGATAAGCCCATTGCATTTGTTTTAGAGATTAATCCAAATTTGCCGTCTCATATGTATGGCGATGACCGCCGCATTAAGCAGATTATGAGCAATCTGTTGTCCAATGCTTTTAAATATACAAAATCCGGGCAGGTGACCCTTTCTTTGCAAGGTGAACGGATGAGTGCCCGGGACAATTATATCTGGTTGTATATTAGTGTCAAAGATACCGGGGTGGGTATCAAGCCCAAGGAATTAGAAGATTTGTTTGGGGATTATACCCGTTTGGATTTGCGCAAACACCGAGAGCAGGAGGGAACCGGATTGGGTTTGTCGATTACAAAACGGTTGGCAGAATTGATGGGTGGAGAAATCCATGTTGAAAGTGAATATGGTGTAGGCAGTACATTTTCGGTGGCTATTTTGCAAGAATATCGTTCAGATCAGGTTTTAGGTGCAAAGGTTGTGGAGAATCTCAAAAACTTTACCTATACGGATAGCAAGCGCAGTCAGCAAGCGCAGATGCGATGTCCGGCCATGCCTTATGCCAATGTTTTGGTGGTGGATGACAATGTTACCAATCTTTATGTGTTTCAGGGTATGGTGAAGTCGTATAAAATGCGGGTAGATTGCGTGAGCAGCGGGCAGCAGGCGGTAGATGCGATTCGGCAAGAGCGGATAAAATATGATATTATTTTTATGGACCATATGATGCCGGAGATGGATGGCATAGAAGCGACAAAAATCATTCGGGAAAAAATCGGCACGGATTATGCCAAAAATATTCCAATTGTAGCCTTTACGGCAAACGCCATTTCCGGTAGCAAAGACATGTTTCTGCGCAACGGTTTTCAGGCTTTTTTATCTAAGCCCATTGAGATGATGGCCTTGGATGATATTTTGCGGCATTGGGTACGGGATAAAAAACGTGAGCAAGAAATAAAAGTAGCTGCGGATAATCCGCTCGATACACCCGGTTTGGCAAATGTTCAGATTCCCGGGCTGGATGTAAAGGGAGGATTGGAGCGCTTTGGCGGTGATGAAGAGGGGTATGGAAAAATCCTGAATACCTATGCTTCTACAACAGAGCCTTTGTTGGAATCCATTGCACAAGTGCGCATGGAAAATTTATCTGATTATGTCATTATGGTTCATGGAATCAAAAGTTCAAGTTTTGGTATCGGTGCCAATATGTTGGGAGAAATGGCAAAAGTTTTGGAATTTGCCGGTAAAGAGGGAGATTTAAAAATGGTTTTAAAATACAATGAAAATTTCATCAAAGAAGCACGTTATCTCATGGGAAATATTCGCAAATGTTTGGATGAAATGGCGTCATCTGCAAAGAAAGAACAAAAAAGTTTTCCGGATCAAGCAGTTCTGGCAAAGCTTTATTATGCTTGCCAAGCCTATGATATGGATGGGGTTGATCAAGCAATTGCGGAAATAGAACAATATCGGTATGAACAAGGCAATGATTTAATAGAGTGGTTGCAAGAAAATATTATTTTGATGAATTTTGCGGAAGTAGAAGAAAAGTTATCGGAGTATGTGATAGGAACTTTTTGATGTTGTATTGCGAAAAAAAAAACTTTGTGCTACACTTCTGGTACGGACATCATTATATGTATGCCGGAGAGATTCTTTATAATAATTAGAGAAAATAGAAAAGAGAAGAGATGTATGGCAAAGATTGATAAGAGTAGTCGCATTCCGGCCTACGTGCAATTGATGGATTTGTTGATTGCGCAAATAGAAAAAGGAGAATTGGCGGAGGGCGAGAAAATTCCTTCAGAGAGAGAATTATGCGATATGCATGAGATTAGCCGTGCTACTGTTAGGCAAGCTGTCCATGAACTGGAAAAGGATGGTTATTTGCTCATTTATAAAGGAAAAGGCAGTTATGTGGCGGATCGGAGTTTGAAGCAGGAAATGTCAGGGATTTATGGTTTTACGGCCTCGATGAAAAGTTTGGACAAAACGGTTTCGACCAAATTGGTGGACTTTTCGGAAGTGGAGTGTGATAGTCGTTTGGCCAGAAAGATGCAATGCGAAGAGGGAACAAAAGTTTATCGTTTCACGCGGGTTCGTTATGCAGATAATGAACCCATGTTGATTGTCACAACCCATTTGCCTTGTTTTCGTTTTCCGGATTTTGACGCAACAAAACTAGTTTCCGGTTCGTTGTATGCGATGATGCGGGAGATTCACGGAGTTAATTTTACCAGAGCAAGAGAGACTTTAAAAAGTGTTAGTGTTCGTAGTGATGAAGCAGAATTGCTACAGGTTCAAGCCGGAGCACCCGGCATGAAAATCGATCGTTACACTTATGAAAAAGAGCAGTTGGTTGAATATGCCTTTGGAATTGCCAGAGGCGATAAATTTCAATATCATATTGAGTTGAAATAGTTTTTTAGGAGGTATTTAGGATGCTTATTAAAAATGGAAAAGTATTTTGTGCAGAAGGAAACTTTAAAAATGTAGATTTGGAATTATCCGATGGTGTGATTTCGGCAATTGATTTAGAGGTCGATTCTGATAAAAAAGAAATGTTTGATGCAAAGGATTGTTATGTAATACCGGGTTTGATGGACATTCATATCCATGGTGCAATGGGGGCTGATTTTTCAGATGGGTCGGTGGAAGCCATTGGGGAGATTTCTACTTATTTGTTGAGCCAAGGTGTTACCAGTTTTTTAGGAACCACCATGGCTTTGCCGGAAGAAAATTTGCGGCAGATTTGTGAAACGGCAGAACCTTATATTGGCCGGAGGATAGAGGGTCAGGCAAATTTGGCAGGCATTAATTTGGAGGGACCGTTTTTTAATCAAGGGAAACGAGGTGCACAAAATCCGGAGCATATCATAGCGGCAGATTTTGCTATGTTTTCTCGTTTGTATGAAGCCAGTGGCAATGGAATTCGGACGGTGGCGGTAGCACCGGAGATTTCCGGCGGTTTGGATTTTGTGCGTCAAGCATCCAAAATCAGTAATGTTTCATTGGCGCATTCTGCCGCTGATTATGAAGTGGCGACGGAAGCATTTCATTGTGGTGCCAATCATGTAACTCACTTGTTTAATGGCATGGCACCGTTTAATCACCGAAATCCGGGCATTGTTGGGGCGAGTATGGATGCCGGCGCTTATGTGGAAGTCATCTCTGATGGCATTCATTTACATCCGTCCGTTGTGCGTGCGGCATTCAAACTTTATGGTGATGACCATGTTTGTTTGATTAGTGACAGTATGCGTGCTTGTGGTTTGACAGATGGTGCGTATGATTTGGGTGGACAAAAGGTAACTGTAAAAGGAGCGACAGCTAGAATCGAAAGTGGTTCTATTGCCGGTAGTGTAACCGTTTTGATGGATTGTTTTAGAAAAGCGGTTGCTTTTGGTATCCCCTTGGAGAGTGTCGTTAAGGCGGCAACCATCAATCCGGCCAAATCCGTTGGGTTGGAAAGAGAAATTGGTTCTATAGAGGTAGGTAAGCGGGCCGATATTTTGATATTGGATGATCAGTTAAACTTACGTGCTGTCATTGCAAATGGAAAGGTGATGACAAAGGAATAGTGGTGTATTGGTGCTTTTGCTTAAAAAGGGATTAAAAATCTTAGCTAATTATGCTATATTGTCAAAGAAATAGTTTTGTGCTACACTACTGGTATGGACATCATGACATGTAAAATTGAAGTTTAAGTTTTAAGGAGGAAATGAAGTATGAAGAAAAAGGTAGTTCGCATCTTTGCGTTGTTAATGGTAGCTACGATGGTTTTTGTTTTGAGTGCGTGTGGCGGCGGTGATACCCAAACAGCGGATACGCCGGCAGCAGAAACAGATGAGCCGGCAGCAGAAACACCCCCACCGGCCGAACAGGATGCAGAGGCAGATGGGATTGAAGCAGGCGCAAGTTTGGTTTACTGGTCTATGTGGAGTGAGGCGGAGCCTCAAGCGATCGTATTGGCAGCCGCAGCGGCAGCATTTACGGAAGAAACCGGTGTACCGATTACGATCAATTTTAATGGACGTCAAGGACAGCGGGAGGGATTGGCTCCGGCTTTGGCAGCGGGTGAAACCATTGATATTTTTGATGAAGACATTGACCGGGTAACGGGACAATGGACGGATCACTTGCTTGAATTGGATGATTTTGTAAATGGTGTATTTAGTGACACAAATGGGCAGCCTTATCGTAGTCTTGTAAATGATGGTCTGATGAATATGGCCCTTGAAAGAGGTGGCGGCCATTATACCGTGATTCCTTATCAGCCCTTTATTTTTACGACGATGTATAATAAAGACCTATTTGAGGAGGCCGGTGTTACGAGTGTGCCAAGCAATTGGGATGAATTCTTAGAAGTAAGCGAACAATTGGTAGAGATTGGCATTACACCAATGACGGTTGACAATGCGTATATTCCGGCATTATTTGGTTATACTTTGACCCGTGTGGTTGGTGTGGAACGAACACTTGAAATTTTTGCAACAACAGATTTATCTGATCCCGGTGTGTTAAGAACGGCTGAGATTTTAGAGGAATTGGTGGAGAGAGGTTTTATGTCATCAAGGGCAGCGACCAATGTATTCCCGGAAGGGCAAGCTTCTGAGTTTGCAATGGAAACAGTTGCGATGTATTTGAACGGAACTTGGTTGCCAAATGAGCTAAGAGAAATCAATCCTGACATCAACTGGGGTTCCTTTGCTTGGCCGGCAATTGATCCGGGCGGAGCAGGAACGGAAGCACACAACATTGGTGCTCAAAGCTTTGGTATCAATAGAAGCACGGATTATCCGAATGCTGCTTTTGCTTTCTTGCGTTGGGTTACCTTAGGTTATTGGGATCAGGTATTAGCAGACGATACGATGGGTGTTCCTATGGCAAACGATGCGATTTGGCCACCGGCGTTGGCTGATGCACAAGCAATTTTTGCCGGCACGACGGATCCATTCCCTTGGGCAGCCGGCGCAGAAGATGACCCGAATATTACAGCTGCGATTATTGAAGGCTTCCAAAGGATGGTAGCAGGTACCATAGGGGCACAAGAATTTGCAGATTCGTTGGCAGCTTTGAACTAAACACAAACAGGATCAACAAATGGTAGGAGATAAATAGACGAGGCGGCCAAAGCGCCGCCTCCGTTTTACCGTTGTATGGTGTAAAGGAGGGTTTTTCTTTGGTTGGGCGCAAAAATAAAAAAATGATTGTATTTTTCTTGGTCCCGGCGATGTTCATTTATGTGGCAGTGTTTATTTATCCGATTATTCGCACATTTATCATGAGTTTTTTTGCTGTGGAGGCGATAGAGCAACCGGTTTCAGAATGGGCATTTGCCGGTTTAGGTAATTACATTGGCTTATTTGGGATTGATTTATTCAATCGTTCTGTTACAAATTATTTGACCCTTTGGTTTGTGGGAGGGTTGGCAGTGATGTTCCTGGCCATGGTATATGCGATTATATTGACGAGTGGTGTACGTTTGAAAGGCTTTTGGCGCGCGGTTATATACTTGCCGAACGTGATTAGTGCAATTGCCTTGGGAACGATGTGGATTAATTATATATTTCGGGATGGTGACGGCTTGTTTGACCGGGTCGTTGAGGCCACCGGTGGATCGGCACCGGTGATGTGGACAGGCCCTTATATGGGTTTGTGGAGTTTATTGATTGCTTATTGCTTTGGCATGGTAGGTTATATCATGTTGACTTTTATTAGTGGAATTGAAAAAATAAGTGATGAATATTATGAATGCGCCAGCATGGAGGGTGCCAACATTTTTCATAAATTTTTCTTTATCACCTTACCTCTGATCAGAGGCGTCATCCGAAGTAACATTGTAATTTGGACAGTAAGTTTGGGAACGGGGGTTTTTGCTTGGTCTTTTATGTTTTCGCCAAACAATCTAACCCTTCCATTTACGATGCCTCCAAACTATATGCGGGAAATTATTTTTGGCGGCCGGGGTTCGGCGGTGATAGAGCGTGATTCCGGAGCGGCAGCAGCAGTTGGTATTATGATGGCCTTATTGATTGTGGTAATATCTTTATTAACTACCTTGATTACACGGGGCGACGATGTAGAAATTTAGGGAGGAAAAAGGAAATGGCAAAACAAAAAGCGTATCGCGAGCCTGTTCGGTTAAAAAAAGAAATTCGCCTTGCTCCCGGTTACATACTGTGTTTGATTTGGGCAGTTTTTACTTTTATTCTTGTTGGCTGGACAATTCTGGCTTCTCTTGTTACACCGCGGGAAATCTTCGGTGGTGATGTGGTTGGGGCATTTTTCCAACGTTTGATTCGTTTTGATTTGGTATTTAATAACTATGCTTTGGCTTGGAATGCGCAAAATTTAAGTCGCTTTTTTATCAATTCAGTGGTGTATTGTTTGCTTTCTTTGCCGTTAATTATTGTGATTGCAGCACCGGCATCTTATGTATTGAGCCGTTTCAAATTTCGTTCCAACGCTTTGATTCAAGCGTTGACATCCATTGCGATGGGTGTTCCGGCGGTTATGATTATTATGCCGATTTTTAGTTTGGCTACTGCTCTAAGAGCAACCGGAACCCGTCCCACATTGGTGTTTTTGTATATTGGTATGAATATACCGTTTACTATTTTTTATCTCTTACCGTTTTTTAGAAATTTACCCTCTGGTTTGGAAGAGGCGGCAGCCGTAGATGGTTGTAGTCCGGTGCGTACTTTTTGGAGCATTATGTTTCCTTTGGCACAACCGGGTATTATTACCGTTACGATTTTCAATTTTATTGCAATCTGGAATGAGTTTTTCATTTCTATGATTTTTGCCAATGAAGCAGGTATTCGCCCCATTGCGGTAGGTTTGTTTAATATGGTACAAGGCATGCGTTATGCCGGTCATTGGGGCGCTATGTTTGCTAGTGCAGTTATTGTTTTTGCACCAACATTTGTCCTGTTTATTATCCTGAGTAATAAGATTATCACCAGCGTTACAGGTGGTGCCATCAAAGGGTAGAATGGTTTTTATTCATTTCACAGGAGGAGTGGCATGAAATATTTGGAATATTACAATATAATCAAGGGGCAATTGGAGCAGCAATTTACCCAAGAGGGCAAAAAAATAGAGGCGGCCGCAAGATATTGTGCCGACTCTATTCAAAAAGGCAGGTTAATCCATGCATTTGGTTGTGCACATTCACAAATTTTTGCGATGGAAGTATTTTATCGAGCCGGCGGTTTGATTCCGGTCAATGCCTTGTTGCTTCCCCATTTTGCTCTTTTTCCAAATGCGAGGCTTAGTACGCTGCAAGAGCGTATGGAGGGATTTTCTGCGGAATATTTGGCCGGGGAAAATACAAATAAAGCTGATACTATGCTGATTGCTTCTATTTCCGGTCGCAACGCGGCGGTCATTGATATGGCTTTGGCAGCCCAAGAAATAGGGATGAAAGTAGTGGCATTGGTTTCGGAACAGTTTTCCGCCGATACCACTTCCCGTCACTCCGGTGGAAAAAACTTAAAAGACGTGGCGGATTTGGTGATTGATGTGAAATGTGTGAGTGGGGATGCGGTGTTGCAAATGGATGGTTTGGAAACAAGTTTTTGCGGTACGTCAACGGTATTGGGTGTTGCAGTGGTGGAGGCGATTATAGCTCAAACAGTGGAGTTTTGTGTGCAAGATGGTTACAATCCCCCTATTTATGTCAGTGCCAATTTGGATCGGGGTGATGGGCACAATGCAAAGTATATGGAGAAATACGCGGATATGATTTCATGTTTGTAATATGATATTCAAACCTCCTATTTTATGGTAAGATACTATATGTGAAGTTTAGTAGCTATGTATTTTATGTTAGGAGGTTTTTTTAATGCCCACTACTTATACCCATTATCGCTTTGGCAAAGAAGTGATCAATGCTTTGCCAAAGCCTTTGCAGCAGTCCATCGAAAGTTATCGCCAATTGTTTGATATTGGTGTGCATGGACCGGATATATTATTTTATTATCACTTTTTTTATAAAAACAGGATCAATCAAGCAGGCGTTATGTTGCATGAGCGAGCGAGCAAAGCATTTTTTACCGAAAGTGCTGAGATAATTAAGAAATCGCCCAATCCGGCGGCGGCAAGAGCTTATATTTATGGTTTTATTACGCACTTTGTGTTAGATAGTGAGTGTCACAAATACATCGAAAAAATGATTCAGGAAAGTGGCATTTCCCACCATGAGATAGAGGCGGAATTTGACCGCTATCTTTTGGTTGCGTCGGGTAGAAATCCATTGACTTATATTCGGACAAGACATATACGGCCGACGATGGAACATGCAGAGGTGATTGCTCCCTTTTATAAAGATATAACAGCTGGACAGATTAAAAAAGCATTACAGTCACAAATTTTAATCCATAAAATATTGCAGGCAAAAACACCGCAGAGGCGAGACCATTTGTATCGGATTATGAAAGTGACCCGAACGTATAAATCATCCCATGGTTTGATTATAAATCAAGAACCAAATCCCGGATGTGAAGCGTATTGTGCGTTGTTGATGAGACTGTATCGCAGTGCGATTCCCATGGCGGCCGGGTTGATGCTTAATTTTCAAAAGCATTTGTTTGAGCATGAAGAATTGGCAGTGGGTTTTGATGAAACGTTTGGTGCCGGGGATAATTGGGAAAGGTTGATTATCTAGAAATATTTCGGTGGATTCATTTTTAGAAAAGTTACTTGTTTTGATGGGTGGCAATGATAGGAGTGAAAAATAGAATGAAGAAAATTTTAGTGGTAGATGATGAAAAAAGAATGAGAATTTTGGTGAAAGATTTTCTGGTGCGGGAAAAATATCAGGTGCTGGAGGCGGCAGATGGGCAGGAGGCATTGGATGTTTTTGCGGCCAATTCGGACATACTTTTGATTATATTGGACGTGATGATGCCAAATATGGATGGTTGGCAGGTCTGTAGAGAGATACGGCGTATCTCTCCTGGGGTGCCTATTATTATGTTGACGGCGCGTAGTGAAGAACGGGATGAATTGCAAGGTTTTGATTTGGGGGTAGATGAGTATATCACCAAGCCCTTTAGCCCGATGATTTTGATGGCCAGGGTACAAGCTATTTTGCGTAGAACGCAAGAATTGGGTGACAAGTCAGTGGTAGAGGTTGCCGGTATCAAATTGGATAAGTCGGCGCATATGTTGGAAATAGATGGTCGGATTGTTGATTTGAGCCATAAAGAGTTTGAGTTGTTGAGTTATTTTTTAGATAACCAAGGGATTGCTTTGACCCGGGAGCGGATTCTCAATCGTGTTTGGAGTTATGATTATTATGGAGATGCACGCACCATTGATACTCATGTAAAAAAGCTGCGTAGTAAGATGGGTGTAAAAGGTGAGTTGATTAAAACCATTTGGGGTTTGGGTTATAAATTTGAGGCAGATGCATGAGAGGTTCTATTAAGAAAGAAATAACCAGCATTTTCATTGGCATTATTATCTTTATTTTGGTTTTGGTTTATATTGTAAATGCCGGCTTGCTGAGTCAATATCATATCATCCACAAACGTTTTGATTTTACCAGATTTTACAATTTGATTGATGCGGCGATTGTAGAGGGTGAGATTGTATTGGGGGATGTGCAAGACAGACTAAAAAATCAGGCGGAGCGGATGAATGTTTCGGTGATTGTGATGAATCCGGAGGGAGATATCATTTTCTATACAGAACGTGAATATCGCGGGGTTTTATTCGTTCAGATGATGGGTTATTTGCTGGAAAAAACCCAGGATGATTTTTTGGCAGCCAGAGAAAACCCTACCTATGAGTTGCATATCATTCAAGATGAGATATCCAATCGGGACTTTTTGGAGATGCATGGTTTTTTGGGAGACGGTTCTTATTTTTTGATGCAAAGCCCTTTAGAAAGTATTCGTGAAAGTGCGGCCTTGGCCAATCGGTTCTTGATGTATGTGGGAATTGTTGGTATTGTTTTGGGAGCCATTTTGGCATGGTTTTTTTCAAGGCGTATTTCGGAGCCTTTGCTGGAATTGACAAAGCTTTCAAAAAAGATGACAGATTTGGATTTTGATTCAAAATATAGTGGAAGCGTAAAAAATGAGATTGGTGTATTAGGCGAAAATTTCAATCAAATGTCCAATCAACTAGAGCAGACCATTTCTGAATTAAAGCGTGCAAATTATAAGTTAATACAAGATATTGAGCAAAAAGAAAAAATGGCGGATTTGCAACATGAGTTTCTGGGCAATGTATCCCATGAACTAAAGACACCCATTGCTTTGATCCAAGGGTATGCAGAAGGGTTACAAGAGGGGGTCAATGATGATGCAAAGAGCCGTGCTTTTTACTGTAGTGTTATTATGGATGAAGCAAATAAGATGAATCAGATGGTGAAAAATCTGATGTCTTTGAATCAGTTGGAATTTGGTATGGAGGCTCCTGTTTTTCAGCGTTTTAATTTGACCGATTTATTGCGGGAGATTATTGCCAATTGTGAGATATTGATTCAACGGGAAGACATTACCATAGATTTTGTTGCGGATGCGGCGAATTATGTTTGGGCAGATAAGTTTAATACAGAGCAGGTATTTATGAATTACCTGACCAATGCCATCAATTATGTCTCCAATGAAAATAGAATCGAAGTGCGTGTCATTTCACAAGAAAGTACGGTGCGTGTGACGGTTTTTAACAGCGGTGAACCGATTCCGGAAGAAGCGCTTGGCAGACTTTGGGATAAGTTTTATAAGGTAGATAAGGCTCGGACCAGAGAGTATGGTGGCAATGGCATAGGCTTGTCCATTGTAAGGGCGATTATGGAATCTTTTCATCAAGAATATGGCGTGCAAAACTTTGAAAATGGTGTTCAATTTTGGTTTGAATTAGATAGATTGACAGAAGTGGGAAGTAAGGAGCAAGAAATAAATGATAGCAGTGATTGATTACGGGGTAGGCAATTTAAAAAGCGTAGAAAATGCGTTAAAGAAGCAAGGCGCCGATGTAATTATAACAGATCAGGCAGATGCGATATTGGCAGCAGATGGTGTACTTTTGCCCGGCGTGGGTCATTTTGCTCATGGGATGCATTGTTTGAAAAAAAGCAAGTTGGATCAGGTGATATGGCAGGTTGTGGATCAAGGCACTCCTTTGTTGGGTATTTGTTTGGGTCTGCAATTGTTGTTTGAGAAAAGTGCGGAAGCACCTGATGTTTCCGGTATGGGTATTTTAAAGGGTGAGATATTAAAGATACCTGACAAAACAGATTTAAAAGTGCCCCATGTGGGTTGGAATTCTTTGAATTTTCTCGGAAAATCCAAGTTGTTTCAGGGGTTTAGTCAAAATCCGTATGTATATTTTGTACATTCCTATTATTTACAAGCGAAAGACACAAGTCTTGTAACAGCTACAACAGAGTATGGTGTGACCATTCAAGCGGCTGTAGCCGATGAAAGGCGTAAGGTTTATGCCTGTCAGTTTCATCCGGAGAAAAGTGGTTTGGTTGGTTTGCAGATGTTAAAAAACTTTATATTAATTGCAGAGAGCGATTAAGAGGAGGCAAAAATGCACACAAAAAGAATTATTCCCTGTTTGGACGTTCATGGGGGAAGAGTGGTAAAAGGAGTCAATTTCGTAGATTTGAAAGATGCCGGTGACCCGGTGGAGATTGCTAAGGCTTATGATGAAGCGGGTGCTGATGAATTGGTATTGTTAGATATTACGGCAACCACAGATGATAGAAATACAGTGGTTGATATGGTAAGGAAAGTGGCGGAGGCAGTTTTTATTCCTTTTACTGTTGGTGGTGGTATTCGTACGGTAGAAGATTTTAAGGCAGTTTTGCGTGAGGGTGCGGATAAAATTTCGATTAATTCAGCGGCAGTGAAAAAGCCGGAGTTGATTCAAGCGGCATCCATGCAATTTGGACGCCAATGTGTTATTGTGGCGATTGACGCAAAAAAGCGAGTAGATGAGCGTGGTTGGAATGTATATATCAATGGTGGTAAACTTGATACAGGCTTAGATGTGATTGAATGGGCAAAAAAAGTAGAATCTTTAGGGGCAGGTGAAATTTTATTGACCAGCATGGATCAAGATGGTACAAAAAGTGGTTATGATTTATCTGTTACCAAGGCTGTAGCAGATGCAGTTTCCATTCCTGTGATTGCTTCAGGCGGAGCGGGTAGATTGGAAGACTTTCGTGATGCTTTTGTTTTGGGCAATGCAGATGCGGCTTTGGCAGCTTCTCTTTTCCATTACAAGGAATTGGAAATCAAAGAAGTAAAGGAATATTTGCGAAAAGAAAATATTTCTATCCGGTTGTAAAAGATTATTCTTCTATCACTTGGATTTCCAAAAAGTCAAAATCAATGGTTTCGACAAAGGCATCTTGGGTAAAGCGAGCTTTTGCATGTTTTTTGAAGTCCGCAATGGTAACATCCAACCAAATAGGCTTTCCCAAATCAAATTCATAGCAGATGGCATCCAGGGCATTGAAAATTTTTTTTGTTCTGGTGTCATCTGTGTTATTTTCGATGACGGTGTCTTTGATTAAGTGATTATCTTTAAAGATTTTTCCCCATAAACGAAACATTGTTGTCCCTCCGTATTGATTTTTTAAGTATTATACCTTAAAATTGAAAGGAAAGCACTATTATTGTGTAAATTGGTTTGAAATGAGGCAATCAGTTGAAAAAAGAATATATGATGGAGACTGCCATCAAAAATTATGAAGATGTTGATAGTTGGAAGACAGTGATGTTTCTTTACAATTCAGCACTCAAAGAGGTTGAAACAAAACTACATATATTAAATGATGAATTTCAACATGTGCATCAATATAATCCCATCGAACATATAAAAACGAGGATTAAAACACCTGAGAGCATTGTAAAAAAATTGAAGCGTTATCATCATGAAACGTCCATAGAAAATATGGTGAATCACATCAATGACATCGCCGGTGTTCGGTTGATTTGTTCTTTTACGTCAGATATTTATCATTTGGCGGAGATGATTGGCAATCAGAGTGATTTACATGTAGAGTCTATCAAGGATTATATTAAGAATCCCAAGGAAAGTGGTTATAAAAGCTATCATATGCTGGTTTCTGTACCCATTTATTTGTCGGACCACGTTGTCAGTGCAAAGGTAGAAATTCAAATCAGAACCATTGCGATGGATTTTTGGGCTAGTTTGGAGCATAAAATTTATTATAAATTTGAGGGTTGTGCACCGGAGTATATTAGTCGGGATTTGCAAGAATGTGCTTATATGATAGCAGAGTTGGACGACAAGATGCTGTCGATCAATGAGGCCATTCAAGCTTCTGCTGCCAGTGGAATAGATGTAAACAAAGATGCGATTGAAGACATTGCAGAGCATGTGATTGGTAATAAACGTACGCAAAAAAAACTACAGATTTTGAGAAAGGCTGAGTGATGAAAGAGAAACAGTCTTTTTGTTTAAAGGGGTATAGGTGGACGATTGTAGGGTTGGTGGTTGGCTTGCTGTTTTTGTATGCGGGTGTTATTATTGCCCCTTTTAGTGTGTTGATTTCTAAGACCGTGTTGGTGGTTGGTTATCTGTTTGCAGGTCATTTTGTTTTGATTCGGGCGGTAAAAAGTGTTTTTGAGGATAAAAAATTTGACGAAAATGTATGGGTTACCATTGTTAGCCTGACGGTGTTTGGTTTTGGTATGCATGCATTTGCATTGGGGTTTATACTTGTTTTTCGTTGCATTATGTTGTTGCGGGAGATAAGATTAAAGAAACGTAGATTTATGAAAGAATAAAAGAAGGTAACAAGGTTTATGAGGAAAATTCAGAGGCCATCTCATCGGAGAAAGGCCCAAGTAGTTCATATAAAAAAAGGAACAGATGTTGTTTTAAAAATTTTAAATGCCCAAGGTATACAGTTGGCAATCGGTGCTTTTTTCTATGTACTTGCAATTGTTTTTGCAATGTACTTGGAGTTAGGGCCGGGTTTGATTTTGTTTTTGCATACCCTTATTTTTGCCGTGTTGATGATTCCGGTATTGGTAAGTATCGTTAAACATGCGATGAAACGAAAATTTATTGATGAAAATTTTCTTGTATTTTTAGCAACAATTGGTGCATTTTCCATTGAAATGCGTTGGCAAAGTGTCAGTATTTTATTGTTTTTTCAAGTGGGAAGATTTATCGAAAATGTTGTTTTAAAGCGTACCAAAAAATCCATTGCCGCGCATATGGATATTCGCCCGGAATATGCCTATTTGAAAAAAGGCAATCAAATCATCAAGGTAGAACCGAAAGTATTAAAGCCCAAGCAGACCATTGTGATTAAACCGGGTGAAAAGATTCCTGTGGATGCGGTGGTAACCAGAGGAACGAGTATGGTTGATACCAAGGCCTTGACGGGTGAATCTGAGCCAAAGGAAGTAAAAGTTGGTCACGATATTCTCAGTGGTTGTTTGAATTTAAGTGGTGCCATTGAAGCGCGGGTTTCCAAGCATTATGAAGAGTCCACAGGTACAAAGATTTTAGGTATGGTGGAAAGAGCCAGTGAGGAAAAGGCAGAGCGAGAGCGTTTTGCTGAGGCTTTTATGCGTTTGTATACGCCGGTTGTGATTGTATTGTGTATATTGGTGATGTTGCTGCCGCCGATGATTTTTCCGGACCAAAGAGGTGATGTGTGGTTGTTGCGTGGTTTGACGTTTTTAGTGGCGGCTTGCCCTTGTGGTTTGGTGATTTCCATTCCTTTGGCTTACCTTGGTGGGATTCGAAAAGCGGTGCGAAAGGGAATATTGATTAAGAGTGCTATTTATTTGGAAAAGTTGACCAAAGTAGAGACATTTTTGTTTGACAAAACAGGTACCTTAACGGAGGGTGTGTTTCATGTAAAAGCGGTTTGCCCGTATCAGATTTCGGCTAGAGAATTGATTGGTTTGGCTGCTTATGCCGAGGCTTATTCTACGCACCCCATTGCAGCATCCATTCGTAAGGCCTATGGAAAATATATTGATACCAGTAAGATTGAGGGCATTCGGGAAGATTCAGGTTTTGGTGTCCATGGTTTTATTGATGGGCAAGAGGTATATGTTGGCAATGACCGTTATCTCAACGAAAATGGTTTTTATCATCACCCGGTGATTGAGGTGGGTACGGCAGTTCATGTGACCATCAATGGCTATTATGTAGGTTATATTTTGTTGGGTGATGGCATACGACCAGATGCAAATAAGTTGGTTCGTTGGCTGAAGCGGCGTGATTATGATGTGATTATGATTTCCGGTGATAATGAATTAATTGTAAATGATGTTGCGCAAAAGCTTGATATTGAGTCAGCGTATGCCAATTTAATGCCGCAAGATAAATTGGATCATTTGACCTCTTTTATAGAAATACAAAGGGAGGGAGATCAAGTGGCGGCGATTGGTGATGGTATCAATGATGCACCTGTACTGGCAAAAGCGGATGTAGGTATTGCCATGGGTGGCTTGGGTGCTGATGTAGCCATTGAGGCAGCAGATGTGATTTTGCTGGAAGATGAGCCGGGTAAGATTATTGATGCGATTTTAATTGCCGGTAGGACACGGCATATTGTGTTGACAAATATGGTTTTTGCCATTTTGATGAAAGTGCTTTTACTTGGTTTGGCAGTGAGTGGTATGATTACGATGGAACGGGCAATTTTAGTGGATTTGGGTGTGCTCTTGATTTTAATATTAAATTCCCATTGGGTTCAAAGGTGGTAATATGCGAAGGTATTTGAAAATAGGGTTGGTGCTGCTATTTGCTTTTTTGTTCGTGGGGTGTGCAGAACCGGAACCAAATGAGATTCAAAAAGCAAGTGAGTTATTGTTAGCGGGTAATTTGCCGGAGGCATTGGCTTATTTTGAAAAGTCCGTTGCATTGGAAGAAGAATTGGATTTAGCTTGGCGTGGTATCGGTTTCGTGAAGTTTCAGATGAATGATTTTGAAGGAGCGGCTTTGGCATTTACAACAGCTCTGGAACAAGGGGCAGAAGAATCTCCCGTGATTTATAATATTCTAGGAACCCATGCTATGCGTGAGCTAAACTTTGAGGGAGCGATTTATTATTTTGAGCAAGGGATAGCTTTGATTGAAGCGGTAGGTGTGGATGGGGATGCAGAAGCGGAGTGGGATTATCAAGAGTTGCAACAATCCTTAAAGCATAGCCGTATTGTTGCATATGAGCGTATGTTTCGTTGGGAGCGGGCGAGAGAATTGATTGAAGAATATATTATGCTTTATCCGGATGATGCAGAAGCCAAAAGAGAGGCAGAATTTTTAAGAACGAGATAGGGCTGATAGTCGAGGTGAGGTGTTTCACGAACCCGACGGAAGTTGTTCTTTTCTGCTTGGTGAGGTATTTTCGAGCTTAGCAAAAAGAACATCATTAAGATAGTCGAGGTGAGGTGTTTCACGAACC
>WRBB01000033.1 GCA_009779895.1 Lachnospiraceae bacterium
AATCGTAGAAATCACCCTTGAGGATTATTTGAGGGAAAACCCCGACAAGACCGCCGCTGACTTCGCCGAACTCAAAGCCATGTCCGATGCGGATTATTACGAAACCGACCGTGGCGGTTATCGCCAAACATGGAAAAACATCTCGTTTGACAGGCTGACCGAGAAAGAACTGGAAACCCTGCGTGTACCCTCTGCGGAGCAAGCTGTTCTTGAAAGTGATGCGGACGAGGCGGCTTATGCCAATCGGCAATCTTTGGCCGCTCGTGCATTGGACAAGCTGACCGAGATTCAACGGAGGAGGTATCTGATGTACCACGTTGATGGGCTAACTATGCGAGAAATAGCTGACAAAGAGGGCGTTCTTCATTCCAAGATTCAAAAAAGTCTTGAGGGTGCTGAAAAGAAAATTAAAAAAATTTTAGTCGAGAGCTGAAAACAGGGGGTACAAACCGCGCCTTTTTTCACGACTTATGAGAGGAACTTTTCCTCCCAACTTTGCACATTGACAAACACCGCCATCATCGGCGGTCATACACAATATCTCAAATACCGTCCGACTGTGACCCGAAAGGGAAAGCGATTAGAGATAGCCGCCGCCATGACCGCCGCAAGGCGAGAGCGATTAGCGGATACCTCGAACAAGCCATTGGTGCGGCTTGTTCGCCAAGACCCACAGGAGGAAATAATGATACTTTCGCTTTGAACGCCTCACAGCATTGAGCGACCCGCCATCAGCATGGGGGGAGTGCTGGCCTAACCGTTACAACACGGCTGGCTGGCATTATGACACTTACCAAAGTGGTTTGAGATATTCCCAACAGCCGGGGGTGCGTGGCAAATACGGCAAACAAAAAATATGACTTTATTTCAAATGTGCGAAATTCGCTCATTTGTTGAAATTAGAGCCATAAGGCTGGGTGGTGTTCTTCGTTACCCAGCCTTTTACTGGTGTGCCAGGCATGGCACTAATCTAGCTGGTGACATTCCATACTAACAAAAGAAAATCTAAACCGAGCCTATAAAAAGGTAGTTGCCAATAAAGGTGCGAGTGGGATAGATGAAATTACAGTTAAGGAACTAGGAAGTTATATCAAAGAAAATCAAGAAGCGATTATGACGTCACTTAGAAACAGGACATATTTATCTAAGCCTGTGCGACGAGTATACATTCCAAAAGCTGATGGGAAAAAGAGACCACTAGGAATCCCCACTGCTCTAGATAGAACAATCCAACAAGCAGTGGCTCAACCGATATCTGATATTTATGAAAAGGTATTTAGTAACCACAGCTATGGTTTTCGCCCGAATAGAAGCTGTCATGATGCAATCAAAGAAGCATTGAACTATTTAAACAGCGGATATGAATGGGTAATTGATATTGATATCGAACAGTTCTTCGACAAAGTTAATCATGATAAATTAATCCAAATTCTTAGGGAACAAATAGAAGATAGGAATGTCTTAAACCTTATACGCAAATATTTACGTGCAGGGTTCATGGAGAAAGGAATTGTAAAAGCCACAAAAACAGGAGTACCTCAGGGTGGCCCTTTGTCCGTCATACTTTCAAACATATACCTAGATAAACTGGATAAAGAACTAGAACAAAGAGGTCTGCGCTTCGTAAGATACGCAGATGACGTGCTGATATTCACCAAGAGTGAAGCAGCTGCAAATAGAGTAATGAGTTCCATATCTAGTTGGCTAGAGAAAAAGCTATTCCTTAAAGTGAACGCAACAAAATCCAAAGTCGTCAGACCAACAAGAAGCAAGTATCTGGGATTCACCTTTCTTAAGAATGGTGGAGAATGGAAAGTGAAACCAACCAACGTGAAGAAAGCGGAACTATATGAAAAGTTGCGTGTTTATCTCAAAAGAGGGAAAGCGGTCGCAAGACCACTTGCAGAAACCATCAGAAGAGTAAATCAAATGGTAATAGGGTGGATTAATTACTTCCGAATCGGGATGATGAAGTTATTTATGGATGAGTTCGGTCAATGGTTGAGACATAAAATCCGAGTGATCGTGATGAAACAGTGGAAAAGACCACGAACAATCTACAGAAACCTTGCCTACTTAAATCGTAAACACAAGAATGGGTTTAATCATGAGAGCATTTTTAAGGTTGCAAACTCAAGATTAGGCTGGTACAAAACTTGTAGTATGAATGTAGTCAATTTCATCTTGAATCCCACACTTCTGGAAACAAAAATAAAGGACGGAGCTGGACTGCTCAACCCTTTAAATTATTACCTAAGTAATGTTGGAATATAAATTGTAGAGCCGTATACGAGACCCGTAGGTACGGTTCAACGAGAGGGAGGTAATTCTTTGCAATTACTTCCCTACTCTATTCTAACCACCCCTCTATTGATACAATTTCTCGAAAGGGGGCGGTTTCAATTAAGCGGTTACACCTTTTCACGAAAGGTAAACTCACGCTTTCTTTTCCACGGGCATCCAAATCTCATACTTCATGTTCACAGGGTCTTCATTCAGATAAACCTCGACATCGGCCGCACCCGACCATTCGTAACCTGAGGTCGGCAGCCATTCGGCAAATATACGTTTTTGCAATTCTTGAATACTTGCGGCGTCTCCCGCCCCCGGAAAAATCGCCCATGTGCATTCCGGCACGGTGTATTCATACATACCCTCCGGCACGGGCTTGTTGGTAGCGGCGGCGATGTAATAATAGCACTCCGCTTCTGCACCATCAACACAAACGCAAACGTCATTTTCGAGTTTGCACTTACAATCGTTGGCACAAGTTGAAACTCCGAGAATGCCCATAGGTTCGCCGTTCATCAATGCGGCGATTTGCGGAATGATGCCGTTTTTCTGTGTTTCCTGCCAAAATAGAGGGATTTGCTTGAAACTCTCCTCTGCGTCCGCCGGGTTATTTGTTTTTACCCCGACAATTCTGAATGCGTCTTTCTTTACAATGCGATAATCCATTATTTCTGCTCCTTTAACAGTTATTTGGAAGGTAACACGCGGATAGGCTTTCAGCGCGGTGTCCGGCTTTTGTGCGGCGGACGGCGATATACCATGCACGGTTTGAAACGCCCTATTGAAAGCTGTCGGCGAGTCGTAACCGTAACGCAAAGCAACATCAATTACTTTATCGCCGTTTTGTAAATCAAGAGCCGCTTTGGTGAGCCGCCTGCGGCGCAGATATTCGGACAACGGCACTCCGATTATAAACGAGAACATTCTTTGAAATTGATATTGCGAACAGCAGGCAAGCCGCGCCGCTTTTTCAAAAGAAATTTCACCGTCAAGGTTGTCCTCCATATATTCGAGTGCATCGTTCATGTGTTTAAGCCATACCATTTGTTTCACCTCCATGTTCATAGGATAACCGATATTTGGCAGTAGTTCCTCTCTTTTTATGCACAAATATGAGAGTGTTTATTTTTCCGCTTCCCACTTCATAATAATGCGACCGCCGAAGCCTTGTAGCCGTGCCATAAGGTCTAATTTTGTTTTGATTACCTTAAATCCCATTCTCTCATAAAATTTCTTTGCTCTCGGATTTTTTGTCATTACATCAAGCCCGATGGTTTTATAGCTCAAATCGCCACGGATAAATTTGATTAGCTTCGTCCCGATGCCTGTGCTTCTGTATTCGGGGTTCGTTGCGATAAAGTCGATATAAATTTCCTCGGGACTGCCGTTGTGAGGTTTGCACATTGATGAATACATCGCTTTATACATGGATTTTCCCGCGAAAGTGGGAAGTTTTTCAGGCAGTATCTCTGTGAAAATATCTTTGTTCAAATTCAACGCACGTTTTTGATAATTACCCAAACCCAAAAAGCCCACAGCTTCACCGTTTTGCAAATAAGCGTAGGTAATATCGTAATTAAAAGAATTTTTGAACAGCCGGTGCAGTTTTTCTTTGTCCTTTGTGATTGCCGACATGATATTATAAAAACCCTCGATAAATACGTTTAGGGCTTGATTTACTTGGTTTTCGTCAAGTTCGGATAATTTTTTGATTTTGTCCATGATTGCCTCCGTGTTTTATTGTTTCAATATTTTCAGCTTTACTTGCTTTAGGCAATTTTCGATGTTTTCGACGCCATCAATGAGATTGTTTTCAATGCAATAAATCAAATTGAGAACGTCAATCATTTTTGCAGTGGCTTCAACCGTCGCTTTGCTAATAACCTCATCGCCGCCATAAGCCTTCAACATAGCAGCAAGGAGTATCCCGTCTTCCATTCCTCTGAAATCTTGAGACTTGTCATACAAACCCGCGTCGCCGAAATCAATTATCCCTACCCTGTTTTCGCTGTCAATCAAGGTGTTGTTGTAATCCAAGTCGCCGTGGCAGAAAACAAGCTCACCCGTCCCGACCATGCACTGCGGTACTTCGTGCGTAAAAAAATCGTCTATTTTTATGAGTTCCATTTCGGTGAAAAATTCCGTCAGTAAATCTCTGCCTTTTTTGTACCAATTTTGGTATTCCAAAGTCTGCTCTTCAAGGGTCTGTGACTTTATATCACCGTAATTTTTCATCCCGTGAAGCTGCCGCAAAAATGCGCCTATTTGAGTTCCTATATCTATTTTTTGTTGTTCGTCTAAACCGCCGATGACTTCTCTTAGCGGTATACCTTCAACGCCGTAAAAACCAAAATAAGAAGCATCCTCTGCCGTCCAATTCAAAACGGGAACTCGAAGATTAAACTGCTGCCCTTTTATTAATCTAAGTGCGGCAATTTCACTCTTGCAGTTTTCACGGAATTTTGTGTTTCGCGGAAACTTGAATACAATTTTCCCGCCGTCAACAATATAAGCCCGGCTCGTCCATCCGACTTCATTTATTTCAATTCGGCTTTCGTCATTGACGCCCGTCAACCGCTTTACTATTTCAAGTTCATTCATCATTCTTGCCCCGTCAACTCCTCATACACAAAACAATCCACAAAGTGGTCGTTTACCATGCCTGTTGCCTGCATGAAAGCGTATATAATCGTGCTACCAACAAAGTTACAGCCGCGCTTTTTTAGGTCTTTGCTGATTTTATCGGAAATCGGGGAAGTCGCAACAAAATCCTCCATCTTCTCAAAGCGGTTCACAATGGGTTTGTTGTCCACGAACTCCCACAAATATTTATCGAAACTGCCGAATTCCTTTTGAATTGCAAGCACTACTTTTGCGTTGGCTACGGCGGCATTGATTTTCAGTTTGTTTCGGATAATGCCGGGATTTGCGAGGAGTTCTTGTATTTTCGTATCATCATACAGAGCGACTTTCGCCGAGTCGAAATCGTCAAAAGCGACGCGGTAATTTTCACGCTTTTTGAGGATAGTCAGCCACGATTTCCCCTTTATGCCGAATCGTAACAATCTTAAATTTTTTCTTGGTTGATTTTTTTGTTTAACCTTTGATAAACAAAGGAAATGATGATAAGTATTAACCCAAGGGATATATAGGATATAATCCGCATTTCTGCACTTGTCCCCCAAGTATCTACAATAAGCAATTTTGCAACTGCGGCAATGGAGAGCCACAGACCAAGTAAACGAATGAGTTTTAGTTTTAGCTTGAATCCAACAATAATCCATGTAAAAGCAATCAGGGCATAGAGAATGCTAAAGCCCGCGCTGTTAAAAGAAACATCTCTTTGTACCATAATATATTGGGTTAAAACGGCGGAGAAATAAGTTGACAATATAACGATTTGCCAAGGTCTTTCCTTTTCTTTTTTGCACCATATGTTTACGGTGTTATATATGGCGATGAGGGCAATCAGTTGTGTTAGTATATGTATGTTAAAGATAGCCATGCCTTGTATTGGATAATAGGGTTCTACATTAATTACCCATAAAGAGAAAATGCAAAAAGCAACTAAAATCAATGAGATGACTTCACTTCCTTTGTCGCGTAGCATGGATATTCTTGTGATGGAGATGGAAATGATAAAAGTTAGGATAATCAACAACATATTTATCAGTAAGTGATTTAAGTCAGAGAAAGTGTTAAGCAGCTCCCCTAACGTATTCACTATCATAATCCATACATATACAATATTGATGTTTTTATATACCACCGTCCATCGATTTTTCTGCTCACTAACTTGATAATAAAGGATGAGGAAAAATGCAATAAAGGTGGCAGCTAGGTTAAAAATCAAACCAATAGAATAATCTATGTAATATACAAAACTGTTTGTAAGTAAAAGAATTAAAGTAATTCCATGGATAACATTGGCAATAATATGCGTGGCTTTATCTCTAAGTATGGATAATTTAACAATCAAAACCATAAGGATAAAAGTGAAAGATACCACGATAATATGTGCTGTTAAGTGACGTTCGATGAAACTGTACAAGATAAAAACAAGAGAAAGCCATAGATGTACAATGCTTATATTTTTATATGCAATGTTCCATGTTGTTCTCTTTTCACTTAAATGGTAATAAAGTACCAATGAAAAAGCAATAACGGTAATAATCAGATTGGCAATGAAACCACTGTGATTATCGGTATATAGATAATATAGATTGGTTGCCCATAAACCGAGGAGCGCAATGCTATGCATAATATTTGCGATAATCCGTACTTCATTGGTCGCCCAAAGTGGTATTTTTGCATAGATGAGAGCAAGTATTAGGGTGGCAAAAAGAATCCAAGAGATTACAAAGTCAGAATCTGTAATATATTGGAACATGAGATATATAACAAAAAACCATAGGTTCAGTAAGGTCAAACATTTATGCACTTGTCCATATCCGTAGAGTTGGCGCTTTTTGATAAAATAGGTTGCCAAAATGATAAGTGTACCGATTGTAAAAGTTGTATAGTGAAATGTCATTTGTATGTTAAGAAATACGGTATTAGCTAAGGTTAAGGCAGATAGTAGTAGGATAGCCAAGCCGCTGTATTCAGCTAGTTTTCGATTGCGTAAAATGCCGTAGCAGGAAATTACGGTTGCTTGGATGGACCAAGCGGCAGCAAACCACTGTTGGTCAAAAAAGAAAGGTACAAACAGGGCGCAAAAAGCAATGGATTCTAAAGTAAAGATGGTTTGCATTTCTTTGTGTTTGAGCATATGTTTTACCAACTGAGCCAATAAAATGTAAATCAAGGCAAAGAATAAGCATAAGAAAGCGTGTAGATGTTCTATTTCCAATCGGTTGGCAATGAGGAAAATGATAATGGAGCTTACAAAGGTATTTGTAATAACCAAAGAGAAATCAAGTCCCGTGAATTTTTCTTTGGTACGGTGGGTTGAGAGCAAAGGAAGTGCTGTGTATAGTAAGAATGCAAAACAAGCATAAACCAAAGCAATAACGGCATTTCCAATCCAACCGATGTAGGAAGTCCCGACGATGGTTAAAACAAAGCCGAGTATATTCATGACAGGCCATTTCTTTTTTAATGCCAACAATAATGAGACCAGTGACAAAAAGAGGAAGTAAACAATAATTCCAATCAGCATAGTTTCATCGCTGGTATTTAAAGCGAATATAGGCAAATAACCACCAATGAGAGCAAAGCAACCGATGATTTGTGTATTGTAGCGGATTGCGAGGAATACGCTTAAAGCGGTAGCGGCAATACAGCAAAGAAGTGCTGCGATGACACTAAGTGTTTCCAAGCCAAAATAGCTGGTGGCGATTGCAACATAAACCAAAGCAACACCTGTAGCGGACAAGCCGATTCCTGCATTGGTGATACCTTTGCGGTTTTTGAATTCACCGATGGCAATCCAAGCAAGGGCAAAAGCGAATAGTACAACGGTGCGCAAATTGGCATGAAAGCCTTCAAAACTGGCAATTGCAATAGCACCTATAATGATGAGTAAGGAACCAAGGCGATTGGCTAGACTAATGCCAACCCAATCTTCGCTGCGAAACCATTTTGGTTTTGCTTTGATTGGTTTTTGGGCGGTCGTGTTTGTTGTTTGTGGGGTGGGAATTGGTATCTTAGTTACCGAAGTTGGCGTGTGTGTTACGTGGGCTACGGTCGCTACAGTCGGCGTGTTTTGTGGCGTAGGAATGGGTGCGCCTTGTGTAGGAGGTGTCACGGTAGTATTGCTACTTTGCTCATCTTCGGTTTGTGTCATCTCATGGATTATTTCACGAAGCTTTTGAATGCTCTTTGCTTGTTTTAAAATCTCACGTCGGAAATTACGTTGTTTCACAAACAAAATAATAACACAAATAGAAAGTATTAATATTAGAAACCACATGGTTTATCTCCTTGTTATATATTTAGGGCAACTATAACATACTTTGCATATCAAAGCAAATTCGCTGGCGAAAGATATAAAAAGAATTGACAAAGTATTTTATTTGGTGATAGTGTTATAATTGAGGTAATTTTGGTAACTTTGCAAAAAGTTAAGTGAAAGTTAGACAAGAAAAGGAGATACAAGCAGATGAGAAAAACGAAAATCGTATGCACTTTCGGACCAACGACAGATCAAGAGGGCGTGATGGAGCAACTGATATTGAATGGGATGGATGTTGCCAGATTGAATTTCTCTCATGCGGATCATCAGGAGCACAAAGGACGCCTGGATAAGTTAAAAGCATTGCGTGAAAAATATAATGTACCCGTTGCGGCACTGTTGGATACAAAAGGGCCTGAAATACGATTGAAAAATTTCCTCGATGGACAAATTGAGTTACAGGAAGGGCAGACGTTTTTTCTCACATCTGATGAAATAGACGGCACAATAGAAGGTGTTTCTGTTTCTTATTCGGATTTATATAAAGATGTTAAGCCGGGTGACAAAGTTTTAATTGATGATGGTTTGGTTTCTCTTGTTGTGAAGAAAATCAGCGGTAAAAAGGTGGTTTGTGAAGTGGAAAACGGTGGTGTTATTTCTAATCATAAAGGTGTAAATTTGCCGGGTGTAGAAGTGACCATGCCTTTTATTAGTCCAAAAGATTTAGATGATATTTTGTTTGGTATTCAAGAGGATTTTGACTTTATTGCAGCATCTTTTGTGAGAACGGCTGCCGATGTAAAAGAAATTCGTAAAATATTGGATGATAATGGTGGTGAGAGTTTGAACATTATTGCTAAGATTGAAAATCAGCAAGGTGTTGACAATATTGATAGTATTATAGAGGCCTCAGATGGTATTATGATCGCGCGTGGTGATATGGGAGTAGAAATTCCCTTAGAGGATGTACCGGTGATTCAAAAGGCGATTATTCGTAAAGTTTATAATGCCGGCAAGCAGGTGATTACCGCAACACAGATGTTGGATTCTATGATTAAAAATCCGCGTCCGACCAGAGCGGAGGCAACGGACGTAGCAAATGCCATTTATCAAGGTACCAGTGCCATTATGCTTTCGGGTGAAACGGCGGCAGGGAAGTATCCCATTGAAGCGCTACAAACCATGAAAAAGATTGCCATTCGGACAGAGGCAGATATCGATTATGACAATTATTTCAATCAACGTGGCAAAGAGGGACGTGTGGATATTACCACGGCGATTTCCCATGCTTCTTGCATGACGGCGATGGACTTAGATGCCAAAGCTATTTTGACGGTTAGTAAAACCGGATTGACAGCACGGATGATTGCCAAATTTCGTCCTCGGTGTAAAATTGTAGGTTGTTCACCGAATTTAAAAGCTTGTCGTAAGTTGAATTTATCTTGGGGTGTTCGTCCTGTTTTAATTAAGGAAGAACATAGTATGGAAGTATTATTTTTACGAGCGATTGAAGCGGCAACAGAGGCAGGTCATGTGAAAAAAGGGGATCGTGTTGTTTTGACGGCTGGGGTGCCGTTAGGCAGACCGGGTCAAACAAATTTAATTAAAGTAGAAGAGATATAAAAAAGTGTTGACAAATGATGAAAAAATGTGTTATAGTGAAAGGCACGCTAACGTGGAGAGGTATGCGAAATTTCCTTTGTTCGTTTGCGTCACAGCGGCTTTATAGCCGGTGTTTTTAAAGGAAGAATCAAGCGGATTACAAAAGGGCTAAATTCATAGTTTGCATTTAGTCGTATATGAGTCCGCTTTCTACTGGTTGTGAAGTGATATTATAATAGAATAAGGAGTGAAACGTCATATGGAAAAACACAGGATTAGTCCCGTTACTACTGTAAAGAGTTTGCGTATGAGCTATTCCAGACAAAAAGAAGTGTTAGAGATGCCGAATTTAATCGAAGTGCAAAAAGACTCTTATAAGTGGTTTTTGACGGATGGATTAAAGGAAGTATTTGCTGATATTTCACCGATTAGTGATTACAATGGTCACATTAGTTTGGAGTTTGTCGACTTTAATATGTGTGAACAAGATGTAAAGTACACTATTGAAGAATGCAAAGAGCGTGATGCTACATATGCGGCCCCTTTAAAGGTTAAGGTTCGATTATTTAATAAAGACAATGACGAAATCACAGAAACCGATATTTTTATGGGAGACCTGCCGCTTATGACCAAGACAGGTACTTTTGTGATTAATGGAGCAGAGCGTGTTATTGTTAGTCAATTGGTTCGTTCCCCCGGTATTTATTATGATATTGCCCATGATAAGGTAGGTAAGGAGTTGTTTTCTGCTACCGTTATTCCCAATCGTGGTGCATGGTTGGAGTATGAAACAGATTCAAATGATGTATTTTATGTTCGTGTGGATCGCACCAGAAAAGTGCCAATTACGGTTTTGATTCGTGCTTTGGGCGTGGGGACCAATGCGGAGATACAAGAGTTGTTTGGCGAAGAACCGAAGATTATGGCCAGTTTTGGTAAGGACGTTGCAACCAATTACCAAGAGGGCCTATTAGAGTTATATAAAAAAATACGACCCGGTGAGCCTTTGGCGGTGGATAGTGCCGAGAGTTTGATTAATAGTATGTTTTTTGATCCAAGGCGTTATGATTTGGCAAAAGTGGGACGTTATAAATTCAACAAAAAATTAGCGTTTAAGAATCGCATTACGGGTCAGATTTTGGCGGAAGATGTTGTGAGTGTAGTTACCGGTGAAGTGGTTGCCAAAAAAGGTACGGTATTGGATCGTGAGACGGCTGATGCCATTCAAAATGCAGCAGTTCCTTCTATATGGGTTGCAGGGGAAAGTGAAGTAAAAAATGTTAAAATTCTTTCCAATATGATGGTAGATTTTTCCTCTATCGTAGATATTGATCCGATGGAGGCTAGGAAATTAGGTGTGACCGAGCAGGTATACTATCCTGTTTTGTCAACTATTTTAGAAGAGGCTGCCGGTGATATTGATGAAATTAAAACAGTGGTATCAAAAAATATTCAAGATTTGATTCCAAAGCATGTTACAAAAGAGGATATTCTGGCATCCATTAATTATAATATTCACTTAGAATATGGCATGGGTAATCATGATGATATTGACCATTTGGGAAATCGTCGTATTCGTGCCGTTGGTGAATTGCTGCAAAACCAATATCGAATTGGTTTGTCTCGTTTGGAAAGAGTTGTTCGTGAAAGAATGACAACGCAAGATCAAGAGAGTATCACCCCGCAATCTTTGATTAATATTAAACCGGTTACAGCGGCTGTAAAGGAGTTTTTTGGTTCTTCTCAGCTATCTCAGTTTATGGATCAAAACAATCCGTTGGGTGAATTGACGCACAAAAGGCGTTTGTCAGCTTTAGGCCCCGGTGGTCTATCTCGTGACCGTGCCGGTTTTGAAGTGCGTGATGTTCATTACTCTCATTATGGTAGGATGTGTCCCATTGAGACTCCTGAGGGACCCAATATTGGTTTGATTAACTCTTTGGCAACTTATGCCCGTATCAATGAGTATGGGTTTATTGAGGCACCTTATCGTAAGATTGATAGCTCTGTTGACCCGGAAAATCCGGTGGTTACGGAAGAGGTTGTATATATGACCGCTGACGAGGAAGATGTATTCCACGTTGCACAAGCCAATGAACCTTTGGATCAAGAGGGACGTTTTGTGAATAAAAACGTATCCGGCCGTTATCGTGAAGAGACGCAAGAGTATGAACGCGGTAAGTTTGAGTTTATGGATGTTTCGCCGAAGATGGTATTTTCTGTGGCGACGGCTTTGATTCCTTTTCTGGAAAATGATGATGCAAACCGTGCTTTGATGGGTTCCAATATGCAACGTCAAGCGGTACCTTTGCTGACTACGGAGGCTCCGGCAGTGGGTACCGGTATGGAAGTGAAAGCGGCAGTGGATTCCGGTGTATGTGTGATTGCGGAAAGAGCCGGTGTTGTTGAGCGTGCGACTTCTTCTGAGATTGTTGTAAAAGAAGATAGCAATGGCAAACGCAGATCTTATAGATTGACAAAATTTTTGCGTAGTAACCAAAGCAACTGTTACAATCAAAAGCCGATTGTGGATAAAGGTGAGCATGTAGAAGCAGGCGATGTGATTGCGGATGGACCATCTACTGCAAAAGGCGAGATGGCATTGGGAAAAAACCCGCTCATTGGTTTTATGACATGGGAGGGTTATAACTATGAGGATGCTGTTTTATTGAGTGAGCGTTTGGTGCAAGATGATGTTTATACCTCGGTACATATTGAAGAATATGAAGCAGAGGCTCGTGATACAAAACTAGGACCGGAAGAAATTACACGTGATATACCGGGCGTTGGTGATGATGCTTTAAAAGATTTGGATGAAAATGGTATTATTCGCATTGGGGCAGAAGTGCGTGCCGGTGATATTTTGGTTGGTAAAGTGACACCAAAGGGCGAGACGGAGTTGACGGCCGAAGAGCGTCTGTTGCGCGCTATTTTTGGTGAAAAAGCCCGTGAAGTTCGTGATACTTCTTTGAAAGTACCCCATGGCGAAACAGGTATTATTGTGGATGCAAAGGTATTTACAAGACAAAATGGGGATGAATTGTCTCCGGGGGTAAATCAGGCTGTTTGTATTTATATTGCCCAAAAAAGGAAGATTTCCGTAGGGGATAAAATGGCCGGGCGGCATGGTAACAAGGGTGTTGTTTCTCGTGTATTGCCCATTGAAGATATGCCGTATTTGCCGAATGGTCGTTCGTTGGATATTGTGTTGAATCCATTGGGTGTGCCCTCTCGTATGAATATCGGTCAGGTGTTGGAAATTCACTTGAGTTTGGCGGCCAAAGCATTAGGTTTTAATATGTCCACCCCTGTATTTGATGGAGCCAATGAAATCGATATCATGGATACGTTGGACTTGGCAAATGATTATGTCAATATGGAATGGGAAGATTTTGAAAAAGCGCATAAAGAGGAATTATTACCGGAGGTTATGGAGTACTTGTCTGAAAATCGCGAACACCGTGCTTTGTGGAAAGGCGTTCCTTTGTCAAGAGATGGAAAGGTGCGCTTGCGGGACGGACGTTCCGGTGAGTTCTTTGATAGCCCCGTTACCATCGGTCATATGCATTATTTGAAGTTACATCATTTGGTAGATGATAAAATCCATGCGCGTTCCACCGGGCCGTATTCCTTGGTTACACAACAGCCATTAGGTGGTAAAGCCCAGTTTGGTGGGCAGCGTTTTGGTGAGATGGAAGTTTGGGCACTTGAGGCTTATGGTGCATCTTATACCTTGCAAGAAATTTTGACGGTGAAGTCCGATGATGTGATTGGTCGTGTGAAAACCTATGAAGCCATCATCAAAGGGGAAAATATCCCTGAGCCGGGCGTGCCTGAGAGTTTCAAAGTGCTTTTGAAAGAATTGCAATCACTGGCATTGGATGTGCGTGTATTACGTGATGATTATACAGAAGTGGAGATTAAGGAAACCGTTGATTACGGCGAAACAGATTTGCACGCAGTAATAGAGGGTGACCGTCGTTTCCAAGATAGTAAAAACTCTTTTAAACAAGCAGGTTATATGGAACAGGAATTTGTTGGTGAAGAATTAGAAAATGTGGAACAATCAGAAGAAGTGGAAGAAGAGGAAATGGTATCTGCTGACATTTTGGAAGATGGTGAATAGGAGGGGCCCCTAGTATGTTAATGAACAGAGAACAAGGCAACCAACAATTGTCTTTTGATGCGATTAAAATTGGTTTGGCTTCGCCGGATAAAATAATTGATTGGTCTCGCGGGGAAGTGACAAAACCGGAGACGATCAATTATCGTACTTTAAAACCGGAGAAAGACGGTCTTTTCTGCGAGCGTATTTTTGGTCCGAGTAAGGATTGGGAGTGCCATTGTGGAAAATATAAAAAGGTACGTTATAAAGGGGTGATTTGTGACCGCTGTGGTGTTGAAGTGACAAAAGCATCTGTACGCCGTGAGCGTATGGGCCATATTGATTTGGCGGCATCGGTTTCCCATATTTGGTATTTTAAAGGAATTCCAAGCCGAATGGGTTTGACTTTGGATATTTCACCAAGGACCTTGGAGCGCGTGCTGTATTTTGCCTCTTATATTGTACTGGATAAAGGTGAAACGGACTTAAATTATAAGCAAATCTTGACGGAAACGGAGTATCAAGAGCAACGGGAGAAATGGGGAAGTGCGTTCCGTGTTGGTATGGGAGCGGAATCCATCAAGGAGTTGCTGCAAAATATTAATTTAGAAGAAGAATATGAAAGCCTACATAAGATTTTAGATACAGCGACCGGGCAAAAACGTGCCAGGATTGTAAAGCGTCTGGAAGTTATAGAAGCGTTTCGGGAGTCAGGTAATAAGCCTGAATGGATGGTGTTGGATGCCATTCCGGTTATTCCGCCGGATTTGCGTCCGATGGTTCAGTTGGATGGTGGTCGTTTTGCGACTTCTGACTTAAACGATTTATATCGTCGTATCATCAATCGCAACAATCGTTTGAAACGACTGTTGGAGCTCGGTGCGCCGGATATTATTGTGCGCAATGAAAAGCGTATGCTGCAAGAGGCAGTGGACGCATTGATTGATAATGGGCGCCGTGGTCGTCCTGTTACCGGACCGGGCAATCGTGCCTTGAAATCACTTTCTGATATGCTAAAAGGGAAATCAGGACGTTTTCGCCAAAACCTATTGGGTAAGCGTGTGGATTATTCCGGCCGTTCTGTGATTGTGGTTGGACCGGAATTGAAAATTTATCAGTGTGGTTTGCCAAAGGAAATGGCCATTGAGTTATTTAAGCCTTTTGTTATGAAAGAATTGGTGGGCAATGGAACGGCGTATAACATCAAAAATGCCAAAAAGATGGTGGAGCGTTTGCAGCCGGAAGTATGGGATGTTTTAGAGGAAGTTATTAAAGAACATCCGGTTATGCTCAACCGTGCTCCTACATTACATAGGTTGGGAATTCAAGCATTTGAACCGATTTTGATTGAGGGGAAAGCGATTAAATTGCATCCTCTGGTTTGTACTGCTTATAATGCTGACTTTGATGGGGACCAAATGGCGGTTCACGTACCTTTATCAGCAGAAGCGCAAGCAGAGTGTCGTTTTTTGTTGTTATCACCAAACAACTTGTTGAAACCTTCTGATGGTGACCCGGTTGCGGTACCATCTCAAGATATGGTTTTGGGTATTTATTATCTAACACAAGAGCGTGCGGGCGCAAAAGGTGCGGATATGTATTTTAAAAATACCAATGAAGTTATTTTAGCTTATGAAAATGGTTATGTTGCCTTGCATTCAAAAGTAAGGGTGCGGGTAAGTAAGACCTTATCCGATGGTAGTGTAAGGACAGGTATGATTGAAGCGACACCGGGTAGATTGTTGTTTAATGAAATTATTCCGCAGGATTTGGGTTTTGTAGATCGTGAGATACCGGGCAATGAATTGTTGTTAGAAATCGATTTCCATGTGGGCAAAAAACAATTAAAGCAAATCTTGGAAAAAGTTATCAATACCCATGGTTCTACACAAACAGCAGAGGTGTTGGACGATGTAAAATCAATTGGTTACAAGTTTTCCACTAAGGCGGCTATGACGGTATCTATTTCCGATATGACTGTACCACCGGAAAAACCGGAGATGATACGTGAGGCACAAGAAACGGTAGATAAAATCACCAAGAACTATAAGCGTGGTTTGATTACAGAAGATGAACGTTACAAAGAGGTTGTAGAAACCTGGAAAGTAACGGATGATAAATTGACAGAGGCCTTGCTTGCCGGTTTGGATGAATACAACAACATTTTTATGATGGCGGATTCCGGTGCTCGTGGTTCTGATAAGCAGATTAAACAACTTGCCGGTATGCGTGGGTTGATGGCGGATACAACGGGTCGTACCATTGAGTTGCCGATTAAATCTAATTTCCGTGAGGGCTTGGACGTTTTGGAATACTTTATGTCTGCCCATGGTGCACGTAAAGGGCTTTCGGATACGGCACTTAGAACAGCTGACTCCGGTTATTTAACCAGGCGTTTGGTTGACGTGTCACAGGAATTGATTATTCATGAGAGTGATTGTGGGAAAGAGGGCAAAGAAATGCCCGGTATGTACGTGAAAGCATTCATGGATGGCAATGAAGAAATTGAAAGCTTACAAGAGAGAATCACAGGTCGTTTTGCTTGTGAGGACATTAAAGATGTGGATGGGAATGTCATCGTAGAAGCAAATCATATGATTACGCCACGACGTGCTGAAATGGTTATAAAGCGTGGTGTGGATGCAAGTGGTAAGCCCATTGAGGGCGTCAAAATCAGAACGATTTTGACCTGTAAATGTAAAGAGGGTGTTTGTTCTAAGTGTTATGGTGCCAATATGGCAACGAGTGAAGCGGTACAAGTGGGCGAGGCTGTTGGTATCATTGCGGCACAATCCATTGGTGAACCGGGTACACAGCTGACGATGAGAACATTCCATACAGGTGGGGTTGCCGGTGATGATATTACACAGGGTCTTCCTAGGGTTGAGGAGCTTTTTGAGGCAAGAAAGCCAAAAGGTTTGGCCATTATCACAGAATTTGCCGGTCGTGCAGTGATTAGTGATACCAAGAAAAAACGTGAAATCATTGTAACAAACAATGATACAGGCGAAACAAAGGCCTATCTGATTCCTTATGGCTCGCGGATTAAAATTCAAGATGGTGATATTTTAGAGGCAGGGGATGAATTGACAGAGGGTAGCGTAAATCCTCATGATATCCTAAAAATCAAGGGACTGCGTGCGGTTCAGGATTATATGATTCAAGAAGTACAACGTGTATACCGTTTGCAAGGGGTTGAGATCAATGACAAGCATATTGAAGTGATTGTTCGCCAGATGTTGAAGAAGGTTCGGGTTGAGGATAAAGGCGATACAAATTTCTTGCCGGGTACAATGGCAGATGTTCTTGATTTTAATGAAGCAAATGAAAAAATGGTAGAAGAGGGATTGGAGTTGGCTGTTGGTGAGCAGATTATGTTAGGTATAACCAAAGCGTCCCTTGCTACGGATTCTTTTTTGTCAGCGGCATCTTTCCAAGAAACCACCAAGGTATTGACGGAGGCAGCCATCAAAGGAAAGGTAGATAATTTGATTGGCTTGAAAGAAAATGTAATCATTGGGAAGCATATTCCGGCAGGAACGGGGATGCGAAAGTATCGTGATGTGATGCTAAGCACAGAGTTAGAGGTAGAAGAAGTAGAAGAGGAAGATGAAATAGTGATAGAATAAAGTATATAAAATCGGAGTCGTATCATCGTTTGTAGGATGCGGCTCCGATTTGTGTTTTGCTTGTAGTGGGCTTAAATCTCCTCGCCTCGTTTATATTTTGCCACAATATTTTGAATCCGTTCATTGGGGCTTAAAAATTTACTTAAAGAACCATCATGATTGAGGGTATCAATAATCAAAGCAATGTATTTGCTTAAATTGCAGCTAATATAATATGGTCTTGATAATAATTCAGGACTTTGGTAAATTAAGTTGGTGGTCAGAACCTTATCGATAATACCCTCCTGATAGGCCTGATCAAAGGCATCCAAGCCATGAGTAAACAAGCCGAAACTCGCAGCGGCAAAAATACGTTTTGCTTTTCTTTTTTTCAATTGTCTGGCTACATCTATGATGCTATCTCCGGAAGAAATCATATCGTCAATGATGATAACATCTTTTTCTTCTACCGAACTACCTAAAAATTCATGGGCAACAATGGGATTGCGACCGTCGATGATTTGTGTATAATCACGACGCTTGTAGAACATGCCCATATCAAGCCCCAAAACATTTGCTAAATAAACTGCTCGTGAGATAGAACCCTCATCAGGGCTAATGCTCATCATATGTTCACAGTCAATTTGTAAATCCTTTACATGACGTAACAAGCCTTTGATAAATTGATAGGTGGGAGAAATGGTTTCAAAGCTATTTAATGGGATGGCATTTTGTACTCTTGGATCATGGGCGTCAAACGTGATGATGTTTGATACACCCATGTTTACCAATTCTTGCAAGGCTAAAGCGCAGTCCAAGGACTCCCGGCTGCTGCGTTTGTGTTGTCTGCTTTCGTATAGGAAAGGCATGATGACAGTGATGCGCCGCCCTTTTCCCTCAATTGCGGCGATAATACGCTTTAAATTTTGAAAATGGTCATCCGGTGACATATGGTTGCTGTGACCGGTTAATGAGTAGGTTACACTGTAATTGCAAACATCTACCAGTAAAAAAAGGTCGCGCCCACGAATGGATTCGTTGATGATTCCCTTGGCTTCACCGGAACCAAATCGAGGTATCTTTGTATCAATGATAAAGCTATCACGGGCAAATCCGGTAAAGGTCACGTCATTTTTGTGAATGCTGTTGCTTTCTTGTCGCCACCGAACTAAGTATTCGTTGACCCTGTGTCCAAGATTTTCGCAACCAACGATGGGAATCAACCCAAGTCCACCGATTGGGATATTTTCTAAAGTTCTATCTGACCGATGTAACATTTCTACTCCTTTCAGTCTTTCCATTTTTTCTGTAACCGGATATCATCGCCGATAATCCTTAAAACATCGTACGTATTGGCGATACGGGATAGGATGCGCTCATTGTACAATTTGGATAAATCCTTTGGGGATAAATTGGAAGAAATAACAATCGATTTTTTACTCAACAAGCGTTCGTTGATGCAGGTGAATAATTGCGCTGTGGTTGCTTGATTGACAAATTCGGTACCTAGGTCGTCAATCATGAGTAAATCACAATTAAAAATGAGTTCTCTTAAATTTGTAGTATCAAGATCCTTTTTATCAAAAGCACTTTTCACCAAGATATCAAAGAATTCTGCCGCAGAAAAATAGAGCACGGAGTATTCTTGATCCATCAGTTCTTTGGCAAGGCAGTTTAATAAAAATGTTTTGCCGACTCCGATATTGCCATAGATATAGAGGTTTTGAAAGGTATTTGCAAAGGAATGAATAAAATTTTTGCAGGTATTGACTGCTTCTTTAATGATCTCGCGGGAACTTTGACCGGTTCTTTGCTCTATATAATTTTTGGAATAATATTCATAGGAAAAATGTTCAAAATTTTCTTGTTTTAGGATTTCTTTTAAATTGGACTGTTCGTATAGAAGCCCAATGGTAGCATTTTTAAAGCAATGGCATTTGTTGTTGTTGATATAGCCGGTATCTTTGCAATCCGGGCAATCGTAGATAGCATCTAAATAGTTTGCGGCAAATCCGCCTGAAACCAATGTTTCTTTTTTAAGCTTCCGTAAAAGTTCCAAATCTTTTTTATAGAGATCCAAAGAGGATTCATCGCCGTTTAGTATCTTTTTGCCATGTTGAACAGATAACACCGTGATAGATTCTTCGATTTGCGGATATGTAGGAAGTTTTTCGCAAACTTCCTGATAGCGTTTGTTTTGTTTGTCGCGGCCGGTGAATTGGCGTTGCTCATAAATCCTCATAATTGCTTGATATTGTGAATTGTTAAGTTCCATATTTATGTTTCCTTTTTGTGTGAGCGATGAGATCTTCTTCATAAGAATCCCAGTCATATTCACGCTGTTCAAAGGTCTCTTTGTGTGCGGTTGTTGTGTTTTTATTTGTTTGGGTCGGTCTATTGGCTTCACACTTTTGACGGAAACGCTCATCTAAAGCCAAGATATCATCGATGTTTCGAACACTATTTTCATGCCAGGCACCTAAAATGCTGTCTGCATATTTGAAACTAGGTTGACTGGTTTTTGTGATGGTGCGGTTGCAGGCTTCAATGATAATCTCCAGAGATAGGCCATATTGTAAAGTCCATTTTTTGATATAGTCGATTTCTTGTGTGGCCGGTCCACGATTTCGAATGCCAAAGGTATGTAAAATAGTGGTATAGGCTTTGCTGTAGTTCAAGGCTTCGGCAACGGCAGCTTCAACAGTGGTAATGCCTTTTTCGGACCAATCAAAAGCCACCTTTTTTATATAATGAATACTCTTATGTCCATTGTCTACGCAAGACCCAATGAGATATTCGATTAAATCGCTGTCCATTTCAAGACCCTCAAATAGATATAAAATGGTATCAATCTCTGTTGCGGTTAATGTTTTGCCTAAGTATAACTCAGCAATATGTAAAACGGTTTTGATTTCTTTTTCGTTTTTTATGGTTTCCTTTTGTGCTTTATAAGAGTCAATGGGAATGGTATTGTCTTCTATCTCGGGTGCGGTTGTAGACCCAATCGGGGAATCCGGCATGCTGCCCAGCTCTAAGCCAGTGATATTGCCCCCTTTATCCCGTTCAAGTTGCAGTAAGCCTTCAGCCTCCCAATATTTAAAAGCTCTCATAATATCACTCTCGGTATGATTCAAATAATCGGCAATGAGAGGGATAGATATTTCTATGCCTGAATCATCAATGTGTCTAAGGAGAAATAAATATACCTTTACCAGTTCTCCGTTGGCTTTTGGCATATAGTTATCTATGAAGTCATTTGCCAATAATGTAACGTTTGATTGAAGTCTGTTTTTTAAAACTAAAGTTTCCATAGCTACACCCTCTATATTACCCAATATTTTTAACGTGATTATAACCCTTATTTCGGACGGTTTTCCTATGGGTATAATACCGAATTATAGCACCGAAAAAGGCAGGGGCAAAATGTTTTTTTGTCGATAACTTATGAGGGAGGGTGTGGATAGTGTGGATATCTTTTATTTTAAAAGATTTTCACCAATGTTTACAACATTTCCGGCTCCCATAGTTATTAACAAATCTCCTGAACGACAATTTTTTTCTAAGTGATGTTCCACATCAATAAATTCCGGAAAATAATGTACTTTTGTTCCCTTGGCTTTTATTTCCGCAAACAGTTTTTTTGAGGTAACACCGATGGTATTTTTTTCCCGTGCAGCATAGATATCTGTTAAGACCAAATGGTCTACCTGAGATAAAACATCAACAAATTCATGAAACAAAGCTTGGGTTCTGGTGTATGTATGTGGTTGAAAAACAACCCAAAGTTCTTTGTGTGGATAATGAGAAGCGGATTCTAATGTGGCTCGAATCTCCGTGGGATGATGTGCGTAATCATCTATAATGCTAACTCCATTCATATCCCCTTTGTATTCAAAACGACGTACGGTACCTTTGAAATCACGCAAACCTGTTTGAATGGTTTCAAAAGATAGTTTTAGGATATCACCAACCGCAATGGTAGATAAAGCGTTGGATACATTGTGTTTGCCGGGTACGGACATGGTGATGGTGTCAATTTTTTTGCCATATTTTAATAAAGAAAAAGATACCATACCTTTTTTGTCATATACAATGTCCGTTGCGCTATAATCAAAATCACCCCCTAAGCCGTAGGTAATCACTTGGCAGGGTAAATCTTTGGTGATTTGTTCATAGTTTGCGATTTCTCCATTGATAATCAATGTGCCATCTGTAGGCAATTTTTCTGCAAAGAGACGAAAGGAATGCATCACATCATCTAAATCTTTGAAAAAGTCCAAATGGTCAGCTTCTATATTGAGGATAATGCTGATTTTTGGATAGAAATCCAGAAAGCTATTTGTATATTCACAGGCCTCAGTCACAAGGATGTTGGATTGGCCGACTCTGATATTGCCGCCAATTGCAGGTAAAATACCACCTACGGAGATGGTGGGGTCTAAATCTCCCGCTAATAACATCGTGGAAACCATAGAAGTGGTGGTGGTTTTTCCGTGGGTGCCTGAAATGGCGATGGGTGTATCATAATTTTTCATGATTTGCCCCAAGAGTTCAGCACGTGTAAGCATTTTAAGCTGCTGTTTTTTTGCTTCCAACAGTTCTTCGTTTTCAGAATGAATCGCAGCGGTATAAACGACGCAATCAATACCCGGAATGATATTTGCGGCAGTTTGCTCGTAAAAAATAGTTGCCCCAAGGCTTGTGAGCTCTTGGGTTAATGTGCTTTTTTGTAAATCAGAACCGGAAATGGTAAAGCCTTCCATGAGTAAGATTCTTGCTAATCCGCTCATGCTAATCCCGCCGATGCCAATGAAGTGAATATGTTCCTGACGTTTGAAGTCAATTTTATACATAATAATCAATCCTGTCTTTTAAATAATCTAAATCGCAATTTCAATCCTTACTTATTATACTACATAATAGCCAAAAATAAAGTGACATATTAAAAAAAATTGCCTAAAAAAATCATAAAAATGCGTATTTTTTTGAAAGATATGTTATAATATGGATTAATACTTACAAGTGAGGTGACAACATGATTAAAAAAGAAATGATTGCCATGCTGTTAGCGGGTGGCCAAGGCAGTCGCTTGGGTATTCTCACATCGAATATTGCTAAGCCTGCCGTTGCTTTTGGGGGAAAGTATCGTATCATTGACTTTGCCTTAAGTAATTGTATCAATTCAGGTATTGACACTGTTGGCGTCTTAACACAATATCAGCCCTTAAAACTCAATACGCATATAGGTATTGGGATACCTTGGGATCTGGATCGTACGGTTGGAGGCGTGACTCTTTTACCACCCCATGAAAAAAATACAAGCAGTGAGTGGTATACGGGAACTGCGAATGCAATCTTGCAAAATGCCGGGTATATAGAGTCTTTTGATCCGGAATATGTGTTGATATTGGGTGGAGACCATATTTACAAGATGGATTATGAAGTGTTACTTGATTACCACAAGTCGAAAAAAGCGGCGGTTACGTTGGCAAATATACCGGTACCTATGGAAGAGGCAAGCCGCTTTGGTATTGTTGTAAGTGATGAGGAGGGGCGTATTCAGCGATTCGAAGAAAAGCCTGAAAACCCTAGTAGTAACCTGGCCTCTATGGGTATTTATATTTTTGATTGGATCGTGTTAAAAGAGGCTTTGCAGACCCTTTCGGAGCAGCCGAATTTGGATTTTGGAAAACACCTGATTCCATATTGTCATGAAAAAGGATTGCCGCTTTATTCTTATGAGTTTAATGGTTATTGGAAAGATGTTGGTACATTGACATCCTATTGGGAAGCCAATATGGAGTTGATTGATATTATTCCGGAATTTAATTTATATGAAGAGTTTTGGAAAATATATACCAACAATACAAATATTTCACCCCAGTATATTGCAGAGAACGCAGTGGTAGAGCGGGCCATTATTAGCAATGCAACGGAAGTTTACGGAGAGGTACATAATTCAGTATTGGGCGTTGGTATTAGAGTGGGTAGGGGTTCTGTGATACGTGATTCCATTATTATGAACGATGTGGTGATCGGGGAAAATTGCATCATTGATCGGGCGATTATTGATGATGGTTCTACCATTCATGATAATGTTGTGATGGGTATGGGCAGTGATGCAGAGAATCATTTTAAGCCTGATGTTTATACGGGTGGTTTGGTGACAGTTGGTGAGTATACAGAGGTTCCGGCCGGGGTTCAAATTGGGAAAAATACAGCGATTTGTGGTGTGACGACTGTGGAAGATTACCCGGATGGTGTTTTGGAAAGCGGCGGAACGATTATAAAGGCAGGTGAGGGTATCATATGCGAGCAATAGGAATTATTTTAGCAGGCGGAAAAAATAAGAGAATGCGTGAATTGACAGATCGACGTGCAACAGCAGCTATGCCGATGGCAGGTAGTTACCGTGCGATAGATTTTGCCTTAAGTAATATGACAAATTCAAATATTCAAAAAGTTGCAGTGCTGACACAGTATAATGCGCGTTCGCTCAATGAACATTTGAATTCATCAAAATGGTGGAATTTTGGACGTAAGCAAGGAGGGCTTTATGTATTTACACCGATATTGACTCGAGACAATGGCTTTTGGTATCGGGGAACGGCAGATGCGATTTATCAAAATTTAGATTTTTTGAAGAGATGTCACGAGCCTTATGTAGTGATTACGCCCGCAGATGGTATTTATAAAATGGACTTTAATAAAGTGCTGGAATATCATATTTTAAAGCAGGCGGATATTACGGTGGTTTGTAAAGAGTTGCCCCCCGATGCGGATTCCACCCGTTTTGGAACGATTAAAATGAATGAATCTTTTCAGGTGGTTGATTTTGAAGAGAAGCCGGTGTTTTCCACTTCACAAACCATTTCAACCGGTATTTATGTGATTCGGAGAAGGCAACTGATTGATTTTATCGAGCGTTGCAATGACGAAGAGCGTTTTGATTTTGTGAATGATGTATTGATTCGTTATAAGAACTTAAAGAAAATTTTTGGATATAAAATGACCGGTTATTGGAATAGTGTTTCAACAGTTGAAGATTATTACAAAACCAATATGGATTTTCTAAAACCGGAAGTGAGGGCATTTTTCTTTAATGAATTGCCAAAAGTGTATTCAAAGGTAAGTGATTTTCCACCGGTGAAATATAATCCCGGTGCGGTAATTAAAAATAGTATGATTGGTAGTGGTAGTATTATTAATGGTACAATAGAAAATTCTATTTTATTTAAGAAGACCTTTGTGGGTAATAATTGTATCATCAAAAACTCGGTTATTCTAAATGATGTATATTTAGGGGATAATACATATATCGAAAATTGTGTGATTGAGAGCCGTGAAACTGTTCGAGCGAATACTCGTCATGTCGGAGAAAATGGCATAAAATTGGTTTATGAAAAAAATAACCGTTTTGCAGTCTGATAACAATTGAAAGGAGACTTATTTCTATGCAAATAACAGATGTACGTGTTAGAAAGGTAACCAAAGAGGGGAAGTTAAAAGCTGTTGTGTCTATTACCATTGATGATGAATTTGTGGTTCATGATATCAAGGTGATTGAGGGGGAAAAGGGGCTCTTTATTGCGATGCCAAGTAAAAAAGCGTTAGATGGCGAATATCGTGATATTGCCCATCCGATTAATTCGGGTACCAGAGAAAGGATTCAATCCATTATTCTGGAAAGATACGAACAAGCTTTGCTGGAAGAATCTTTGGGGGAATAAAAACACCATATCTATAAGTCTTTGTAAGGAATGAGAAAAGGACAGGCAATATCTTGATAAAATCAGGGTACTGCTTGTCTTTACATTTGTTAAGAATTATTTTATACTATAAGATGGTAAGAAATTCGTAAGGTTATGGGAGAAAAACATGTCAAACTTTGACTGGGAAAAATTTGGTAGTGATATTTCGAAAAATGTGCAAAATGCCATTGATTCTCAAGATTTTCATCAATTAAGCAATACAATCAATAAAACAGTGGCAGACGCAATGGGAACAGTTTCTGATGGGGTTAGGCAGGCGCATAAAACGGCTAAAACTCAGACGGAGCTTTTTCAAGAGCGGCGTAAAAAGGAAAGGGAAGTACAAAGGCAGAATCTCTCGGTTGTAAATCAAAACAAAATGATGAAGCGCCCCTTTCTGTTTGCAAAATTGTCAGCAGCAAAAGTGGGTGGTATGTTGATGTCGATTTTTGGTTTTTCCGGTGTGGCGATTTTTTCTATCATTGGCTTGATTTTTTTTGCGACAGGTTTGGCCATTCCGACGTTAATATTTAGTGGTCTTACAGCCCTCTCTTTGCTGATGGGTATAGGCGGTGTGAAAAAGCTGGGGCTTGCGGCTCGTTTTGGCAGGATTGTCAAAGCTTTGGGTAATAAAGAGTATATGGAGTTGCAGCAGATTTCTGAAATGTTTCAAAAGCCTTTGCGGTTTGTGCAAAAGGATGTAAATCGCATGATTGCCAAAGGTTGGTTTCGGCAGGGGCGACTGGATACACAAAAAACGAGTTTGATGGTTAGCGATACGGTTTATCATGATTATCAAAAAATGCGGCTTCAGATAGAAGAAAAGCGGATTCATGATGAAGCGGAGGCTATGCGAAGAGATGTTTCTAATCTGGATACGCAAGTGCAGGAGGTTGTGAAAGCTGGAGATGCATACATTGATAAAATTCGCAAATGTAATGCGGCGATACCGGGCATTGAAATTTCGGAAAAAATATCTCGGATTGAGATGCTTTTGGAGCGGATTTTTAGCCGGGTGCGAGAGGAGCCGAATACGGCATCTGATACAAGGCGTTTGATGGATTATTACTTGCCTACCACGGTGAAATTGTTGGAGGCTTATCAGCAGTTGGATAGTCAGCCTATAAAGGGTGGGAATATATTAACATCAAAAAAAGAAATAGAAGATACTTTGGATACATTAAATTTGGCATTTGAGAAAATGCTAAATGGTATGTTTCAAGATAAAGCGCTGGATTTATCAGCGGATATTTCAGTACTTAATACAATGTTGGCCCAGGAGGGGTTGACCAAGGAGGATTTTAAATGAACACAGACGACAAAATTATCGATAGCACCGGCTTCGAGGAAATTGCCCCTGACGCAGCACCAACGTTAACCCTTGACCCTTTTGTGGATCTAAATCAACCATCACCGACACCAATGGCACCAACTATGGTATTAGCACCGGAGCCGGAAAAACAGGCGGATATTTTAGATGATAGTATTTTAAATGATGCGGAAAAGAAGATGGTCGAAACATTTTCCAATCAAATAGACATTACAAATTCTACGGTTATTTTACAATATGGCGCAGGCACACAAAAGAAGATGGCTGATTTCTCTCAGACGGCATTAAACAATGTAAAAACAAAGGATGTCGGCGAAGTTGGAAATTTACTTACAACGGTTGTTTCAGAATTGAAAGGATTTGATGAGGAAGAGCAAAAAGGCTTTTTGGGTGTATTTAAAAAGAAAGCAAATAAAATCACTGCTTTAAAGGCAAAGTATTCCAGTGCGGAAACCAATGTAAATCAAATTGTTAAGGTATTGGAGGGGCATCAGGTACAGTTGTTAAAGGATGTTGCTTTGTTGGACAAGATGTACGAAATGAATTTGAGTTATTTCAAAGAGTTGACGATGTATGTTTTGGCCGGTAAGAAAAAATTGCAAGAGGTACGTGATACAGAATTAAAAACCTTGATTGCCCGGGCGCAACAGACAGGTTTGGCGGAGGATGCACAGGCGGCTCGTGATATGGAAGCCATGTGTGGGCGTTTTGAGAAGAAAATCCATGATTTGGAATTGACCAGAACCATAGCGATGCAAACGGCACCGCAAATTCGTTTGGTGCAAGGGAACAATACATTGATGGTGGAAAAAATACAATCAACGGTTGTAAATACAATACCACTTTGGAAAAATCAAATGGTATTGGCTTTGGGTGTGGAAAATTCTGCAAGAGCAGCTGCGGCACAACGAGAAGTTACGAATATGACCAATGAGTTGTTAAAGAAAAATGCGGATGCACTTAAAATGGCTACGGTGGAAACGGCAAAAGAGTCGGAGCGTGGTATTGTGGATATGGAAACATTGAGACATACAAATGAATCTTTGATTACTACTTTGGATGAGGTGATGACGATTCAAAATGAAGGACGCCAAAGAAGACGTGAGGCTGAAGTGGAAATGCAAAAATTAGAGGCGGATTTGAAAGGAAAGTTGTTGGAGATACAAAAAGAATCATAGGTATTCAGGAAAATAGATGGAAGAGGTATTTTAAAAAATGGCGAAAGATAAGAAATTGGTCGAGGCGATTACTTCCCGTGATGAAGATTTTGCCCAGTGGTATACAGATGTGGTTCGTGAAGCAAAACTTTGTGATTATTCAGGGGTGAAAGGTTGCATCAATTATTTGCCCAATGGTTATGCGATTTGGGAGAAGATTCAGGAGAATTTGGACCGGCGTTTCAAGGAAACGGGTGTGGAAAATGTTTATCTTCCTTTGTTAATTCCGGAATCTTTGTTGCAAAAGGAAAAAGATCATATTGAGGGTTTTGCGCCTGAGGTGGCATGGGTAACCCATGGCGGTCAGGAGAAGTTGACAGAGCGTATGTGTATTCGCCCAACGTCGGAAGTTATGTTTTGTGATATTTGGAGTAGAACAGTACAATCGTATCGTGATTTGCCTAAGGTATGGAATCAATGGTGTTCGGTGATGCGTTGGGAAAAATCGACCCGTCCTTTTTTGCGTGGTCGTGAGTTTCTTTGGCAGGAGGGGCATACGATTCATGCTACGCCTGAGGAAGCAGAAGCGCGTACTTTGACGATGTTAAATGTGTATCGGGATTTTTATGAGGAGGAGTTGGCGATTCCTTTGGTTGTGGGACGTAAAACGGATAGTGAAAAGTTTGCGGGTGCCAGAGATACTTACACGATAGAAGCGTTGATGCATGATGGGCAAGCGTTGCAGTCGGCTACAAGTCATTTCTTTGGTGAAAAATTTGCGGACGCTTTTGATATTAAGTTTACGGATAAGAATAATGAATTAAGTAGTGTATATGAAACTTCTTGGGGTTTGGCAACCAGGACAATTGGAGCAATTATCATGGTGCATGGTGATGATGACGGGTTGATTTTACCACCGAGAATTGCACCGGTTCAAACGAGAGTGATTCCTGTTGCACAGCATAAAGACGGTGTTTTGGACAAAGCCAATGAATTGTTGAATGGATTAAAAGAAGCCGGTTTTCGTGCTAAGATAGATGATTCGGATAAGAGTCCGGGTTGGAAATTCAGTGAGCAGGAAATGCTTGGTATTCCGACGCGGATTGAGATGGGGCCAAAAGATATTGAAAAAGGTCAGGTTGTGATTGTACGTCGGGATACAAGGGAGAAAATTTCTGTTCCGATAGATGCAGTGACAGATAAATTTGCGGAGATTTTGGAGGATATTCAAAAAAATCTATTTGACAAAGCAAAAAAATTCTTGGATGATCATACGGATACGGCGGTCACTTTGGATGAAATGAATGAAAAGATTCAAGCGAAAAGGGGATTTATCAAAGCGATGTGGTGCGGGGAAGCCTCTTGTGAAGATATGGTTAAGGATCAAACCGGTGGCGTGACTTCCAGGTGTATCTCAGAAGTGCAGGAGCAATTATCTGATGTATGTGTGTGTTGTGGTGAGAAAGCAAAGTACATGGTTTACTGGGGCAAATCTTATTAAGTGAAATACATCATAATCTGGGTGGAAGCTGACAAAATTTTATGTGATGTTGTTTTCGGGCGATATGAGCACAAAACTTTGCCGGCTTTTCTTAGAGAAAGGGTTTTCTGAATATGTATTGTAGTAAATGTGGCTTTTTTTTGAATGAAGATTCTCTGTTTTGCAACAAGTGCGGTGCAAAGATTGCAATCAGTGAAGATACAGCAGAAATACCGATGGGGGGTATATCAACCATTGAGATTGATGAAGATGCGATTATTGCGGTGACGGAAAGTCTGATGGAGATGGAAGAGGGTGTTTTTCATAAGCCTTATGAGAGAGGGAGAACAAAAAGAGACAAGGTAAAACAAATGCATAACAGTGGTGATTCTCTTATTTGGAAAGACCGAAAAGAGGATGCTGAAAGTTATGTATCTGCGTCAAAATTAGGCTGGATTGTTCCGATATGTGTAGTGGTGTTTGCTTTAATTGCAGTGATTTTCTTTTTGTTGACAAATGCTTTTGGAAACCCTGTGGGTGAAGAGGCATCCGTTGGTATTGAGCTGGAAATAGAAGAAGATGTTGCATTGCCGGAAGAGAAAGTGGAGCCGGAAGAAGAGATAGAGCCAGTGGATATGATTGATGCAAGTGAGTTTGTTTTTCCGGATAGCGATACGGTATTGTTAACGCTGGAAGATGTCCATGCCGTTCCGCAAGAATTACGTAGTATCGGGAGAAATGAAATTTTTGCCCGTCATGGAAGAATCTTTGCGACGGAGCGATATCGGAATCATTTTGAAAATACAAGTTGGTATGAGGGAAGAATAGAACCGAGTGAATTTGATGGAAATTATTCTCATTTGTTGAGTGAAATAGAGGTTGCAAATATTGAATTGATATTGAGATATGAGTGATAAATTGCAGTGGGTAAATGCGGAAAGATACAGAAAAATATAGAAATTTAAAAAAGCTGTTGACAGGGCAAATGCGAAGTGATATTATGTTAAAGCTGACCCTTTGCGGGAAAGCGTTGAACCTTGATAATTAAACAATAGACAACAACCCTTGAAATCTTTTAGAGAAAATTATTTCAAGAACGGCTCAATCAGCATAGAGGCTGAGCGAGCAATCCAAACAAAACAGTAAAAAGGATAAAATTAGCTAGTAGTTAATATTGATTCTGGATACAAACACTTAATACGAGAGTTTGATCCTGGCTCAGGATGAACGCTGGCGGCGTGCTTAA
>WRBB01000034.1 GCA_009779895.1 Lachnospiraceae bacterium
CCGACAGAGACAACGGATATCTCGGCACCGTGGAACAATACCAACAATGGTTTGATGATTGAAACCTTTGGTGAGATGGTAAGAGTCGGGAATTACAATGCGATCATTGAGTGGAGCATTATGGCTGGATTACCGTAAAGAAACAATGATGAAATTTGTTATGGTAGAAGAGTCCGTAGGATAGTTTCAGAGTATCAACCCCGTTTGTTCTACGCTTCTTCTTAACTATAAGTTACACCTTTTAACCTAAATTGCAAGTACAAAGTATTTGCACCGGGCTGTTACGAAGTAGTGAAACAATTATTTTGTAACGGCCCCCTTTCCTTAATAAATATGTAAAAAAGAGCTTGAACCTTTAAATGGAAAAGTTCTTTTTTTTTGTTTTGAGAGTGATTTGATTTGTGCATTCGGCAGGTGAGTTATAAATATAGGCAACTTAGGCAATGAAACTTGTTTTTTTGGAGTAAATTAGTATAGAATACGAGAACGGGTAAGAAATATTTAGGAAATATATTAAGTGTTTGTAGTAAGGTCTTAAAGACACGGGGACCAGGAAAGGGAAGGTTTATGGGTACAATCAGGAAAAAGTCGGTGAAGAAGAAAAATCACCGCTGTTTTTGGAAGCAAATTTTGGGGTTAATGCTAATTATTCTTATGATGATAGGGGGTATTCAAGCACTTGCAAGCAACGTTTTTGACAGTTCAAATCAAGAGATAGAAGTAGGGGCTTCGATTGATTTGGAGGAGGCGGAAGTAGAAGTTCAAGTTGATTCAGAGGAAGAACAACAAGAACAAGAAGAGATAGAAATAGAAAGGCAGGAAATACCTGACCTTAATAATATAGAAGCAACAGAGATTCCGATTATGCCTTTTGTGGCCGAGACGGTTACAACGGCGGCGGCGTTCCGCTTAGCGGTACAAAACCCTGAGGTTACAGTGATTAACTTAGGGGGTAGTTTTTCTGTTACTTACACCGGGACAGCCGGAAGTTCTGTTCCGGTTTTGACGCGCTCTCTTATAATTAATGGAAACGGTCATACAATTACGGCAACCAATTCAAATGGTATTGTTATATTGGGGGCAGTTCCGGCACCGGCAGCAACGGCGACGTTGACTTTAAATAATATTCGTTTTGACCAAACGGCAGCCGGCGTAGGTTATGTGTTTGCGGGTACTGCGACCAACACCGCAAACTGGCGTATTTATTTGGAAAACAATGTGCGTACCGGCAGTGGTATCATGGCAACAGGCACGGCTCGTTCTACCTTGTTGACCCATGGATGGGAGCATTTGATGACTTGGCGCGGCGGGTCGAATACCAATGCAAATGAACCAAATCGCAACGGTTTGGTGGATGCACAAAATGGTCATGTGATTGTAACCGGTACAGGAAATCATTTGGGTATGCGTGGTACCAATGGGGATGCCAATCGTCATCATCTGTGGATACGTCATTTGGAGATGAGATCCGGATCTAGCTTGCATATTACTTCAGCCAACGATGTGGCTTCGGCAATTCGTATTGCAAATGCCGGTACCATAGATATTGATAATGCCACTTTGGAGATATGGAATGTAGGAACGCGGACACCGGCACCGGCTGAAACTGCGGCGGCAGCCACTTGGCTTACAGCTACCGGTCCAGCCCAATCCAATGGAATCAGCGGAAATATTGGAAGTACAAATATACGAAACAATGCAAGGGTAAACATCGAAACGAGTCATCACGGATATATTTCACAGAGCTCACATACCTTTGAATTAAGTGGTGCATCCGTCATGAATATCATTACCAATGCCAGCCATGGTGTTTGTTTTGCCCTGGCACCAACCCTTCGTAGTGATGCAGGTTTAACCTTGACTCATAGCGTTGCCGTGCGTGGTGTGGATACCCAGTTAAATATGTTTTCAAATAACAATCACCAGCAAAATGGCGGTTCGGCTTTGACGATGGTAGGCAATGATTCTCATATCATCGTAGAAGATGGTGCTATCATGAATGCCTATAGTGCTCGGACATCAGCAGTTGTAATTCACGGTGAAAGAAGTGTATTTGATGTAGAGCGAGGCGGCGTGATTCGTGCCATGGCACGTGGTGCAGGTAATGTGCAGGCAGGTGCGTTTCGTTTTCGTCAAGCGGGTCGTATGACCTTTAATATTAATGGAGGAGACGTAATTATCATTGCAGGTCCAACGAATCCAAGTCAGGCACTTCGTTTTTATGGCGGAACCAATACAACACATGTGAGCAATGGAGGGCGTTTGAGCGTGCGCCATTATAATACGGCTACTAGCACGATAACGCAAGCTGGTACTACTTTTGGCAACAATCATGCTTCTGATCCTTTGCGTGCGGCGGTTTTATTTACCAGCAATCATATTACAGGTGGGGCAGACCGTTTTTATCTTACAGATCGTTATAGTCAAGTGGATGTATTTGCTGCAGGCGGAATCGGTTTGGCAGGCGGCAGTGGTACGGCCGTTACCAGAATACAGGCAGTGGAAGGAACCATTTTTACGATAGATGGACATAGACCAAGTGGAGAAGCCGTAATCAGAGGTGGTAGGCTGAATTTTGATATGGTAACCCCTTTGTTTTTTGACTTCCGTAACCGTGGCGGCGGGCGTGTTTTTACCGCTGAGCATACGGTAGGGAACCCTGCCCGTTGGACAGGATTGGGTACGGATATGGCCGTTTGGGCTACGACACCGGCAACCTTTGCAGGAGATCCGGTTGAGGCCTGGTCCAGAATCAATTTTCATGTGAGTGGAGTAAACTTAGCGGCAGACATTCCGGCGGGCAATGTGATTGCGGCGGGAGGTGTGTTTGGCACACCAGATTCCACGGATTCGGCAGCGTTCCGTTTGCGTTACAATCCCATGAGTCCGAATATTGGACGGATTAGTGCAAACAATGCAGGCCCTCGCGTAGATTGGCTGCGAATTCCGACCAATGCAGATATGCGTGTTTTCGGACATGTTTCAGTACAAGAAGGGCGTCAGATGTTCACAAGGAGTGCTTGGGCAGGCGAAGTATGGGTAGATGTAGCATTTAGAAATCCGGCAGGCAATGTGGTGTTTGAAGCAGAGGGTGTAACAGACAATCGTTCTATGTTTGGCGAACCTGCAAGAGATGGTATATTTGAAGTGGTATTTGCACCAAATGGTACACCGGAATTGTTGCCGGAGGGATATACGATAGAAGTGGTCAATGCAAGACGTTGGTCAGGCGGTAGAACAGCGGAAAATATAAATCATTATCATCCTGCCAGAATACCACAAGATATTCTAAGTAGTGTAGAGCGCACCAGAGATGTGATGCCACCAAGACCCGTAGAATTGGCAGCGGCACTCGCGACAATACCATCAAATGCAACGAGTATTGCCGGTACAACAGATCCCTATTCTGTGATTCGTATTTCTATCAACAATGCTTGGATTATGGAAGGTAGTGTGCCGCGTACGGTACAGGCAGATAGCACGGGAGCCTTTACATTCCCACTGACAGGTGTTACGTTGGTACATGACCAACAGGTGCGGATTCATGCAAGTGATGAGCGGGCGATGAACATCCAGCGCCCACAAGCTCCATTTGCTATAAACCATAATTTATACGATATTGTCAATAGCCCCATTACGGTAGCTCCAAACAACGGCATCCCCAGAACAGCGGGTACACCCACATTGAATGGGTATGTTGTAAATGGAAACATTCATTGGATAGATGCAACACCGTTCCATGATGCGACCATTCCGGCAGCAACCATGCGTCTGGTGGAGCATGTAGGCAATATTACGATATCTGTTCCGGATACAATTGATTTTGGTACCATGACGGTTGGACCGGGTGCCCGATTTGGCAATCGACTTCCTCATGACCCCATTGTGGTAACGGATGCTAGATTGGTTCGGGATAATTGGAGGGTTGGTGCCACATTGGTGGATGATCCTTTGACCAATACTGTGATGAATCATACATTACCAAATGGTTTGGTGCGCCGTCATGGAGATGGTTCCGGTGGTTTTATGAGCAGTGTGATTACACCGCATACGGCGGTTGTATTCCATAGCCACACACCGACCGGCAGCGGAGTTGTTCCGGAGATAACGGATGTTTCGGCTCCTTGGAATAGTACCAACAATGGATTGATGATTGAAACCTTTGGTGAAATGGTGCGGATTGGGAATTACAATGCAGTCATTGAATGGAGTATCATGCCGGGTGTGCCGGATTAAGAAACAGGGTTTACCCCCCTATGGAATCGCATAGGATAAGTTTCAAAGAGCTTTGGTTTTTATATTTGAACCGAGGCTCTTTTTTTAAAGAAATCATACAAGATAGGGCTATTTATGGTATACTAAAAGGGCTTGGGCAGAAAAAATAGTAAAAACTGTAATGTTTTTCGTTTTACCCGAGTTTATTTATATAGAAAAGAAATACAAAAAATCATTGAAACAGGGAGGTTTTATATGAAAAAGATTGTATTAGCATTATGTTTAATTGGTATCTTATTGCTCACGGCATGTGGTGCTGCCGGAAGTGATCATGCTACAACAGAAGAAGCCGTAGAGGCACCCGCAGCGAAAGATGAGCCTGCGTCGGATTGGGCGGCAGAGACAGATGATTGGTATTTTGAAGATGCGGAGTCGGAACCGACGGCAGAGGTAGATGAGGGTACCATGGGTACCATTCCGATTTTGCTGCCATCCGAATCAGGTCGGCAATTGGTTTACACGGCAGATATTGTCATTGAAACAGAGGCCTTTATGCCGGGTGTTCGTGCAATCAATGAAATCATTGCAGAGTTTGCAGGATACAGTGAGTGGTATGCGCTCAACGGCCGCCACATTCGCACACCTCATACAGAGCGTAGCGCAGAGTGGGTGTTCCGTTTGCCCACAGAAAACTTAATCTCTTTTATTGAGTTTGCCGAAGACAATTATGAGATTGTACGCTTGTCAAAACGGATGCAGGATCTGACCATTGACTATGAGGCGGATTTGGATCGCCTTGCAGATTTGCAAGAGCAAGCGCAACGTTTGCAAGCAGAATTGGATGATGAAGAAAATACAAATGATCGCAGAAGTCAGCAGGACTTAGATCGTGTTCGTGCGCAAATCAGAAATATTGAAGCGGCAACAGCCCGGGTGGAGCATGATGTGATTTACTCTGACATTTCCGTTTATTTGCAGGAAGTAATCATCAAAGGAGAAGTGGAAGTGGTGGAAGAGCCGGTAACCTTTGGCGATCGCATGTCAGATGCGTTGGAGGGTACATTCTCAGGTCTTTTGACGGTGTTGCAAGGAGCACTCATTGGTATCGTTGTGGTATTACCTTGGTTGGTTATACCTGCAGCTGTGACAGTATTGATTGTTTTCCTTGTAAAAAGAAGTAACAAAAAAAATAAGAAAAGGATTGCCAATTTAACAGAAAAGGAATATAATGAAATAAAATAAGCAGACTATACACAAAATCAAAACAGATTTGCTTGCCATACAGATTGATAAAATGGTTTTTGCGGAAAATAAAGCGAGGTATCGCCTATGTTAGCAAATAGAAAGAAGTCAATGGATGGTGGTTTTACTTTAATCGAAATAATTGTCACGCTTACAATTATCGCAGTGTTGGCCGCCATTATCGTGCCTTCGATTATCGCCTATCTCAATCATGGCAAGCAAATCAATCGTATGAATATTGCCAGAACAATCTATTTGGCAGCACAAAATCAACTTACCCAAAGCAAAACAGAAAAAAATCTGATGGCAACATTGACAGCCAAGTATTATGAAGAAGATGCGTATGGGCGCACTGTCATTGACCGTGCCATAACGAGAGAAAATAATGTTGCAGCAAAGTTGGGCAGCAATTTTCCCGTAGCAGATAGAGAAAATAAGGACTATGTGCATTACATCAGCAAGCCGTCAGGCGCACGGCCGGCCGATGGTTATTCGGATGTAGAACTGGAGCGTTTTTATCAAATTTTAGATGCAATCATTGTAGATAAATCCGTTTTAAATGGAGCGATTTTGATGGAATACAATGTGGAAACCGGTGTTGTGATGTCCATATTTTACAGTGATACCTTGGAGGTGGGAAAAGAACTTCGTTATGATACCGGAGATGGTGTGCGTGGAAGTGTGATGGGTGCTCGTGGTATGGGTGCGTCCGGTTATTCTTATGCCGGATTGCGCCGGCAAGGTTATTACGGTGTGGAGATGACAGGTAGTGCAATGCCACCGAAGTTGCCGGGTGTTGTTCATATTTTGGACGGTTATGAAAAAGCGTTGGACGGCAATGAAAATGTTCTTTATGCAGAATATATATTACCGCCGGAATGTAAGGAAACATTTCATTTTAAATTGGTGGCGGACAAAGGCGGGGCTACTTTATTGGAAGTGGAAGAAGTGATGCTTGCAACGGTGGAGGAACAAGGAAATAAAAGTTTAAAGGCAACCATTGATTTGCTGACATTAATGGATGAAGGGGCACCTTTGATTTACAATGCCGGCAATGCAATTGAAGAAAAGTCTATTGTCAAAAATGGCGTTGACTTATCAGCAGTGTATGCCCAAGCGGGTTATGTGCGTTATGTGTGGGTGATGGATTATTTGGCGGACGATATTTTGGTGAAACAGCCCTTTAGCATCGGCAAGCAGGACATATCCCCCACAGAGGTACGGGCAACGGCCGTAGGGGCAGATGGTGTTTTGCTTTCCTCTTTTCAAACAGCCAACACGCATTTTGCTCGTCGGATGCGGGAAAATTTGTATGAAGTAAGAACGGTACGCCATTTAAACAATATCCGTTATGCGGCACCGGACAATATCTATCGGCAAACAGCGGATATTGCAATGCAATATGAAGCAGCAGAATATAACATCACCAATTTTCCGCCCATTCAATTTACGGATGAAACAGGGGCGGCGATTCCTTTTAGTGGTGGATATTTTGCTAGAAAAGAGATTTCTTCCGGTTGGCAGATTCAAGATTTGGTCATGGATACAACAAAAGGGGTAAAAGGGCTTTATCCAAATGTTGGTTTGTTTGCTATGCTTGGCACAAGCGAAGAAAGCACGGCAAAGATAGAGGGTCTGTCATTATTCCGTGGTAGCATTGTTGCAGAGGATAGCAAAAATGTGGGTTCTATTGCGGGTTTGTTGGATGGGGGCAGCATTGGTCAAAGTTATAGTTATGTGAATATAGAAACAAAGGGAGCCACCAATACCGGTGGTATGGTTGGTGTGATTTCTGATGGTGTTTTGGAATTGTCTTGGAATGCCGGTTTTTATGATACATATGTTGCAACTGATGTTGGTATCGGTTCTGTTTTGGCGGATGGGGGCAACATCGGTGGATTGGTTGGTCGCGTAGAGGCCCTTGGAAGTGTAAGAAATAGTTATAACAATGCCAGAGTAAATATAAAAGATGTTGTGCTGACAGAAGATGCACTTTTCTTGTCCAAAGAGCCGACCCCTTACGAAGTAAAATCGATAGAGGCGATATATCTTGGTGGTATTGTCGGCGCAAATAGAGGTACTATCATGGGCACTTACCATACAAACTTTGTTGGTATTTATGAAAATAACCAGGTGGCATCAGGTGGTATTGCCGGTGTCAATCACGGAATGGTAGCCAATAGCTTTTATATCAGCAATGGTTGTGAAGATGCCGGTGGGGTATCAAAAGAAGAATTGCAGGAAAATGAAACCATATTGCGTGATTTGGGTTCGGCCTTTGAAAAGGGTGGTATCTATCAAGAGGGGTTACATACTTATGGTGATTACTATCCCTATCCTGTTTTGGTTGCCAATAACCCGATATTGGAAGTGGGTGCATGGGGATGGGAAGACATTGAAGCAGGAGAAAAAGAGTCTTTGGATTTCTTCTATTATGAGGTGTATGATGGCGGGAGCAATACAGTTGGTTATTCTTATATCGGATCAGGTATGCAACTGGAAGAGCCGATTTTAAATACAGATACCGCTATGGTAATTCATGATGGTTATGGTATTGCCTTGTCAGAAAATAGGGTAGGTTATCGAATTCAATTTATCAATGAAAGCAGTGGTTTTAACCAAACGGTGGTGCTATATCCGGAAAGATTGTCTGTGAACCAAGGTGTTTGGCAGGTGGTAATCATCAATTCTGAAGCAGATACCGCCCAGATAGAGCAGAATTGGCCGGTGCAAGAAACCAAGGACATAGAGGGTAATACTTACTATCGGCTTTATATCCCAAATGCATTTACAGCAAAAGAAACAGCAGTGTCATTGTTGGTATATCGGGATGGGGCTCGGACGATACAAGAAGAGGATGCGCCCATTGGTCGAGGCAGTTATTATCCCTTGTTTGCCCTTAGCAGCAATGGTTTGTCAAATGGTATCATTCGTTCGCCAAGACATTTGGATAATATAGATGTGATGCCGGCAGGTAGGTATATTCAGCAATTGCATCTTAATTTGGCTCGTTATGATACAGGCATGGCAGTAAATACAGGTGGTCAAGTGCTTTCGCAAATGGATGAGGATTATGTACTGGGTTATAGGTTGGCCAATGCCAATGCAGTGATAACCGTGCCATTTACGGGAACTTACAATGGCAATGGGAAATGGATTGAAAATGTAAGGATTCATACCAGTCAAAGCAATGCAGGTCTTTTTGCGGAAAATCGTGGTGTCAATACCATTCAAAATATAACCTTGCGTAATCCAAGGGTGGTCGGAACAAATCATGTAGGTACCATTGCCGGTTCCAATAGTGGTGTCATCCGAAATTGTTTTGTTCAGTGTGTCAGTGATATGTCTCAAGATTTTGCCAATCATTCGATTATGGTGTCCGGGACAAATAACGTAGGTGGTGTGGTAGGCAACAACAGTGGAACCATCGTGGATGTGGCTGTTGTTTCCACGTCGGCCAAACCGGCAGTACAAGGTGTAAGTAATGTAGGTGGCATTGTTGGTGCAACCGGTGGTGGTGAAGTGAATCGGGTGATGTACTTGGCGGTGGCACCTGTAACCGATGGTATCCATGCACAGCACAAACCCTATGCGGGTACGGGTACGGTTGGTGTCAACAAATATTATTTGTCAGGTAATAAGGCATTGCGGCCTTTTGGTACATGGTTGGACGGGATGCTTTATTCGGATTATAACTCTCATCTTTTGCTTCATGCAAATCCGGAGCCGGGAAATAGGAGCACCTTGGATTTGGTGCGAGCACAAAGATTTGTTGGTTGGAATATGACTGCATTAACAGATGGGCAAGTGATAAGTCAGAGCAATGAAATCTACCCTTACCCTTATCCAAGTGGTACCGTGCCGCCCAATGCTTTTGAATGGCCTTTGGCGGATGAAATGAAAATGGATCGTAGCGTAGATGCCGTTGTTTATTATGAATTGTATGATACCAATGGAGATGGCATTGGTGATACCTATGGGGTGTTTACCCGTCGGTTTGATGAGAGTACGGCAGATCCCAATGATTATATAGAGTTGGACTATCTGAATTATAATGGTGTTATCGTTGAAACGGGGTATGGATTTATTATGCCGAGTGCAGCATCCCGCAGTGGGAACAAGCGGATTTGGTCAGCTTCTGCAATCAACGGTACCACATTTGGTGGCTGGACACAACGGGAGCAAAACTTTCAATGGGATTCCCAAGGGGCCAATTCTATTTTTACCGTTCCGAATTTGGATATGGAATTCTTGAAAATTGCCAATGTGGTTTCTTGGCATAATTTGGAAAATGCAAATAAGCCATTGGAGCCTTATGTGATTTGGATTGGGCAATCTAATGGAAATACGATGAATCCACCTGCGGGTGTTGCTTATATCAATCCGCTGTTTGCAAAGGAAGTTTATCCCATTCGTTTGGTGGATCCGGCCAATAGTACGGCAATTTCCTCTGCACCCCATGCGCCAAAAGAGCATGGAATCCGGACACCTTGGCAGATGCAAAATATATTTCGGGCAACAGGAACAACAAATACCACCGGGGGACATACTTTTGTACAAGAGGCGGATTTGAATTTTAGAACAACCATTACCACAGCAACAGGTGATACAAGGCGGGTATATCCGGTGATAAATACCGGCAATGCAAGCATGACCAACCTTGGAATGGTTTATCCGGCAAATACAAGCAATATTGTATCGGGCACATTCCATGGTATTTATGATGGCAATGGAAAGGTCATATCCAATCTAAGCTTGTCTGCACCCACAACAAATAATAAGGGTTTATTTCATACCATAGGCACGGCAGGTGTTGTAAAAAATGTGAGTTTGGAGCATTTTAGTATTGCAAACGGCAATGGCAATGGGACGTTGGCAGCGGTGAACAATGGAAACATGCAAGATGTGTTGGTGTTAAAAACAGGAGTCACAGCACCTGTGACGGGTACGGGTAGCAATTTGGGTGGCGTGATTGGCAACAACACCGGTGGGATGGAACGTATTTTATATCTTGCTCCTGCGCCAAATCAAAATCCTATTGTGGCACTTAATACAGGAACCATAACGGATGCTTATTATTTATCCGGTACAGTATCCATTTATAACCGCCCATCCGGAAGTGGCGACACCGGTGTTTATAATGATTTTGTAGCAGCTTATGGCAAAAGGCAAACCACCCAAGAAATCAATGATTTAAACTGGACAAACGGTTTTTGGAGAGGGGTGGAGGTTTCTTCCGTGCGTAATACTTATATGGCCGCAACGTATCCTTATATGTATATGGGTGCTTACAGACCGGCATCCTGGCCTGTGGCAACCAGACCGGCTTTGGTTTTGGCTTATTATGAAATCTATGATGATGGCGCGGATGGTGAAGTGATGGGCTTTTTCATAGCAGAGGAACAAGAAGTTTTGCCGGCACTGCGGGAGGACTTGCCGATTGAAAAAGTCGGTTATTGCGCCATCGTTTCTATAGAGGGTACTTATAGTGTCAAACGTGTATCGGAAAATCAAAATAAAAGGGTTGTAGCCAAAGAAATTGTAGGTACGGATATGTATTATGTTACACTTCCGGAATATGTGCTTGGTTTTGCTGATTTTGCTGAGATTCAGGTAAATGATCAGCCTGTGGCGGATGGGATAAATTCAAATTTATTATTTTCAGTACCGTTTTCTGCACCGGTACCGATATTAGCGGTAGTAGAACAGGTATCCGCATCTGCACCGGCGGCAGTACAAACATCCGTATCAGAAGAAGTATTTATGTCAGAACAAACATCCCCGCAGATACAAGGGCCTATAGAGTGGGAGAATAAGACAGAGGCCGAAAGAAGCATATTGGTTTATTATGAAGTTTATGAAGATGATAAAATGGGATTTTATACTTTAGATGAAGCAGTAACCTTGGATGCATTGTTGGATGATGAAAAGAATCCCATTGTAAAGGCCGGTTATGGTATTTGGAATAGCAAAGATGGATTCCGTGAAATAGAAGCAAAGCCTGTGAAAGAGTTTACCTTACAAGAGGTTCGTTTGCAGGATGGTACTGTTTTGGGCAAGATATACCCAAATTTTGCCAAAGGGGTTTATGCAGCGGATGCAGCGGATGCGGAGGATGTTGGAGATATATTTATCATTCGGACAGTTTCTCAGATGATAAACATAAGTTTGCTCCATGAAGCAGATGAGATTGGGGATAAAATATTTATGCAAGAAAGGGAGTTTGAAAAAGAGTTTGATTTTAGTGATGTTCCTCTGATGCGGGAGATAGATGCAGAATTGATTAACGAAGCATTTTTAAAGGAATATGGCATGAATGAAGAGGCTATAAAAGAGCGAAAAGAGGGGGTGCGTATCTATGAAATGCTCTCGTATACTGAAAGGTAAATCGGGTTCTACGATTATTTATGTGCTTGCCGTGATGCTTTTGCTTTTGGCAGTGGGAGCCTCTGTGTTGACAGCGGCTTTTGCCAACATGGGTTTCAATCGCAGACAACGTGACCATGCTTATGCGGTGATATTGGCTGATTCGGTACAAAAAAATATGATGTACGCATTGGGGCAAGGCAGTGGGGAGGAAGAACCCCTTTCCGTACAACTGGTCAAAGCACTTTATCAAGCTCATGATGTAGAGAATGGCGGTACAGGCGGACTGGCTGATATTGCCATCGATCCGGTGGTTGTTCCTTTGACAAAAGACAGTAATTTAAAGGTGGAGCGTATTACTTTGCATTTTCCTGAGCAGCAAGTGTATATCTGGGAAGCGGATGAGATGATGGGCTTAAATAAGACCGCAGAGGTTTCGGCAAGTTTGGTGATTACGACGGTTATTAGCAATCGGGGGGAAGATTTTATTTCCACTAGTATGCATTATTATTATTCTAAGGGGATGTTGGAAAATGTGGCTGATTCAGGCAGTGGTGAACAAATGGAGCTTGTAGTGGGTGAGACGGGAGAATGGGAGGTTGTGAAACATGAAAAAAATGACCTTTAAAATCCAAACAATCATAAGTTCCAACCGAGGTGAAACCATTGTGGAAACGGTCGTGGCATTGGTGATTTGTCTTGTTTTATTGGCAGGCATCACTTCTATGGTGACCACGGCTTTGCGTGTGACGGGGCTTGCCACGGCGGATGCCAATGAAAAGCAGGAAGAAATCAATCGCATTACCTTTGGAACATATGCAGGTGAAAGGGATGTGGCGGTGGAACGTTTTGTGATACAATCCTTGGATGCAACCATTTATGCAGTACATGACGTGTATTTGTTGGAGCAGGATGGTATCATTACCTTTACACCTAAGGTGGAGGTGGAGCCATGAGAGGATGGATGGGAAAAATCAGAAAAGCAAAGCAAGGTATCACGTTGGTAGAGGTCATTGTGGCAATGGCACTCAGTGCCATTATTATGGCTGCGGTGGCATCCCTGTTACCCTCTATTTTGCGTATTTATGATTCGGCCAATCAGATTGCGGAGCGAAATACCCTATTAAATAATGTGGCAAATAGGATGGTTGGTGACATGGCGGATGCACGGCAAATCATACCGGGAGAGGATACGTTAACAATACGGACAGGTAGCGAGCAGATTGTGTATACGATGATTGGAAATCGCATAGAAAGGCAGATGGGATCAGAAGTGGCGGTGGATATTTTGCCGGCGAATTATAACCGGAATATGTCTGTGGATTTTGCCTGTAAAGAAATAGAGGCTACGGATGGAGTCTTGGAAAAGGGATATATATTGACATTGACGGTTACAAATAGCAAAAACGATGGTACATTGGAGCGGGAATATGCGGTGTTGCCCTTGGCATTGGAATAATTGTGCATAGATGAAAGAAATGTGGTATGATAAAAGAAAATTTTTAAGAATCACAATGGGAGGAAGTGAACGGTGTTTGTTAAGAAAAAAATGAAGTTTGTATGGGTGCTGATCCTTGTTTTGCTGGCAGGGCTTTTGCCAGGTTGTATGTTGATAGGTGGACCCCAACGGCAGATACAACGGCAATTGAGCGAGTTAGATAGCACAACCAAGGCTTATATCATAGAATGGGTAGAAGAAGTAGCAAGTGTCTATTTTGAAAATATTCAGATTATTAAAATCGCCAATGATGTAGAGGGTTACCGGATACATACCAGTCTTTTGGATGGAGAAGAGCGATTTGTCGAATGGGATTTTCAATTTGGTGATTCTGAAAGTATCATTTTAAATTTTATTTATAAAAGGGCAGAGGATTTTGTCAGTCAATCATTGGAAGCGTTGGATACAACCAGCTTGTCCGATATTATGGATTGGATAGAGCTTGTAGAGGGCATGAGCGATATTACGGTTTCCTATCAATCTGTTGATGGAGATGAAAATGTTTTAAGCGGCGGTATTATTGAGGAAGAAGATATTTTCATTGAATGGTCTTATGAAATGGAAGAAGGTGTTTATGTGGACCTTACTTTTGTTTATGATAATACCAGCAGCGTTATGGTTGGTGAAACATTTGAATTGGGAGGTTTGGAAACAACCTTTGAGGAAGAGATAAGCTTTTATATGGTGGAAGATTCTTGGTCGTTGGATTTTGGTGTGGTTTATTTTGTTGTAAATGTGACCATGCTTAATACGACGGAGCAGGATATGGAAGTTCCTTTTGCCACGTTGTTTTTGCCCAATGGAAGTGAGTCCACGTTTTTTGAACCCAGCGGCGCATGGGAGATTGAAGCGGGAGAGTCGGAAGAGGGATTTATATATTTTGAATTTGACGGTTTCGGGGATTATCTGGTTGTGATGAGTGATGGTTTGTTTGAAGTAGAAGTGACCATTCCCATTACGGATATCAATGATAGTTCGTTGCGAAATGCTCAGCTGATTGTGGATAACGATGCGCTTTTGGTTGGTACTTGGGCTTGGGATGAGGATGATGAATATGAGTATGTGTTCCGTGCGGATGGTACGGGTACCCGTGGCTTTGGTCGTTCCATAGCGAGATTTGAGTGGTTTACAAGAGGTGATTACCTGGTGATAGACGAATTTCTTTGGGGAGCAGAAATCTGGAGTTTTTCGATTGTCGGAGATGTGTTGACCATATCCAGTGAGCAGATTTGGGGTCTTAGATATAGCTATATCAGAACGGATGCAACGCCGGCAGAGGCATAGCATAATAAAAAGAATTTATATAAGAGCCCCTCTCGAATCGTGTGGTATATTCGAGAGGGGTTTTGCATTTACTATATCTGTTGTAATTTTTACACTTATTGGGTATAATAAGTGTGAGGTGATAACATATTATGGAACGTAAAATTATGAAAAAATTACATGCGTGGAGAAACAGCCCTCGCCGTAAGCCGCTTATTGTCACAGGGGCAAGGCAAGTAGGCAAGACTTATTCTGCTTTAACATTTGGCAGAGAGCATTACAAAAATACGATATATTTCAGCTTGGAGGATTCGAGAGAAATTCAAGCTGTATTCGACCGTGATTTGAAGCCGGATAGGATAATACGTGAATTGTCTGCATATTCGGGGCAAAGCATCTTTCCCGGGGATACACTGATTATCTTTGACGAAATTCAAGCTTGTGAAAGAGCTTTAACCGCTCTGAAATACTTTTGCGAAAATGCACCGGAGTATCATATTATAGCGGCGGGTAGTCTGCTTGGCGTAGCAATGAATCGAGAGCAGTATTCTTTTCCTGTTGGGAAGGTTGATATGCTTACATTATATCCCCTTGATTTTGAAGAGTTTTTGATGGCAACAGGCAACATCCCACTTGTTGAGTTGATAAAAGAATCCTATGCCGATTTTTCGCCAATGTCTTTACATGATACTGCTATGGATTTATACAAGACCTATCTTGTTGTGGGCGGTATGCCGCAAGCTGTTTTCGACTATATTAGTACAAAGGATTTCAACTTTGTCGTAGCGGCACAAAAGAACATAAACGATGCTTATATTGCTGATATGGCTAAGTACGCAACTCCACAGGAGACAACAAAGATTATGGCAGCGTGGGCAAGTATACCTGCACAGCTTTCTAAGGAAAATCGCAAATTTCAGTACAAGGTTATAAAATCAGGAGCAAGAGCTTATGAATATGAAACACCCCTTGATTGGCTAAAATTTGCTGGTATTATTCATAAATGCGTAAGGGTAAAAGAGGGCAAAATGCCACTGACTGCCTATGCTGATAACGAATCATTTAAGGTATATATGATGGACACAGGGCTTCTTTGTTCTAAGTTTGGTATATCAGCAAGTGTGGTTCTTAACAGTGCGCCAGTTTTTGACGGATTCAAAGGTGCGCTTGCAGAAAACTATATTTGTCAGAGCCTTGTGGCAAATGGTTTCATACCATTTTATTGGAGTAGCCCCGGCAAAGCAGAGTTGGATTTTGTGTTTCAAAATACAGAGGGTAATATTATTCCGCTTGAGGGTAAGTCTGCGGACAACGTGCGCTCTAAAAGCTTGAAACAATATATGTTGCTATATAAGCCGGAATATGCTGTTCGTGTGTCAGCAAAGAATTTTGGGTTTGAGGGCGGGATAAAAAGCATACCTCTGTATGCGTTGTTCTGTTGGGTGTCGTGATGTTTTATTGGGTAGAGGCATACGGACAAAGTGGGCTTGCCCACTTTGTCCGTAAAAATACTAGTATTTTTTGTTTTATTTTTTTGAAGGATGAGATTATAATTAATCTATAAAGATCTTTATATTAAGTAGAATTGAGCTAGGTTTGTAAAAGGATTGTGTTCCGATGTCCATTTTAGTTCCTCCTGGCTGACCTTGTTACCTACTTAATTATAGTATTTTTCTTAAAGTAGTGAAAGTGTAGATGTAGGGCATTGCACAAAAGTTGATGTCACAATTACTGACAGTGTGTATTTTTTAGAGGATATAAGTCTTCTGGAATGGTTATTAAGAATTTATAGAAAGGATTTTATAATATGATTAAAAAAATAGAAAAAATGGAAATTTTACAACCACAATATTGACGATTTGGATATGAAATGATAAAATTATTGCCACAAAGGAGATGGAAGCGTTGATGGTTTGAATTTTAGTGTTAAGTTTTAGATTGCCCTTGATGCAGATTTGCATTAGGGGTATTTTATTGCTTTGGAATAATTATTTATTGAAAAACGATAAAAAAATATTGACTATCAAAATAAATAGTGCTATACTCGGAATAAATTATGATAGAATTATGTGGAAAAACAAAATGGAGAGGATTGAATTTATGAACCAAGAAAAGCTGATTCGATTTACAAGTGTTTTATTAGAATTTATGTTTTATTCGGGTATTTTAGTGATTGTTACGTTACCATTTTCGTTGCGCTTGCTAAGTCAATATTCTTTTGTGTGGATTGGGGAATACTATGTTTTGCTGTTGGTTGTATTTATGCCGGCCGGTGTATTTGGTATTTTGATTATTCGCAATCTAGTCAAGATGATGCGTACAGTGAAAGAGAAAAATTGTTTTGTGATACAAAATGTGGCGAGTCTAAAAAGGATGGGCATTTATAGCTTTATTATCTCATTTTTATTTTTAATGATTATATTATTTCGTCCAACACCTGCTACCGTGATGGTAATATTGACATTTTTCATTGCCGGTTTGTTCTGTTTTGTGTTGGCGTTTGTATTCAAAGAGGCAATACAGTATAAAGAAGAAAATGAATTAATGATATAGAGGGGGTAGCGGATGGCAATTATTGTAAACCTTGATGTTATGATGGCAAAGAGAAAAATGAGTTCAAAAGAGTTGGCAAATAAAGTAAATATTACCATGGCAAATCTATCCATTTTAAAAAATAACAAAGCAAAGGCTATTCGGTTTTCTACTTTGGCTGCTATTTGCAAGGCGTTGCATTGCCAGCCCGGGGATATTTTAGAATATGAAGAAACGGACGAAGAGTGGGAAAGGGATTAAGATGGAAAAAATGCGAGAGAATTTTAAATTTTTTGGTGGTATGGCTATTATGTATGCGGTGATTTTTACCTTTAGTTTATACCGAAACTTTACAGGGGTGACATTTCCTTTTTATGTATTGGCAACCATTTTATTTGCTGTATTATTTCTAAAAAAGCTGGGACAGTCCATAAAACTTAAAACCTATTTTTATTTTGTAGGTATGTTTTTGCTTGGTATAGCAACGATGATGACTGCCAGTGGTTTTTTTCATTTTTTTAACTGGGTTGGTATTAGTTTGTTGTTTATGTCAGCTATGATTCACCAGTGGAATGATGACAGAAAGTGGGGATTTCCAACGCATTTGAAAAACTTTTTTGTTTTGATCGGAAGAAATGTGATTTCAGTAATCGCACCCTTTGTTCATTGTTTTTATTATGTAAAAGGGGAGAATCAAGATGTAAGTATTACAAGTGATGTACAGCAAAGTGGTGATGTAGTAAAGGTGGGAAAGAAAAGGCGTGTAAAAAGGAAAATTTTACCTGTTTTATTGGGCTTGGGTTTATCTCTTGTATCATTGGTGATTGTATTACCTTTGTTGTTAAGTTCAGATATGGTTTTTGAGCAGCTTTTTAGAAATATATTTGCTTCGATTAATTTTATAGATGTGTTTGGTGTTTTATTTACCTTTGGTTTTGCATTTATTGTATTTTATGGTTTTTTTGCAGCCATGGAAAGAGGGTCTATGAAAGGGCCAAAAGAGGGAGAAAAAAGAAAGGCAGACGCTGTGATTGGTATTACTTTTACGATGTCATTGGCAGTGGTGTATTTGATTTATTCAGTAATTCAGATATTATTTTTGTTTTTACGATTTGAGGGTGGTTTACCGGAACATGTAACGTACTCACAATATGCACATTCTGGATTTTGGCAATTGCTGGCAGTGAGTATTATTAATTTTGTTTTGGTACTCATTTGTATTCGGGTGTTTCGTGAAAGCAAAGTATTAAAGGCATTGTTATGTATGATTTCCTTTTGTACTTGTATTATGACAGTATCAGCAGCTTATCGAATGTTGCTTTATGTAGGAGCTTATAACTTGTCATTTTTACGTGTATTGGTGCTGTGGTTTTTGGCGGTGCTGACCTTGATTATGGTAGGTGTCATGATTTATATATTTAAAACAAAATTCGGTTTGTTTCAATACATTGTGGTAGTGGTTGCTTGTGCTTATATTATATTTTCTTTTGCGAGAGTGGATTATATCATTGCCGGATATAATATTGAGCAAAATGTACGAAATGAAGATGCCATGCCCCTTGATGTACATTATTTGACCCGGTGGTTATCCGTAGATGCGGCACCTGCCATTGCACGTTTGCAGGTAAGTGATTTAAATAGCAATAAAATGCAAGATATAGAGGATAGAGAAAGCTTTGAAGCGGGTGTGAAAAGCAGTATAGATAGATATTTTGAGCAGATTTTGGAACAGGAAAATACAGGGCGAAGATGGAACTTTTCTAGACATCTGGCTCAAAAAGCGGCACAAGCGTATTTAGAATAAGACAAAAAGAGAGTTGTGATACATAGTTGTAGATGCTATGTAAATCAACTCTCTTTCAAATCAACTTTTTTTTGCCTCCAAAGTATACAACTCTTCTGTTGCCAAGGAAATTTTCGTTACAGAAAAATCTGTCCTTTGGGGAAAGAGATAAAGGGTGTCATCATTGGTATTCAAATCCACACAATCTCCGGCTCCTTTATAATTATATTCAATATGGCAGGAGTATAAAGCACGGACAGGCCAATCATTGGTAAATGGACCGGATTTGCTCACGCCGGTTAGAGTAAATCCATTCATATTGTGGGTTAGATGCCCTAGTTCCGGAAATTTGATAAATCCTTTGGTATTTGGTAGTGACCATACTTTCACAGTAGATTCAAACGAATAGGTGCCGTTTTCGACTTCTCGGCGGACGTTAGCCCGTTCCCATTCATACCAATCCGGAATGTGGGAAAATTCGGTTTCGCCATTTTTCGCAACCAGTTCTCCTAGTGCAGTCATTTCCCAAGCTTTACCGCAAGCCCCACATTGCAAAGTGCTTTTGTAGCTGTTCATTTGGTATTCTACAAGACAGGCGGGACACTGATAAAGAACTTTGTGCAAGCCCTCGGCGCGTGTCCTTTTTCGTATTTTGATTTTATTCTCTTTTTGCCAAGCGAAGTCATCATAAACAATGGTTTCCGCCAGTGTTTTATTGATTTCTTGAACAGATAGTTCGCTGGCTTCTTTGGCGGTGAATAATAAATTTAATTCGGATTTTAAAGGTCTGACAAAGCGATCTCCTTTATTCCAAAAAGGTGAATTGATATGATGGCCATGCATCATCAATGTAACGACAGGTATATTTAAACGCTTGATAATTTTGCCTAAAGAGTCGGGCAACACAGCTTGGGTGCCGCAAAGAGAATAGCGCGCTTCCGGATAAAGAATAATGATATCACCGTTGTTGCGAATGTGAAACATATTTTTTACAACGGCCAGATTGCGGCTAAACTTTCGTGTGCCAAAGCAGCCGACAGCGCGAAGTAACCATTCAAAGCCAATAAAACCATCTATGGCAACAACATAATTGGCGCGAAATGGAAAAACCGCCTTTGTCATCACCCGAAAGTCTGTGGCGGAGTTGTGATTGCATAATAATAAATAAGGGGGTTTTAAATCGCTTGGTACACCGGAGCGATTCATTTTTGCACGGTGTAACCAAAGGTAGGGAAAGGAGACAAGCCAAGTGATGGGTCTTAGGAGTAAAGATTGTCGTTTGGGGCGGCGTGTTAAATCAAAGCGTTTATCGTTGTCAATCATTTCTGGTTCCCTTTCTTAGAGCATTCTAATACTATAATTATAGCAAGATAAAGCACTTTATGCTACACTAAAGTGAATTGTTCAGTGAAGTTGAAAAAACAAAAAAAGCAATGAGGGTGAAAGAAATGAGTTGGAAAAGACGTATTTATATTTCAATTGTTACGGTGGTAGCGATGTTGTTGGGTGTAGCATGTGCAAGAGGTGACAAAGGTTTTCAAACAATCAGTAGTGTTCAGGCCAGGCAAAAAATGGAGGCGTTGCATTCTTTCCAATTGTTGGACGTAAGAACCCAAGGGGAATTTGATGAGGGGCATATTGGAGGTGCGATGTTATTGCCCCATGATGAAATAGAAATAGGGGTTTGGGATATGCTACCTGATCAAAATGAGACCATTTTTATCTATTGTCACAGCGGGCGCAGAAGTGCGATTGCGGCAGAAGCGTTGGTGAAAATGGGTTATACCAGTGTGTATGATATGGGTGGAATTGTGGATTGGGATGGTGAGATTGTTGTGGAGTAAATGAAAGGAAAGAAAAAACGTTGACAACAAAACAATGTTATGTTACACTAAATACATCAAGAAAAGAAACAATGAAAAATTGATATTAGAAAGGGGCTTTCGTTATGAGCAACGAACTTATTTCAAAAAAAGATTTATTAAACCTAACAGGTATTTCTTATGGGCAACTATACAGATGGAAAAGAAAAGATTTGATTCCTGAGGATTGGTTCATTCGCAAATCCACTTACACCGGGCAAGAAACATTCTTCCCAAAGGCAGAGATACTGGAGCGTATTGCCAAGATTCAAACCATGAAAGAAAATGTATCCTTAGATGAGTTGGCAGATATTTTTTCGCCGGGAGGTACCAGTTGTAAATTAAACAAAGAAGAATTGTTGGCCACAGGTTTGGTTTCTGAAACGGTGATTCAGTATTATTTGGCAAATGCTACGGTTTATCAAGATGTATTCGAGTTTAACAATGTGATGGTGATGTATGTATTGGAAAAACTATTACAATCGGGAGATATTAGCTTGGATGAAGGAAAGATGATTATTCAATTATTCCAGGACTATTATTTGGCAGCACAGGCGAAAAAAATTGTTTTGATTGTGATTCGAAAAATGGGTATTTCTTCTTGTGTGATAGCAGAGAAAACGGATGTATTACAGTTTGAGAGCAATACCAAAATAGTAGCAAATGTAGATTTTGCACAGATTTCAGAAGAGCTAAGGCTAAAAATGTAGGAGGTGAAAAAGATGGCAGAAAGAAAAGGAAATTTACAAATAGATGGTTTGAGTTCGTCCGGCGGCGGCGATTTTGAGAAGGTGGTTCTCAATGGAAAAGGTACGATTACCGGTGACGTGAGTGCCGATGTGATTGATGTAAACGGTGGAGGTACCTTTCAGGGAAAGACTGTAGGCAAAGAGATTAGTGTGGCAGGGACGGTTGGATTTAAGGATGATGTGACAGCGGAGAAGTTCAAAGTGAGCGGAACCGCCCGTGTAGATGGAACTGTTACAACTGAAACACTAAAAATAAGTGGGCATACCAATATTTCCGGCAATGTAAAAGGAGATATGGTAAACATAGATGGCAAGGTAACCATTGGCGGTGATTGTGAAGTGGAGTCTTTTGATTGCCAGGGCAACATCAAAATCGGTGGGCAGCTCAATGCGGAAAAGATTAAAATAGAAGTTTTGCTAAAATGTGAAATTAGCGAGATTGTGGGTAGCGAAATAGAAGTAAAGCGCGGCAAAGGTAATGTGATGAAAGTGGTAGACAATATTTTTCCAACGGTGTTGATCGCGGATTCCATTGAGGGTGATAAAATTGATTTGGATTTTGTCAATGCCAAAGTAGTGCGTGGTGAAGATGTGAAAATTGGTCCCAATTGTGAGATTGATATGGTTGAATATCGTGGTACTTATACCCAAGATCCATCTGCGAAAGTAACGGCAACCTGCAAGTTGTAGCATAGAGAATACAAATTAGAAAAGAGGTAGATATCATGGAAGCAAATAGAAGTGATATGATTATCAATGGGAGTGGCTCTTTTGGGGGCGGTACGTTTAAAAAAGTAAAAGTAAATGGTGATGCGACCATTCAAGGCGACGTGATGTGTGATGTTTTGAAAGTGTTGGGCATTGGTTTGATAAAAGGTGTAACCACAGCGGATGTATTTTCTGTGTGGGGTCAGATAGAGCTAAATGGTACCACGGATTTTAAAAAGGCATCTATACTAGGTATGGCTGAATTAAATGGAAACACTGTGATGAGCAAAGCTAAGATTACAGGCCAATGTGTGGTTAACGGCAATGCTGAAATTGAAGAAAATAAATTGTTAGGCTCTTTGGAAATCAAAGGAGATTATAAAGGCAATAGCGCTACCATCAAAGGCGAATTGGCTGTTGAGGGCAACGTTGAAGTTGAAAGTTTCAATTCCAGTGGGCGCTTTAAAATAGATGGTTTGTTAAATGGTGAAGAAATTAGCATCAACCCTCGTTTTGCTAGTTCCTTTGCCAAGGAAATAGGTGGTGAAAAAATTACGATATGCCGCAAAGCGGAGATATCCTTGCCATTTACCAGCCAAGGACGGGTAGAAACGGAAGCTATTGAGGGAAATGAAATTTACTTGGAGTATACGGTGGCAAAGGTAGTACGTGGCACAAATATAGAAATTGGCCCCGGTTGCGAGATAGATCTGGTAGAGTGTAGCGGTACGTATCAGGTAGATGAAACCTCTGTTGTAAAAGAGAAAAAGAACTTGGGGCTTTAGAAAAAATGTACAATAAAAAAATGTTCAGATTTAAGTTTTGAAGAAAATTTATGAGAACGTTATTTCAAAATAGTTACACTTACTTTCACCTCTCTGAGAATATATGCTATGATAGGCACATATTCTCAGAGGGGTGAAAGTTATGATAAAACGTAAAAATTATGTTTTTTGACTGGCAAAACATAAGGATAATGGGCTAATCAAGGTGATTTCAGGTGTTCGTAAAAGCGGAAACTACAATGGGATTGTGAAAAAATGCTTTGGAGTGGATGTTAGAGGAATAGCCGGACAGGGGCGTTGATGGGTGCGTTGTGGGAGGATAGTACTTATTTTACGTTCAAAGATATTCTACAAGCCTTATTTTTACGCATTCATAAACTTCATCTGCGATTAATTTTGCTTTTCGCTCTGTTAGCCCTATGGTTTTTGCTACTTCAAGCAAATCTTTCTTACCGGGGTTTTTGCCATTTCCGTGTACCGTTGTAGCGTGCTCACCACCCAGAGAATAGCTGAACGTTAAATCATATGCCGGAGCCAGTACCCAACGCTCTTCCTTTTCCTTGTATAAAAACGAAAAATTTTTAGAATGGTCATCACGATTGTGAGCAAATACATTGAAGCACATTAAGCGATATAGCTTCTCAATTTCTTCAAATTCTTTTGTCAACTCCAGCGTTAGCTTCATCAAAATATCATAATCCAAATTAGGGATACGATGTGATGTTTCCAAAATAGCACTGACTGAAAGCATGTGAATCCTTTCAAGCTCTCCACTTTGGGTTTCATTTCTGTCAAATCGTTTCGTAGCAAAATAACCATCGCATCTTTCAGATGAAAAAAGTTTGGTTTCTGCCATTGAAATGCCACATTCCTTGGCACACAAAGAGTATTCGTATTCTTGCCTGCCAATATGCTTTCCATCTTCTGAAGAGGGAAATTTAACAATCCAATCTTCTCCATCTATTGAAGTAAGTATTTTAGGTCTTGCACCGCCGGAAGATCCACCAAGTAAAAATAACTCATCGAGTTTATCCGTATATTCTGTTTTTAGAATTTTGCTACACTCTATCGCAATTTTATCAAAGTCCATTATTGGCTTTTCTTGTTCAAATTGAAATTCCGGCTCATAAGTTAATGCTCCCATTCCTGATTTCCCAACAATAGCAAGGCGAGCCAAATTGCCTCTACTTCTAGGATCCACATTATTTTTTAGCATCAAACGGTCAACCAATAAACGCCCCCAGCCATCGGGCAGACTATCAGCAAATACACCATAAATCCCATCAAACGGATCTCTTTTGGAAAGGAACACCTTTTGTTCTAATGGTAATGAAAAAGGGCTAATTGCAAAACCATCGCTAAGCCAATCACTCTCATATTCAAATGCTGTCAGCACATCTTTATGCAATACCATTGTTCCAACTTTTTTGTTGTGATAAAGAATATTTAATTTTTTCACTTCATTCATCTAACAACTCCTTAATTGATCGTGGTGGCACATCTTCAAATAAATGCTCCAGTTCTCGATTAATCTCTAAAGCAATCGCTATTTTTGTCAATGATATTAATGAAATTTCACCGCTTTGTTCAAATCGCTTCACAGATCCTAAGCTTACCCCTGATTTTTCACCTAATCTTATCTGTGATATTTTTCGCCTTTTTCGGATGATACGAATTCGTTTTGCGATGAGCATATTAATCTCACTCGGAGTTTTCTTCATAAAATCAAATGTATTCATAACCAATATTTTATCTTATTTCTTCATTTTTTGCAATAATTAACTAATATTTTATCTGTTTGAAAACGCCATAATAGGAACCTCTTCATTTTGCTTTGGTAGTGGCGCATCCTTGAAATCCAAAACCACACCATTGGCGATTTGTTTTATTTGATTCCAGTCAGCTTTCCTACGCTGGTATTAACCAACAGGTTCAAAGGGTCAGGCTTTGCCTTCTCAACTCAGAAGAGTTCCCCTGCAAACATAATGTATTTAATTTCTCGTGCTATAACATAACTGAATGGGGACTGCAAGTAAGATTTTTGGATATGGAAATATCCATTTTTCGCTAGATACAGAAATAAACATAAGAAATTGACATAATAGTCAAGAATTGATAGACTGAAAAAAGAGTGTTTCATTGTTCTGGAACAGGAGAGAATAGTTAATTTAAAAATGAAAGCGAAATAATTTTAATCAAGGTTTATATTGTTTTCGAGCGAGGTAAGACTATTGCATGTAATAGCAAGTAAGGTGTCAACTTATGTGGTTATATTTCGCAATTCTTTTTGTGAGCGTTTAATTTATAGATCTGGAGTTTGGCTTCAGATTATAAGTGGTGTGTTTTTTATTTTAATCCAAGTTAGCCTTTGGGCGGCTCTTATCGCAACGGGATATGCAGAGGTAGGATTGGAAGAGATGATTACCTTTGTCATTATAAATTTCTTAGTGATAAACTTGACACGTTTTGATGCAGCTAGAATGTTAGGAGAGCGTGTTCGTGACGGTTCTATTGCTTTAGATATGTTATTGCCGGTAAGCTTTAAATGGAAGTTGTTCTGTGAGTTAATGGGAGGCAACGTTTTTGCTGTGTTTTTTGCGGGTATTCCGGGCGTGGCTATCGCAGTTATTTTTTATGGAGCCAAAGGACCGCTTTCTGTTTTCTATTTTTTTCTGTTTTTATGTTCTTTAATTCTAGGTGTTTTACTTGCTTTTCAAATTCAATTCCTTTTCAATTTATCAGCGTTTTGGATTATTAATCCTTGGTATATTGAGTTTTTGACAGGTGGATTAAACAGGCTTTTTGGTGGTTTGTTGATTCCGTTGTGGTTGTATCCGATGTGGTTGTATACTTTGAGTATGTATTTGCCGTTTCGTTTTATTGTATTTGAATCAATTCAAATATATTTAGGCAGAGTGGATTTGCGAGATGTTGGTGGTTTGATTCTAATGCAATTTATGTGGCTCTTTGTTTTGTTAGGATTAGAGGTTTTTATATGGTATAGAGCTTCTAAAAAAATTTTTGTTCAAGGAGGATAAAGAGCGATAATTATAGAAGGAGTTTAAGGTGAGAAAAACGATAGGGTTGCTATATGTTTTTATGAAAATTAAAGTTCGAATGCAAATGGAATATAAAGGTGCATTTTGGGCAGGAAGTTTTGCCCAAATATTTTATTATGGTGTGGATTTTTTGCTTTTATGGATTGTTGTTACACGCTTTATGAATTTAGCGGGTTGGAGTAGTGAAGAGGTAATCTTTCTTTATGCTGTGAAATTAATAAGCTATGGGATTGCGGGGACTTTTTTCTTTCACGCCTGTCATGGTTTGCAAAATAGAGTGCAGTCAGGAGGTTTTGATGAATCTTTAATATTGCCGGTAAATCCTTTATTATTTGAAGTACTTTCTAACTGCACGACAGCATATGTGCGACACATAGCATTATCTATTGTTATTTTTGTTGTTAGTTTTATTCGATTGGAAATTTCTCTTACGTTTCACATATTATTTTGGTTAATTATTCTTATTTTGAGTGCTGCCTTGATTCAAGCTGGCTTTTTTTTGCTTTTTTCAGCTCCTATTTTTTGGATGATTCGGGGAGAACGAGTACTTTCGATTTTTTTACATGAAATGGGTGGTTTTGTGAATTATCCGATTAATATTTATCCCATTACAATTCAGGTTATTTTAACATTTATGATTCCTCATGCTTTTACTAATTTTTATCCGGGGCAGTTTATTTTAGGAAAAGAAGGTGTTTCAAGTTTTGGTCCGGTGCTGCAATATCTAACACCGTTGGTTGGTATAATAGTATTTCTATTGGGGTTATGGATTTGGAATAGAAGTATTCAATATTATCAAAGTACGGGTTCGTAAAGGAATTCAAAAGGAGAAGAACAGTGGCTTTTATTGAAGTGGAAAATGTAACGAAAACATATAAATTAGCAAAGCGGGAAAAAGGAGTGATGCGGAATCTGAAAGCCCTTTTTCATCGTGAGTACTTTTATAAGCATGCCGTAAACAATATTAATTTTTCCATAGAAAGTGGAGAGTCGGTGGGTTACATTGGTATGAATGGTGCAGGTAAGTCTACCACGATTAAAATGCTTTCAGGCATTTTAATTCCGGATTCTGGGAAGATTGAAGTTGGAGGAATGATACCTTACGAAAAGCGGCGAGAAAATGCGAAGCAAATTGGAATTGTTTTTGGGCAACGTTCTCGATTAAATTGGGATTTGCCTATGACTGATACCTTTGAGTTATATAGGAGAATGTATGAGATTGGGCAGGAAGAATATAAAAAAAATATTCGGTTATACACAGAGATTTTGGGATTAGAGGAATTTATGGACCGCCCGGTTCGGCTACTGAGTCTGGGTGAGAAAATGCGAGCGAATCTAGCGGTTGCTCTTTTGCATAATCCATCCGTGGTTTATCTAGATGAGCCTACGATTGGTTTAGATATTGTGGCGAAAAGTCGAATCCGTGATTTAATCAGTGAAATTAATAATTTAAAAGGTACTACAATTATGCTCACGACGCACGATATGATGGATATTGAATATATTTGTAATCGAATTATTTTTATTCATAAAGGTGAGATTTATTTTGACGGTTCTATTGATGCTTTTAAAGAGACTTACGGATTGCAATACAAGATAATAGTTTATTCATCAGAAAAGATAGAAGTTAATGGTACGGGAATGGTGTTGCAATCTGTAGTGCAGGAGCGTTATGAATTTTTGGGTGATAAAAGAGTCATATCTATTGAAAAGGCTTTTGCATTTTTAACAAGTCAGAGTAAAGCAATTTCATCTATTCAAATTGAAGAAGCGAATATTGAGGATATAGTGATGTCTTTGATGAGGCATGTAGAATGATAGAAATAACGAATACCAATCTCCCACAATCTGGTATATTTGTTGAAAAAGTGTATAGATTGGGGATTTCAAAAAGATAAGCATAGAAAACCAGTGAAAATTAAGAGAAAGTCCACCGGTTATTATGAAAGCCCTGTTTGTCTACTCCTTACTGAAATTGGTAATGGTATAAATATATATCAAAATTCTTTTGGCCTGCGGCATAATTGTATTTCGCTTCTTTAGTATCTATCCTTGAAAATCCGTTATGGTCATAAAAACCAACATTACATTGTGAATCTGCTA
>WRBB01000035.1 GCA_009779895.1 Lachnospiraceae bacterium
CTGTGCCTCATCCAACAATTCGACTTCCCCTCCAATGATACCTTTTAACACAGTGGCATCATCCACAACATAACCATAGGCCAATATCAAAGATTTTATCACCAGATAATGGTCATTCATTTGAGACTTTAAAGCACTCCAAGCTGCACCCGCCAATCCGGGATCATCTCGAAATGCGTCAATCGGCCCATACATGGCACAAAGAGATGTGATTTTTGCATTACTTTCTTTGATTAATGTATCAGCCACAATACCCAATTCACTTTGGTCAATGATTCTACTCATCTTCTAGTTCCTCCTTATGCATCTCTTGATATATCTTGTCTTCACGTTCTACCCATTCTGTCATCTTAAATAAAAAAACCCATATCTGCCATTCCTGCATCTTTGCAGTAACTTAATAAAACAGACACGGGCACTTTTTTTATTTTATAACTTAAATTCATTTTTGCAACCAACATCAAAAGAATCACTTCATAAAAACTACTTTTTGAAATATTTTCCACTTACAAGCATGGTATCACATTTCTTTAACGAAAGTCAACTTTCAAATCAAGATACGTAATGCAACTCCCGTATCCTCTCCTCTATCCCTCTGCTTACCACAAATTCACTTACGCTTTTGGGCACTTTGCTTTTCCAATCCGCATTTCCTGCCGCGATCATCTCTTTGATATCACTACTGGTCACACCAATCTCACGGGCATCCCTTTCCCAAATCACCTCTGTTTTTAATCCCAAACTTTGCAATATCCGCAAACGCTCTTCATCCCAAGTAGTCATCAAACTCATATAATACACCCCTTCCAAAGGTGCATATTGCTCTAGCAAATCAGGCGTACTAATCGGAAAAGGAATGATTTCAAATTCTTCCCGTTTCACACGAAATTCCTGCAAAGTTGCCAACAGCATCTGATACCGCTCAATATATGTCATGGGATTATCCCGTTTTGTTACACCATGGGCATCTAAATTTGAGGAAGCTGCAAAATTGACAATATCAGGATGAGATACCCCAATATAAAGTTTTTTACAGCGCATCTTTGCCGCCAAAATATACTCCATTTGCTTTAAGTGCAAAACCTGAAAGCGTGCGTGTATTACACCAACTTCTGTCATAATCTATAACTCCTTTTCTAATTAAATCCTACCAAACGCCGCGCAACCAAATAAACCAAACTAGAAACCCTACGCCCTGTCTTACCGGGTATATTCGTAGACTGTCCCAAAAAACCATATCGTATTTTTATATAAGTCCGATAATCTTTTATTTTCAAATACCGCCACAATTCTCTCTTTTTTACCAAATTGATACTATCTTTAGAGCGAATACATAATATAGAAGATACCGTCATCATAATCGCCAAATACTTACGCATATACCGTCGCAAATTTTTGTTTTGCACTTCACGAAAATTGTACATCGAAATCATAGATTTTGTCACAAAAATCTGTTGGTCAATCCGCTTTATCATCACTTTTTCATTCACCGACTGATCATCACGCCCAATGAAATAACGATAAAAATCTACAGCCATATAATATAAAGTACGTACATGGGGCAGTGGATAATATACATAAATATTATCTACATAAAAAGTATGTTTGGGCAGTGTAAGCTGACACAGCTTTAATAAGTTTGTCCGATAGATTACAGAATGCATCAGAATATATTGATCCAGTCGAAAATGCCCCACATCATCCCAGGTAAAAATCTCATCTACCGGCAAAGCATTTGTATAACCCACCACTTTTTTGTGCTCTAATCCTACTTTCTCATAAACATAATTCGAAATAATCATATCCACTTGTATTTCTGCTTCTACAAATTCTCTAATCGTTTGAACAATCTTTTGCAAAGAATCCGCATCCACCCAATCATCACTATCCACCACCTTAAAATACCTGCCGGTGGCCTGAGACAAACCTGCCATAACAGCATCACCATGTCCGCCATTTTCTTTATGGATTGTCTTAATTATCTTTGGATAAAGTCCCGCATAACGTTCTGCAACCAACATGGTATCATCCGTAGAACCGTCATTTACAATAATAATCTCTATGGCTTCGCCTGCCGGCAACAATGAAACGATGGCTCTTTCCATATAAGATGCCGAATTGTAACATGGTATCGCAAAGGTAATCAATTTCATAATTTTGCCTATTCCTTTCTTTGCAATCTCTCACAAAAATTATACTTGATTTCCAAGCCTTTTCCAACTACTTTATTGATTTATGATGTTTACTTCCATCAAAAGCAAAAAAATAATTCAAGAAAAACTGTACCACAGCCACAAAAAACACAGAAAATACCTTAACCGGAAACACAGGAAGATGCATCATATCCCCCAACCACAAAATGCCGGAAGACAAAAGAATACCAAAAATACCCGTACTATAAAATATCAAAAATCTTCGTAACATTTTATCTCTCACTTTAAATATAAACAAAATATTCAAAACAAAACTCAAAATGGTACCTGCACTAATCGCTATGGCATTTGCCAAAAACGGATTCATATACAACCGCTGAAACAACCACGCAAAGACCAAAATATCCAACACCATGCCCGCTCCGCCTGCAAAAACCGAAAGCAGCATGATTGTTATCATATCTTTATTCAATAGCATGATCCTTAGCTTATTCCACATAAACCCACCTCAAAACGATATCTTCATTCAAAACCCGAAAACTTATGTGCTATTTTATAGGCTGCAATAGAGAGTTTATGCCCACTCTTCCCGGGCAAATTCGTTGCCACATTCATAATGCTGCTACGCAAATGATGATATAACCATTTATTTTCTTCTTTTACATACTGCCAAAAAGCCTCCCGCTCTAAAAGATGTTCTTTCTTTTCATCACAAACCAAAAGGTAACTTGTAACCGCTGTTATTAATTCCAAATAATGCAGCATATATGCTTGCAGATGCTTATCTTCCATTTTTTGCAAATCCGTAGAAACTATCATCATTTTATTCACTCGTATCTGTTGGTCAATCCGCTTTAACATCACTTGCTTATTCACCGACTGGTCCACACGCCCGATAAAATAACGATAAAAATCCACATTCAGATAATACATCGTTTTTACATAAGGCAACGGCACATACGCATAAAGATTATCCACATAAAAGGTATGCTCCGGCAAAACCAAATTGCAATCACGAAGTAAACCCGTCCGATAAATTAAGGCGTGCATCAACATATAATGCCCTTTTCCAAAATGCTTTGTTTCTTTCCAAGTAAATATCTGATTCTCAGGTAACAAACGTTGATAATGCATACCTTTCCGCCGCTTATTATTTTCATTCTCATACATATAGTTGCTAATCATCAAATCAATGTTACTATTTTCCTTTGACATCTGCTCCAAAGTATCTAAAATTTTCAAATACGCTGCCGCATCTACCCAGTCATCACTGTCAACCACCTTAAAATACAAACCTGTCGCATTTGCCAATCCAATGTTCACCCCGGAACCATGGCCGCCATTCTCCTTATGAATTACCCGAATGATGTCAGGATGTTCCTTTGCATTTTTATCTGCCAATGCAGCCGTTCCATCGGTGGAACCATCATTCACCAAAATAATTTCTACCCGATTGCCACCAATGAGCAAAGAATCAATACACTTTTGCATATAACTTTGAGAATTATAACATGGAACTGTTACCGTTAATAATTTCATGTGCTTTCCTCCTCAACTCTTCATTTAATTCTATCACTGCCTCCGCATACATCTTTAAAATTTTTCGGTCATAGGTAAAGATACCATTTACCTCTTCTTCTACATCAGATAATTGAGTATAAATTGCACCTGACAAACCTCTTTTTATATTTTTTAACACATCACGTTTAAACAATTTGGCATACCCAGCGGTCAGCGTCTCTTTTGATTTATAAGTACCATAACCATACACATTGTTATGGTAACTATGTTTTTCATAACGATGCACATAACCACCATATTCCGTAATCGCCACCACCCGCTCTTTTTTTGGTTTCACCCGTTTCTCCAAAAAATAGTTGTGAATACTATAGACATTGCCCCCACCTTGATCAAACCAACCACTGACCTCGTCAATCAATCTGCTGGTATCCAATTTTTTAATCAATGCTGTGGCTTTTTGCGCATCAAATTGCCCCCAGCCCTCATTAAAAGGACTCCACAAAACAATGCTGGGATGGTGATACAACGTTTCGATTGTCTGCTTCAATTCTTGATAAAACTGCTTTCTACCCGCCGCATCATCACGCGAAAATAACTTGTACTTATTATCCTTTATGCTTCTTCCCGCCCATAAGAATATATGGGGCATATAAGTTGTAAACCATGCACGAATCGGGCCTCCGCCATTTACCATATCCTGCCACACAAGCATACCCAAACGGTCACAATGATAATACCAACGTTCCGGTTCTATTTTTATATGCTTTCGTAAAGTATTAAATCCCAACCGCTTCGCTTCCATAATATCAAAAATCAATGCTTCATCACTGGGAGCAGTCAACAAACCATCAGGCCAATAACCTTGATCCAACAAACCATTATGAAAATAAAACTTATTGTTTAGTTTAAATCGCAAGATACCCTTATTATCATAAGCAACTGAATTTTTACGCATCGCAAAATAAGAAGTGACACAATCCGCTCCATAACAAATTTTCACATCATATAAATAAGGCGTTTCCGGTGTCCAAGGATATACAACCGGCAACTTTATATACCGTTTTTTATTTGCTTCTAAGGATGTCTGATACGTTTCATTGTCTATAGATATAATTACCTGAACCGCACTTGCTGCACCCACTACATTCACTTTTATTCCGATTGACCCATCATCAAAATCCGGTGTGAATTTTAAGGACCCTATGTATTCCTCCGGAACACTTTCCAGCCACACCGTTTGCCAAATACCACTTTGAGGCGTATAAAACATACCACCTCTATCCAACTTTTGCTTTCCGCGGGAATGATAAGATGCACCCGTCACATCTTTGACACGTAAACTAATGACATTTATGCCATCTGTCAGCACTTTTGTAACATCAAAAAAGAACGGCAAATATCCACCCACATGTGAACCTTGCAATTGTTTGTTCACATAAACTTCTGTCATTTGGTCCACTGCACCAAAATGCAACAAAACACGGCCTTGGTTAAAACCAACGGGCAACTGTATCTCTTTCGCATAATAAAGATATTCATCCGGCTGTAATACTTCTGACACACCAGATAAAACAGCTTCCGGCGAAAAAGGTACTAAAATCTTGCCATCATACTCCATAGGCCAAGCGGCACTTTTGGTAATGGCATAATCCCAATACCCATTTAAATTCAAATAACTATTACGCACCATAGAGGGTCTGGGGTATGCGGGCAACACATTATTTATATCCAACTCTTTGCCCCATTTTGTATATAATTGTCTCATAACATTTTTTCTCCTTGCATTCAAACAATTATTTGTAATTAATTATATTATCTGACATTTTTGATGTATTGTCAATATGGACAAAGTATTATAAATTTTCTTTTACATGGAATATTGATTTTTTCATCATACAAGGGGAAGAGAAATATATTGATTTTATGTGCCATCCCTTATCAAAAAACTAGTCAAAAAATAGTCAACTCATTTCTTAAATTAAAATAAGCACTTAAAAAATAACAAAAAACATCCGCAATCCCTGTGTTTATAGGATTCTCGAATGTTTTTAAATATGGAGATAACTGGACTCGAACCAGCGACCCCTTACACGTCAAGCAAGTGCTCTCCCAGCTGAGCTATATCTCCATAAGAAAATTGTACCCCAAAGTTCCACAAAAGTAAATCTAAAACTAACATCCATTTCATTTATTCCATTACTTTTCCCGTCGCATAAAATACACATATCCGGCCACCAATGCAATCAAACAAATGAACACATAGATAAAAAATTGACGATTCTGCAATCCACCCATCAAAATAAATCCTGAACCTAGCGTGGCCAACGTCGGAAATATCACTCCATTTCGGATACCTTTTACCACACCCTTTCGCCACAAACGAAATACTTGAAAATAAAGCACTGCAAATAACAAATAACTTACAGCAATGGCAATATCAGATATATTCGCACCGCCTAAAACACCATGCAATTGCGTAAAATAATGAATTATCCACCAAAACAAAGCAACTACCACCGCAAACAAACCTGATATCACAGGCATATTCTCTTTCCCTTTGGTTTTCGAAAACCATGTAGCACCGGGCAAAAATCCTTTCAAAGCCATAGCATAAGGCAAGCGCACATAACCTAAAATAATCCCATTTACCGTACCCATCACTGAAATCACAATAAATGTAAGGGCAATTCTTGCACCAACCGCACCAAAAAGCTCTGTTGCAGCCCGATAAACACTATCATCACCCAATTCCATAACCGTACTAGGCCCAATCAATCCACTTAACCCAATAAAATAAATCAAATACATAAACAAAATAATCAAAGGAGCTGCCACCAAAGCACGTGGCATATTTTTCTTACTATCCCGTACTTCACTGGAAACGGTAGTAGAAATTTCCCAACCCGCAAAAGAAAAAGACACCGGCGCAATAGCCGCAAGCCAGCCTATATTTGTCGCATGCTCACTTACATAACTTGCCGTATAGGTAAAAGCATGAACCGGGTCACCAATAATCACCCCAAGCACACCAATCACAATCAAAGGAATTAATTTTACTATTGTAGAAAAATTTTGAAATCCGCCACCCATACGAGCAGATACAATGTTAAACAAAAAACAAATCGCAAACCAAGCAAAGCCAAGAAATATATGCCCAACCAACGCAAAGCCAAGGCCAAAAAGCATGGATATATAAATACCTGCTACCCAAGATACCACAACAGCTAATGTAGGAAAATAAATAAATATCTGAAACCAACCAAAGGCTGCTGCAAAACGCTTTCCGGCAAACTCTTCCGCATAAGTAATCATACCACCGGGCTTGTCCGTTAATTGAGCCAAATTGTTAATGGTCAAACCACCAAACACAATCGCAAAGGCAGCGATGCAAAACACCAAAACACCACGTGCCACGCTACCGCCCGTTGCTACCAAAACATCATCCGAACGGAAAAATATCCCGGAACCAATTACAATCCCTACCAACATCGTTGTTGCTGTGAATAAACCATAATGTCTTTTTCCCATAAGTTTCTTTATCTCCTCTTCCTCTTTGTATTGATTGAACTCATTTAATGAAAGCTATTGATTAAGTCATCATAAGTTTCAATATTATCATCCTTAAAACGAATCCACTGATTGTCATCAATTGTTTGTCCCTTTGTCACCTTACATATTGCAAGAGGACTATAACCATTTGTCGGCAAACCCAATGATGTCATAATTGCATCTACGTCAGGTCGATTTCTATCAAAGCATCTATCTTCCAAAAAATAAAAGAAATTATCCATGTTGGGCTCATTTAAGCCAAAAAATCTCTTATATATAACATCCGTAAAATCCTCACAATGCACCAACTGCTGTTCAAAGTCCACAACCACTTTAGAACAAATAATATCTTTATCCATAAAATCAAATTCTAGTAACTTTCCCATGCCTTACCCTCCGTTTCGCTCAAACCCGCAAGAATTGCATCTAACGCTCGAATAGATTCTTTCGTAGAAAACTTATTCAGGCTAGATAAAAAACCCTCTTTATCTAGCAAAATCGGCTTAGAAACATAATCTAATTGCTGTGTAAAAGAAAAAGCAAACGGTTTCGCTACAACACTGCTCAAATTTTCCGCTAAACCACAGGTGAAAGGATAACTTATCATATCAGCAAGACAGCCCTCCCCATTATCATAAATTGGTGCCGGACTCAAAATTCCCTTTTCATCTTCCAAAAAAGCAATATTAAAAAAATGCCTATCATCATTCCAAGTAATCGCATCCAGACAAAGTATTTTATCAATATAATCTTTGATGGTAAAATAGCGCATATAATTGCTGTCCATAAAATCCAAAAAATCATAATACGAAATACCCAATGACATTTTACTTTTTTCCAACAACTTTCCGGCAGTTACAATTGTTTTACCTTGTGGCTTAAAATCATAACTAAAACAACCCGAACCCAACAACTTTCCCTCTTCCTCTATCAAACAAGGATAATAGGGCACACGATATTCTCTTAACTCTGTAAACGCAAGAAAATGTGATATCAACACCTCAGAAATGCTTTGATACCCAACCGCATCTAGCTTTATGATTTTGTTGTCTTTTTTCCATTTACGTTGATAACCCTTAGAGCTCTTACCTTTCAACATAAAATTTGTATGATTAACACAGACTGTTTCAACATTTCGTAGATACACATCCTCAAACATAATCATCCATTCCTCAATCTATTTCCCTGCAACACATTCTTCCTACCAGTATACCTTATTTTTGCACAAAATAAAAGAGGGCACTCTATTTTTTCGAGCAACCTCCTGTGGATTGATACATTCTATTCATTCTTTTGCTGTGTATCCCGCATTTTTTTTAACAATTTCTTTCGATTTTTCAATGCCAGTATAAAAGGCACCAACAACATCGCGATTAACCCGGCTGCCAATCCATTGTTATAAAGGTTGATGCCCCCGGATGGCCCTGCCAAACTTGTCACCACATGAAGATGAATTATACCGGCGATAACGCCCCAATGCAAACCAAACATATTTGGGATGGGCGACAGTGCTGTCACAAAATAAAACGCAACCACCACCCCGGGATCCCGGATATGAAAAGGACTAAAGAACGTTGCAATACCAATCCCTATCATCAATGCAATGGCACTGGGAACATTTTTTCCATTGGCACCAAAACCAATAATCGTAATGATACCACCCCAAGCCAGTCCACTCAACTGCATATCAAAAATAACTGCCGCTAGTATACAAAACAAACCAAGCAATCCCATATTAATGTAACATAGCGTTCCAAATTCCGGATAATAATTACTCTTTGTACCGGATATTCCCTTTAATTTTTTCAAAATACCCATTATACCCAAATCACGATTACAATACCAACCAATAAAAATAAAGAAAACACAAAGCACAATGGTTATAATCGAAATCATAACATTATTGCCCTCACTCCAAATATCATTCAAGCCTGGCTCTATGCCAAAGGTGCTTAACGTCGAAGTGATGAAAATCGCCAAAATACCGGCGGTCAAACCTCCATTGTAAAGATTGAAACCATCATGGGCTTTAAACACATTTTTTGCCAATGGTTCAAAAACAAATCCAATGGCCACACCCATGGCAAAAGCAGCCAAAATACTCAAAGCCGTATTTCCAATACCAATGAATAGCTTTTGACTCACTGCCGGTGCCATAGAGGATGCCACCAAAATCGTCAAAATACTATTGCTATAAGATTCTTTCCGAAAGCGGGCATAAAGATATCCGCCCAAATAAATCGGCAGAACATTTATAATGGTTTTACCAAATAGACCAAAACCTACCAACAGCCATAAATTAGCAATGGTACCACTACCCTGCTCCGTTTTTAATAACACAAGAATACCCACCGATGCCATGGCCAATATAACACCATTCACAATGGCAGGTCCCAAACCACCAATATAGACAAAATCCGTTACCAAAACGGCAGGGGCTGTGAAAATCGCCATCAGCCCACGCACCAATTCGGCCGGTGTCTGCAAAGACACCCCAAAAGCCAATAGTATAAGTGCAGATATCACAAACACTTTATATATACTATTCAATGTTTTTGTCATTCTTACAATCCTTTTACTTCCAAAAAGTCTTTTAGCAAATTCATCGCCACATCTTTTCGATATTCCACACTCACACGACCGCGGATGGGCACGATAAATGCATCAATGGCTTTCAAATATTCCTCTTTCAAAGCCTTTGCTTCCTCTAATGTCTTACCTATCATTATAGCATCAATTTCTTTCGGACGCAAAATTACATCTGCAACAGCCCCAAAAGCTGTGGCAAAGTTTTTAATTTTATCCCCCTCCAACTCCATAATACCTGCAAAAGATAAGCGAGAAATGGCCAAAGCATCTCTTGCTCCTACTTTTTGATAATAGTAATTCTCCAAACCTTTATACGGCATGATGACTTCTACAATCAACTCATCCGGCTTCAAAGCCAAATGCTTACGTCCCAAATAAAAATCCTTTATTGGAAGTATACGCTCGCCATCCGCACTTGCCAAACGCAAATCTGCATCTGCTACCATAAATACCAAAGCACTATCCGCTTTGGCTGAACCATTGCCGATATTACCACCTATACTACCTGCATTTCGAATCGCCGGAGCAGCAATGTCACCCATGGCCTCTTTTAAAATCTGCGGTACCTCTGCGGCGTTTAATATTTCTGTAAAGGTAACTGCCGCACCCAAGCGCAACCGATTGTCCTCCACAAGGATTTTTCGCATTTCAGGTACCTGATTTACAAATAAATAAGCTGCTCCCTCATCACCCTCTACCATCAAATCCGTACCACCACAATAAGGAATCCATTTCGGATTACGTCGATATTCCAAAGCCTCTTTCAGAGAATGCGCAAATACACTCGTTACCATAAGCCCTCTCCTTTCTGCGCCGCAATACCCACGGCAGCCACAATAGAATTATAACCGGTGCAACGGCATAAATTACCTGAAATACCTACCCGGATTTCTTCTTCTGTCGGATGTGGATTGGATGCCAACAAACATTCTGATGCCAAAACCATCCCGGGAATACAAAAACCACACTGAACCGCCGAAACCTCTTGATAGGCCTTTTCCAAAACGGCAAAACGCTCCGTCTTGCTAAAGCCCTCTATCGTCATGACCTCTGCACCCTCCAAGGAACCCATCGCCACCAAACAAGAATTATACAACTGCCCATTCACAATCACAGAACAAGCTCCACATTCCCCTTCCTTACAGCCACATTTTGTACCTGTTAATAAATATCCCTCACGAAGCGCATCCAGCAACCGCATGGCCGGATTCTCCGTATAGGTCATTTCCGCACCGTTCAAACGAAATTTCACACTATTACTCATATTATTTCACCTCCCGCAAAAAATTCATCACATCTTCTGCAATAAATGGTGCCTTATTTAAGGTTGTGTCCAAAGCATTTTGAATTGCATCAATGGTAGCCGGCGCCGGTCCCACATTCGGCAATTCTCCTGCCCCTTTGGCACCAAAAGGTCCATTGGGATAATCTACTACATGGAGCATCACATGCAAGTTTTCAAACTCTACAGCTGTAGGAATGATATAATCACTAAAAGAACTATTCCGAATCCAACCGTTATGTGCTTCCATTTTTTCCATCATGCCATAACCTAGGCTCTGCACAAAACCACCCTCCATCTGACCCATTACAATCTGCTCATCAATCGGAGTTCCCACGTCATAACAGCCCCAGGCACCAATCACCTTAATAAATCCAGTCAAAGAATCAATCTCTACTTCCACTACATTCACAGACCAAGAAAACGTTGGATAAGCATCTCCTGTAAAATTGTCATTATCAAAGGGTATCATAAAGTCCGGATGCTCATACCTTTGCTCAATCAACTGCGCTTCGCCATCAATCCATTCTTCTTTCAGCCGTTTAGCCGCTTTCATCAATAAATTACCAACCGACATAATAGAACGAGATGCCACTGTCGGGCCGGAATCCGGCACCATATCCGTATCCGGCAATGCTACAATCACTTGCTCCATTGGTATTTCCAATGTACTGGATACAATCTTATTTAAAGTCGTAAACAAACCTTGCCCCATATCGGTTCCCGCTGTTAATACTTCCACCATACCATCTTTGCTTTTTTTCAATTTTACAACCGCTTTGATTAAATCCCGCTCTCCGTTTCCGGTAAAACCACAACCATGATAAACCAAAGACGCACCAATACCCCGACGATAACGACCGGTCTGATTTTGATAAACTTTCTTCTTATTATAATAGTCACTAGCTTTTAACACATCTTCCGTCATAGCCGGAATCGGCACAGGAAAGTGGTAACGGCCGCTGGTTGAAGTCGTGTCACCTTGCTTTGCTGCATTTTGCAATTTAAATTCTACTGCATCCATACCTAAGTCTTTGGCAATATGTGTCATCATCATTTCTACTGCAAAAAATGTTTGAGGACCTCCAAATCCACGAAATGCTCCACTAGGCACAATATTGGTTTTCCGTGCTTCGCCGCGTACTTTCAAATTCGGCACATTATAAATACCGGCTGCACCAATGACACCACGCTGTAATACCACCAAAGATAATGTGGTATAAGCACCTGCATCATAAAGCACATCAATGTCCATGCCGATTACTTTTTTATCTTTTATCGCCACACGATAGGTACAATAAGAAGGATGTCGTTTACTGGTCGCAATCATATCTTCATGCCGATCAAACACAATTCGTACCGGTTTTTTACTATGATAAGCTGCCACAGCTGCCTGACAAGCCAATACCGATGGATAATCTTCTTTCCCGCCAAAACCACCGCCTGTTACATCTTGAACGATGCGTACATTTTCATTTTCCAAACCCATCGCTTGCGCTACAGCACCAAACACATAATAAGGGCATTGCAGGGAACCACGAATTGTCATCTTGCCATCTACATATTCCGCAATCAACCCATTTGTTTCCAAATAAGCCTGCTCCTGCAAACCTGTATGGAACTTTTCTTCATACACCTTATCCGCATTGGCAAAAGCCTCCGCTATATTCCCTTTGTCAATATTTACATTAAAAAAACTTTCCTTTGACTCACGCGGATCAAACACCGGCTCTAACACTTCATATTCTACTTGAATCTGCTTCAACAACTGATTCACAACCCGCTCATCAGACCCTACCAAAAGACCAATGGGATCACCGATGTATTCCACAATTCCCTCGGCAAATACCGGTGTATCATCTAACACAATCTGAACTTTATTCACACCGGGCACGTCATTTTTGTCATAAAAGAAATAACCCTCCGGCAATTCCGGCAATGTAATATTGCCAAATTTTGCCCGTGCTTCCGTGGAACGTAACATACGTCCAAACAACATACCTTTTGTTGGCAAGTCACATACGTATTTTGCCGCTCCTGAAATCTTTTCGTAATGATCCAACTTAGGGACCGCTTTACTTATGGTTTTCATATACGTCCTCCTTATCTTATTTTACTTGTTTGCCCTTTACATATTTTGCATGAACATTGTCCTTACCTGCCAAATAAATCATCCGTTCCAAACGATTTTCAACACTTAATGTTTTGCTGCTTAAAATATCCGTATCATCCATGACCAATGCATCAAATTCATAACCTGAATCAAAACTGCCCACCTTTCCAAAGAAACTACCACCTCCCCGGGTTCCCAAGTAAAATGCCTCCGGCACCGTCAAGGCAGCGTCCTTTTGCTCTACCAAACGCCAATACAATTTAGACACCTGAATCGCATCACTCATGGCCCGGAAAATAGAGGTTTGACTACCTCCTGCTACGTCACTACCCAAACCAACACGAATTCCCCGATTCATAAAACGGCGAATCGGAGCGATACCCGATGAAAGATTCATATTGGATTGTGGACAATGGCCTACAAAAACACCATTTTTTTCAATCAAATCTTCTTCCATATCCGCAGACCAAACACAGTGTGCCATAATGGTAGGCACACCCGCACCACCAAACAAACCATGCCTATCATAAGCCGCACCATAGCATTTTGCATCCGGGCACAACTCTTTCACCCAAGCAATTTCACCATGATTCTCTGACAAATGAGATTGCACCGGCAACTTATACTTAATTTGCAATCTCCCCAAACCGTCCATCAACGCATCGCTACAAGTAGGTGTAAAACGTGGCGTAAGAATCGGCATTGTCCGCTTAAATCGTGTCATAGACTCACGAATCCACGCCTCTGTATCCGCTAAACTTTTTACTGCACTATCTTCTATCAATATATCAGGGCTATTCCGATCCATATTGACCTTACCAACCATAGTAATCAATCCGGATGCCTCTAACTTTTCCATCAAAAGCAAGGTCGCCGGATTATGAATGGTACCAAATACCACCGCCCTTGTTGTTGCACCTTCTTTTAAATCATCCACAAAAAACTGATACGCCTTATCCGCATATTCTAAATCACTATATTTTGATTCTTCCGGAAAGGTATAGGTATTTAACCAATCCAAAAGCTCTAAATCCATACCCAAACCACGAAAAGCATATTGGGGTGCATGAACATGAATATCACACAAGCCCGGAATAATCAAACGTTCCCCATAATCCATCACAGGCAAATTGGCATACTGCTCCGGTATTTCAGCAAACGCACCTTTTGAAATACCCGCTTCACAAATGAGGTATCCCCCCTCCAGTATACGAAGTGTTTGCGGGGTTGCGTTGTAACAAATATTTCCTTTTAAAATCAAATTCATATAATAATATCCTCCTTCGTCTAATAAATCATTAAAAAAAATAAACTCTTGACATTATAACCATAAAACCCATATAATCTAAAAATATCCTATCTTCGTATTCTAAAAATGGATAAAATTTTCTTCAAGAAAGGACTTAACATTATGCATGATTTATTTCCATTTCTACTGGGTGTCATTTTCGTTGTGATCAACGGACTGACCCAACTGGTTTTTGCTCAAACCCAAGGTTTTAAGCTAAAGCCCTCAAGCATTGGCCTATTGCTCGGTGCAGCGGTTAGCCTACCGCTCGGGATTATCACCCCCATTACCGGTCAATCAGCGATGATTGCCTTAGCCGGTAAAACAGAAGAATCTAGGCAACGCGTTGCCGCCCTTCTTATCGCTGCCGCTACCATGGCAGTACTGGGTATCACCGGTGCCGTTTCAGAAGCAGTTAACTTTGCCGGTCCGGCTATTATCGCCGGTATGATGGCAGGTGTTGGTTTGATGCTGACCCAAGTTGGTGTAGACTTTATCTTTGACAAACAAAAAGGAAATCTACAAGTTGGTATCGTATCTTTCATCAGTGCCATGGCAATCTACGTGATTACCTTAAACACCGCACATGCGCAACACGCTTTGGTTTATACCATCGCCGGTTCCGTCACCATTTCCACCCTTTATTTCATCATTTTCCAAAAGAAAAAAATGGATGCCATCGTTATTCCGGAGGGAGAAAGTGATAGCGGAAAGTTTTGGACAAAAGCCTATTGGAAAACAAATGATTGGAAATTGGTAAAACCCAAGCTTACATTCAGGGCAATTTTGAGTGCTTTGGCTCTCATCTGTCTCGGTATCGGTATCACAACCTCTTTTGGTAACATCAATGCCAGTATGGCAGGCCTTGAACAAAATTTAGATCATTTGACTTTCATCAGTGGTCTTGCCGGTTTTGCCAGCGTTATCTTCGGCGGTATGCCTTTGGAAACCATCATCTCCGGTACTGCTGCAGCACCATGGCCGATCATTGGTAGTTTTGCCGTTTTGGTCGTACTTGCCATCCTACTGTTATTGGGTCTTGTCAATAAATTATGTAAATACATGCCCACCCAAAGTATTGCCGGTTTCTTGGTGGTAATCGGATTCTTTATTACTTTCTTACCAAACCTTAGAAATCCGAATTTCACCGGTGAGGGTTTAGAAAATCTTCCTGTAGCAGGAACCGTTATGGGTGTCACTGCATTGACGAGTAATCCATTCCTCGGGGTGTTAGCCGGATTGGTCATTCGAGCTTTCGGCTATCTCATTGGCCTCTAGTCTTTATCTGCTTCAATAGCAGTAAAGGCAAATTTTGTAACATCAAACAAACCCATATCTGTAATCTTTAATTCAGGTATGACAGGCAAGGACATGAAGGCGAGGGTCATCAAAGGCTCTACGCCTTCTTTTACTTGAAACTCATTGTGCAACAATTGTTGCATTCCCTCTAATTTTGAACCAACCCACTCACCACTTTGATCAGACATCAATCCGCCAATTGGCAAAGGCATGGACGCAAGCACTTGATTTTCTTTTACAATTACTGCGCCGCCGCTCGTCTCAATCACCGCTTGAATGGCTGCCATAATTTCTTCATTGCTTACCCCAACCGCCACGATATTATGAGAATCATGGGCTATAGTCTGGGCTACTGCTCCCTGTTTCATGCCATAACCACGAAGCAACCCTACCGCTACATTGCCGGTCATCTGATGGCGCTCCACAATAACAATTTTTACAATATCTTGATTTTCATCAAAAACAAAATCTCCCTCGGCCGTTAGTTCTACCTCTGCAACACCTTTTTTCGTCACAATGGCATTGGGCACAATATCAATTACCTTTACTTTGTTGGATGCCGATTTTAAATTCAGTTTATCCATAGAGATATCTTTTACACGAACACTACCTGCCACTTTATCAATGGAAACCGATTCCTGCTTGCCCAGATAGTGACCATGCTCTGCAACCAACATTCCTTGAATCCATACTTTTTGAACAGCAAAATCCTTTAGGTTATCCACCAATATAATATCACCTCTAAGACCCGGCGCAATCGCACCTCGATCAGACAAGCCATAACATTCCGCCGGATTTAAAGTTGCCATCTGAATAGCTGTGATGGGATCAAGGCCCAATTTCACACAGGTACGCAACAGATCGTCCAAATCGCCTTTTTCAAGCATATCCTTTGGCTGCCGGTCATCGGAACATAATACGAGGCGACGACTGTTGGCAGGTGTAATCCCTTTGATTAACTCTTCTAAATCACGACAAGCAGAACCTTGGCGCAATTGAACATACATACCCCTATCTATTTTTTCTAACATTTCTTCCACGGTAGAACACTCATGATCCGTCTTAATACCAGCGGCGATATAAGCATTCACATCGTTGCCTGATATACCCGGCGCATGCCCATCTATCACCTTATTGCTGTTTTTTGCAGCCATGATTTTATGCATCACCTCATCATCACGGAAAAGGACACCAGGAAAATTCATCAATTCACCCAGGCCAAACGCCTCTTCTTTGGTCAGCATCCCGGCAATTTCCTTGCTTGTAATCGTAGCACCGGAATGTTCAAATGGCGTCGCCGGCACACAGGAAGGCACTTGATATTTAATATCTAAATCCGTTCCCTTGGCAGCCTCCACCATATAATCAAAACCAACTTCCCCACACACATTCACAATTTCATGGGGATCCGCAATAATCGTTGTCGTACCGCAAGGGACAAGCAAACGCCCAATTTCTTGCGGTGTCACAAATGCCGACTCCACATGAATATGCCCTTCGATCAAACCCGGCAAAGCATAGGCACCGCCTGCATCTACTTCTATCTCACCTTCATAATCACCAAGCCCGGCAATCAAACCATCTACCAAGGCAATGTCTTTTTCTAGGATACTAGCAGAATATACATTCACAATCTTACAATTTTTGATTACAACATCTGCTTTTTTTCTTCCGGTTGCCACATCAATCAATTGCATTAAATTTTCTTTTTTCATTTTCATTCCCTTTCTCACTCCGTCATAAAAAACAAACAATAAAAAAGACCAGCCACAAATACAAAACTGCAAGTTGCATGTGAACAAAACGACAAAAACAAACTATGTCTGCAAAAATATCCTGCTCATACAACTTGTAGTAGACCATTTACGGTAGTCTGTAGAAACGCTCGTCCATATTTTTGAGCATATACAAGTCAAATTTTCCATATTCCGTGTTGAAAGCACAACACCATACAATAATTATACAATGAAACGCTATAATGTCAATAGTTTTTCCGTCAATCTGACCATGATTTTTTAGGATTCTAAAAAAATTCTATTATAACTTAATAATTTTTTACTTGACAACCAAAGTACTTTTCCTCTATCATGTGAAACATCAACATAAACCCACGAATAAAGTTTTATTATTCTATGATGCGGTTGTCTAGTTTCACAAAACAAAGTACTACAAAACACATTCTGAGGAGGAATACTATGAAACATGCAATTGATTTTTTTTCACCGAAACACGTGAAGGTTGAAACCACCTTCCGAACAGAGGTGCTGGCTGGTGTTACCAGTTTCTTTGCCTCTATCTTTACCATCTTGGCTGTGCCCAATATGATTGGTATCGGGGGACCGGATGGCTATGCCAACATTCGTAATGCAGTTTTTGTAGCAGCTGTTATTTCTGCTGTCATCGGATGTTTGTTCATGGCATTTATTGCAAAAATGCCTTTGGTTGTATATCCGGCAATGGGAACGACCAGCTACTTTGCTTTTAGTGCCTTACCCATGATTGTTGTATTATCCGGCGATGAAAATTTAGCTCGGCTAACACAATATCAAATCGGTATGTTCCTGATTTTAATTACCGGTGTTTTATTCTCCATTCTAGCAGTCACCGGACTGACGGATAAGATTTTAAATGGTATACCAAAAAATATCAAAATCGCAACCGTCCCGGCCATTGGGCTTTTTATCACATTATTAGGCCTTAGATTAAGTGGTTTGGTTGTTGGTACACCATCTACTTTCGTTGCTTTTGCAAACTTGAGAAATTTAAGAAACTGGGCGACCCTTGAACCATCAGAAAGATCTGCACTCCTTGGTGCCATCGTTGCCTTTATAGGTCTTTTATTCTTAGGATTCTTGCACTACAAAAAAGTAAAAGCGTCTTTTGTTATTGCCATTGTCGTAACAGCTATTTTAGCTTATGTAACCGGCGCATACAGCATTGACAATTTCACTTTTAGTTTGGGACAACAATTTAGAGATTGGGCAAATTATGGTCTATTTAGATTTGATGCAGTAAGCATTTGGTCCTTTAGTTCCATCGGTCCTGTCATCGGTGTTGTTTTAAGTATCATATTGGCTCTATTACTTACAAACGCTTTGGATGCAATTGCAACCACTTTTGGTATTGCAAAAGGTGCCGGCCTTGTTAAAGATGACAATGATATGGAAGGCAGAAAATATGTAAACAAAGGTGTTGTAGCCGATGCACTTTCTAGTGTTGTTGGTGCTTGCTTAGGTGGTGCTCCAAATACGACTGTTGTATCTGGTTCCGCCGGTGTAAACGCAGGCGGAAGAACTGGTTTAACCTCACTTGTAGTTGCTATTTTAACAGCTTTATTACTGATTGCCGGCCCATTTGTTGGTTTGATTCCAAATGTAGCCATCGCTCCGGCACTTATCTTTGTTGGTTGCTTGATGTTATCCGGTTTGAAAGACTTAGATTTCAGTGATATGACAGATTACCTACCTGCCTTTGTTGCATTGATTATGGTAGTATTTACATTCAACATCGGAACCGGTATCTGCTTAGCATTGTTGACACATATTCTTTTGAAATTAGTAACAGGTAGAGTCAAAGAAATTTCCCTTGTCTCCGTCATTGTTACCATATTGTTCTTACTACAGTTTATACTGTAATAAGCATAGCAAAATATTTATTTTGCTTCCCCAAAATTTAGAGCGTTTTCGTTTTAAACACAAACGAAAACGTTCTTTTTTATTTGCATATTCTATCCAGTTAGATTCCAATATTTATCTATCTGAAAACACTTGACAATATGTAAATTTTTATAATATATTTATAGTAACTTATTCATTATTTATTGTTTATTTACTTTTATTTATTTTTATTTCACATTTATAAACCTATAGGAGGGGGTCACATATGGACAAATTTTGGAAAATCAAGGAACGAGGTTCTACACCCAGAGTAGAGATTCTTGCCGGGATTACAATCTTTTTTGCCACTGTTTACACAGTGATTGTCAATCCAAACAATATTTCCGGCGGCATTACGATTAACCCCGAATTATGGAACGGTGTCTTTTTTGCCTCTTGTATTGCCGCTGCCATCGGCACCTTGCTGATGGCTTTTTATGCAAAACTCCCATTTGCGCAAGCACCGGGAATGGGGTTAAGTGCTGTCTTTGCTTTTACCGCAATGCCCGCCATCGCTGTACTTACGAGCATGGGCGATAGCACAGCAGATGCCATCAAAACCTATCAAATGACCTTACCCATTGTTTTAATATCCGGTGTACTATTCCTTCTTATTTCTCTGGTGGGATTACGCGAAAAAATCATCAACGGCATTCCCAAAAACATCAAATTGGCATTAGGTGCCGGAATTGGTTTATTCATTACCTTATTGGGATTAAAAAATGCCGGCATTTCCGTACCGCAACAAGCAACACTTCTAACACTCGTAAACTTTGGCGCAAGAGACCAAGCAACATTGGGTGCTCTTCTTGCTATTCTCGGTGTGTTGATTATTGCAGTGCTACAAGCCCACAAAGTAAAAGGCTCTATCTTAATTGGCATTATTACTACCACTATTTTAACCTATGTGACAGGCTTTAAAACCTTAGATAGTTTTTCCTATAATCTAGGGCAGCAAGCCCATGATTTTGCCGCTACATCACTCTTTCGTCTAGACTTTGTTTCCCTATTTACCGCTGGCAATCTTGGTCCCATCCTTGGTAAAATGCTGGCTTTGATTTTGGCATTTTTCTTAGTCAATATGTTTGATTCCATGGGAACAATCTATGGTGTTGCTTCTTCTGCGGGTATGGTAGACAAAAAAACCGGAGAAGTACGCGGACTCAAAAAAGGACTCATGGCGGATGCCATGGCTACTACAGCCGGAGGGCTTGCCGGTACCTCTACCATTACCACTGTCGTAGAATCTTCCGCAGGCATCGGCGAGGGTGGCAGAACCGGATTGACCGCCTTTGTAACAGGCATACTATTCATCGTAGCAATTTTCTTGGCTCCTTTTATTGCTTTGATCCCTGATGTAGCCACCGCACCTGCCCTTATCTTTGTTGGTTGTTTAATGATGTCCGGCATCAAAGATGTTGACTTTAGCAATATCAGCGAGGGGTTACCGGCATTTTTAACCATCGCTATGATGCCTATGACATTCTCCATTACCAACGGCATCGCCTTTGGTTTGGTTTCTTGGGTTATTCTAAAGGTATGTACCGGAAAATATAAAGAAATCAAAATTACAACGGTAGTCGTTTCCATCTTATTTGTTTTACAGTACTTTCTACAATAAAATTTTTCAAAAAAGAACACTTAGTTTGATTTTTCCACTAAGTGTTCTTTTATTTTATTATTATCGACAATATCAATATCCCAATTCAGCTTTTTTTCCACTACCTCTAACCCCCATAAGCAACGTTGTTCGCCATGGACTATTTCTTTCTTCAACCGATGTCAAAATGAATCTTGTAATTTCTTGTCTACCAAATAATTAATCCGGTCTTTTACCAAATGATGGATTAAATGGATTCAAAATTTTATACCCCCTCACACAAAGGTATATATACTTTTGATTTTTTTATATACTTTAAAGCAAGCCTAAATGGATGGAATATCTCTGACCCCCCATTGCGCACCATACTCCCGCATTACTTTTTGAATCGTATCTATAACCGCCCAATCAATCCCCTCCATTCTCATCAATTCGCCCACACTTTTTGTCTTCATCCAATACAATGTATCAAAACCCAGGCTTTCAATAGAAGCCTTAGCTTCCGAATCCAGACGCTCTAAAAGAACTTCAATGGAAACAGGAATGTACCTATCTTTGTGCGGAAATTGCTTGTCATACTCCAATATTACTTCTTGCTCCAAATCCTCATATACCGGATCTATATAAAACCTGCCACGAATCCCTGCCAACGCCCCCTCATAAAGCGGATATACCATAAACGGATCAAAAGATTGTCCATCCGCAGTAACAATACCAAACTCCACCGCTCGCCGAAAACCAACACGAGGATAATAATCCGGATGCCCAAAAATAATAACCGCCCGATAACCTAACGCCCTTGCCTTAGCAAATGAATGTTGCATCAAAGCCTTTCCAATACCTACATTACGAAAATCAGGATGAACCGAAAGGGGGCCAAAGGTTAAAACTTGACATACCTTCTGGCTTTCATCTACTATTTCGGCATGGGTATATATAATATGACCCACAATTTTCCCATCTATTTCTGCCAAAAAATTTAATTCCGGCACATAAGAAGAACACTCCCGCAAACAATTCACCAGATAATGTTCCTCACAAATTTGGTTTTCAGACTCCCAGAAATGTGTCCAAAAAACCTCTCTTGTTAAATTTTCTACCTCATAATAATCTTTCGGTGTTTCTAATCTAATATGCATAATCTATGTCTAATCCTCACATTTTACTATATCGGCTGAATTTTATACTTGCGTCTTTGATTTTAGCTTTCTAAGATTTTTTGCCTTACTTGCTTTAGACAGTTTCCAACATTATCGACACCATCAATATCTCATCATCCATTCCCCTAAAATCCTGTGACCTATTATACAACCTCGCATCACCAAAATCAATGATTCCGACCCGGTTTTGGCTACTAATCAAAGCGTTATTATAATCCAAATCACCGTGGCAAAAAACAAGTTTATCCGTCCCAACCATACACTTCGGTACTTCATGTGCAAAAAAATCATCTATTTTCACAAGTTCCGCTTCACTGAAAAACGCTATTAACAAATCTCTGCCTTTTCTGTACCAATTTTGATATTCCAAACCCTGCTCTTCAAGCGTTTGTGCTCTTACATCACCGTAGTCCTTTATCCCATGAAGCCGTTTTAAAAACACACCTATTTGGGTGCCGATTTCTATTTTTCGCTCCTTGCTTAAATTGTCAATGGCTTTCCCTCAACACCATAAAATCCAAAATAAGAATTGTCTTCTGCCACCCAATTTCGTTTATTTCAATTCGGCTTTCGTCACCTATCCCCGTCAGCCTCCTTACAATTTCAAGTTCATCATTTTGCATATCATGCTCTTTCCCAAATTATAATTTTTATTGTCTTTACCACTTAATTTTCCAATTTTGAAACGAACACCATTATTTTACCATTTTCACAATCAAAATGTACTCAAAAACAAGAAAAAAAGCCACAACCCCTTGTCTATGCAAGAAACCACGACTTTCTAATGCGGATGAAGGGACTTGAACCCCCACGGTCTCCCACTAGATCCTAAGTCTAGCGCGTCTGCCAATTCCGCCACATCCGCATATTTATAACTATTATGTTGTACAAACCCTTTAACTATCCCGTTTATGAAAAGTCACTTTTCATAACGCACTAGGCACGTGCTCAACTACCGCACTAAGCCAAAGAAGTTTCACGACTAATCCAATATATCATATGGTGATATTGCTGTCAAATTATTTTTAATAACTTACTTAATAACTTTTGAAAAATGTATAATGTGATAAAAACAGAAACCGTCACAAAACAAATAAACAATATTGTAGACTATATGATTTCTGAATTTTCCAATGTGGACATTGCCATTGATTTACTTACAGCGATTGATGATGCTCTTGAAATACTTGCCTGACATTTTCATATTGAGTATTAAATTATGAAACTGCTAAAGGGTGTAATAATTCTCTAATTACTTTCACTGCTTTTACAGTATCTTCAAAATCAATCCCTTTCGCAAATTCATGTTTCTTTTGATAATCTGTCCATAAGTCTTTTAATGTTTTTGATTGTTCTATATCATTAATATAGCCCCCACTATCAATGATATATTCACCTGTTACTGTTGTATCCATGTCTACCGTACTTCTTAAGTTTACTCCGATAATAGAAGATATCAAAAAACCACCTTTTAAAATAAAATTTTGTTTATATTCTGATTGTCCGATTCAATTTAACAACCGCTCAAATATTACCATTTTAAATATTTCCCCGTCCTCTAATACAGGCAATGTACCAGAATAGGCTTTTGTATACTTGGTTAAGTTTCTTACTCCTGAACCTAATTCATCTGCATAACCAATTTCTTTAAACACTTTGGCAATACTAGGATTTTTTGCTTTTGGTGTGTAATTGTCTAAGGTAATAACTCCGTAGCGAATTGCAGTACTTGGATTATCTGCGTACATGATATCCTCATAAATAATAATTCTTATTCATGCGGTGGACGTACATTTTACCGCCACAATCGGCACAATATAACAGCCCTGTTAGTGGGTGGGCTTCGCCCCATCTGGGTATCGCCTTGCGTTGGTTCTTATTCGCTGTACATTGTCGAACGTGTCTTGGTCAATAATGGCTTTGTGGGTGTTCTCAAATATCATCCACTCGCTTTTGTCTACATAGTGGCTTTTTTTGTCCTTAAAGTGCTTGCGTGTTTTGAAGTTGCAAGTATGCCCTAAATACTCATGCTTTGCCAAAATGCTTGATACTGCTCCCGAACTCCAATGGTAGAGGCCTTTGAAAGTCTTGTTTTTGTTTACTCCCTCATTGTGGGTTGCCAAGTATGCAGACGGTATCAAAATCTGCAATCCCTTTAATTTACAAGCTATTTGATACATTCCAAGTCCTTCCATAGTCCAACGGAAGATACTCCGTACATTATCGGCGGCGTATTCGTCAACAAGCCAGTTTTCCCGCTTTTCGTCCCATAAATAGCCATAAATAACTTGCCCTGTGCAATGCTTACCGCTCATGCCTTTTGTTTTGAATGAGGATTTTAATTTTCGGCTCGTATCTCTTGCATAAAATTCATGTAGCACGTTGCGGAATGGGGTAAAATCGTCCTCGCCGTTTATCGTGTCCAGTCCGTCATTTATTGCGATTAGGCGTGTGTTATTCACTCTCATTGTTTCCATACACAAGCCTACTCTTAAATAATCCCTGCCCAGCCTTGAAACGTCTTTGCATAGGCAAACAGCGACTTTTCCGCTCTCAATGGCTTCCATCATGGCGGTAAACCGTGGACGGTCTGCATCAAAACGAGTGCCGCTAATACCATCATCAGTAAAATGTACAATGTTTCTAAAGCCAAGAGATTTTGCATAATCCTCTAATTGCTTCTTTTGGTTCGTGATTGAATTGCTTTCCCCTGCGATTTCGTCCTCTCGTGACAGACGTGAATACAAGGCGGTGATTTTGCTTTCGCTCATGGTACTTGCGTGGCTCATGCAGTCGATGGGGCTTTCAAAGATATACAAGGGTGCTGATTCAGAAAAGGCCATATTGAAGCCGTACCGCTTATCACTCCCCGCCACGTCACAGCGGAAGTCTCGCCCCGTTCCTCGGAGACTTGCAAAGCGAGGTGTGCCGTGTTCATCGCACCCAGCAAAGCACACATTACGCCGCTTGTCCTCGTACAGCTTCCCCTCTTGAATCAGCGTGTTCACAACCTCGCTGTCAATGCCACGCTTGACGCAGAGGTAGTCATACAGGCGCAGGGGCAAGCCCGTCTTTTGGGGGAGAATGAGCGTCCTCGGCGGCTCCGGCTCTGGTGTCGGTCTTGAAGCAGGGAATAACTGTTAATCCATTTGCCTATCTTCGCCCTTGAAGCGAGGCCACTTTTTCGAGTGGCTGACTTGGGTTATGACCTCTTTCAGCTTCCCGGCCTTTTCGGGGTCTTTGTTGTTCTTTTGAAAATACACTTCCTTTTGGACAACAGGCACATAGACCACATGAAGATGATAATGGAACACGTCACGCCCCAA
>WRBB01000036.1 GCA_009779895.1 Lachnospiraceae bacterium
GAAACTCACTTTCACTATATTCATAAACGATTTCATCAACAATAATACGAAAAGGCTCCATAATATCACTTGCCAAATTAAAATCATTAAACTGGTTACTATGCTTTAAACCCATTTGTGTTAGGCAACCACACTTTACAATTTCCCGAGCAAACATCGACATAATAAGAGTGTACCCATAATCAAGCCCGACATTAACACTGTTACCCGTCTCTCTGGAAAAGTCATTGCCATACAATGTATTAAAGAAAATTCGTGCTGCATGCCCTTCTCGATTTGAGGGATCAAAATCTTCAAGTTCTGCTAATAAATTCATAATGGCATTGGATTTTTCTTCAAAGCCATGATATGACAAATATATTCCTTGGTTAAAAATCTTTTGCCTAATAATCTCCGTCCAGACTTTTGCTTTTGCTTCTTCATTCCAGTTTATTTGACGCTGAATTTGTAAACTGGAATCATGGCGACCATAAAATGGAACTAGAGAACTATTTGGCAACCTTTTATTATCGCAAAAGATAATAGATGAACCACTGTCTATTAGCTTATACATTAAAGCCGTAGTAATCGTAATATCCGAGGTTTCACAAAGTAATAAATCTATCTCTGATAAATGAATCATCTCTGTTTGGTCAATGGATTTAAATATCAAATGATTATTCTTATAAGTCAGCTTTGAATGCTTATTTACAACCAATGTTCGCCAACCCATTATGATAACCTCTTTCTCGTTTCATATAGCCCTGTGATAGACTGAGATATTAGTACAGCAGAAAGTATGTCCATATCTTCTTTTTTTGTAAATTGATACTGACTTTTTGTCATTCTAATTATTTTACATATCTCCCTATTATCTATTTTCCCTGTTACATTAGTTGTTCCGGCTCTTGTTAAAATAAGGCAAGCCTGTACTAACTTAATCAAATCTTCTGTTTTAGAAAATTGGTTGATATCAAATTCTCTTAGCGTATCTATTACTTCCTTCTTTGGTGCCAAATTATATTTTTCCACAAATCCAGCTATCTCTTGCAAAATCTCTGTGAAGTCTGATTTGTGTTCATTTACATATCTTCGAGAGTCTGATTGCAGCTCACTATTATAACGCTCCGCATGGTATAATAATTCAACAAATCTACCATCCAAAACCATTTGATTTGCTTTTTGAGCCTCTTTGGCACTTGCTATCATCCGACGACGCCCATCATCAAATTCATAAAGGGTGTACTTTGGCAGTTTTGCAATAATAATAGAATTGGTAAAACCCTTACTCACTAAATATGCTTCTCTATCTTTTTCATAAGCTACCTGTTCCATTATCGTAATTCCAACTATTGTATTTGTCCGCTTTTTTGCTTTGCCCTTTTCATAGCTTATAGCGACTGCATAAGCAACTGTAGGACTATCAAAACCGCCGTACTTACTAGTTTCCCAAATAATTTTCCGAGTTTTTCGGGGAATCAACTTATCTGAATCTCCTTTTGATAAAACTGACTCTTTGGAAAATTGACCTTTTTGAACTTCTACCTTCTTCACAATATTCATCTGGCGATAACCCAACACTTTTTTGATAATTGACAAATCAGCTTGCTTATCCCATAGTATTACCCCAGTGTCTTTATCAAAACTCTTTTCTTCAGAAGCAAAAAACCGCATGATATTAGAGTAGAGCTTCTTTTTAGCAGTAGCCTTATTTTCATCCCACGAATTATAATTAGCATATTCTCCATAAACAAATTGTGGTCTTAATTTAGGATATACTTTCAACAATGTACTTGCTACCACTGCATTAAGATAAGCATCATGGGCATGATGATAATCATTAATCTCACGCACCTTATAGATTTCAAACATCTTACGAAACTGACTAGTCAAGCTAGATTTTAAAGTAATAATTTTCACTTTTCCATCTTCTACATTATATTGCTCGTGTAAAATTTGAGCCACATGCTTTGTAATTTGTCGTGTTTCAACAAGTTGTCGCTTAATAAAGCCCGCCTTATCATTTTCAGTCAAACCATCTCTGGCAGCTTTTGTCAGGTTATTAAATTTTCGTTCCGAAATTAAACCGGATTTATTTAACCGTTCCCAAAATCCATACATCTTTGTTACAACATCTCTACTTGGTACATCATCTAATTTTCCACGATTTGCTTTAGAACTCACCAAAACTCGGTTATCAATAGAATTATCCATTATAAATGACTGTGGAATAATATGGTCTATATCATAACGAGATAAATTATTTATATCTATCGGTTCGCCGGTGTACATATCCTTTCCATTTTGCAAGTAGTATAGATATAAACGATCGTTCTGTAAGGCTTGATTATTGACATCACACGTTATTGCATTAACACCAAAAGCCTCCAAAGCCTTCTTTAAAGACTTCTCTCTAGGCTGAGAATTCCTGCGCCCTTGCTGTGTGGTCTGATTCTCACGAGCCATCTCAACCACTATGCTATCCGGTTTGTATCCCATAATGTTCACAAGTTCTTCCATTATTTTTAAACTCTGTAAAATTCCTTTCTTAATAGCTGGGCTACCTGCCAAACCTTTTACAATATCATGCAAATCACTTTCATTTTTTACTGTATTCGCTTTTTGAATTTTAATCTTGAAGGAAAGTTCATCATCATTTATCAATTGCATTAAATTACGATTATTACCATCATCTATAAGGTAATCCATGATTGATTTTTGTGATTTATCATCACGTAAACCAATAAGTAACTTTTTCGACAGTCTACCCCAACCTGTATAATGTTTCTTACTAAGCTTCTTTAATATCTCCCGTGAAAATAACTCATCATACTTTTTCAACTGACTTTTAAGCATTTTTCTATCTTCAAACACAGTTAAGATTTTTACAATTTCTTCCAAATGAGCTTCGTTTTTCTCATCATCAAGAAACGCTTTCTCAATACCCATATTTAGAAAGTCATGATAGGTTGCAAAGCTGGCATTAAATGATTTTTCGATACCCGAAATTTGAACTCCTGAAAAGCACATCTCATTTTCGAGAAATTGTCGCAAATCCTTTTCAGTTACCTTTCTCTTTGCCTTAAAGAGCCCTTCAAAAATTAATTGTTTTGTTTTTGTACTAAAGAAATCCTGGTTATTTGAGCCTCCAGCCATATACTTTACTTTTGTTAACTCATTAAACACCATATATTTCTCATATAGCATCGAATGACGTGGCAATACCTTTTCGTCTCTCAAATAAGTACAAAAATTCGTCATTCTTTCAATGAAATCTACTGCTGACTTCTCATAATCAACAACATCCTCTATATTCCAAGGACGTATTTTTTCCTCTGATTGTCTTGTCAGCCAAGCAAATTTTAATGGGTCTGCTTTAGTAGCTAATGGTCCAACATAGTAAGGAATTCTAACAGTAAAAATCTTTTCTATCTTAGCCAAATTTTCTTGTAAAAAGGAATAATATTTACTTTGATTATGCAATATTTCAGCTGCCTCTTGCCAATGGCATTGATGAGGTATTACACCGTTATCAAAAGTTCTTTGCTTACGCATAAAAATTTCTTTATCAATTCTGTCATCAAATTCCTCTGCTATATCTTTGGTAATATTCTTGATATATTTGTAAAAATCCTCTTGTGTTGTACTTCCATCGATATATCCCGCATAGCCATTCTTAGTCCTATCTCGAAATACTTCATTATATTTACTCGGCATATTTTTATATACAAAACTTTTTAATTCAGCTAAATCTTTTTCATGATTCCTATAACGTTCTATCATTGCTTCTGAAATAAAATACTTACCCTGTAGTATACCCTCTAATTCAACTGCGTTATACGTTCCTTTTGCAGCCACAAAAATATCTTCATATCCATCTCCCATTTGAGAAAGTACATGTTCCAAATCATCTTCATAGGTATCCTTTGACATCTGAATTTTTGCATCCTCCCTTGAAGAAACGTACTTTTTAAAATTCCCCTGATTCCCTACAATAAGTTTTAAAAAATTATGCAACAAATCATTTTTATTTTTAGCTATGCCAAGTTCGCTAAATATAGCATCAACTTTGCTTGAACGTGACACTTTTTCTTTTAAAATATTTGTTAACTTATTTAGATTCTCTATTGATTCTAACTCAATTCTCTTTGAATCCACTGAATCCTCAGCCTGCAATGACAATATTCTATTATACTCTTCAATAAACCTTTGAAGAGCTTCTTCCACACTTGAATTTTCTGAATCCAACTTACCTTCAATCAAAAAATGTCCACGATACTTCACAATATGATGCAATGCTAAATACACTAGGCGCAAGTCCGCTCTGCCAACTTCATCCATTCCGAACAAAGGCTTTGCATTTCCTTTATTATCAACAAATTCTCGTTCACCACATACTAACGCTTTTCGCAAATGGTATATTGTCGGATAACTTTCATGGTATGCCTTTTCTTCGCTTTCCGTTGGAAATAACGGATATTTAAAATCTTTATCTCCATGCTTATAACTAAGAAAACTATTCTCTAATCTATGAAAAAAGCTATCATCAACCTGTAACATGTCCTCTGCAAATATTTCCTGTAAATATTTAATGCGATTACAACGACGGGCTATTCGCCGCCGAGTTGTTCGCTTACTTCTTCTATCGGCGGCAACCTCACCTTCATCAAATAGACGTACACCCCAAAAATTTTTATGAACTCGTTTTTCTAAACCGTCCACCTTCATTTTACGGCTTGCCAATTTATAATCATCGTACATCACAGCCCATCCTACGGAATTTGTCCCAATATCAAGTCCAATTGTATAAGGTTTCTGTTGTCCTTTGTTCATAGCTCGCCTCCATTTTTCATTTGTAGTGTCATGTTTCCATTTTTGGATTCCATTTTTTCTTTTAAATTTATTTGACATTTCAATAAAATCATGTTAACTTAAAATTGTTGTAAGCATTCATTTCAACACAGTAGAGTTAAAATAAGGCTTTGACCGTTATCAGCTCCTAAAAGCATGCCCGTCTCGGGCATTTTTTTCTTTCTCTCCATTACAAGCCAATTCCCTAATAAATATATTCTAACCCACTTTAAAGATTTTTCCAACTCTTATATACAACAAAGAGCTGTCATCATAACAGCTCTCATCTATCCATATCCTACTTCCAAATTCTCTTAACCTTTTTTCTTCGACAACACATCAAAGATTACCGCAAGCAACAATACCATACCACTTACCACACGCTGCCAGTTAGAGTCTACACCCATAATAAACATACCCATATTAATAACACCCATCAAAAGAGCTCCTAAAATAACACGCGGAACGGTACCAATACCACCATAAGCCGATGCACCACCGATAAAACAAGAAGCAATGGCATCCAATTCAAATTGCATACCTGCTGTCGGAATCGCCGAATCCAATCTGGCAATGGTAACCAAGGCTGCAACCCCGGCCAAAAAAGAAACATTTACATAAGCAATGAAATATACACGGTTTGTCTTAATACCTGATAACTCTGCCGCTTTTTCATTGCCGCCCACTGCATAAAAATGACGGCCAATGGTTGTCTTCGAGGTAATATACCAATAAATCATCACAATCGCCGCCACCCAAATCAAATAAGCAGGAATCCCTCTATGTTGGGACAAGCGAATGGCAAAAGCCATAACAACAGCAGAAATCATCACCAATTTAACCCAATAACCAATTGCATTATCCAGTTGATAACCCTTTTTGCTTCTTATCACACGTCCACGCAAAGAAACAATCACATAAAGAACCACTACTACAATACCAACCAAAAAGCTTGTTAAATTTATATTTCCAAAGGGCGCAATCTCTACACCACCATAAACAATATCAGGCACAAAAGAATTAAATAACACATTAAAACCGGATGGCATCCCGGAAATAGACATACCACCCAAAACGACATTTGTTAATCCTCTAAACACAAGCATACCTGCCAACGTAACAATAAAAGGAGGAATCCGTACATAAGCAATCCAAAAGCCCTGCCACACACCAACCAAAATACCAACTCCCAACATAGCCAAAATAGCCAAAGGAACCGGCACCTGTCTTTGCACCAATAACACACCGCCAATGGCACCAATAAAAGCTACCACCGAACCCACAGAAAGGTCAATGTTCCCTCCTGTCAAAATACACAAAAGCATACCAACCGCCAAGATAAATACATAAGCATTCTGAGCGATTAAGTTACTTACATTCTGTGGCAAAAGCATATTGCCACCCGTACGCCATGTAAAAAACCATACCACTATAACCAACACACCAATCATAGTATATGACTTTAATATTTCCGAAAGTACACCTCTTTTATTCACGATTTCCTCCTTTACTTGATTGCAAAATCGTTTTCATGATTTTCTCTTGTGTCGCCTCTGCCGTCTCCAATTCTCCAACCATCTTACCCTCATTCATAATATAAACACGATCTGACATTCCCAATACCTCCGGAAGTTCCGAAGAAATCATAATCACCGACTTCCCCTCTGCCACCAATGAATTAATAATGGTATAGATTTCATATTTTGCCCCCACATCTATCCCTCTAGTCGGTTCATCCAAAATCAATATATCCGGCTCCGCAAACATCCACTTTGACAAAAGTACCTTTTGCTGGTTTCCACCACTTAGATTACCAACCTGCTGTTCAATCGAGGGGGTTTTTGTTTTCAGTTTTTCTCTATACTCCTCGCCGACAGCAACTTCTTTGTCAGCATCAATAATGCCATGGTGGCTCACGCCTTTTAAGTTCGCTAAGGTCGTATTTAATTTAATGGTATTGGCCAAAATCAACCCATTGCCTTTTCTATCTTCCGTTACATAAGCCAATTTTTGCGCAATCGCATCCTTTACAGAATGGAGTTTCGTTTCGTTTCCATGAATCAACAGCTGCCCCACTATATTGCTTCCGTAAGACTTCCCAAATATACTCATGGCCAATTCTGTTCGTCCGGCACCCATCAAACCCGAAATTGCCACAACTTCACCTTTTCTAACATAAAAAGATACATCATTGACGACTTTTCGCTCACTGTACAAAGGATGATTCACACTCCAGTTTTTTACCTCCAATGCAACTTCTCCAAAATTACCACGTACACGCTCCGGATAAAATTCTGTCAATTCCCGGCCTACCATACCTTTTGCAATTCTGTCCTCTGAAACATCATCCGTCAATTTATTCAATGTTTCTATGGTAGAACCATCCCGTATAATGGTAATATTATCCGCAACATAAACAATTTCATTGAGCTTATGCGAAATAATAATAGAAGTCATACCTTGCTTTTTAAATTCCAACAACAAATCCAATAATGCACGGGAATCTTCCTCATTCAATGAAGAAGTCGGCTCATCCAAAATCAGCAATTTTGCATTTTTCGCCAACGCCTTGGCAATTTCCACAAGTTGCTGCTTCCCTACGCCAATATCCTTAATCAAAGTTCTTGGGTTTTCACTTAAACCAACCTGTCTTAAGTACGCACCGGCCTTGTCATAAGTCTCATCCCAGTTCACCGCGAAACTACGACCTCTTTCATTGCCCAAATACATGTTTTCCCCGATGGTCATATAAGGCACCAAAGCCAACTCTTGATGAATGATAACAATGCCATCTTTTTCACTATCTTTGATGTTCTGATATCTACATTCTTTTCCGTTGTAAAAAATATCACCCTCATAGCTTCCATAACCATGAATGCCGCTCAAAACTTTCATCAATGTCGATTTTCCGGCACCATTCTCGCCGACCACAGCATGAATTTCACCTGCCTGCACCTGAAAATTTACATCATCCAAGGCCTTAACACCCGGAAAAGTTTTGGTAATATGATTCATTTCTAAAATATACTTTGCCAAAACAGCACCTCCCTCCAATCATTGCACCGGCAAGAGCCAAATGCAACCACATATAGCTGAGCCTCTTTTATGAAGAACCTCAGCTATATGAAACATCTTTATTTTACTATTATTTCAGGCGTATTTCAACTATCGCCAATCAGACTCATTCACACCTAGTTGATCCCATGTGTAATATTCCGTATCAATCAACCACTCTACCCAGTTGTCAATTGTAACAGACTCCACACCCAATAGGTATGTCGGAACTACGATTACACCATTATCATATTGCTCTGTATCATTCACAGGCACAGTACCACCTGATAAGATTGCTTGCACCATCTCTACTGCTGCTGATGCCAATGCACGTGTATCTTTAAAAATACTCATGGATTGATATCCCTCTAAAATCAAAGGAACATTTGCAATATCACAGTCTTGACCTGTAATCACGGGCCAGTCAGCACCGGCAGGTAATGTATAGTTTGTGCGCAACGCTTGAATTACACCTTGTGCAGTTGAATCATTGGAGCAAAGTACCGCATGCAAAACAGTTCCGTCCGCATAGTGAGAAGCAATGATCGCTTCCATTCTATTTTGTGCATTTTCCGGAGACCAATCAGCTGTTGCTGCTTGCTCAAAAGTAGTTTGACCGGATTGAACCACCAAAGTACCATCATCAATAAACGGTTGCAAGATTCCCAATGCACCATTAAAGAATAAATGCGCATTGTTATCACCCGGATCACCTGTAAACAATTCAATGTTAAAAGGTCCATCTTCATTTGCAAGGTTCAATGCATCTGCAATAAATTGTCCTTGTACTTGACCTACGCCATAGTTATCAAATGTCGTATAATAAGAAACCGCATCTGTACCCATAATCAAACGATCATAAGCAATCACCGGAATGCCCGCATCTTTTGCCTGACCCAAAACCGTACCCAAAGCACCACCGTCGATAGAAGCGATCACCAATACATCAACGCCTGCTGCGATCATATTTTCAATTTGGTTTACTTGTGTACCAACATCATTGTTGGCAAACTGTAAGTCTACATTAAAACCAGCTTCTTGCAACTGCTCTTGTACATTGGCACCATCTTGATTCCATCTTTGCAAATCTTGTGTCGGCATAGAAACACCAACTGTTTGATCGCCTGTTGCCACATCCGCACCATCATCTGTTTCTCCGGTCTCTTCTACGTTGGCATCATCATTATCTACAACTTCTGTTGTATCTACCGCGTCATTTCCACCATTTCCACCACAACCGATTACGGAAACACCCATAATAGCCACTAAGCCAAGGGCCACAACAAATTTCATAGCTTTTTTCATAAATTAATCCTCCATTAATTAGAATTTTGCTTTTCGGTAACAAGTACAAGATAACATAAAAACAACTGGACAGACTTGCCAGATACTGCACATTTTTAAGATAACCTGTAAAACCGAATCCATTCTAGCACAATTTCGTTTTAACTTATGGCAAATTTATGCTAATCCATCACATTACGAAATACGTCTTCCCTCAAATGAAAGCCGGAATCAATGATAACTTCCTCAATATTCTCTCTTGTCACAGCAACGGGCAATAAGCTGAAAAAGGGAATATCCCCCACATTATTGTGAATGGTTTCATTCACCTCTAACAGTTCCTCTCCATTTGCCAGACGCACCGCAAACTCCGCCGCCCGTGCAGCCAAAGGCTCAATTGGCTTATAAACCGTCATCACCTGCGTACCCTCTACAACCCTTTGACAGGCCTCAATATCCGCATCTTGTCCCGTCACCAAAACCGTACCGGCAAGCTGTCGTTGGCTCAATGCCTGCACAACAAAACCGGCCAAACCATCATTACCGGACATAATTGCATCAATTTGATTATGCCGATCCAAAGCCTCATTGGCGGCATGCAAGCCATATTCCGGTGTCCAAGTACGCACCATAATCTCATCAATAATGATTAGATTGCTCCTACGCAATGCCTCCCGAAATCCCTCTGCCACCATCCTTGAATTTGTATCTTTCTCCGGCCCGGTAATCATCACCACATTACCCCCATCCGGTAACTGCTCTTTTAAAACCGCTGCCATTTCCATACCAACCATACGGCTATTTACTGTAATAAAAAGGTCGGTTCGCACATTTTGAATCAATCGGTCATAAGAAATAATGGGAATACCTGCATTGTTCACCTGACCAATCACTTCACGCAAGGCATAACTATCCACCGGCACAATCACAATGGCATCTTTGCCTTGCCGTACAAATTCTTCAATTTGCGCAACCTGTCGCTCCACATCACCATTGGCATTTTGTACAATCACATCTGCCCCAAGTTGGGTCGCCGTATAAACAAATACATCACGATCCCGTATCCAACGCTCCAAAACAAATGTATCAAACGTAATGCCAATCTGTACCCGGTCAGTAACACCCTCTACTTCCACAGTACCATTTGGCGTAGATTCTTCCTGTACACAGGCTGTAAAAAAGGGAATGCATAAAAGCAACCACAACGAAATAGAAATTACTCGTTTCAACTAATCTCTCCTTCCCGATACTCTGAAGGTGTACGGTTCGTCCACTTTTTAAACAAACGACTAAAATAATTGGGGTCCGTATACCCTACCATCAAACAAATTTCCTTAATACTATAATCCTCCGACAACAACAATTCCTTTGCATAATTAATTCTTAAATTAGTCAAATACTCCACAAAATTAATACCCTGCATCTCCTTAAATATCTTACTAAAATAATAAGGGCTTACATCTACTAAATGAGAAATATCATCCAAACTAATTTCTTTTGTAAAATTTTTCTCTATATACTCCATTGCTTTTTCCACCACACCACCGGAACGTTCCTGCTGTTTTACCGTAATATCATTGGCCGCATCCAGCATTTTTTCCAAAAACCATACTTCCGAATCCGCAAAATGCGCACCACGCATGATATACTCCAAATACCCCTCCCATTCATCCAAGTCAAAGGCAATTTCATACTGCAAATAAACCTGTTGTTCTGAACGCAGTATCAACTCCAAGGTTTTTGACTTCCCGTCACCTGCTTTTTCCTTTTGTATGTCTTGAATATGATTCACCTTACTACTTCCTTGTTTACAGGCTTTCACCGATTCCTTATAGGACTTGGATAAATGCAAGAACGAAGTCACATTACCAATACCGGCAACAAAACGCATCTCCAGTTTTTGCTCTAACTTTCGCACCATCTCACGGGTGCGCTCAATGCACAACATCCGTTCTTCATAGGGCATCTCCTCGTTTGGATAAGGCACAAATAAAACCGCACGATTGCCCAAAACCGTCGTAAGACCAGTAGGAAAAAACTCTTTGAGAATCTCCATCATCCCTTTGCTACTTTTCATGGCCTTAACACCTGCACCTACTGGATTGCTTAAACCCCCATCTGTGGTTACATCTCCATAACGAACCAAAATCATATAACCGCTTTCCTCTTCAATGCCCAAAAATGCCTTATACTGTTCTGAATCATCCAAATAAGAATCCTGCAAAAAAATACCCGAAACAAAACCACTTTCAATGATGGGAATTACCATTTCCAATTTTTCTCTGGCTTCCATTTCTTGACTTACTTTATTACGATAGGCATCAATTTGCAAAATTGCTCTTGAAATAATGGATAATACCGTTGTCTTATTAAAGGGTTTCGTCAAATAATCCAAAACGCCCACATCAATGGATTCTTTGGCATAGGTAAAACGGTCATAAGCCGTCAATACAATAAAAATAACATTTTTATCTGATTTTCGAATCTCCCGCATTGCCTCAATGCCATTGATACCCGGCATCTGAATATCCATAAAAATAATATCCGGTCGAAAACTGGCCGATTTTTCAATGGCAATTCTACCACTTTTTGCCTCTTCAATGAGACAATTTCCACCAAACTCCTTACCGATTAAAACCTTTAAACCCTCACGAACGATTCCTTCATCATCACATAATAATATTTTATACATAAACTCCACCACCTACTGCAACGGAAGCCGAAGCAGCACTTCCGTCCCTCTTATATCTTCACGTCTGCGAATCACAAATACATCATCCTGATTAAAATACCGACGCAAACGATTTCGTACATTATCCAAACCAATCCCCGTACCACTATCACCATGCAGGTCTTCGCCCTCCATAATTCGTCTCGCAATATCAGGCTCTATCCCCGCACCATTGTCCTGAACACGAATAACCACAATATCTCCATCCGGATAAATAGACAATGTAATAATGCCCTCTTCTTCCGTTTTTTGTATCCCATGGCTCACCGCATTTTCCACAATCGGTTGTAGTACCATACTTGGCATCACCCAATTAAGTAATGTTTCATCATACTGTTTTTCAAAAGTAATCTCACCCATATATCTTACATTTAAAATATAAATATAATTATCCAACAATTGCAACTCTTCTTGCAAGGTGGTATCCTCACGCATTTTCTTTACATTATAACGGAAAAAATCCGCTACATTCTCCAAAAACACACCCGTCCGATTCGCTCCCTCCAACATGGACAATTGAACTCCTGCATTTAAGGTATTAAATAAAAAGTGCGGGTTGATTTGAGCCTGCAAATAATTGAGCTGAGCTTCATTCAAATCACTACGCATCATCAGCTCATTTTCCTTTAGTTGGCTCTCCAAAACCATATGCGCTTTGATTGTTTCAATGTACTCACGAATGTGATCCAACATCTTATTGGATGCCTTGGCCACAGCCCCCATCTCATCAAGGGTATCCACATAAGGAAAATGTGCCTCCATATTACCATCTGCTATTTCGTTGGCCGCTCTTGCCATCAACACCAAAGGTTCTGTTATCGCTTGTGTCATGAGCAAACTCCAAATAATTGCCAGGGTCACAATCAACAACAGAAAAATAACCCCTGCACCCGTCATCATATCCAAGACACCTCTTAACACCAGATAATTTGCCGAATTTTGTCGAAAATTAATGTCGTTGGCCGCTTGAATGGTTGCGTCTAAATACCGGTAAAACCGCCCTGTTTCCTCATATAATTCCCGATATAAGCTGATGTTTCTTGCCCGTTTTGCTTCAATGGCCTCATTGGTACGTTGCAAATAAACCACTGAAATATTTCGTATGTTTTTTTCCATCAACTGAGGGGTGTCACCCAATGTTTGTTCATTTAATAACTCTAGCTGTCGTTTATACTCCGCCTCAAAAAAATAATAATTTTCCAAGGCCTCACTTCCTCTGGTATTTAAATATTGATACAAATTAGATTGTACTTCCTCCAATGTATCCCGCAAATCATTAAGGCGGGTATTGCTTGCATATACCTCATCAATCTGCTGAACCGTCGCATTTACATTTATATAGAAAAAAACCATCACCGCAAAAATCAAAAGAAAAGCGAAAAAGAAAATACTACCCAACTTTACCCGGATGGGAAGTCTGGCAAAAAATGTTCGTAAGCTACTCGCTCTCATTCTCTAACCGCCTTTCTTCCTGCTGAATAAAGCTTTGCAAATTGTCCAAATCAATCAAACTCACGTTAACAATCTGGTAATCATTGCTCTCTCCCCCTATCACATTGGCATGTAATAATTCCAGAGCCTTTTCACCCATTCTTCTTTCATTGATAAAAACTGTAGAATAAATAATCTCTTGGGAAATACCATTTAAAATGCTATCATTCACCGAAGTACCCAAAATTTTCACCTGCCCCACTAAATTATATTCAATCAAAGACTGCATGGCAATCACCGTATTTGTAGCATTTAAAGCAATCAATACATCCGGGCGTCGGTTAACATTTAAAAACAAATCTCTAATTCGCTCCTCGGCCTCAAATTCACCTACTTGCCCCACTTCCAAAGATGTAATCTCTACGTTATGATCGGAAAAATCCCGCATCGCTTCAAAAATACCACGATAAATCATACCCGACAAACCAACATCACCCGCTGTATCAATCAATACCGTAACATTTAAATTGCCTGCACTTTCTTCCACCTCTTTGTTTTCACCAAGCTCCAATAATTGCTGACCAAAAAGCTTACCAATGGCATAGTCATTAAAACTAATAAAAGCACCTCTATCACTGGCAGGTACATCCGTAATCAAAGTAATAATAGAAATATCCCGCTCCACAGCCAAATTAATCAAAGCAAGCATCTCATCATCATTATAACCGCTTAAAATAATACCATCCACATTGGCCGCAATGGCCATCTCCAACTGATCATAGATGGTAAAACCTTGTTGCAAATGAACACCCCAATTTTCTACATATGCACCCAAATCTTTACCTCTATCATGAGCTGCATCAAACATCTCCTGCCATTGTTGGGTATTTGGAGCATCACCAATCATTATATAATGATAGGAATACGTTAGACCGGTATCCGCCGTGCTCACCGTTCTACTCACTTGGCTATAAAAATAAACCATGCTAATCACCGCCGAAACAATAAAAGCAAATAATAATAATGTCGCTGCTATTTTCAATTTGCTTATTTTATATTTCATATTCTTTTAGCGCTCCTTCACGAATCACCAATACACGCTTACACAACATACCTACCACATCTAAATCATGAGATACAAAGAGATAAGACAATTTTTCTTTCTCTTGCAATTCTTGCAACAAATCAATCATCTGTGCCTGCACCGTCACATCCAAAGCCGACAGCGGTTCATCCGCCAAAATAAACTTTGCCCCTGTCATCAAAGCCAAACTCAAACTTACCCGCTGCCTTTGTCCACCACTCAACTCCTTGGGATAACGATCGGCAATTTGAAGCGGCAGCCTCACTTTTTCCAACACTGCCCGCAAACGCTCTTTTCGCTCTTCTTTTTTTATCCCCCTTATTTTCAAAGGTTCTTCCAATATCCAACCAATCTTCTTTTTCGGATTCAAAGAAGAATAAGGGTCTTGAAAAATCATCTGTGGGTTTTCTGTAAAATGAATAATCTCCCCCTGGTACTCTTTTAAAAGCCCCAATATACACTTGCAAAGAGTGGTCTTTCCACTACCACTGGCACCAAGAAGACCTACCATCTCTCCCTCTCTAATTTGAAAGGATACATCCGATAAAATCTCTTCTCTTTTGCCTTTGGCAAAATTCACCTTATTCACCTTATACCCCACTGACAGATTTTTTACTTCCAAAACTTTTCCATCCATGTTGCTTTCCTACTCTCATCGGTATTGCCGCTACCAAAGCCTTTGTATAATCATGTTTTGGCACCTGCAATACTTCATTGCTGCCACCCGCCTCTACAATCTCCCCATCTTTCATCACCAGCACCCGGCTACACAATGCACCAATCACACGAAGATTATGTGAAATAAACAAAATACTCATATTATATTTTTGATTGAGCTTTCTTAACAAAGCCAAAATCGCATCCTGTGTATCAACATCCAAAGCCGTAGTTGGCTCATCTGCAATCAACAGCTTGGGGCGACAAATACATGCCGCTGCAATCATCACCCTTTGGCGCATACCACCGGAAAGCTCATGAGGATACTTGCCCCACAATTCTTCCGGATTGCTTAGTTCCACTTCTTCTAAAGCCTGCAACACCTTTCTTTTTCTCTCTTGTTTTGTCAAATCTTTCCTATGTAACAGCAAGGCCTCTTCCACCTGTTTACCTATTTTCATCGTTGGGTTCAAAGCGGTCATCGGCTCTTGAAAAATCATACTGATTTCCCGCCCTTGTATCTGACTCATTTCCTTTGGATTCAATCGCAAAAGTGCCTTACCATCCAGAATGACATCTCCCGCATCTACCACTAACCCTGTTTTTCTTAGGCCCGCAATGGTCAAAGCAGTGATGGTTTTTCCTGAACCGGATTCCCCGACAATACCTAGAATTTCACCTGTTTCCATACGAAACGAAACACCATGTACCACTTCCGCCCAAACCTCTTCTTTCTTTGAATTGCGCCCCCATTCTCCTTGCACGTTATCTTCAAAATGCATGGATAAATTGTTCACATACAACATCAGCGGCCACCTCCAAACTGGTCCATAATTCCCTCGCCTAATATACTCACTCCAAGAATGAGCAATACCAAAAATACGCCGGGAAAAATAGCGCACCAAGGCCCGCTTGCCAAAAAAGTCTGTGCTTCGGAAAGCATTTTTCCCAAACTGGCATCCGGGGGTTGAACACCAATGCCCAAATAACTCATACCCGCCTCTGCCAAAATCGCATTATTAAAACCTATGGTCAACGCCGACAATAACACCGGACGAATATTAGGCAACATATGAACAAATAAAATCCGCAACGTGGGTACTTTGATGAGTTTGGCACTTACCACATAATCCGCTTCCCGCAAACGCATAAACTCACCTCGAACCACACGCACAAAACTCGGAATAAAAGCAATGCCCAAAGCCAATATCATTTCCAAGCGCCCGGATCCTGAAACACTTATGATAAGCAACGCAATCAAAACACTCGGAAATGCCGCCAGTGCATCATTGACTCTCATAAATCCTTCATCTAACCAACCGCCAAAATAACCTGTCATACCACCTAACAAAATCCCAACCGTACCACCAATGAGCACCGTACCACTTGCCACAATCAAAGTATTACCACCACCAACCAAAACCCGGCTCAACACATCACGACCAAATTGGTCTGTACCAAACAAATGCAACAAAGAGGGAGCCTTTAACATCAAGTCTGCCTGCATCGCCTCAGAATCAAAAGGCGTCCAAAAAAAACCAAGCAAAATCAAACCAAGCATAAAACTCGTAAGAATAGAACCAAATATAAAATTAATCGAATTATTTTTCTTTCTCATACCACAATTCTCTTATCAAATTTATGATACAGAATATCCACCAACACATTTATCACCAAAATCACCATTGCAATAAGTACAATAATCGCTTGAACCATAGGATAATCCCGGTTGGCAATAGAAGTAATCAAAATACGACCGATACCCGGAATACCAAATACCTGCTCAATCACAATGCTACCGGTAATCAGATCTGCTAGTGTCATGCCCATAAATGTAATCACCGGAATAAAACCATTTTTCAAAACATGCTTAATTAAAATACGCCATTGCCCATTGCCACGGCTACGTGCCGTTTTTACATATTCTTTATCCAATTCTGCCAACAACGCATTTCGTAACAGTTTCACTGTCATAGCCGCCCTAGGCAAAGCAATTGCCAAAGCCGGTAAAATCAAATATGCCAAAAAACCACTCCAACTATCCATAAAAGAAACATACCCACCGGGAACAAACCAACGAAGTACCAATCCAAACAAAAAAGTAAATAAAATACCAATAAAAAATTGAGGCACTGACATCACAATTTGATTCAACACCAGCATAATTTTATCGGGTATACTGTGAAAAAAACGGACGGATAATAAGCTAATCGGCAAAGACAAAACAAGAATGAACAAAAAAGAGAATGCCGTCAAAACAATCGTAATGGGCAAACGATTAACAATCATACTCTGAACGGGCACATGAAACCCAAAGGACATGCCCATATCACCACGCATAAAATCTGCCACCCACGCACCATAACGTATCGGCAAGGGACGATTTAGCCCCATCTCAGTCCGCAAAGCTTCTACCTGTTCCGCTGTGGCCTCGGTGCCCAAAAGGCGCCGGGCCGGATCACCGGGAATGATTTCAAACACAAGAAACACAAGAATGGTGACAATTAATAATGTAATAATAAGGCCGACTAATTTTCTGATTACATAAGCCATTCTCGTGCTCCTTTCCTGTTTGCTTATTCCACCATATAAATGGTAGAAAAATCTTGCACAAATAACGGATAAAATACATAGCCGCTAAAATTATTGCGAATTGCTACAAAGTTGGCCAAATCTTGAATGTAAACATTGGCGGCCCGCTCTGTCAAAATACGTTGCAACTGCTTATATAACACAATCTGCTCTTCTCGGTCGGTACTACCAATCGCCTCCAAAAACAAAGCATCATACGCCGAGTCATTAAAATTTGTAAAATTTCCGGATGCCGTACTGGTAAAACGCTCCAACATAGCTCTGCCTGTCAGCACCCGTGCATCCACACCTACCACTGTAGACATATAATCCCGATTGGCATGTACTTCTTCCAACCAGACACTCCACTCTACGGGACGAATGGTTGCATTGACATTGATATTTCGCAATTGCTCCACAATAATCTGTGCGGTATCCATATGGGGTTGATCTGCAGCACTAACGGTAATTTCCAAATCAAAACCATCCGGCAAACCTGCCTCTGCCAGCAAGACTTTGGCGCGTGTAACATCTTGACGGTAAACTGTGGTCAATTCTTCATCAAACAATGCCTGCAATCCCGGATACATACTACTGCCGACCCGCACCCCATGCCCCCCCAACATGGTAATAATCTGTTCCGGGTCAATGGCATAACTTAAGGCCTGTCGTACCTTTTCATTGTCCAAAGGTGCTACCGCATTGTTTAGGTACAAAGCCTGCACTAAATTCATCGTTCCCACTTCAATGTTAAAATCCTCGTTTAATTCATTGATTTGAACAGCTGTAGGACGCATAAACATATCGATGGAACCACCCAACAAATTGGTCACAATCATATCCGAATCCGCAATGATTCGCATTTCCACCCGATCCAAATGGGCATTTTCCCCCCAATAATCATCAAAACGACCCATGATAAAATTTTCCTGGGGGCGTCTTGATTCAAACATAAATGGGCCTGTACCAATGGGATTTGTATTCAAATCTTCCGCATGTTTTGGCACGATCGCCACTGTCATATTGGCAATAAATTCAATGTCCGATTCTTGCAAAACGATTTCTAAGGTATCTTCTCCCAATACATGAATGCTTTCAATAATAGAAAACGCCGATACCAATGGTGCACCATCTGTTGTATCGGCATTGCGCTCAATTGAATATCTAACATCATCCATCGTAACCGGCTCGCCATCATGAAACCGAATTCCCTCACGGAGTGTAAAGGTAAAAACCGTTGCATCCTCTGAAATGGTAAAATCTTCCGCTACGGCGGGAAAAAATGCACCACTGGGATCCGGCTTTACCAAACCCTCATAAATGTTAAATAAAACCTCTCGCGTTCCTGCCGATGTTGCTAAGTGTGGGTCAAGACTGTCAAGATCTTGGGAAATTCCAACACGGAGTGTCCCTCCCTCGACTAAGGTTTGTTCTAAAAGTTCATTCTCTGTTGTTGACTCTAACTCTTCCCTATCACCTGAACAACCGCTCAGTGCAATGGTCAAAATCATTGTAAACACCAAAAGAATCATTGTAATTCTTTTCATGCAAAGTCTCCTTCTTCAAATGGCCTTTTTCTTATTTTTATTAAATTGTCTATTTTATTGTATGTTATTTTTCGTAGGATTACAAGATTTTTATCACGTACAATCGTTCTAATTGATCTCCATATTTACTCGAGGATTTTCTTTAATTCATCCATAAAGGTATTTACATCTTTAAACTCCCGATACACCGAAGCAAAACGTACATATGCCACCGCATCTAAGTCCTTTAACTTATCCATCACCATTTCACCAATCACATGGCTGGGAATCTCATTGGATTCATGATAAAAAATCTCTTTTTCTACCTCATCAATGAGTTTTTGAATGGAATCTGCCGTCACCGGTCGTTTATAACAAGCACGCAAAACACCTTCTTCAATTTTGTTTCGCTCATATTGTTCCCGATTATCATCTTTCTTAACAATAATCATACGAATGGATTCAATCTTCTCAAAAGTGGTAAAACGCCTGCTGCATTCTTCGCAGGAACGACGGCGACGGATAGAGTTGTTTTCTTCAACAGGTCTGGAGTCTGTTACTTTGGTATCATCATTGCCACAATATGGACATTTCATTTGATTTCCCTCACATTTCAATCACTTTTTGCCTATCCCAATTTCTTTTTATAGGATAACACACATCTTATTTCCATGCAAAATTTAGTAAAAAACTCCTTTTTCCTATTGATTTATTTTTAAGCGTGTTGTAATATGGATATGTGTTGTATGTAGTTTTTAAAACTATGTATTGAAATATGTTTGACGCATTTGGAGGAAGCAGACATGAAAAAAGAACGATTTTTAAAAGAACCCGGCAGTGCCATCACACACTTTATTGGAATGCTTATGGCCATATTCGCAGCGATTCCCTTGCTCATCAAGGCCGCCTCGGAACCTGCCCCTATTTATATTATTTCTTTGACCATTTATGCTGCAAGCTTAATTTTACTTTATGCTGCAAGCACCACATACCATAGTTTCGGCAAAACCGAAAAACTTCATACCTTATTAAAAAAAATCGATCACCTGATGATTTTTGTATTAATCGCCGGAACTTACACACCTATCTGCTTATTGGTACTAGATCGTCCCATCGGCATCATTATGCTGATTATCATCTGGAGCATTGCCCTACTTGGCATGATACTTAAATTGTTTTGGATCTATTGCCCAAAATGGGTCTCTTCCGCTTTATATATTGGAATGGGCTGGACCTGCGTGATTGCTTTTACACAAATACTGGATGCCATGTCCCCTACCGCTTTCGGACTGCTGCTTGGCGGAGGGATTGTATACACCATCGGCGGTGTGATTTATGCCCTAAAATTAAAAATATTCGAAAAATTACATGAACATTTTGGCAGACATGAGATTTTTCATCTGTTTGTAATGGGCGGAAGCATTTGTCACTTTATTTTGATGTATGCCTTTGTGTTGCCATAAATCAAGTAATTGTTTTGGGAGAAACTCACGTATACCCTTAAAACCTCTCACATTTCCGCTCTGAAACGTAGTAAAAAAGTAGTAAATTTCTTCTACTCATTACGCAGTCAGTCTATCCATTTCAGCCTTTGCAGACTCAAAATCGGCGTGCGCTTCTGTTACTTGTCTAAAACCTCAACAGCATAGTCATGTGGATTGTGCGGATTTACATATACCCAAGCGGAATAATTATCATGGTGAGGTGTACCCGCCGAAGCCATACTATGAGGAAACATAGGGAAATTTTCGCTGTTGTGCAAGAAAGACTGGCTTCTTACTAAGCAAGTTTTGCCCTCACGGTTCTCATAGGAACATTCAACGTATATGGGGTAAGAACGCCCAAAATGTATACCAGCATGACGCTGTATGCGTGTGATTTTTCCTGTAAACGTCATGCCCTCGAATTTTAACCGAGCCAGCTTTTCTTGTTCCCTGCGAACCGACCGCCGCAAAGCTGCGGAAACAATCAATTCAACCATGCCCGAAAAAGCCAATGTGCCACCCGTTATTACAAGCGCACGAACTGCGGCACTATGGTCAAAAAATAAGTGCATTGTGAACATAAGTAAACCTATCCCTAAAAGTGCACCGCCAACTATGGCGTGAACATTACTAATCGCTTGTCTTGTGCTTCGTACTGCGTTTATTGTCTTTGAATCGTGAAAGCTATCTTGCCTATTTCCGTTTGAGTTATAGTTATTATTCATTATCTTATCTCCTCTGTTTGCCCCAGATGCGATGCTCCACATCATTATCAATACGATAACAACGGAGGGCGGGGACAATTCCTTTGTCGTATCTGTAATCAAACCTATAACACAGGTGAAACAATCAAAAAACCTA
>WRBB01000037.1 GCA_009779895.1 Lachnospiraceae bacterium
TATCCCGATAGTCCTCATAAATCAAAATCACACGATGGGTCATGGTTCTGGTTTCACTGACCAAAAACGTAATGTCATCCCCCACTCGGATTTCCTGTGGATCTACCTGCCTTGTGATAATAAAAGAATGCTGGGGTATCTCACTTTGCATACTGCCCGTTAATACCCGCATGACAGAAAATCCCGCGATATGTCTGGGAATCCCTGCCTCTTCCTCTCGGGTTAGAAAAAATACAACCACAACAATCCCAATCAAAATCAAATAAAAAAAGATTCCACCAAGATGAGACTTCACATCTTTACTTTTTTGCTCATCTTGTTTTGTTACCATTCGCATAATCCTCTTGTTTACATTTATTACTGTTCGTTAGCAGGGTAGCATACTTTATGGCCTCCTGTGTTTCAGAACGTATAAAATGATAGTTTCAACTTCTAAATTGATACACATCATATATTTTTAAATACAAAAACAAGCATCCTTTGATGTTTCTGAAAGACGCTTATTCCTAAAAATCCTTCTAACGCTTATTATCCGTTCAACAATTCTGTCATCCTTGTTTTTAACTTTTTGCTATAATTTCGGCTAACCGGTATTACTATTCCATTTTGCATCACTACGTTTTTTGCTTTTTCGTCATATCGCTCAATATGAGAGAGAGACAACAGATAAGCACGATTTACTTTCATAAAATTTTCATTATTAGAAAGCAACTGCTCTATTTTTGCCAATGATGAAGTAAATTCAAATTCATCCTGCCCATAATACACACGAACCATATATCTTGAAACTTCAAAATGTGAAATAGAAGCCACATTCACTCTGCGGGTCTCATCAATCGCTGAAAACAACAAGGCTTTATCACGTTTTTCCATTGCTTCTTCTGCCGCTTCTGCAAGAACACCCAAAAAGCGTTCCTCTGCGTCCTCGTCTTTTGTAATATAATGGAATGCTTTCACATCAAAAGCCGATTTCCAATGCCGCTTTGACTTTGTAACAAAAATAATAGAGCCCTGAAACCCCGCATTGCGCAAACCTTTTGCCACATCAATTCCATTGGTGCCCGGCATATTAATATCCAACAACACAATATCCACGCTTGCTTTGATGCGTGAATCCTGAAAATCAAACAACAATGTATCCCCACGCTCATATTCTTTCACTTTTACTTGAATACGTTTGCGCTCTTTTAACTTTTTGCATAAATTATAAAAATATGCCCGCTCCTGTGTATCATCATCACAAAGAGCAATTTTTAATGCTTCCATAACACATTCCCTCTTCTGAATATCCTTATTCCGATATCTTTCACCCGAGAACATCATACAACATCTTTTCTTTAAAATTCCATTTTTTGATTAACATGCAAAAATATATGCTTTTCTGTTTTTTTTATCCGGCAAAATAACACACTTTTTCATCCTTACTGTTGTATTTCTTTTCCATAAATTAAAATTTCTACTTTACATAATTACATTTCTGTAATAGTATTTAGTTACTGTTCAGACATATACGAATTCGCAAAATCCGATACACAAGTTTGCTTGAAATGCAAACGTAAAGGAGGGCACTATGCTGTCAATATTTATTTGTGAACACGATGCAATGCAACGGGAACGTGTAGAACACACTGTCCAAAATCATATCCTTCTTGCAGATTTTGATATGAAATTGGTGATGTCTACGGACAATCCCCAAAAAATTTTAAATTATTTGCGCATGCACCCAAAAACAATCGGTCTTTATTTCTTGGGTGTGAATTTTGGGCAACAAATAAACGGTTTCACATTGGCAAGCGAAATCAGAGAGCGGGATTTGCTGGGTCATATTGTTTTTGTAACCATTCACAGCGAATTAACCTTGTTGACCTTTTCCCTTAAAATAGAAGCTTTAGATTACATTATTAAAAGAAAAGATTATGAGGAAACCAAACAAAGAATCACCAAAAGCATTGATGTGGCCTATCAACGTTATTTGGCGACACGCAAGGAAAGCAACCAACATTTCCTGGTGAATATCGGTGGCAAAGTTCATGTATTTGCGCTGCGTGACATTATGTTTTTTGAAACCTCCGGCGAACGAAACCATGTGATTTTGCATCTGGTCAATCGAAAGCTACACTTTCGTTATCTACTAAAAGATGCGGAAAGTTATCACCATTCCTTTTTGCGTGTTCACAATTCTTATGTGGCAAATGTGGAAAATATTGACTATATTGATAAAGAAAAAATGGAATTAAAAATGATAAATGGTGAGTATTGCCGTATCTCTACCAGAGGTTTGGCTGCATTGAAAAAATTTATAAAATCCAACAAATAGGAAAGGGGAAAAAATGAGTAACATTAGACGGATCACTTATGGCGCAATTGTTTTGATTTTCAGTTTATTTCTTTTTGCATGTAATGGAACTGAAAGGGAGCATGCCGGGCAAGCAGATGCATTTACCATGGAGGACATACAAGATGATCCCGATGCCTTTTTGGGTGAAATCACGCTGACCGGCACTGTTAGCAATGTGAACCCCCAGGGCTTTGCTCTGGTAAATGAAGCAGGAGATTTTCATATTATTGTGGAGTATCATGGTACATTAGATCTCCCGGAAATCGGAAACCTTGTCACTGTGGCGGGACTTCTTTCATTCGTTGAGTCTTGTTGTGATGAATTCTTTACGATATCTGCAACCCAATACGAAATCCACGAAGGATAACATCGTATACCATTTCAAAACAAAACTTAGTGAGGTGCAAATTGAAAACAGAAGAAAAAGAATGGAAATCCAGAATCCCTTTTACCAAAGGACTCACAAAGGAAGAATTTAGTTGGGTCATTTGTGATTGGGCCAGTCAGTCATTTGTGATGATTGTGATGACGGTTATTATGAGCTTGTTTTTTCTACAAGCGGCAGAAAACTCAGGTGTTGACGGAGCTACCGCGGTGGCATATTTTGCCTTTGGTAATACGATTAGTATGATTGTCATTGGGGTGATGGCACCCGTGATTGGAACCCTTTCAGGCTTTCAAGGACGAAAAAAATTCCTTTTTTGTGTATTTACTTTTATTGGGTTATTGGGTACGTTTGGTTTGGCTTTTATACCGGAACGCTATTGGTTTGTGATGTTGGTTGTTTTTGTCATCGCTTCGGTGGGTTACTCCGGGCAAAACAAAATTTATGATGCTTTTTTGGTGGATGTTACCAATGATGAAAAAATGGACTGGATCTCCAGCTTGGGTTTTGCCTTTGGATATGTGGGAGGTGCCCTGCCATTTATTCTTAGTATTGTTTTTGTATTATTGGCAGAACTTCAAATCATTCATATGGATACGATGATTGCCTATCGAATCGCTTTTATCATTGCAGTGGTTTGGTGGATTGTTTTTCTTATCCCAATGCTAAGAAATGTGCATCAAAAATACGGCGTTCCAAAAGAAAAAGGTTATGTAAAAAAGAGCTTTGTGAATGTCTGGTTGACCTTTCAAGACATCGCAAAGCAAAAACATATTCTTATTTTCTTGGTTGCTTTTTTCCTATACAGTGACGGTGTAGGCTCCATCATCCGAATGGCTACAGCCTATGGTACCGAAATCGGAATCAGTGCCTTGACTTTGATGGCGGTTCTTTTGGTGACCCAGTTTGTCGCTTTTCCCTTTGCGATTATTTATGGAAAACTAGCGAAAAAATTCGGCGCAAAGGCCATGATTTATTTTGCCATCGGCACCTATATTGTGATTTGCTTTATTGCTTTATTTATGGCACCCGCAAGAGGCATCGAAACACTTACCATCATGTTTTGGGCATTGGCTATGTTGGTCGGAACAGCCCAAGGCGGCATTCAAGCTTTGAGCCGCTCCTACTTTGGTCGCATCATTCCAAAGGAAAAATCAAATGAATACTTTGGCTTTTATAATGTGTTTAGCCGGTTTGCTTCCGTCCTTGGTACGGCAATCTTTGGGGTGGTATCACTTGCAACCGGACAGGCGCACTATGGTGTGGCCGGAATCGCCATTTTATTTGTGGCCGCTGCCATTTTCTTTAAGTTTGTGCCCAGTGACAAACCTGGGTTGATTTCTTGAACCACCTAAATCCGATAAGTTATAAAACAACTAGCGATACGGTATACCCGCTTCGCTAGTTGTTTTTACGCCCTTTTGACTTCAATACCAAAAGTGTAATGACCCAGGCAATCAAACCAAGGAAAAGCACGCCATAAAAAGGCAATGCATATGTCCTGTGGGCCGGTATCAGTATCATGTGTAATGCGCCGATAATCAGTGTAATGATTTCAAATAAACCCCAACGTAACATATTTAATTTTTGTCTTGGTGTCATTGGTTACACCTCCTTCCCTGTTTTCATGAATAGGTTTAACTATTTCTTCTGCACTATTTATTATAATTTTTCCTTACATCATCAAACCACATTCCTTTAAAATTTCTCCAACCACATTGCCTATTTCCAATGCCGGATTCTCTTTATAATAGCTATAACCCTTATATTTATTTAAAGTATAACCGTTTTTTTCATTATTGGACATAATTTCCTTGGCTCTTTGCACCGCTTTGATAACATCCTCAATGGATAAACTCTCAAGATATCTTTTGAAATTTTTCTCTTTCTTGTATTCCTTCATTTCCCGAAATGATTCATAAAACGATTTATTAATATACTTTAAATAATGGTCTCGGTGTGCCAACGATTCATTCATCATAGATTTATGAAGTATCATCCAAAGGTCAAAGGTTAAATTACTGTAAGCAAATTCATATTTAATGTTTTTTCCGGAAATATTTGCTTTTTTCAAATTGTCCATTGTTTCAATAAATTGTTTACTGTGTATTGGATCATCACTTTCATAATCAGAAACATGAAATAACTTTTGTTTCTTTCCAACATTAGTAATATTTAATGACTTCACAAACTTAGAAGGATTTTTCTGAATCTTACAAACAAATGATACCAAATATCTTCCTTGCTTTTGTTGATTAATGAGTTTCTGTAACCACTCAAAATACCATTTTTCTGTATATCCCTCAACAGAAAAGTAATATTTTAGACTCTGCTTTCTATTCCTCGTCATGTAATACCTCATTTTCATCCTTTAAAAGATTCTCAAATACAGGAGTAAAATCAATTTCCTTGATAGCTCCATATCTACTAACAAAATAGTTCTTCATATAATCTTCATTTTTACGCACGCCACCTCTACCTGATGTGCCAAAATCAGACAAAGAATAAAGCACACTACCATTGTCTTCATCCCTTTCAACAAACTTGATTTCATCCCTTCTAAATAGATTTTGATTTAAAAAAATGGGATTATGCGTATTAAAAACCAATTGCGCTTTATTCACATTTATATCATCATTATGAAAAATATTAATTATGCTCATCAATGCCATTGGGTGAATAGATGCATCAAATTCATCTACAACTAATGTTCCACCAGACTTGATTGCTCTAATCACTAAAGGAAAGATATTGATAAATCTTAGTGTTCCAAAGGATTCATACACTTCAGCCGGAATTGCCAGATTATCTTTTTTTCCAAAAATAGAATATAGCATTGGTTTTTGCTCATCTTCAACCGCAGTATATCCCAATTCATTTTCTCCTACACCAAATAGTCCCGTCGCTTTACGTAGCGTTTTTTCTAAATATATACCTACGCCTTTCTTATAGTCTTTTTTCCTATCTAAGATCTGAACTGCATCAGCACGATAAATAACCAAAAACTTATTCGCAAACCAATCCATAACAAACTGCGCAAGTTGCACCGAAAACAACAAACGAAAACCATTGGTCAAAAACAGCTCCTGCGGATCTAAACTATTTGTAGCAATACTAACTAAATCTGCAATTTGTTTTTCATCATCAATAGATGTAAATCTTTTTAACTCTTTCGTATTTTTGATATTTATCTCTTGACTACGATTAAAAATTTCATATCCATTTACAATCAAATCCTCTTTCAAAATTCGCCTTTTATAATCCGATATCAGAAAAGTTCCCAAATCAAGACTTAGATTATACTGGATACGCAAATCACCTTCCATAAAATCAATTTCAAAATTAACCGGCTTACTTTTATTTAACTTACTATTTGGTATCAATTCTAAAAATGCTGCTGCATTATTTGGACTAATGACTTTTTCTCCATTTTTTATATCACCTTCAAGAACGATTGAGCGCAACACATCCATTGCCCCAATCATATTTGTTTTACCGGATGCATTGGGACCATATACAACCGAGGAACTTAGAACTTTTAGTGAACGACCGCGAAAACGTTCACGAAAAAGACTATACTCCAATCCTTTTTGTTTTGGAGCCGGAAGCATAGAAAATTCTATTTCATTTAAAAATGATTTATAATTAGATACCTTAAATCTTAACAACATCTCAACACCGTCCTTATCATAGTTTACAAGTTTTTCTCTATTTTATGTTCTCCATGATTCTAATTATAACCGGCAAGAAGATTTAATTCAATAGTCATTGTTTGGTTTTGCATTTTTTTCGCAAAATTAAACATCATTTTATTTGACAACTGTTTTATAACTTCACCTATCACGTTTTGAAAAGAATTATTGCAAGGAGAAACAAAACATATTGATGCAATGGGTAATATATGTAAAAAAAGTATTTCAAACTTCTTCCTTTTTCCTCATTGTAAAAAGCAATAAAAGGAACAGCCAAAACCATATACCATTGAACACTTACAAACAACTGATAGAAATTAAAGGACAGCACATTTGAAAAAGGCAAATCCATAAACAATGTATGATTTAGTAAATAAGATATGCCTGACAACAGCACCAAAATCAAGCAATTCAACATTTTGCGATTGACAAAATACCATACCACTCCAAGCACTACAAACAATAAACTAAACTCTATTGTATGAATCGGACATAAGAGCATGGTCAGTATATCTATTCCACGTAAGGGTATCAACGGGGCTTGCATATATAAATCTGCATATTGGCTTGCTAGGCTGAATATCCATGCTGCAACAAATGGCAAAATCATCCCAAACAGAGGCAATATCATTTTTTTATATTCATTTTTCTTCACTGCGTTGATTATATATTCTATGCAGGTTATATAAAGGGCAGTGTACATCAATGTGCGGAAAATATTGCCCGGCGTGAATGGGTAACCTGCAAAAAAACCAAGTTGGAATATCACATTAAGTGCCTCTACCGCAGCAGCAGCAATGTATAAGCGAACAATAAATTTCAACTTGCTCCTTGTATGAAGCAAACCCTGTACGAGAATAAATAGAAATATCGGGGCGGCTATCCGACCCGCGCTTCTAAAAACAGTGTGTACGGTATCCGAAAATGGGCTTAATAATCCAAATACCGCAATATGATCAATTGTCATAAAAATCAATGCAATTATTTTTAATTGGAATGAATCCAATCCTTTTTGTAGTTTCATAGATAACAACCTTTTCAACTTATTTTTCGTTTCATTGTGTTCAATATTCGTTATATCAAGTTTGCCGGTATCAATGAATTTTTTTCATCAATCATGTAAGGTTTCGGCACCATACAAATTATTCCACCTGTACTTTGCTCAAATTTGGCTTTTTCAATAACTGAAAATTTCTTAACTTCAGTTCTTTTCGGATTTGCAGAAAGTTTAATTTCTAAGGGATGAATATGGTTCCCTCGCTCAATAAAAACATCAATTTCATTGGCATTTGAATCCCGATAATAAGTTAAATTAGCTTGATTTCCACAATATTCTAATTCACGTACCAATTCGGATATAACATAATTCTCAAAATATTTTCCCCCAACCGGACCACTCATCATTGTTTCCTTAGATGGCCACATGGATAACGCTGCGCAATACCCCGTATCTAAAAAATATAGCTTCGGTGTTTTTGCTAAACGTTTTAGCTCATTATTCATGTGAGGTTGAAGAAGATAGATGATCCCCATACTTTCTAGTAGTAAAAGCCATTTTTTTGCCGTATGCTGTGATATATCCGTAGCATCCCCCAGCGTTTTATAATTAACCTGTTCACCGGTCAATGCAGCACAAGCACGTAAAAATCTAATAAATTTCATGCTATCAGATACACCCCCTAAATCAACAATATCTCTTAAAAGATAAGTATTGGTATAGGCATCAAAAAAGTTCTTGCGCATTCTATCAGACATTTGTGATACGCGTGGCATACCACCTGTCCATATATAACGAAAAACATCTTGTAAATCTGTTGGACTTGTTTCTCTTTGTCGTTTTTCAAGTTCCTCAAAGGAAAAGCCTAAAGGTGTAGAAAACTGCACGTTGTCTATTTCATGTTTAGAAAAACTATACATTTTAATGATTCCAATACGCCCGGCCAATGACTCTTGAATATTTTTCATCATTGAGAAATGTTGAGAACCTGTTAACCAAACTTGTCCATATCCTTCACTTTCATCAACGATTCGCTTTATTTCCGGAAATAACTCCGGTGCATGTTGGACTTCATCTTATCATGAATTTATATGCTTTTCAATTGAAATAAACTGCCGAATAGCTTTTTGAAACTTCTAACACCAGTGGGATCAATATCTCTTTTAATGTAATCCATACAAATACCTCGTTTTGAGCAAACGTAGTGTCAAATTTAACACTGCCTTTTTGTTTCTAATCCTTTATTCTCTAAGGGTTTCACCTATTTTATAATAAAAACGTTTTTTGTTGATATTGTTTTGCTCACACCAAGCTCAAACGGTCATGCCACTACTACGGCATTCCTTTATAACTGATGTTCATTGAGATAATCGTATTTCATGAATTGTTTTATCCATAATGACCTCCAAAAAACTATTAGTTTTTTAAATACTCTCCAATTATCTCAAAAAAACTAGTGGATGGCTAGGTACTCATGATTTGCCGTTTACGCTGCAAAACAAAAACTGAATTTATTTGACACAAACCATCGAAAGCACCGGTCTTTGCTTTTGAATTTTTTCCAAAACGAAATCCTATCGCAAAGCGGTGCTCTCTTTTCCTAAAATTAACCAATCCATCCAATATACTACAACTTTTTTCAATAAAAGCTTCTGCGCCTACATAAGTTTATAAAGCTGAGATACCTACTTTCATTAAATGAGCACTTCCGAAATTAAGGTACAATGACATCTCTTCGTTGCCACACGAAAGTATCCGCCATGGTAGCACCATTAAATTGATTCATAAGCTCTGCACTTGTTAGAGTTATATTTCCGGTTGGATTCTCTATTGTTCCGGCACCAATGTTTTGCCACATTCCAGTATATCTTCCACTATTTTGTACACCAGGCAAATTCACGTCCCCTACGAAAACAAAATTCTCACCTAAACTTAGGGCTCTTAAACCAAACATATTCTGAAACATTCCCGACGTGTTATTGGCACTCGTCGTGTCCCAACTCGAAAGATCCAGATGCACAATTCTATTTGCTCCCGCAAACATAACTTCCATACTTCTCACATTGCTTGTATCCCAAGTCGATACATCAAGATTAACCAAGCTACTAGCACTATTAAACATAACTCCCATGCTCGTAACACTACTTGTATCCCAACCGGACAAATCAAGCTCAATCAAACTCCTTACATTATGAAACATCCAACTCATATTAGTCACTCTACTTGTATCCCAACTAGAAACATCCAAGCTTGTTAAGCCTAACATTCCGTTAAACATTCTATTCATATTAACTACATTGCCTGTATCAATATACTCTAAACCTTCTATTGCCGTTACATTTTGTAAATTACTAAATAGATTCGCTAATGATACTCCGGCAGTCACCGGATTTGTAAATATAATTTGATTAATCTGATTGCGGTAGGCTTGCCAAGGTCCATTGAACAACGTCCAATTCATAAATCCTCCACTAACTTCTAATGTACCATCTTCATACAATATCCACCGAGCCCCACGCATTCCATCAATACCCGATTGATCCGCAAAACTTCCTTCCGCAACTACATTTCTTTTATCAACTAAAGATGTAATCTGAACCTGCATAGAAGTTGCACTATTATCTAAAACTAAAATCTCAATATTACTAGGCAAATCTTGTGGATGGCAATTATAAGCACTTAGCCGCAATTGACGCTCCCCTAATATATGGAAATTAGAATTAGGTTCACTATACAGGCCAAATTCATTTTGACCATCCGCTCGAAAGAATACATATCCATCTTCCATCCTCTGTGTTAAACCCTCTACGGCAACTCCCCTATGCATCCAATTATTTACCGGCGAATGCCACTGCTGTCTCATTCTGCCCTCATGATCAAATTCACTCGCCGCTAAAACCCCTTCATCAACATGCCAGATTAATATACCTGAATGCCGAGGTGCTGAGGCCCCATCAAAAAATACTCTGGCACTAAACAATCCTGCATCAAAACCAATTTGCTGCCGGTTCTCCACAAGAAAATATTGATTTGGATCAGCTTCACTAACTATTTTTATAACATTATAACCTTCATCTGTTCCACGACTATGAACATAAATCTCCTGATATACTTCATCCATAGAATCAACAGATACAACCACAGGCTCAGCAAAACCTAATGATACTTTCATAAAAGCACCAAAACCTACCGGTGTCCATCCGGCTCTAGCAGCCCATGGTTCATGTATTGCCGCTCCCCATCCTCCTAATGCCATTACACAGTAAAACCCCAGACCCTCCGAGGCTCCTGTGGGATCGTAAAAATCCGGTGCCCCCATCAAATGTCCAATTTCATGCACCGCAACCCCAATTCCCATAGTATGCGTTGAAGTTTGCAATTCACCATGTATGGCAACGCTTGATAATCTTTTTGAATTATTGGCAACAGGTAATAAACTCACACCTTTATGAATTCCCTGTGCACCATAAATCGAGCACGCATTTGGGTAAGCATGCCCAGGAACTGATTGATCTCTGGTTACACCCTCTAATGCCGTTCTTTCGTACCCGGCAAATACGCTATAAATGTTGAAGTCCTCATTATAAATACGATTATTTCTTATCGGAACCTCTGAAAAATCTACAAATGGTCTAACGGCTTCAAATGCCAAACTAACATCAGGATGTACACTAGTTAAACGACCCGTCTCCGGATTTCTCTGAGGATGTGGATGTTCCCGCTCCAAACGCACCAAAGCTACTCCATCTTGAATGAGCACAGAATGTACACCGGGAATTGGCTCTTGCACGGAAAAACTATTTTCTTGCGTAAACGATGGTTTAGTAAACTGTAAATCAAAATCACCGGACATTTCCCGAAACCAAGTATTAACTGTCCTTCCGGTTTCACCAAAAAATTTGTTTGACCAATATGATGTTGTTGTTGGAAATGCCTCATTCAAGTAAACAGGGGAAAATTGTCTATCACTAAACTCTACAAGCAAAAGCAACAAAGGCTGCCGATTGTTTGTCTGTATAATAGATGGTCTTCCCATCACCGCTGAACGCATCATAGGTCCAGAAAATTGTTCTATATATAAGGTTCTATCAATATTTTCCAATAATCCTTGTATGCCACTTCTAGTTAGCCTACTACTTGTATGAGCAATTAATGAATCACTACGTGATAACACTGTCTGCCCTACTCTTTGGTTTCCGGGGCGCAAAATAGAATCTTCTATGTACGCATAATAAAAAGCTTCTGCATCTGAATCATACTCAACAACAAAACCTGATGTGGTTTCCGTCCAAGAAAAAAATTCATCTCCAAAGGTAATAAGAGTAATACTTGTACCGTCCGGTTGCTCAAATTGCCACGGTGTTGAATCTGCCGGAATCGCATACACAGTATCTGACATCAATCCTCCCACCGCAAATACAGCAAACAACAAAATAATAATTCCCAATAGTTTACGTTTCATTAAAACATTTCCTCCTTTTTCAACTTACTAAGCCGTCTAGTACCATTAAAATAAAAATGAAATATCTAACCCTATCTTAAACTATAGCAAATTTTTCTTTGTAAATAATGTCAACTTTTGACAATTCTTAACTTTATCTGACATCAATCACCCCTCCCCCGTAAAAATACAGTCTTTTTACCGTTTTTATTTTTAATACAATTTTGTAATACATATTTAAATTTAAAATGTAAATGGTAAACCATCCGTACATTAAAAAATATCCGTTTATCCATAATAAAATCCTTTCTTAGTATTTATTAATACTTGAATAACTCGAAAAACTATAACTTGAAAAACTTGATTTTATTTGAATTTTAACATACATAACCTTATGATAATAGGCACTTGGTTGTTAATCGCTTACCATCATATGGATTCCATTCGCCAAGTTTTTTAGAATAATCATTGACACAATATTCCATTTATTCAAAAACAGCCCTTTCCTCCCTGTGATAAACACGAAAAGAAAAGACTGTTACTTCATTATCAAATAATTCTTTTAGATGAAATAATCCAGACACGGCCTACCAGTCATTTTCCGCAATCCAAACACCATCACTTAGCATAAACCAAGTAAAAACCCAATTATAAGTATCCCAACAGTACGCTTCTGCAAATGAGAACGCTCCCGTTTTTGGTGCATTCGGTAAATCCACGTAATTACCCCACAGTCCCGAATTAACCCCCATTACTCTGCCGTCATTAATAGCTTGCCATATATTTCCAATTCTAGGAGCCCACCACTGCGCATTATAACTATCCCAGAAAAACACATATCGCAAATCAGATACTGGTGACACAAGAGCAAAATCATCCCATTCATCATATGCGACTCCGGGAGGATGTGTAGATAACAGAGATACGCCCCATGGGTCGCGAAGACCTCCACTAACTGGCCAACGATTGGGCGGAATCCACTCCGTTCCTGTCCAAAACCAATCACTCGTCATCCCCGGCGAAGAAGGAATACGATAAAATATACCCATCAAAAACATAAGTGAACCGGTAATATGAGAATTACTATTATCTCGCTCCAAAATCCATTCTTCCCCATCCCATCTCCAAATAATATCAGACCAAGGAAAACCATCCCGAAACGTGATTATTCCACCTTCAACCGGCGGTGCCATGTGCATGGGCCTCCATTCAGTGGTTACCCCAGGTGGCGGACCACTTGGCGGATTCCAAGTTTGTGAACCATTATTCCCGGAATCATCCCAAGAACCCATCGGCCCTTCTACCAATCTCCAGGTAATGGTTGCTACATAAGTGGTTGCAAATATCTGTGTACTCGGTGGAATGGACAAAAACACACTGTTGGATGCCGCTACCGCATCACCACCACCCAACATATAATTTCCAAAACGAACAGAGGTAATACCCATACCCTCATTTTCCCCAGCTCTCACCAAATTGACCAAACCATTGCCATAACGAAGTACCGCTTCCGTCGGTCTGATGTTACTACTTGTGGGGCTAACTGCCGGACTTGCAGATAAGGCTCCAATATTCCGCAAATGAATTTGGGCTCCTGTTAACGTCCATCCGCCACCGGAAAATTGGCTACTTAATTGGGCTGACAACGTCCAACCCTGGCCGGTGCCACGCCAATCACCAATCTGAACAAAATGTGGTACATGGCGATCTACCTCATCAACATCTATTCCTCTTGGAACAAGTGCCGGAAACATCCTATTTGACGTATTGATAACATGTTGTCCGAACATAAAATTCGGAACCGCTTCAATTCTAAGTGCTCCATCGGAACCCGTGATGATATGACCTGGATAATGAGGATTAAACGGGTCATCCGGATTTTCCGGATTTCTGATGTCACCCAAATTTGGCGTATCATCAGGCTCAAAGGTGATTTGACCCTCAGACTCTCCTGTCAAATTTGTTGTTGCAATTACAGTCAAAATACTACCAGATGCCATCATTACAATTAAAACCAAACTAAGTATCCATCTCTTTTTGAACATTTCATACTCTCCCTGTTGTTTAAACATTTTTAAGTAACTATAAAACGTCATAACCTGCCTAGATACAGGCACTTTCTTACTACAAAACAAAAACTGAATTTATTTATTTTATTATACTATGATTTCTTTCGAACACAATTTCAATATTTAACCCCACTTAACTTTATTTGACACAAACCATCGAAAGCACCAACCTTTGCTTCTGATTTGTTTAAAACAAAATCTTATCGCAAAATGGTGCTTTCTGTTCCTTAAATTCATCAATCAATTCAATATACTACAACTTTTTTCAATAAAAGCTTCTGCGCCTACATAAGTTTATAAAGCTAAGATATCTACTTTCATTAAATGAGCACTTCCGAAATTAAGGTACAATGGCATCTCTTCGTTGCCACACAAAGGTATCCGCCATGGTAGCACCATTAAATTGATTCACAAGCTCTGCACTTGTGAAAGCTATACTTCCGGTAGGATTTTCTATTGTTCCGGCACCAATGTTTTGCCATCTTCCGGTATATGTCGCATTATTCGGTACGTTTGGAAAGAACACAATTAAACGAAAAACAAAATTCTCACCTAAGCTTAGAACTCTAAGACTATTCACATTCATAAATATTTGAGTCATATCGGTTACTCTACGTGTATCCCAATTAGATAAATCAAGTTCAACCAAGCCGGTAGCATTCGCAAACATGCTATTCATATTCGTTACATTGCTTGTATCCCAGGTTGATGCATCAAGATTAACTAAACCGCTTGTATTACGAAACATACTATTCATGCTAACTACGCGTCCTGTATCCCAGCTAGACAAATCAAGACTTGACAAACCATTTGTACCTTGAAACATCCAACCCATATCAGTCACATTACTTGTATCCCAGCTTGAAAATTCCAGTTCTCGCAAACTGCTTGAACCATTAAACATTGCATTCATATTTGTTACATTACTCGTATCAATATATTCTAATCCCTCTATTGTTGTTGCATTTGGCAAATTACTGAACAGA
>WRBB01000038.1 GCA_009779895.1 Lachnospiraceae bacterium
AAGCGTGAGAACTTAACAATACAACATATATGTAAAAACCGCTACATTTTTTTATCTATTTCAAGAAATGGTAAGCAAAAGGAAAAGTTGTACTAGCCGTCGCGTCAGCGATTTGGTACAATACCCATAGTATCCAAACAAGGAGGAAGATGAAAAATGTTTCAAAATAAGGTTCGTAAGTTATGTGTGTTTGTTTTGTTGATGGCGATGGTTGCTCTTTTATCTGGATGTGCACTTCTTCCATTTAACAATTCAGAGCGGCAAATTAGAAATCAACTACAACAGTTGGACACTTACTGTAAAGCAGAAATTATGGAATGGGTAGAAGAGGTTGCCCGTGTACAATTTGAAGACTTTCAAATTGATAAAAATGCAAATGATCCTACTGGTTTACCTGTGAGTCGTAGTCCGTTTGCTTATGAAGGGCGATTCATTGAATGGGAGTATCAGCTGGTGGATTCCGGGCGGCTTGTGTTAAATTTTATCTATCAGGCAGCCGATGACTTTTTGGAGGATTCTCTTGCTGCTTTGGATCAGACAAGTTTGTCTGATATTATGGAGTGGTTGGAGCGTATTGATGAGATGGATGATATCTTTGTGATGTATTCTTCCGTTGGTCCGGATGGTAGGTGGTTAAGCGGCGATATTTTTGAAGATGAGGATATGTTTGTAGCGTGGAGTTTTGAATTAGACCGTTTTGGTTTTGTAAGTCTTGAATTTGTTTATGATGGTGCGAGAGAGTTTACCTTGGGTGATACATTTGAGTTGGATGGTTTGGAGGTTACGGTTGCCGACGAGATTGCCTGGCATACTGTGACAAGAACTTGGTCAGATGATTATGGTATGCCGTATTTTAGCGTGGAGCTTTCCCTTCGCAATGTGTCTGATAGTACGCAAAGGAGTTTGTTCCTCACTAGATTTGGTCCGGATGGCACCCAGTTGGATGGATTTTTAGGAGAAAACCGCATAGAGGGTGCCGGAGATTTGCGTCCGGGTGCAGAGCAAAGCGGAAATGTATATTTTGAATTTGATGGTGAGGGGGATTACATTGCTGTATTTCGGGGTGATGTCTTTGGCGTAGAATTGGTAATTCCCGTGGATGAGGTAGAACTGCCCACAGTTGACCATTATGCAGGTTTGGTTGGTACATGGGTTTGGGATATGGATGACGGGTATGAATATCTATTCCGTGCAGATGGAACGGGTACCCGTGGTTTTGGCAGAAGCACCAGCAGCTTTACATGGTATACCGAAGATGAAACCTTGGTTATTGTTGCGGGTTGGTTAGAAGAGCATTGGGATTTTTCAATTGACCGAAATGTATTGACCATAGAGAGCCAACAGGTGCGTGGTTTGCGTTATCGTTATATTAGAGATTGAGATTTTTGAAAAGAGGTTATTTTGTACGATATACATAGTCATATTCTGCCTGAGGTAGATGATGGTGCACGTTCTTTAAAGGAAACAAAAGCCATGCTGGAGATGGCATATCAGCAAGGCATTCGGGGTATCATTGCGACACCGCATTACCATGGAAGACTAGACCCATCTATTTTTGAACTATGGCGCAGGGCTTATCGAAGAACGGAAAAAGCCGCTCGGGCAATTGCGGACGACTTGATGATTTATCAGGGGGCGGAGATTTATTACGATGCGGCGATTCTTTCTGTGCTCAAACAAGGGGCTCCGATTACATTGGCCAATAGCTCGTATGTGCTTCTTGAATTTCCTTACGAGATAGATTTTACGTATTTGAGTTTTGCAGTCAATGAATTGCGTTATCAGGGTTATTACCCTATCCTTGCCCATATTGAGCGTTATCAAGTTTTGCGGAATTCGGACAATGTGGTGAAGTTGCGGGAATATGGTGCTCATATGCAAATAAATGCCGCTGCGCTGATAAGTGGTGGTTTTGTCTTGCGTGGGTATTTGTTAAAACTAATCAAAAAGGGTTTGATTGATGTGATTGGAACGGATATGCACAATACCACAACAAGACCTGCTTTTGTGAGCAAATGTGCCAATATTTTGGATAAGAAAGTAGGGAAAGAGGAACGTTTGCGTTTGTTTCAAGAGTTATATTTTGATATTGTGAATGAGAGATAAGAGAAAGGGTAGATTTTGTTATGTTAAACCAGTTTTCACGTACCCAGTTGTTGTTGGGTGCGGCGGGTATCCATGCATTACAACATGCCCGTGTGGCAGTTTTTGGCATCGGTGGTGTTGGTGGTTATGCCGTAGAGGCTTTGGCACGTAGTGGAGTGGGTGCTTTTGATTTGATTGATGATGATAAGGTTTGTTTGACCAATTTGAATCGTCAGTTGATTGCGACTAGAAAAACGGTAGGGAAAGACAAAGTAGATGTGATGCGGGAACGGATTTTAGAAATCAATCCCGAAGCAAACGTGCATACTTATAAATGTTTTTATTTACCGGAACATGCGGATACATTTGATTTTACAAATTATAGTTATGTGATAGATGCAGTAGATACAGTGACGGCGAAAATAGATATGATTTTGCGCGCGCAAGCGTTGGATATTCCTGTCATTAGTTGCATGGGAATGGGGAATCGTTTGGATGCAACCAAGGTGACGGTGGCGGATATTTACAAAACCGAGTTGGATCCCCTTGCTCGTGTAATGCGTCGGGAATTGCGAAAACGTCACGTGAAATCTTTGCGGGTGGTTTATTCCACAGAAGTTCCGATGCGACCGATAGAAGATATGGCTGTGAGTTGCCGTGCGCATTGTATTTGTCCCAGTGATGTGGAGCGAAAATGCACGAACCGACGTGATATTCCGGGCAGTGTTTCTTATGTGCCGGCAGTAGCAGGTTTGTTGTTGGCAGGTGAGGTGATTGGTGATTTGACTGCCGAGAAAAGAGAGGCGGTGCGATAGTAGAATCATGCGTAAGCAAAATGAAATTACAGTAGAAGATTTGTGCCTTTTAGACGAAAAAGATTATCTTTTGGTAGATGTTCGTCATGAATCGGCTTTTAATCATGGTTATATTCCCCGAGCAGTCAATATTTTTTTGGAGGATGTACAAGAAAAAAGCAAGGAATTTCCTCGTGATAAAAAGGTTATTTTATATTGTGCAAAGGGTGTTCTTACGGATAAGCCGGCAGAATGGTTACGCACAAAGGGGTTTGACGGGCGGCATTTGGTAGGTGGTTATATAGCTTGGCTCAAAGCCAATTTTGCCAAAGAGCTTGAATTGGGGCGTGAGGAAGAGAAACCGCTTCATTTGGAGATTGAGAAAAGTCTGCGCAAAAAATTTCACCGTAGTATTTTTAGTAAATTTGCCAAGGCAATCAATCAATATGAGTTGGTTCAAGCAGGAGACAAAATAGCTGTCTGCATATCCGGCGGTAAGGACTCCATGTTGTTGGCAAAATTATTTCAAGAGTTAAAACGCCACAACAAGTTTCCCTTTGAACTGGTGTTTTTGATTATGAATCCGGGTTATAGTGTAGACAATTTAGAAATCATTATTCATAATGCCAAGTTGTTGCAAATTCCTTATACCATATTTACGACCAATATTTTTGATAGCGTTTTTGAGGTAGAAAAATCGCCCTGTTATCTTTGTGCTCGTATGCGTCGTGGTTATTTATATAGCAAAGCAAAGGAATTGGGATGCAATAAAATTGCGTTGGGGCATCATTATGATGATGTGATTGAAACGATTTTGATGAGTATGCTTTATGGGGCACAAATCCAAACCATGATGCCTAAGCTACATAGTACAAATTTTGAAGGTATGGAATTGATTCGTCCCATGTACTTGATTCGGGAAGAGGATATCAAACATTGGCGGGATTATAATCAATTATTTTTTATTCAATGCGCCTGTCGTTTTACCGATACTTGTTCCATTGAGCCAAATGTGGATGGAACAGGTTCAAAGCGTATGGAAATCAAACACATGATTCAGGAAATGAAAAAAAGCAATCCTTTTGTGGAATCCAATATTTTCAAGAGTGTAGAAAATGTAAATATTGACACAGTGGTTGCTTATAAAGCTAGGGGTGTCAAGCATCATTTTCTGGATACCTATTCCTGAATCATGGAAAGCTTAAATTATAAAAAGCTTAAATCATAAAAAGAACATCACGATTTGCTGTCATTGATATAGTTGCAAACATCCTGCTGTGTTGGCATTACTTTAATGGCTCCTTTTTTGGTGGTAACAAGAGCCGCCGCGGCGTTGGAAAATGTGAGCATTTCATTTAGGTTTTGTTCAGATAAATGTTTAAAATCATGTTCCAAGATATAATTCAAAGCACTTCCGGTAAAGGTATCCCCCGCTCCTGTGGTTTCAATGGCCTTGCATTTGAAACCCGGTTGTTCTACGCGTATCCTTTTGTAATAAGCCCGGCTGCCGTCTTTGCCTAAAGTAAGCAAAATAAGGGGGATTTGGTATTTTTCCTGTAAATATTGAATACCTGCATCATAATCTTTGAGACCGCTGACAAATTGAATTTCATTGTCGGCGATTTTTAGAATATCGCATTGGCAAAAACCGTATTCCATCTGTTCTTTTGCCGATTCTAAACTGCTCCATAAAGGAGGGCGTAAATTGGGGTCAAAAGAAATCAAAACACCGGCTTCCTTGGCGATGCTAAGTGCTTTTTTTGTTGCTGCCCGGACGGTATCATGGGTCATGGACAATGTGCCAAAATGAAAGATTTTTGTTTGTTGAATCATTTCAGCAGGAATTTCACTTGTTTTTAACATCATATCGGCACCGGGATTGCGGTAAAAAGAAAAGTCCCGATCACCATCGGTAAAGGTGTGAACAAAAGCTAAGGTGGTATTCACTTTCGGATCCATAAGAAGATGGCTGGTATCAATGCCGATTTGACTTGCAACGTCTTTTAGTAATACACCAAATTGATCCGTCCCGACTTTACCAATGAAAGCGGTTTTTTTTCCAAGTTTACACAACATCGCAAGCACATTGGTAGGGGCTCCGCCCGGGCAGGCTTCAAACATTTGGTTGCCCTCCGGACTTTCACCGTGACCAACAAAATCAATTAAAAGTTCACCTAATGCAATCACATCATATTTCATAATAGCCTTCTCCTATTTTCGTATATTTTACTTGCAAAGGGGGCATAATTATGATACCATTATTAGCGGTCACGAAATTCTTCGTGGCCTGTGTATGGCCCCTTGGTCAAGCGGTTAAGACACCGCCCTTTCACGGCGGTAACACGGGTTCGAGTCCCGTAGGGGTCATTATATCATAAATTTGAAAAATCGTCATTTATGGTGTAAAATAAATATAGTACGGCGCCATAGCCAAGTGGTAAGGCATGGGACTGCAACTCCCTGATCACCAGTTCAAATCTGGTTGGCGCCTTTTGTAAAAACGCACAATCCTTGTAAAATGAGGGACTGTGCGTTTTTGCTTAAAAAAATATTAAAAAACGATAAACTGTATTGACTTTTCACAAAAAATAGAATATTATAACTTTATCAAAATAGAACGTACGTACGAAAACAAATGATGGGATGGATTTCAGATAGTTTGGGAGGTAGAAACATATGCAATTGAGAAATATTCGTAAGGTTTATTATATCAACAAAGAAGTGGAACTTTTGGAGGAGAGTCTGCAAAAGGCTTATCAAGAGCGGGAGCAGTTAGAAAAGCTGGTAGAAAAGATTCAAGATCCGGAGATTCGTGTGATTGTCCGTTTACGTTGTATCAACAATGTTGGCTGGCAGGAAATTGGGGAAGAAATCGGTATGGATAGACGTACAGCGTCCAGAAAGTATTATGATTTTTTTGGAAAGCAGGAGTAAAAAGTATGGGTGTAGCATTTGAGATATTACTGGGAACATTGATATCTACATTGCTAGGTTATATTGTGTATATATTAAAAACACAAAGCAAGGGTCGTGCAGATCACAATAGAGGTACGATGTTATTATTAAAAGTCCAGTTGATTGCGTATCATGAAAAGTGGATTGAGCGGGGTTTTGTGACCCGTCATGGTTTGACAAATTTTACAGAGATGTATGACGCATATCGTAGCCTTGGTGGCAATGGTATGATTGAGCAATTATTTGAAGAGATTAAAACACAACCAATTAAGGGAGAAAAGTATGGAAAATAGAAATGGTGTAATAACAAGAGCAAGAAGTATGATAGGGCAAATTAGATATACGATGAATGCACCGCATTTAACACCAAATAGAAATATGCTTCGAAACAATGTACGGCACCAAGGGCTTTTTTGGGCGGATTGCAGTTCCTATACAAGATGGTGCTTTGATGTATTAGGTGTGAATATTGGTGATTGGACAGCACCCCAATCAGAGGCGGGAAGCCATGTGTGGAGCGGTAGGGGCAATGTCAATGTGATTCCCTTTCATCAATTGCAAATGGGTGATTTGATTGTGAGTTCTGCGGTAGAAAACTTTTGGGGTTCTGCGGGAGCCGGTGGGCATGCAGCTATTTTTGTCGGTGGCAGAACAGTGATTGGTGTCAATGGAACCAATCCCAATGCGCAAGAGCATGATATTGCCAATGAATTTGGTAGTCAAAATTGGTTTTGGCGGATTCGAAGGATTGCGGCACCACAAGCAAATGTGCCAAATAACTCGGTACCACAGCCAAACCCGCCAAATAGGCCAATACCACCGCCGGTTTCATCTGCGCCGGTGTCGACGCAACCACCACAGGTGATATCCAATCGACCAAATTTTACCATAGGTCAGATTCATAGAACCCAGGTAGATGCGCTCCGTGTAAGGAGTGGGCCGGGAATAAATCATCGAATTTTGAACCAAGGAGAATTGACTCAAAATGGGCAAGCCAATGCTAGAAATGGTATGCTCAATCGTAACACGGCAGTGACGGTACTGGAAGTGAGAAATGTAGGGGATGATATCTGGTTACGGATTCCAAGTGGTTGGATTGCCGGGTTTCATCAAGGGCAAGTGTTTGTGAGGTAGAAAGAGCCAAAAAACACCCTGGGATACTTTTAATTAAGTATTCCAGGGTAATTTGTAAAAGATTGGATGCAATTTTTATAACAATGGCTCCAGCCTTTGTAAGAGACCGTTTTGAATTTCTATGAATTCAGCTAAATCATTGCCGCTTAAAGTACCTTCCAATTCAGCCAAACGTGTTTCCCACTCTATAATTTCCGGCATCATATCTGTAATTTCAGTAATCAACTCGATATCGGCAGGATCGTCTTGTGCTCTTTCCAAAAGATCGATGTATCTGTTCATCATAGCTTCATAGTCTCTGATGACCTCACGCCAAGAGTCATCACCTGTTTCTTCTGTTGTCTCGTTGTTTGTACCGTTGCCTGTGTCGCTGGCACCATTGTCTGAGCCACCACAACCAACAAGCACTGCTGCTGATAGCAGCATCATTGCCAATAATAATAATAGTTTTTTCATTTTTATATCCTCCATTTTTTTGCAATGTTAAAGATAACATTACGATTTTGACTGTGCTTATAGTGTCCGAAAGTCATTATAACATATTTTGTGATAAGTTAGTCCAAGTATTGTTCCGTAGGGGCTATTTTTTCAAAATGTGTCAAAAACCTATGGAATATGGTTAATTCTTTATGCAATTCGGTCAAATGGTATTTTTTCTTCATGGAAAGATGGAATTGTGCGCTGCGTTGTATATTTTGTCAGGACTGTAAAAATGTTTTTTGTGTTCAGTAGTATATTGAAGTGACATATGCGGTGAATATTGCTATAATATGCTTGTTCAGTTTTGGTCGTTATTATGGAAAAATGAATCCTGAGAGGTGCAAATTGTGGAAAAAATATTACCCATTGGTAAAGACGATTTTAGAATGATTCGTGAGAGCAGTAATTATTATGTGGATAAGTCTTTGATGATTCGCGATTTTATACGATATGGAAATTTAGTGACATTGATTACTCGCCCGCGTCGCTTTGGTAAAACCTTAAATATGACAATGTTACGTGATTTTTTTGATATTACGCAAAATAGTAGGGAAATATTTTCAGGACTTGCGATTATGGTGACAGAGTATGCCGATGCAATTAACTCGGCACCTGTTATTTCCTTATCTTTAAAAGGGTGCATAGGCAATGATATAGAGGCTCTCAAAAGATCAGTAGCGACAGAGGTTCAAAAAGAATTTGTAAGGTATGAAACTATTTTGAAAGAAGTGGATAAAGAAAAGCATACTTATAGAAGTTATTTCCGTGTATTAAAAGCGCTTGAGGATAAAACAATTGATGAGGAAGATTTGAAAAACAGTCTTGCTTGTTTGCTTGAAGTTTTGCACACATTTTATGGTGTTCGCCCGATTCTTTTGATTGATGAATATGATAACCCGATTATTGAAGCACATCAGAAGAAATTTCGTGAAGAGTTTACAGGATTTTATGCGGCTTTTTTGACAATGGCGTTAAAAGGTAATCCGCATTTAGGGCAAGCGTTGTTAACAGGGATTCAGCGTGTTGCAAAAGAAAGTATTTTTTCGAAGCTTAATAATATTGTTGTTTATAATGTGCTAAGTCGGCATTATTCACCCTATTTTGGACTGACAGCTGATGAAACCGAAACACTTTTGAATTATTATAATCTTGAATTAAATAATGATGTAAAAGCACGTTATGATGGATATTTATTTTTTGGTATTGAGATGTATAATCCATGGTCAATTCTTGGGTATGCAAATGAAAGAGTGTTAAAAAATTATTGGTTAAAAACTTCAACGAATGCACTTGTAAAAGAATCAGTATTAGCGGCAAATTATGATTTTCATCGAACATTTGAAAAATTAATTAAAAATAATCAAGTTGATGTAAGGCTTAATTTGGAAGCGTCATTTGCAGAGTTGCCAAGGACAGATACATTATGGGGCTTATTTGTAAATGCGGGTTATTTAACAGTTTCCCACCAAGATTATGAATTGAATAATTTTACGGTTTGCATTCCAAATAAAGAAATTAAAACGGAGTTCCAAGAGATTGTGAGTGCCTACACAAAATTGTCGAGTGATATGTTACAAGAAATGCTAATTGCATTGATGAATGGAAATATGGATGCATTTTTTAGCGTTTACCGAGAACTTGTTTTAGAATCAACAAGCTATCATGATGCTAAAGAAAACGCTTATCATATGTTAATGTTAGGTATGGTTATGAATCTTCGTGATTTATATAAAATCACGAGCAATGTTGAGTCAGGGCATGGTAGAAGTGATGTTATTATGGAATCAAAGGATGTAAAACGACCCCATATTATTTTAGAGTTTAAACAAGGCGAAGACGTAGAAAAATTAAAACAGGAAGCATTGTGTCAGATTAAGGAAAAGAAATATTATGCGGGTTTGTCAGGGCGTGTTTTGTGTGTGGGTATTGCGCACAATAAGAAAAGATGTGAATTGGTACATGAATTAGTAGAGGTATAAAAATAGGAGGGTGTGCATTATGAATTGTCAATCATGTGGAGCCGTAGTAGTAGGAAATTATTGTGAACATTGTGGCAGGAAGATAGTTAGGGTGACCCCAAATCAAAATATAAATATGAATCGGCCGACCCAAGTAAGAGAGACCCCAAATAGCCAACCAAGTAGCAATTATGGAAAACAGAAAGGAATTGCAGCGTTAATTTTGGGTATTTCCTCTGTAGTGCTACCTGTGTTTGGCTTACTTGGGATTGTTGGTTTAGTTTTGGCGATTTCCGCAAAGCAAGATGGGTATATTTGCTCATTGCGTACAACTGCGTTTGTTTTGAATGTGATAGGTATCGGTTTATCTGTTTTGGCTTTTGTTTGTTTTTTGAGCGTGGCACTTTATGTTTAATGAAATATTTTTTTATAGTAATTATCTGGATGTTGAAGTATAAAATCTGTTTTTGGAATTTAATGGGCATATAAATCTGTAACACATATTAATTATTGGGCATATAAATCTGTAACGTGCATTGATTATTGGGTGTATAAATCTGCAATAAAAATTGACATTTTTTTTATATATGTTAAAGTGGGATTGGAAGGTGGTAATTTCAATCATGTTAAAGCGAAAATTAGAAAGTGAAATTTCTAAATGGAAAAATGATCCGAATAAGATGCCTCTCGTTGTAAGAGGTGCTCGTCAGGTAGGCAAGACGTATCTGATTGAAAAATTTTGTAGTGAAAATTATAAGTATCATTATTTTATAGATTTTAATGAGAGGCCTGGTTTTAAAGATGTTTTTTCCGGTAATTTGGATGTAAAAACTTTAATCAAAAACCTTTCTTTAGAGATTGCTGATTTTGTGATAGAAAAAGGTGAAACAGTTATTTTTTTGGATGAGATACAGAATTGCCCGAATGCGAGGACAGCACTTAAATTTATGGCTAGGAGTGTGGATTTTGATGTAATTGCATCTGGCTCTTTGCTGGGTATAAATTACAAGGAAGTTGAGTCATTTCCCGTAGGTTATACGGACCAGCTTGAAATGCACTCTCTTGATTTTGAAGAATTTTGCTGGGCCAATGGACTACAGGAGGAGGGGCTTGGTTTGGTTATGGATTCTTTTGCTACCAGAACTCCTATGTCGAAATCTTCTCACAACCGAATGTTATCTTTATTTAGAGAATATATCGTTGTGGGAGGAATGCCGCGCGTTGTGCAGGACTTTGTGCTAAATCATAACTTTGGAAATGTTCTAAAAATGCAACGAGCTATTTTGGAGGATTATAAGGATGATATAGCGAAATATGCAAAAGGTAATGATAAAGCAAAGGCACGTAGTTGTTTTTTATCAATTCCAAAGCAGCTTGTGAAAGATTATAAAAAATTTCAATATAGTGTTGTTGAAAAGGGAGGAACTGCAAGAAAGTTTGGTGGCTCTTTGATGTGGCTTTTTGATGCAGGTATTATTAATTTTTGTTATAACTTAACCATTCCGGAATTGCCTTTAGAGGGTAATAGTAAGAATAATGAATTTAAGGTTTATATGAGAGATACCGGTCTATTAACCGCTATGTTGGAGGATGGGTCACAAGCAAACATTATTAAGGGAAACCTGGGAATATATAAAGGTGCAATATATGAAAATATTATCGCGGATTTTTTTACGAAAGCAGGTAAAAAGCTATATTATTTTGAAAAAGTCAACAGATTGGAAGTTGATTTTATCATAAGGGATGACAATATCTCTATTGGAATAGAAGTAAAGTCGGGCGATAATACAAAAGCGAAATCTTTGAATAGTTTGGTTGAATACTGGGGTGTAAAAAAGGGTATTAAACTGATTAGTGGTAATGTTGGAGTTTCCGGTAAGATAGAAACGCTTCCTCTTTATATGGCGATGTATTTGTAAAAAGGGGAAATCGGGAATTAAGATGGTCTAAAAGGAAGGGGCTATCGGGAATTAAGATGGTCTAAAAGGAAGGGACGAACTCAAAAAACGAGTTCGTCCCTTTAGATATTTTGGAATGTCAACACTTTTTTTGACAAAAAAGATAAAGTGTTTTGATTGCTATGCTGCCATTTTACCTTGTTCCTCTTTTTTACGATTTTGAAAATTGTAATGTCGGCGATATTCCGCTGGTGT
>WRBB01000039.1 GCA_009779895.1 Lachnospiraceae bacterium
CGCTTCTTCCATTTGCTCTTTGTCAACGCCGCAAATAGATACCGCACCTTCATCACTGATATCAATCTTAACACCTGTTTGCTCAATGATTGTATTGATTGTTTTACCGCGTTGTCCTACCACATCACCAATCTTTTGTGGATCTATGTGCATTTGAATAATCTTAGGCGCATACGCGCCAACCTCTGCTCTTGGTTCAGAAATCGCTTGATTCATATTTTCCAAAATCGTAGTTCTTGCTTTTTTCGTAACCGCAACCGCACCCTCAATAATGGCTTTTGTCAAACCATTGATTTTAATATCCATTTGAATCGCCGTAATACCATTGTCCGTACCGGCCACCTTAAAGTCCATATCTCCAAAGAAGTCTTCCAATCCTTGGATATCCGTCAACAACAAGTAATCCTCCTCCGTATCTCCTGTTACCAAACCTGCGGAAATACCGGCAACGGCAGCCTTAATCGGTACACCGGCAGCCATCAGGGAAAGACTGGATGCACAAGCACTGGCTTGAGAAGTTGAGCCATTTGATTCAAATGTTTCAGAAACAGTACGAATGGCATAAGGAAACACATCTTCACTAGGCAATACCGGCAATAGTGCTTTTTCTGCCAAAGCACCATGACCAATTTCCCTACGCCCCGGACCTCTGGACGGCCTCGTTTCTCCCACCGAATAAGATGGGAAATTATAATGATGCATATATCTTTTTGCTGTTTCCGCCTCATCCATACCATCAATACGTTGGGCTTCTGACAACGGAGCCAAAGTTGTAATGGTACAAATCTGCGTTTGTCCTCTGGTAAACATACCGGAGCCATGCACCCTTGGAATCAAATCAATTTCAGATGCCAAATACCTTACTTCATCAATGGCTCGGCCATCCGGACGTTTATGATCTTTCAGAATCATCTTGCGAACCGTTTTCTTCTCGTATTGATATAAAGCCTCACCCAAAGAGGATAACCATTCTTCATTATCCGAAAACGCCGCTTCCAATTTTTCACGAATCACTTTCATATTGTTTTGACGTGTTTCTTTGTCATCTGTAAAAACAGCTACTTCCATTTCTTCTGGTGTTGCAATTTCTTTGATTGCCGCAAAAAGTGCTTCCGGCACAACACAACTTGTATAGCTATGTTTCTTTTTGCCGCACTCTGCTACGATTGTTTCAATAAAAGCAATCACTTTCTGGTTCATATCATGGGCAGCAAAAATAGCTTCTAACATCTTATCTTCCGGCACTTCATTGGCACTTGCCTCTATCATAACGATTTTTTCCTTTGAGGAAGCAACCGTCAATGCCATATCCGAAGCCTCTTTTTCACTAGCTGTCGGATTGTATACGAATACACCATCTACCATACCAACTTGTGTCATGGCAATGGGTCCGGCAAACGGAATATCGGAAATACTAGTCGCAATCGCCGAACCAAGCATCGCTGTCAACTCAGGACTACAATCTTGATCTACTGACATCACCAAACTCTCTAAGGTAACATCATTGCGATAATCATTGGGAAATAGCGGGCGCATCGGGCGATCAATCACACGACAAGTCAAAACAGCATTTTCCGACTGCCTACCCTCTCTTTTGTTAAATCCACCCGGGATTCTACCAACTGCATACTGCCTTTCATTATACTCTACACTAAGTGGGAAAAAATCAATTCCCTCACGTGGTTTTTCACTCGCCGTCGCTGTACTCAACACCGTCGTGTCGCCATAATGCATCAATACCGCACCATTGGCTTGCTTGCCGACTCTGCCGACGTCTACGCAAAGCTTTCGTCCTGCTAAATCCATCTCAAATTTCTTATACATTCTATTCTCCTTTTCCATGTGGCGAATGTTTCTTTGATTCGCTTGAAATTTGGGCAATTTCCCGAAACTACTAAAAAACACAGCAATACTTCTCCTTGATTTTACTGCTATTTTTTTCAGTGGTCTCGGACTATGTAAAAAATTGCCGATAACCATGCAATTATAGCACAGAAATGGAGCTGTTACAACAGCTCCACTTCTAAACGCGTTCTATTGGCTTGTTTTTCTTTATTTTGCATGCTTCGCAGCTATCAAAGCCGCATCATAATCCGGATGATCCGTTACTTCCGGAACATATTCCGCATAAACAACCATACCTGTTGAATCAATCACAAACACAGCTCTTGTTAGCAAACGATGTTCTTTCATTGTCACGCCGTAAGCCTCACCCACAGACAAATCTTTATGATCTGATAAAGCAATGATATTATCCAATCCCTCTGCAGCACACCAACGCCCTAAAGCAAAAGGCAAATCAACACTAACCGTCAATACCTTTCTGTCAGCAATCGCATTTGCATCTTCATTAAAACGGCGGGTTTGTATCGCACATACGCCTGTATCAACCGATGGAACAATACTTAATATACGTACAGTACCGGCAAAATCCGCCAGTTTTACCGGACTCATATCCTTATCCATAACTACAAAGTCAGGGGCTCTATCACCCACTTTAATTTCCACATCAGGTAATGTGACCGGATCTCCGGCAAATGTCACTTTTTTCATGTTCATTCTCCTTTATGATTTTAGATGGCTGAAAAAATTCTCTATGCACACTATTATAGCATGTTTTTATTACATGTCTATCCACAGTTATAATTTTGCACTTACCAATTTTGGTCGAAATCCTGCCTGCCCCAACGCATCCAATATTTCTTCTTTGTGCTCCGTCCCAAAAGCCTCCAATGTAATCCGCAATTCCACAGCCGCATTCCGATTGGTATTCACAAATTGATTGTGCTCCAACTTAATCACATTGCCTTTGACCCCGGCGATCACACTGGCCACCCGCACCAATTCACCGGGTTTATCCGGCAACAAAACAGATACCGTAAAAATACGATTCCGTTGTATCAAACCATACTGAACGGTAGATGCCATCGTAATCACATCCATATTTCCGCCACTTAATACACTCACAACCTTTTTTCCTTTACAATCCAATTGCTTTAAGGCTGCAACTGACAATAATCCTGCATTTTCCACCACCATTTTATGATTTTCCACCATATCCAAAAAAGCACCGATTAATTCTTCGTCCTCTACCGTGATGATGCGATCTACATGTTCTTGCACATAAGGTAAGCTCAGCTCTCCAATGGTTCGTACCGCAGTACCATCAGCAATGGTGCTGATATCATCCAATTCTACCACATGACCGGCTTCTAGGGAGGCTTTCATACTGGCAGCTCCCACCGGCTCTACTCCAATGACTTTGATTTTTGGATTCAGCATTTTTGCCAATGTAGAAACACCCGCAATCAGTCCGCCGCCGCCAATGGGAACCAATATATAATCAACCGTTGGTAATTCTTGTACAATTTCCATCGCAATCGTACCTTGTCCCGTGGCAATTTCCAAATCATTAAAAGGATGTACAAAGGTATAACCATACTCTTCTGCCTGGACTCTGGCATGTTGATAAGCCTCGTCATAAACATCTCCATGCAAAATCACCTCTGCCCCAAAGCTTTTGGTGCGATTTACTTTAATCAAAGGTGTAATGGTAGGCATCACAATATGGGCTTGACAAGCAAAACGGCTTGCTGCATAAGCCACCCCTTGGGCATGGTTACCTGCCGAAGATGTAATCAAACCACGTTCCTTTTCTTCTTTTGACAAGGTGCTAATCTTATAAAATGCTCCCCGCACCTTATAAGAGCCTGTATGTTGCATATTCTCAGGCTTTAAATAGACTTTTCCACCTGTTTGTTCACTTAGATATTCACTAAATACCAACTTCGTCGGATAAACCGCCTGCTTAACAACTTCCATTGCCTCTTCAAATTTTTCTAATGTTAACATAAACCCATTCCCTCTTGATTAAAACCAACAAATTCAACTGCCCTATTCGTCACGATAAAACAACGCATTTACAAATTCATCCGCATTGAATTTTTGCAAATCTTCTATGTTTTCTCCTACACCAATGTATTTCACAGGTATTCCCAATTCCGCTTGTATCGCCACAGCAATACCACCTTTTGCCGTACCGTCCATCTTTGTTAAAATCGCCCCTGTAATATTGGCCGTTTCATTAAATTCCTTTGCTTGTACCAGAGCATTTTGTCCTGTCGTTGCATCTAAAACCACCAAAGTCTCTCGGTATGCATCCGGGTATTCTCTATCAATCACACGGTTGATTTTGCTCAATTCATCCATTAAATTCTTTTTGTTATGTAAGCGTCCGGCCGTATCACAAAGTAAAATATCCGCTTTTCTTGCTTTTGCGGCGGCCACTGCATCAAAAATAACCGCTGCCGGGTCTTGCCCCTCCTGCCCTCCTACCATATCTACATCTGCACGATTGGACCATTCCCGCAATTGCGCTACCGCCGCTGCCCGAAATGTATCCCCGGCGGCGATTACCACTTTTTTCCCTTGTGCTTTAAACTGACCGGCCAATTTACCAATGGTAGTCGTTTTACCAACTCCATTGACACCAATTACAAACAAAACAGATGTCCTGTCTTCAAATTCATAAGCATTGTCTGCCAAACGCATCTGTTCCTGAATCGTATCTATTAAAAGCTGGCGACATTCTATCGGCTCTTTGATTTTTAATGCTTGCACCTTGTCTTGCAATGCTTCAATAATCACTTGGGTTGTATGAATACCGATATCACCCATAACCAAAATTTCTTCTAATTCTTCATAAAAATCATCATCAATCTTAGAAAAACCACTGAACATACTGTCAATACTTGACACGATTTGATTACGTGTTTTTTCCAAGCCCGATACCAAACGGCCAAAAAAACCTTGTTTCTCCATATTAATTTAGCTCTCCTTCCAATAAATCTACAGACACCAGTGTTGACACACCTTTTTCTTGCATGGTAATACCGTATAAACGGTTTGCTGTTGTCATCGTTCCTCTACGATGTGTTATGGTAATGAATTGCGTATTGTGCGAAAGCTTATGAAGATATTTTGCAAAACGTATCACATTGGTATCATCCAAAGCTGCTTCAATCTCATCTAAAACACAAAAAGGTGACGGTTTTAAATTTTGAATGGCAAATAATAAAGCAATGGCCGTCAAAGCTTTCTCCCCGCCGGAAAGTTGCATCATATTTTGCAATTTTTTCCCCGGTGGTTGGGCAATGATTTTAATACCTGCATCTAGGACATCCATTTCTTCCATCAACTCTAATGTAGCGATTCCGCCACCAAACAATTCTTGAAAAACTTTGTCAAATTCTTTCGATATTAAGGCAAATTGGGCTTGAAACTGCTTGCGCATAGCCACATCCAACTCTTCAATAATCTGCACCAACGTTTCTTCTGCATCAACCAAATCATCATGTTGCTCCTTTAGAAACGTATAACGTTCCGATACACTTTTATATTCTTCAATGGAATTCACATTCACATCACCCAATTTTTTAATCTCAGAACGAATCAATTGAATCTGTTTTTTCATAAAAGGCAAATCAATCAAACTTTCATCCCGCAATTCCAAACCATGATTATAAGTAAGCTCATACTCTTCCCACATATAATTAATTTGTTTTTCTACGTTTTCTTCGTAATTTGCCCTGCGGCTGGTCAAACGATAATTTTCCTTGTCTAATTCAGCCATATGTTTTGAAAGGTCCTCACGTTTTTCCAAATATTTCTTATACTTTTTACTCAATGCCTCTTTCTCTAATATTTGCCCTTCTATTTCCACTTGAATTTCCACAATCAACTGATTGGCATCTTCAATGGCACTAGATAACGCCGCGATCTTTTCTTCTTTTTCATTGGCCTGCACATAGCTATGGTTTTTATTTTCCTTTAATTTCGTAAGTTCATCCTGATGCTTTTGCATTTCCTCATTGATACGATTCATATTTTCATTGATATGACCATTTCGTTGTTCCAAGCCTGCATAAACAAGATGAATCTCTTCCGCTTGCTTCATTTGTGTACTTTCAATGTCCCGATCCTTTACAAGGGATTGCTCTAAAACCGCTACTTCCTTACTTAGCTTCTCTTCTAACACTTCTGACGTTTCCAATTCAACTTGAATGGATTCCGCATTGTCTACATTATCCGCACATTTCCTTTCCACTTGCCCCAATTCTGCCTTTATTGCAAGATACCGCTTTTCCTCTCCAAGAACATGATTTTTCACCTGCTCTAATTTCAAAGAAATTGTATTTTGATTCACAGACTCACGGCTTTTTTCTTTCTGAACATCTTCCAACTCTTGATAACATTGACTCCGTTCATCTTTTATTTTGGCAAGCTCTTTTGTTTTTTCGGCAAGTTCTACTCTGAGCTTTTGAATGGTTCCTTCAAATTCTTCGATTTCACGTCGCCGACTCAACAAGTTGCTGCTATTACGAAAGGCGCCTCCTGTCATAGAACCACCGGGATTAATCAAGTCACCCTCTAAAGTAACAATACGCAAAGCGTGTCGGTATTTTCTACCAATTGAGATTGCATCATCAATGTGTCTCACCACCAAGGTACGCCCCAGTAATTGTTTTGCCAAACCTAAGTAACGTGTCTCCACAGTCACTAAAGTATGCGCCAAACCAATCACACCCTCTTCCTTTAAAGCCTGTTGATTGGGAAAATTTCCACCTCCTGTCATGGAGGTCAAAGGCAAAAAGGTTGCACGACCCAATTTATTTTGTTTCAAATAAGCAATGGTTTTTTTGGCTGTTTCTTCCGTATCCGCAACAATATTTTGAATGCTACCACCCAATGCTGTTTCCACCGCCAATTCATAATCTTTTTCAACCTTAATAATATCAGCCACCACACCCAATAAACCGGGATTGCGTTGATTTCCGCTCATGATTTTTTTGATGCTATTGCCATACCCCTCATAACGTTCCGTAATATTTTTCAAAGATTCTAAACGGGATTCCTCACGATGAAAAGCGGTTTCACCAATACGCAACTGGGTCTGACAACTTGCAATAGACCCTTGTAATGTTTCGATACGACTCTCAATCTCACGACTCAAAGTAGCAAACGCACTTATCTTTTCATTGCTTGTTTTTAAGCCTTTTTCTAAATCTTGCATCTGTCTTTGATGCTCGCCACGCTCCAACTCTATTTTTTGCAAGCGATTGCCCAACTCGTCCTTTTGGCCAAGCAATTGATACTTTGTTGTTTCTAAATGTTGGATCTGAGCCTTTGTGCCGGCACGATTGTTTAAAATACTATAAATCTCACCTTTATGCTGATCTATCTTTTCACTATCTTCCGCAATTTTACTTTGAATCTTTACTAACTCCGCCTTTAATCTTTCATCTTTTACATGAACCTCTGAGAGCTGTACCCGCACTGCTTTTTGCTCTTCTTCTAAAATAGTCTTTTGTTCGGCTCTTTCCTGCAACTCCGTTTGAATCGTATTAACACGACTATTATAATGCGCATCATTTAAATGAGCCATTTTTATCTGCTCTTTTAAAACTTCAATCTGACCTTCCAGTTGTTGTTTTAAAAGCTTTGTGTCATTTAATTGGGTTTTCACCTGCTCAACGGCTACTTCACTTGCTTCAATCTCTTCTTCTACTGCCTCATAGTCAGATTTCATCTCCTGATGTTTCTTCTCTGCCTCACCTAACTCCCGGGTTGTATTGGCAATGTCTGCTTCTAATGCCCGAATCAAATCTTTTAAACGACCCGTCTCCAATAGAAACATATTGATATCATATGTTTTCAGTTCTTCTTTTTTCTTTAGATAAGCTCGTGCAACCGTTGATTGTTGCTCCAGAGAAATGGCTTGTTTTTCCAACTCTACCAAAATATCATTCACTCTTGTTAAGTTCAAACGCTCTTCTTCTAACTTTTTTAAAGATTGATTTTTCCGTCGCTTAAATTTAACAATACCCGCCGCTTCATCAAATAACTCCCGACGTTCTTCAGGCTTTCCACTCAATATTTTATCAATTTGACCTTGCCCTATAATCGAATAACCCTCTTTGCCTATCCCTGTGTCATAAAACAATTCATTGATGGTTTTCAACCGGCAGTTCACACCATTTAAAAGATATTCACTTTCACCGGAACGGTATAGCTTTCTGGTAACCGTCACTTCTTTATAATCTATGGGCAAAATGCCATCGGAATTGTCTAACGTAATAGCTACGCTTGCATAACTCAAGGGCTTACGATTTTCTGTACCGGAAAAAATAACGTCCTGCATATTACCACCACGTAGTTGCTTGACCCGTTGTTCACCCAAAACCCAACGGACAGCATCAGCCACATTACTCTTTCCGCTTCCATTTGGCCCAACGATACCGGTAATGCCCTCATGGAATTCAAATTTAATTTTATTGGCAAAGGATTTAAAACCCTGCACATCAATACTTTTTAAATACATGTTTCACCTATCTATTCTTTTCTTTTAGGCATAATATCGCCTTGTATGCCGCCTCTTGTTCTGCGGCCTTTTTTGTCTTTCCTTGACCTTGCCCCAACACCTGATCATCAATTTGTACTTCCACTGCAAAGATTTTGTTGTGATCAGGTCCTTCTTCCCGAATCAAATGATACACAATTTTTTGTTCCCCTTTTGCCTGTAATATTTCTTGAAGAATAGTCTTGCTATCATAAAAGAGTTTTTTATTTTCTATGTCATTAAGCACAAAGGCTTTCACAAACTCTTTTGCACTAGTAAAACCACCATCCAAATAAAGGGCTCCAATCAAAGCCTCCAAAGCATCAGAAATAATAGATTCCCGATTGCGGCCACCTGTGGCACATTCACCACGACCTAATAATAAAAAAGAACCCAGACGCATTTCTCTGGCACAATGAGCCAAAGAAGATTCACAAACCAAACTGGCACGTATCTTGGTCAATTCTCCCTCTAATACATGTGGCAAATCACTATATAAAAACTCACTGGTTACCAACTCTAATACAGCATCTCCTAAAAACTCCAAACGCTCATTGGATTCAAATTTTTCTAATTGCTTTTCATTGGCATAAGAACTATGGGTCATTGCCTGACATAAAAGTGCCGGGTTTTTAAACGTATAACCGATACGCTCTTCCAAGACTTTTAGAAGTTTCTTTATCATATCAACATTTCTCCTTGCTTTCCTTACAACTATAAAGAGGCTGTTACAAAATCAGCAACAACCTCTCATTCTCATTAATCTGCAACTGCCTTAATTTGATTGACTGCATCTTGAACGGTCGCAATCTTTTCTGCCTCTTCCGCATCAATCTCAATATCAAACTCTTCTTCAATCCCCATGATGATTTGGAAAATATCTAATGAATCCGCTCCTAAATCATCTACAAAGGTGGTTTCCGGCCGAATCTCCTCCTTAGAAACGTTTAACACATCGGCAATAATACTTTGTAACTTTTCAAATTCCATAACTTTCTTCCTTTCCGTTTTCATTTTCGTTTTTTATTCTTCTGTTTTTTGAATTGCCACTTTTATCTTTTCATTAATCTTTTCTTCATTGAACTTGACGCATTGAAGAATACTATTGGTAATTTCACCAGCTTGGGAGCTGCCATGACTTTTTACCACCAAACCATTTAAACCCAAAAATGGAGCTCCGCCATATTCTGCTGTATCAAAAGTTTTTAAAGTGTCTTTTAATGCCGGTTTTACCAACAACGCACCCATCTTACTACGAAATGTAGACATCATACCTTTTTTAATCAAAGAAATCAAGGTCGCTCCTACTCCTTCATAAAGCTTTAAAATAACATTCCCCACAAAACCCTCACAAACAATCACATCAAAGTCACCTGACGGAATGTCTCTGGCTTCCGCACTACCAACAAAGTTTATCTCCTTGTTTGCTTTCAACAAAGGAAAGGTTTCTTTCACTAGGGCATTTCCTTTCTCTTCTTCGGCACCGTTGTTCACAATACCAACTTTCGGGTTTTTAATCCCCATGATGCTTTCCATATAAATGGAACCCATCTTCGCGAACTGCACCAAATGACCCGCTCTCGCATCTACATTGGCACCACAATCAATCAATAATGTCACACCTTTGGCCGTAGGAATCAAAGGTGCTAAAGGTGCACGTTCCACACCCTTGATACGTCCGACAATCACCTGACCACCTACCAACACCGCTCCGGTATTACCCGCAGTAACCAAAGCGTCAGCTTTACCTTCCTTGACCAACTTCATCGCTACCACCAAAGAAGAATCTTTTTTCCTCTTAATCGCCAGCACCGGCGCTTCCGAAGTTTCAATCACCTCTGTCGTTCCAATACACGTCAACTGTTCTTTCGGATAGTTACCGGCAGCCAAAATCGGCTCTATCTTTTGCAAATCCCCTGTCAACAAAACCTTTATATCCTTGGATCTTGAAACAGCTTCCATGGCTCCTTTTACGATTTCTGCAGGTGCATTGTCCCCACCCATCGCATCTACCGCCACAATTGTCATTTTAGACATCTCATTTCCTCCATACATTACTGTATCTAATAATACTAAACATCAAAAAAAAATTCAATAAGGAATTTTATTTATTTCTTAACAATTTATTTCTTAACAACGTTATTGCCTACAATCGCTAGTTTGGCAGAACTAATGTTCTGCTGTCGTTTATACACCTTGCTATGGCAGGGTTTTTTTATTGAAAAAAATTATTTTTATGATAATAAATAGTAGCGGAATGAGGCGAATTGTGATA
>WRBB01000040.1 GCA_009779895.1 Lachnospiraceae bacterium
ATCACAATTCGCCTCATTCCGCTACTATTTATTATCATAAAAATAATTTTTTTCAATAAAAAAACCCTGCCATAGCAAGGTGTATAAACGACAGCAGAACATTAGTTCTGCCAAACTAGCGAGTGTGGTATTGATGTTGATTATCACTCGTGTCTTTAATAGTGAAAAAATCATGAGTAAATAGGCGGAAAAAGGAGATACAGTGATTTGCTTGTATCTCCTTTTCAGATGTGCTAAAATCACAATAGACTGTGAAACGGTATGTTTGCGGATAGATGTTAGTAGGAGAGATGATATATGGATGCATATAAAAAAGAATTTATAGAGTTTATGATAGATTGTCAGGTTTTGCAATTTGGCGATTTCGTGACCAAAAGCGGTCGCAACACGCCTTTTTTTGTAAATACAGGTTTTTATCGTAGTGGCAGTCAGTTACAAAAACTGGGTGAATATTATGCCAAAACAATAGAGCAAAAATTTGGTTTGGATTTTGACATTTTATTTGGACCGGCTTATAAGGGGATTCCTCTATCAGTGGCAACGACCATGGCGATTGCACAGATGTATGGTAAGGACATTTCATATTGTTCCAATCGAAAAGAAGTAAAAGACCATGGAGATACGGGGATTCTTTTGGGAAGTCCGGTGCAAGACAAAGACAAAGTGCTGTTGATTGAAGATGTGACAACAGCCGGTACATCCATGCAAGAGACCTTACCGATTTTGAAAGCACAGGCGGATGTTGTGCTCCTTGGTTTGGTGGTATCCGTTGATAGGATGGAGCGTGGGCAAGGCAAGAAAAGTGCTCTGGCAGAGATACAAGAAACTTATGGTTTTGAAACCACAGCCATTGTGACAATGGCAGAGGTGGTAGCACATTTGCACAACAAACCTTACAACGGCAAGGTGATGATAGATGATGATTTAAAACATAGAATCGATGCATATTATGAAAAATACGGTGTTTTATAAATCGAAAGAAAGGACGAAAAGAATCAAATGGAAAAAATATATAAGTTGATGCATAACAGTGGGATTGCCAATGTTTCTATGGGTATTATTTTGATTGTAGTAGGTGTTACAGTAGGGATTATGACCATTGTAAACGGAACACGTTTGCTCATGAACAAAAAAGAGATTACATTTTGAAACAATGGGAAATTTGTTATATGCAATATCATTAGGAGATGGTATGAGAAAAGTACAAGGAAGAGGAAGAAAAGGCCGACCGGAAAAAAGAAAAATTAAAAAGTACGGTCAGACCAATTTCAAGCATTCTCCTTTTGGGATTCGATCTTGTATTTTGAGCATGCTCGCTCTTGGAATTTTGGTGGGAATATTGGCCATGGCTTTTGTATATCGAGGTCAGGTTTATAGTATCATCGGCGGTTTTGCAGTGATAGCCATTGTTTTGGCTGCTCTGGGTTTTTATGCCGGTGTGCGGGGTGTGCGAGAGCGGGAACGAAAAAAACGCAGTGGCATTTTTGGAATACTTGTAAGTGGTATCACTTTGATTATTTTTGCATCTATTTATTTTGGTGCTTTATAATTTAGGAGGAAATAGAAACGATGGGGAAAAAGTACGATGAACGTCATGAGTTGTCTTTGGATAAGATTCAAGAAATTTTTGAGGAACCGGCAGTGCTGCCGAAACTGCAGGATTATTTTCGAAATATAGCCGGTTTTTTGCTGTTGTTGGAAAAAATACGGGTTATGGTAGAAACCGGCAGTTATGCACAGCTGTGTTTAGAAGAATTGCAAACGTATAATCATATGCTATATCAAGATATTTTGCCGGAAAGCTATGATACCTGTTATGGGAATCCAGAATTTATTGTAAATGAATGGAAAGAAGAATATGCCTCCTTGCTTTGTGTGTTATATGCGGAGATGCGCAGTGGTATCCCCCATGCTTTTGAAGCAAAAAAGAAGTATTTGACGATTTTAAACGAACTGTTTTTGCAAGTGTACGGTTGTTTTGAGGATGAGGATAAGCCCTCTTATGACAATTTAAAAAGTATCATATATTGGTATGCCAGCGATTACTGTGATGTTTTTTTGAAAAGGCGCATCGTGGAGCAGATTAATCCCAAGCATTCTTTTGCGGTAGATATGATTTTGGATAGTGATTTGGATGATGTAAGATATCTCTATCAGTTTGGTGAATATGTTTCTGAAAATACCCTTGCCACAGCAAGGCACATTGCCTCTTTGCCGGAAGAAACATTGCAGAAAATGGCGGATGTGTATACAGAGGGTTTTCGTGTTGGTTTTGTGAATAATGGTAAGGATTTGTCTATCAAGAATCTGGTCAATATTTATTATAGCTTGGGTTTTGAAAAAGTAATAAAACTTGCCATTGAAAACTTCGCAAAACTCGGTTTGAAAACAGCGATTTTCCGTACGGCTTCCAGTGTGATTACCAGAAAAGAGCACCGCAATGGATATGCGGGTGCCATTGCCAATCCACAATATGATTATGACCACCGTTATGACCAGGCGTTGTTTTTAGATAAAAAATATACCCAGCGTCGTTTGGATGTGATGAAAGCGGTGTTTGATAAACGCACAAAAAAGGCGGCTGGTTTGGCCGGTCCTGCTGTGATGGAAACCTTTGGAGAAAAGCCCTTTGCACCAGTGGCGAAAAAAGAGGCTCTTGCTTATGATGACAAACAGCGCCAATGGGTTTTGGAGTACGACAGCAAGGCATCTATTTTGACGAACCAATATATCAAACAAAAAGAGCGTAGTTTTACCATTGTTTCTTATCCGGTTCCGGAAATCGGTGCCAACTTCAAAGAGATTTTTCATGAGGTGATTCAGATTAATACATTGGATGCAAGCCTGTATGAAGTGGTGCAGCAAAAGTTAATTGATGTACTGGATTTGGGTGAATATGCGCATATTTTGGGCGCAAAAAACAATCAAACAGATTTGAAAGTGTCCTTGTATCAACTAGAGAATCCCGACAAGGAAACGGTTTTTGAAAACTGTGTTGCTGATGTGAACATTCCCGTTGGTGAAGTGTTTACAACGCCTGTATTAGAGGGGACAAATGGTGTGTTACACGTGGAGAAAGTATTTTTACATGGTTTGCAATACCGGGATTTGAAACTCACTTTTGTGAATGGAAAAATTACGGATTATGCCTGTAAAAATTTTGACAGTGTAGAAGAAAATAAAAAATTTATCCGGGACAACTTGTTTTATCGTCATCCGACTCTACCCATCAGTGAGTTTGCCATTGGTACAAACACAACGGCTTTTGTGTTTGCGCAAAAATATGGGATTGAAGAAAAGTTGCCGATTTTGATTACGGAAAAAATGGGGCCTCATTTTGCCATTGGTGATTCTTGTTTTAGTTGGAATGAAGATAATCCTGTGTACAATCATTTAAATGGCAAGGAAATGGTAGCGCGGGACAATTCCATTTCCATTCAGCGCGAAGAAGACCCCGGGAAAGCATATTTTCAATGCCACACAGATATTACAATACCTTATAATGATTTACAAGAAATTAGTGTGGTGACAAAAGATGGAAATAAGATTATACTGATAAAAGATGGCAGGTTTGTCTTGCCGGGAACAGAAATTTTAAACGAACCTTTTGATTCTGAAACAGGAGAAAGCGATGGATTATAAAAAAGCCGGCGTAGACATTGAGGCAGGTTATCAATCAATAGCGTTGATGAAAAAGCATGTGCAAGAAACCATGCGTTCAGAGGTGTTGACCAATTTAGGCGGATTTTCCGGTGCTTTTTCCTTAGAGAAGTTTAAAGATATGGAAAAGCCTACCTTGGTTTCTGGCACGGATGGTGTGGGAACCAAATTAAAGCTGGCTTTTGTTTTGGAGCAACATGATACCATTGGGATTGATTGTGTGGCCATGTGTGTCAATGATATTGCTTGTGCCGGTGCGGAGCCGTTGTTTTTTTTAGATTATATTGCCTGCGGAAAAAATGAACCGGAAAAAATAGCCGAGATTGTCAAAGGTGTGGCGGCAGGTTGTAAGGCTTCCGATGCTGCTTTGATTGGGGGAGAAACTGCCGAGATGCCGGGATTTTATGCAGAAGATGAGTACGATTTGGCTGGTTTTGCGGTTGGTATTGTGGACGAAAAGGACTTGATTACCGGATGTGATATCACAGAGGGTGATATTTTGATTGGCATCGGTTCTTCCGGTGTACACAGCAACGGTTTTTCTTTGGTACGAAACATTTTTTCCATGACAAAAGAATCCTTACATACCTTTTATGAAGAATTGGATGGGACTTTGGGAGAGACGTTGCTTGCGCCGACAAAAATCTATGTAAAGGCACTTCGGGCAATCAAAGATGCCGGTGTAAAGGTACAGGGTTGCAGTCATATTACAGGGGGTGGTTTTTACGAAAATATTCCTCGTATGTTGGGGAAAGATGTCCATGCAACTGTAATTAAAGACAGTTATCCGGTTCCGCCTATTTTCCGGATGATTGCGCGAGAGGGGCAGGTGGCGGAAGAGATGATGTATCGTACTTTCAACATGGGCCTTGGTATGGTTTTGGTCGTGGATCAAATGGATGGAAAAAAAACCTTGGAGGCACTACGTGCAGCCGGTGAGACGGCTTATATTGTGGGTGAAATTATTGCCGGTGAAACAGGTGTTACATTATGCTAAAAATCGTGGTGATGATTTCAGGCGGCGGCAGCAATTTGCAGGCGATTATAGATGGAATTGCCCATGGTGTCATTACGGATGCTGAGATAGTTGGTGTCATTAGCAATCATAAAAAAGCTTATGGTTTAGAGCGAGCCATGGAGCATCATATTCCATGTCAGGTGGTATCCCGTGGTGATTTTGCCAATCAGGCGGAATTTTATCAAGCCTTGTTGGCTGCGGTGGATGGATTTATGCCGGATTTAATTGTCCTTGCGGGCTTTTTGGTGGTACTTCCAAAAGATTTGATTGTGGTATATAGAAACAAAATAATCAACATTCATCCCTCTTTGATACCGGCTTTTTGCGGTACCGGTTATTATGGTTTGCATGTGCATACGGCGGCGTTGGCTCGTGGGGTGAAAATTGCCGGTGCGACGGTTCATTTTGTAGATGAGGGTACGGATACAGGACCGATTATTTTGCAAAAAGCAGTGGAAGTTAAGGCAGGTGATACGCCGGAGTCTTTGCAACGGCGTGTAATGGAAGAAGCCGAGTGGGTGATTTTGCCTAAGGCGATTCGGATGATAGCAAAGGGGGAAGTATGAGAGTACTCATTGTTGGTGGTGGCGGTCGTGAGCATGCCATTGCTTTGTGCGTGTCAAAAAGTCCAAAGGTAAAACGGATTTATTGTGCGCCGGGAAATGCGGGGATTGCGGGTCTTGCAGAATGTGTAGCGATTGCACCGATGGAGTTTAACAAGTTGATTGGCTTTGCAAAGGAAACATCCATTGATTTGGCCATCGTTGGTATGGATGATCCCTTGGTCGGTGGTTTGATTGATGCATTTGAAGAAGCGGGTATCCGTTGTTTTGGCCCCAATCAAAGGGCAGCGATGTTAGAGGGTTCCAAGTCCTTTGCAAAAGACTTGATGAAAAAATATAAGATTCCGACAGCGGCGTATGAAAGTTTTACCGATGCGGAGCAAGCATTGCTTTATCTGGAAACAGCAAAGTTTCCTTTGGTGTTAAAGGCGGATGGTTTGGCTTTGGGCAAAGGTGTTTTGATTTGTCAAAACTTAAAAGAAGCAAAAGCAGGCGTGCAGGAAATTATGTTGGACAAAAAATTTGGTACTGCCGGTAATGCGATGGTAATAGAGGAATTTATGGTTGGCCGGGAAGTATCCGTGCTTTCTTTTGTGGATGGAAAAACAATCAAAACTATGACATCTGCGCAGGATTATAAGCGTGCGGGTGATGGAGATACGGGGCTAAACACAGGCGGCATGGGAACATTTTCGCCCAGTCCTTTTTATACCAAGGAAGTGGAAACATTTTGCAACAAATATGTATACCAAGCTACGGTAGATGCTATGGCAGCGGAAGGTCGTCCTTTTCAGGGGATTCTTTTTTTTGGTTTGATGCTGACCAAAGACGGGCCAAAAGTATTGGAGTACAATGCCCGTTTTGGGGATCCGGAGGCACAGGTGGTATTACCACGGATGGAAAATGATATCATCGAAGTGATAGATGCTTGCATCGACGGTAAGTTGCACCAGGTAGCATTGACCTTTGAAGACAATGCGGCGGTATGCGTGGTTTTGGCTTCGGCGGGTTATCCGGTAGAATATGAAAATGGACTTCCCATAAGTGGATTGGAGGCGTATAATAACCATAAAGACATATACTGTTTTCATGCAGGTACCAAATGGGTGGACGGTCAGGTTGTAACGGCCGGTGGTCGTGTGTTGGGTATTTCTGCGAAAGGCAGGGATTTGGCGGAGGCACGTCAAAAAGCCTATGCGGCAACAGAGTGGGTACGTTTTGAAAATAAGTATATGCGTTGTGATATAGCAGAAAATATCCAATAAACAAAATTCGATTAGGAGGATGTAAGCATATGTTGGTAATTACAAAAGAAAATTTTGAACAGGAAGTGTTGCAGTCAAAAGTGCCGGTTATGGTTGATTTTTATGCGGATTGGTGTGGACCTTGTAAGATGATGGCACCTGTATTTGAAGAAATAGAAAGGGAGATGCCGGATGTGAAGTTTTGCAAACTAAACATAGATGAGCAGATGGAGCTGGCAAGAAAGTACAAGGTTATGACCATTCCTACATTTATTGCATTTCAAGAGGGCGTAGAGTTAAAGCGGGCTGTGGGCGCAGTCGGGAAAAGTGATATTGTAGGGTTGTTGGGATGATATAAAATAGAAATAGGTGTATACCTTTAGGGCTATTGGAAAATGTGGTTTTCCAATAGCTCCTTTAAGTTGAAGTGGGCTTGCCCACATTGTAATATCAGTCAGATTCTGGCAATGGAAACCTAGCAAAAATCCATGCAATACGGTCGATTTTTCATGCAATGCGGTCGCCATAGATACAAGTTCCATGTTTTACTTTATTTTCATGTAAAACTGTGCTATAGTATTAGGCTGTAAGTGATATTGTGTGAGGGTACGTTGTAATGAATCAGTTTTTAGTTATAGTGCAAGAGATGTGGGTTACTATGAGAATGCTTCTGTTTTCAGGGATACCTCAATTTCTCATTTTTATTTGGATTGGTTTCCTATCTCTTTTTATTGTTGGAAAAATATTGACGCAAGATGGGAAATTACGATTAAAAGAAACGCTTTATCTTATTTTGGTTAGTTTATTTTGCGCAATGCTCCGGGTGATTCCGGATGTAACACATGTTATTTCGCCGGTCAGTTTTCCTTTATACTCTTTTTTTGTGTTTTTTGTTCGAACACTCGTCGTTTTTTTCTTGTTTGTATATCTCTATAAATTGAAATCATACCCTATAAAAAAAGCGATTATTCTAACAATTTTTTCGGATTTACTTATATTTATAGGCCCTTTGTTGACAGATTTTGTATTTCAGTCGCTCTTGGGTATATATCAGCCGTATTTTGATTTTACAGAGGCGTGGTTACATATCCTTCGTATTTTGCTTAGTTTTGTACTGTCGGCCACAATTGCGTTTTTGGTTGTTAAGGTATCAAAGAAACTGCGAAAAGCAATCAATGTAAATGCGCATTTGCAAGCTGTGTTTACGTTTGCTTCTTTGGCATCTTGGCTGATTTTTCAGATTGTATATTTTGCGCAAAGAATCATAGTTGGTATGGAAATTGATATATGGATGCGTATTCTCCTTGTAGGTTATGTAGTGGTTACATTGATTGGTTTCTTTTTTTACGCAAAACATTTAAAGTCAAAATACGTTTTGCAACAAAAAGAGGACGAGCAGAAAAACTTACTGTTTTATATGGATGAAATTGAACAGCAGCAATTTGCCATTCGAAAGTTTAAACACGACCAACAGAATCTCTTTTCTGCTTTAGATGTTTTTGTGCAAGAAAAGGATTGGGATGGTTTGTTACAGTTTTATCCAAAAGTAAAAGCAAGCTCTGAAAGCATCACAAAAAACGAGTTCAATTTAGAAGGGCTGGCCAATATCAAAGTACGGGAAGTAAAAAGTATCTTTACCGCAAAGCTCGCAATGGCGCAACATTTGAAGTTAGAGGTAAAATTTGAGGCCGGGGAAGAAATTGATGAAATTATGGGTGATTCTGTTACATTGGTGCGTATGTTTGGGATTATCTTGGACAATGCCATTGAGGAATTACAATCATTGGGTACCGGACAGCTTTTGGTTGGTTGCTTCAAGGTGGAGGGTTCCGTAAATGTTGTGGTACAAAATACGTGCAGGTCAGATATACCACCACTTCGGCAACTGCAACAAACCGGATATTCCAGCAAAGGGGAAGGACGCGGGCTTGGACTGAGCAATCTATATGAGCTCACCAATGCGCTTCCAAATGTGGTGTTGTTAACCAATATTGAAAGTGGATATTTTACGCAGACATTAATCATTGGAGGTAGGGTATAATGTTACATATATTGATTTGTGAAGATAATGAGGTACATCGGACCCGCATGGAAACGATTGTGAATCGGTATCTGTTTTCAGATGACTTCGATATGAAATTTGCGCTGTCAGTAGATCGTCCGGACATGTTATTGGCATATTTGGAGACATATCAAAATCAAAACGGGCTTTATTTTTTAGATATAGATTTACAAAGTGAGATGAATGGTATTGAATTGGCCGCAAAAATTAGAGAAAAGGATGTTTCTGCAACCATCGTATTTGTCACCACTCATTCTGAGATGATGCATTATGTATTTAGATTTAAGATCGAGGCGATGGATTTTATTGTCAAAGATGATTCTTTGGAAAATATCGAACAAAGAATGATTGAATGTATGCAAACAGCATATCAGCGTTTTTTAGATGGCAAACGTGGAATGGTCAAATATTTTACCGTGAAAGTCGGCAATCAAAAGTTAAATATTCCTTATGATGATATTTTGTTTTTTGAACCGAGCATAAACCAACGCAACAAAATTATTTTGCATAGGGTCAATAGCACATTGGAATTTTATGGAACCATCAACGATGTTTCCGATTTTGGTCTGCCCTTTTATAAATGTCATCAATCCTTTGTTTTAAATGTAAATCATGTAAAATGTGTGGATACTATTAACCGTACGGCAGAGATGATAGATGGTTCGACCATTGCCATTGCCAGGCGAAAAATGACAGAATTTTTGAAATATATTAAATGAGTTTTATCATTTGAAAAGGGGTTATATTTGTGATTACAAAGAAAAAACAATGGATGTCGCTTCTTTTTATTATAGTAGTAGGGATGTTCGCAAGTGCAGGTTGTAATCTTGCCGGGCATGATTCGGCATGGATGGATACCCCAAACAGTTCTCTTTTAGAATCAGAGCCTGTTACTACGGTGGCGGCGTTTCGTTCAGCCATATTAAATCCGAATTATGGGGTGATTCATCTGGGTGCTGATTTAAGCATTGCTTTTACCGGAAGCGGAGCCAATGCGGTTCCGATTTTGATGCGTAGTGTTCGAATTAATGGGAACGGCCATACCATTACAGTAAGAAACGGAAACAATATTGCTGTTTTGGGTGCGGTTTCAGTGCCAACCACATTGATTTTGGATCAGATTAATATTACGCGGACATCTGCCACCTTGGGTTATGCGTTTGAAGCCGAAGCAGACAATGCCAATTGGATGGTGGTTTTGCAAGATCATGTGCGTGCAGGTTCGGGTTATGTGATGTCCGGGACACCTCGTTCTACGTTGCAAGAGGATGGTTGGACACATAAGATGACCTGGCGTGGTGGTACGACTTCCGATACGGGTATCCATGCAGAACCAAATCGTGGCGGGTTGGTACATGCCCAAAGTGGTCGTGTTGTTGTTGCGGGTACGGAGAATCACTTGGGTATGCATGGTGCGGGTGTAGATACAAATCGGCATCATTTGTGGGTGCGTGATTTTGAAATGAAACCAAAGGCAAGTTTGATGACCACATCCGGTGGTGGATCCGGTTCAGCCATTCGTATTGCAAACAATGGAACGGTTGTGATTGGAGAAAATGCAAATTTGCAGATATGGAATGTAGGCACGCGAGCCGCTTCGCCGGATTATGCAGAGACTATGGAGAGATGGGAACCGGCTACAAATTCCGTACAATCCAATGGATTGAGTGGAGCCATCGGCAGCACGGTTTTGCATGCAAATGCCAGAGTGGAGATTGAAGCTTATTATCATGCATTTATGTCTGTCGTAAGTCATGACTTTGAGATGAAAGATGGTGCCGTGATGAACCTAATCACCAACCATGCCCGTGGCATTGGTTTTTTGATGGCACCTAATCTTCGACCGGGTGATCATACAACTCCAAATGACCGAAGTCAGGTTTATAATGTTAGTTTACAAGGAGAAGGTACGCAATTAAATATATTTTCAAATAACAACTTTGTGTTCAATGCAGGCGCTAGTTTTACCCTGCAAGGAAATAATTCCAGCATTGTTGTGGAAGATGGTGCTACCATGCAGGTTTATGGAGCCCGCACCTCGGCAGTTGTAGTGAGTGGAACAGGTACTGTGTTTGATGTA
>WRBB01000041.1 GCA_009779895.1 Lachnospiraceae bacterium
CAACCCAATCCCTTCAATAATTTGTCTGGAATCTAAACCACGTAATTCTGCATACGTATCTAATTCATTAAAATAAGCGACTCGCATAGCCAAATAAGTATTCGCAAATAATTTAATCGCTTCTGCTTCTGTAGGATCCGTAAATAATACAGGTACATCTTTTTTCATTGCACCTTCCAACAAAAGGTTTGCAAAAACCTTAGCTCGTTCTGACTGCTCCCCAACAACAATACGTGACGGATATAGATTATCATGAAGTGCTTTCCCTTCGCGCAAAAACTCTGGTGAAAAGATAATATTCTCCGTATCAAACTTCTCTCGCACACTTTTTGTATATCCCACCGGAACCGTTGATTTAATAATCATGACAGCGTCTATATTGATCGACAAAACATTTGCGATAACCGCCTCCACCGCACGTGTATCAAAATAATTTTTTTGGGGATTATAATTGGTTGGTGTTGAAATAATTATATATTCTGCACTTTCAAAAGCTTTATAAGCATCTGTGGTAGCAATTAAATTCAGTTTCTTTGTTGTCAAATATTCTTCAATATCCTTATCAACAATTGGGGATTTCTTTTCATTAATCAAATCTACTTTTTCTTGAATGATATCAAAAGCAATAACTTCATTTTCTTGTGCCAGCAAAATAGCATTTGATAATCCTACATATCCAACACCTGCAACTGTAATTCTCATAATAATTCATATCCTTCCTAATTTAATGGCGCAATATTTCGCTCATAAATAAATGATATGATGTTGCTGCAAAAAACACAACCCCTATCTATCCACAATCTTACAAACCTCAAGTGCTCTTGCCAAAGCCTGGTCCATATTATAATACTTATAATCAGCTAATCTTCCGCATAAACAAAGGTTTGACACTGTTTTAATTTCATTTACATATTTTTCATACAAAGCCAAACTATCATCATTCATCATCGGATAATATGGCTCCATATCTTTTTTTGCATCATATTGACTCGAATATTCCTTGGCAATAACTGTAAAACTCCCATCCCCTTGGTAAGGCAACTTCGTATACTCTGTTATACGTGTATAATCCATCGCCATAGGATAGGCACATACTGCTGCCGGTTGGAAACTAGAGGTATTTTTTTTTTCCCATTCAAATCTCAATGAACGATAAGGCAACGCACCATGTTTATAAGCAAGCAACTCATCAATCGCTCCGGTATAAACCATGGTATTTTTGAATACCTTCTCATCAAAATAAACTTTTTTATTCAAAATTTTTATACGCTTAATTGCATCCATTTCTAATTCAATGGAAATGTTTTTATGTTTCAGTATGTTTTCTATGAATTTTGTAAAACCACCTCGCGGCATCACTTGGATAATATCATCAAAATAACCTGCATCATAGGATAAACGAACAGGTACACGCTTTAATACATTAATATCAATGGATTCCGGTGGTTTTCCCCACTGCTTAGAGGTATATGGCCTATAGTCTTTTTCAAATAAAAAAGCCGCAAATTCTCGAATCAATCCATTTTTACTATGCGCCAAATCTACAACTGTAACAAAAGGGGCATCATTATAATACTCTCTAAGACACTTCTTCAATTGTTTTGCCTTTTCAGGCTCATAGTATTGATCTATGGTTTTAAAATTAAATGGACATGGTGTGAAATCACCATCAATCATCGCCTGAGAATAAAGCTTATAAAAATCCCACAAACTATATTGCTTTATATATTCATATAATCGCAAATCTTTAGTGTGAAAGGTGTGGGGACCATACTTTTGTAATAATAATCCGCCACATCTCTCATCAATATAATCATACATATTGCCGGCTATGTGATTGCGTTTCTCCAAAATCAATACCTGCCTACCCAAATCTGCAAAATGTCTCGCAATTACACTACCACATAAACCTGCACCTACAACCAGTATATCAGGACAAGGTATCATAACCCACCATACCTTACCACAAACTCTTTTAAGGTTTGCATTGCTTTATCCTTGTCAGCAATTATAATCTCTGCACCCACTGTATCTATTTCCCAGTCAATATTAATATCCACATCATTCCACATTATACCATCATCAAATTCGCCATAAAACTTTTCATTGCATTTATAGGAAACAACAGAATCTTCCAATACAATATATCCGTGCCCATAACAACCGGGTATCAATAATTCACTGTCTCCATTCAAATGAAAACCTTGCCATTCACCAAATGTAGGGGAGCTTTTTCGTAAATCCACCACCACATCATAAATATGGCCCGATACACAACGAACCAACTTTGCCTGTGGTTTTTCACGTTGAAAATGAATGGCGCGAATAACACCTTTATAAGAAATCGTATAAAAAACTTCTTCCAAATTATGATTTAAGCCATTCTGCGCAAAAACTTCCTTTGAAAAATCTTTTACAAATGAACCACGCATATCATTTGCAATAAATGGTTTGATTAATTTAACGCCTTCAAATTTTGTGTTCTCAAAACTCCAACTTTGGCTCATTTTTCATCCATCTCCTTTATCCATTCCATGGTTTTCCTTACACCTTCCCCAAAGCTTACAGAAGCTTTAAAACCGGTATCTGTTTCTGTATCTGAACAATCAAATGCCGATAAATCAAGATTTGTACCGGTAAAAGGAACATCACCGAAAATAAAATCTCGGTTAGGTGCTAAACTAGACTTCATTTCTAAGATAAAATTTCTAAGCGGTTGTGCCAAGCCACTACCAATCACATATTCATGAAAGGGTTTTCCATTTTCACCTAACAAATAAAATGCCTTGGCTACATCAGAAATATATACAAAATCATAATTTTGGGTTCCTGCTGTAAACTGCAATTTTTCACCAGATAGAATCTTTCGAATCGTACTATTTACAAAACGAGGAGACATTTCTCCTGCTCCATATGCATTTGTAATCAATGCCCAAACCAATTCAATACCCAAATTAGCAGCTACAGACATGGCCATTGTATGAGCTACCAGCTTTCCGCTTCCATAAATATAAGCCAAACCAGGCTCGTTGCCCGGCGTTAAGGCCGCCGCAATTGTTTCACGCTCCATAATACTGCCTGCACAAACAAAACGTTTGCACCCAACTTTTTTGGCAAAATGAATTGCCTCCATTGTCCATTGTGCATTTTTAAGTTGCAAATCAGTATCATTGCGTTCTGCACCAGCTGAACCTTGCCATGCAAAATGATAAAACACATCTGCATTTTGCAAATCACCGGAAACTGTCTGTTCTATGTTCGATAACTCCATGGGGATAAATTTAAAATTTTCATGTTTTATCTGAGACTTGAACTTATCGAGGCCAATCACACAAACACCTTCCTCCAATAAATAACGTGCAAGATTGCCTCCAACAAAGCCACTCACACCAGAAATAATTGCCTTTTTCATACGCGACCTCTTCCGTTTACAAATTCTAAAATCTGCTCATCCATAACATGACATATATCCAATTTTTGCAAATATGCCTTTGTCCAATCCACGGTTTTTTCAATTGCTTTTTCGTAGCTCCAACTTGGTAACCATTGAAACATAGATTTAATTTTTGCACAGTCCAATTTCAAAAAATTTGCTTCATGAGGTCCACCTTGAAACTGATTTTCCCAAACTTGTCCATCACCCCAAGCATTACAAAAACTATCCACCAACTGCCCTGTTGTTACACAATCACAGTCATCCGGACCCACATTGTAATAATCCGCATATTTTCCATTTTCATATTGCTTTTGAACAATCATCAAGTAAGCAAACAAAGGCTCTAATACATGCTGATAAGGTCTCGTAGAATGCGGGTTTCTCACAATGATTTTTTCCTCTTTTGATGCCGCTCGTACACAATCCGGAACAATTCTATCCATCGCAAAATCACCACCCCCGATTACATTTCCGGCACGTGCTGTAGATATCGCAATTTTACCATCTGCAAAAAAAGAGTTTCTATACGAGTGCGTTACTAATTCTGAACAAGACTTAGAATTGGAATAAGGATCAAACCCATCTAATGGATCATTTTCCCGATAACCCCAACACCATTCATGATTCAAATACACCTTATCCGTCGTTACATTCAAAACACTTTTGACCTGCTGCCCATACAAACGAACACATTCTAAGATATTTACCGTACCCATTACGTTTGTTTCATAAGTATACACCGGTTCTTTATAGCTCTCACGAACCAAAGGTTGCGCCGCCATATGAATCACAATTTCAGGGTTTGCTTGTCGAAAACTTTCAAAAAGTTTCTCTCGATTGCAAATATCCCCAATGATAGAGTTCATTTTCCCTTCAACCCCACAAATCAAAAACAAATTTGGCTCTGTTGGTGGTGCCAAAGAATAACCTGTCAGCTCTGCATCTGCTTGAACCAAAATACGACTTAGCCAAGAACCTTTAAAACCGGTATGACCGGTCAAAAATACTCGCTTTCCTTTAAAAAATTTTAAATCAACCATTTTATTTCTCCCACAGCATCCAAGGTGCTTTTTTTTCTTCTATCATGTCTTCTAGCTTTTGCTTATCGCGCAAAGTATCCATCGCTTTCCAGAAACCTTTATGCATAAAAGCTTTTAATTCACCTGCCGCTGCTACTCTTTCCAATGGTTCTTTTTCAAACGTAGTCTTATCTCCATCAATATAATCAAATATCTCCGGATTTAATACCATATAACCGGCATTAATTGTGCCACCATCAATATCACTTTTTTCTCTAAATCTAGTAACTGAATTGTCCTGATCTAAATCAAGAATACCAAATTGCTGACCCACATTAAATGCCGTCATCGTTGCAATTTTACCATGACTTTTATGATATTTCAGCAAGGCTTTCAGATCAACATTGGAAACCCCATCACCGTAAGTTAGCATGAATGGTTCATTGTCAACATAGTCTTTGATTCTTTTGATTCGACCTCCTGTCATGGTATTTAAACCCGTGTCAATCATAGTAACCTTCCATGGTTCAACCGCACTACTATGAACCTCCACAATATTGTCTTTGCTTAAATCAATTGTAATATTACTATTATGGCGGTAATAATTGGCAAAATACTCCTTAATAACGTATTGCTTATAACCACAACAAATAATAAATTCATTAAATCCATGAGATGAATAAAACTTCATAATATGCCATAAAATAGGTTTTCCTCCTATTTCAATCATTGGCTTTGGTTTTATATCCGACTCCTCGGATATTCGAGTGCCAAATCCACCGGCTAAAATTACCACTTTCATACTATTCCGCCTTTCAATACATATTTTAATTTTCACATAGTGATTCAACTACGCTATAATACAAACCTAAATTTAGGAAAATCTTTCTCAAATGTATTAAAACTAATCTTTATTTGTTTTATTTTCTATGAATACAGCACTATCCGGAATATCCATCAGCCCATCCACTACCCGCTCCTTAGACAAATGCCTGATAATCCAATCCTCATTATATTCACGCCCTACCGTATGTTTTATCTCATAGCTATACCCGCTCCATTGACCATTATATACGGCTCCCACAAAAAGGCAGTTGCCTCTAGTATAATAGTAGATACCGTATATAAGCTCTGCACGAGCATATTGCCACTCTGCTTGAAACACTTTAATAGTCGGTTCTGCTTCCAGATCTAGCATAAAACCCAAATAGAGTGTATCAAATATAGCCGGTTGGTTATTTGGCACCCCAACAATATCAATTGCCATCACTATATTATTAAAATCATATTTTAACAATTCTACCGAAAAAAGGTCGAGACCTTTTATCATTTCTTCCTCTATGCGAAAAATGACTCTTTGACATCCTCCCCCACCACCTTTGCTCTGCACAGCTGTTATCTGTACATGCTGCCCTGTTAATGTAGGGAAAATCTGTTTCATATAACCACGATTATTTGCTGTGATTGAATATGTTAAATATCCTTCGCGCGTAGAAATATTCCTTATCTTATACGCAAACCCCGTATATTTTTCCGTATATTTTGCATATATCGTAAAAGCATTATCTGTAAACGTATAATAAATATGATTACGAAATATTGCTTCACCCTTATCCCATTCCGCCTGATGTACCAACCCTTGCAATTTTCCTTCTTGCCCCTGCAATGAAATACTAAGCTTTAAAACATCTTTTACAACCGCCGTATAATTGCCCATATATAAAAAGTCAATTACAACGGATATATTGCTTGTATCCTTTGGCTCTAACCAAATAGTTGTCAATCCTGCAAGGGTATTTTTTCCTTGTTCTTCCTCCTGACCAAATATAAGCCTTGATTCGGTTTGAACGATCTTTGTATTTGGCATCTCATAATGATGCATATACTCAAAATATTTATTTAAAACCTCTTGACTAAATCGTTTGAATTCCCCTACCTTATATTTATTGATACTAAACACACACCAAGCAGCCAAATAACCAATTTCCTTGGACTCTCGAATTCCTTCATCTAAATCTACTAGTTTTTGTAAACCACCCGATACCAAATAATTAAATAACTTTTCTTTTCCCTCGTCTGTCTTTAAACCGGTAAAAAATAACCATGTAATATACTCCACCGTTTGTATATCAAAATCTTTTATAAAAACACGTGACTCTCTAAATTTTTCTAACCCCCTTCGAATAGCTAACCGCATATCATAGCCACAAAATACATTCGCATCATGCTTTGTTGTTGAAATATTTTCACCATGCCCCATAATTTGCGTCACTAATACTTCGTTTATTGTTGTAATACGCCTTGCATTAACCATTGCTAGATATGTAAAAAACCCATCGTTGGATATTATTTGCTCTTGAAAACAAAAAGAATTATTCTTGATATAACTACATAAAAACAACTTATCCCAAGCCCAGCCATTAAATGCTTTAAAAGGATTTCCTGAAATTTCACTGAAACTAAAAATGTCTTTTTGAGGAATCTGCTCCTCACGAAAAGCATATGGTATTATAGTACGATGTCCAGTTAAATAATCTTTTCTCTCACTTTTAAACCAAATAACTTCTGCACTCATTTTCCTACCACGAAGAAAAGCTTTTCTCAGCATATGAGGATGAAATCTATCATCTGCATCAAGAAAGATAACATATGTACCATGCGCATGTTGCAACCCGATATTGCGTGCCGCCCCTGCATTTGAAGCTCCAATGGATATCACTTGAATCCTTGCATCTTTTCTTGCATATTCGTTTATGGCTTCCATTGTACTGTCCGTCGAACCATTTTCCACCAAAATAATTTCAATTTCTTTTAAAGATTGATTTAAAACATCATCCAAAGTAGTCCCTATACTTTTTTCCGCATTGTGCACCGGAATCACCACACTTACCTTACAAAAATCAGGAAGATATGTTTGGTAATAATATTGCTCCGGATTATTGTAAATATCATTGATTCTCTGTTTTACTTTACGATCATCAAAATCACAATCATTTAACCCATCTATCTCTATATCTTTTTTAAAATCTTGAGATACCAAACGAAAGAAATCCAATTTCCTTTCATAAGGGATCATATGCAAAGCAAAAAAATAATTAAACAACTTTCTTTGATAAAAAGCTCTCTTTACAGACTCAAAATATCCACTTTCTTTTAAAAATTTTTCAATAAAAGTGTGTTCCTTAAAAAAATCTGTAAACATTCTCTCACGACTTTTTACCGTTGATTGTTCATTATCTCGGCGATGATATACATAAGGTACATCAAGATACATGACTCTTTTTGCACTAACCATTGTTTGCCAAAAAAATCCATTGTCGGTATATGTAGAATCTCCCTCATTCCAAAAACAATGGTTATCCAAAAGCATTTTTCTATGATATAAAGCCGTCCATGCATATACTGGAAAATCAAAAACTTTCTTTTCCTCTTGCGGATTAACCACTCGATTATAAAAACCCAAACTAGCTATTTTGCACTCACTTTTTTCTATCTGGCCACCGATAGTACTAAAATCCCACAAATTACTTTTTAAAATATCAAGATTATTTTCCTCGGCAATTTGATACATTTCTTCATACATGTTCGCAGCAACATAATCATCACTATCTAGTTCCGCAACATATATGCCTTTTGACAAGCGAATACCCAAATTTATAGCCTTAGCAACACCTTTATTCATTTTTATCTGTATTAATTTAAAACGCGAATCCTGTGCAGCGTATTCCTTCATAATCTCATAAGAACAATCTTCGGAACCATTATCTATAATGATGAATTCAATTTCTTTCATTGTTTGGCTTGTTAAACTCTTCAAACAATCATGTAAATACAATTTTTGATTATAAATCGGCACAATTACCGATACCTTGATATTCATTTCCACTATTTTTTCCTGTATGATGTTTACGTAGTCATAAACATTACTTTTCCTTTCTTTTACTATCGCATCATAATTTAATATATTCAGATACTGTGGATTTTTCTCTATGACTTTGCCTACTCGAAAGAATGTATCACGATATCAGACTAATGGAAAGAAGATACGACCCTATGATTTATGTTGGCATTGATATAGCCAAACTAAACCATTTCGCTGTAGCCCTATCTTCTGATAACGAAATCGTACTCGTGCCGTTCAAATTTACTAATGACGCAAATGGATTTTAACTGTTTCCATCCAAACTTGAATCATTCGAAAAGAAGAGTCTCATCATCCATAAAGCACACATGATGCAAATGAAATTAGGCTATCTGACTTAATAAATCCGCCAATGTTTTATATAACGGCAATTCTGACTCTTGTACTTCTAAATCTATGGTAGAATCTTTTCCCTCTGGTGTTTTCACATTCACCGTTATTACTGTTCCCGCTACC
>WRBB01000042.1 GCA_009779895.1 Lachnospiraceae bacterium
AATAGCAGTGGCACCTGTTGTGGTAAACGCAACACTGAAGCTGGCTCCTATATTGATAACGGTATAGTCCGGATTTAATATTGCCGCACGAAAATCTGCTGCCGTGGTAATCGGAGCTGACTCTATTGCAGGGACAATCGGAATATAAGGCGACTCTACGCCCACTTCCGCTTCTTCTTTGTATTCATATGCCTGCACGAAATCTACAGCACTTTGAGGCGTAGTTTCTTCTCCTTGACTTTCACTTGCATTGTTGCTTGCAATCGCTTGTGTGCCTCCTACCAGCATAAGAAGAACCAACAACAACCCAAACATCCTCTTCCAAAAATGACGATGCCTTTTTCTTTGCATCAATCGCTCTTTATTTGTGCCCATAGTTTCCCTCTCCTAATTCAATAAATTCTGTATCACAAATATTTCTTGCACTTCATTTCTTACTCGACTTAAAGATTAACAAACTTTTTCTTCAGCAACAATACTTATGTCGTGAATGGTAGCTTCATATGTCGTGAATGACACCTTTGAATTTCCTTAATGCAAACAACGCGCACAATACCATACCCGGTTTTTCTTACAAACGCCGCAATCAAATACTTGACATTTGCACTCCATATATAACTTGTGATATACTACCTGCAATGTGACAAAAATCTCAGAAACATGAGAAACGAGGAAACACAAAACATAGTTTCCCACATAAATAAATGGCATAGCAAAGGAGACGGCCATGAGGATAGCACTCTGCGATGATGACAAAAGATATCATACACGGATGGAACATCTATTAACGCATTTTTTTGCAAAACAAAAAATTTCAGATTATGAAATCAGGACATTTTTCTCCGGTAGGGATTTGCTTCAAGCCTTTATGCCTACTGCATACGACCTGATTTTTTTGGATGTGATTATGCCCGAATTGAATGGTTTTCAAACAGCTGAACAAGTACGCCAGGTAGATGCACAAGTCAATCTTGTTTTTGTAACCAATCTGCGGAACTATGTGCAAAAAGGCTTTGAATACAATGCAAAGGGATATTTATACAAGGACGTGGACCAGAACCAAATTGATTCCTTACTGGAGCGCCTACTATCCGAGCAGCAACACCGTTGGGACAATAGCTATCAAGTACGTCTGAAAAATGAACATGTAAATTCTTTTTTGGACTTAACGGAAATTTTATATTTTGAAATCCATAACAAAGACACCTACGGCATTACCGAAAACGATACTTTCATTTTTCGCAAAGAACTCGGCAATGTAGAAGAAGATTTGAAAAACAGAGGGTTTCTACGTATACACCGCTCCTATCTTGTAAATGTCAATAAAATCTTTAAAAAATTTAACAATTTTGTCACATTGCGCAATGGTACCGAAATTCCCATTAGTAGAAAATACAAACCTTTTGTAAATGAGAAGTTGAAAGGTCGGTGGAAATAATGCTGTTATATATTACAGAAGTTTTACTTATTTTTGCGATTGCAATTATAATAAATTTTTTAATTCATTGTACGCTAAACAAAACACAATCTATACCAAACAAAACAAAATTTACCTACTTTGTATCCTGTGTATTATTCACCGCAATGATGAGTATCGTATTTTTACTTCCTATACAAATGGGACAAACTTTGAGCCCGCTTCATGCACTTATTATGGTTCTCCTAGGTGGTTTCATTGGAAAAATTTGTTTCAAAGAAAAAGTGAGTACTAGCATCATATCCACCACTGTTGTTGCGCTGCTTCTTTTGATTGCAAATATGCTGGCGACTACTTTGTTTGTTCTCATACACAATGTACCTGCAACCAGCATCCAAAAAGAACAGAGCCTGCGCATTCAATTTCTTGTCCTTTTATTTATTTTCTTTTTTGCGATTACTTTAACCATATGGCATCTGCGCATTTTAAAGCTAAAAATATTCACAAACCTAAAGATGAATGTGATCTTTTTTACTTATGTTACCATCATGCTTATCAGCCTATCCATTGCAATGTGTGATTTTACACTCTCCGAAAGTTATCTGGGACAGATTTCTATGTGGGGCTTGATTTTTATTCCTAATATTATTTTTATGCTCTGGATTATAGAATACATGCGAAAGCAAGGCAAAAACCAACAAAATCTTTTACATAGCTCCTTGCAAAACAGCTATATGGAAAAACTCGTACAACAATTAATCAACAGCAACGAACAAATCCAACAAGCAAATCATGATTTTAAACATCAAGTCAATATATTACAGGCATTGGATGCCGATGGGAAAGCAAAAGAGCTCAGTGACCACTTAAATACATTAGCAACAACAAAGGTTACCTCAACCCTGGCTTTTACAGGCAATACCGCTTTGGATGCTTTGCTTTCCATCAAAAAGCAAGAGGCCAAAATTGCGGAAATTGACTTTGAAATGTGTTTGGAAGTAGAGCCTGCACTCTCCTATTTGTCTATGGATATTTGTGTGCTCTTGGCCAATGCACTGGACAATGCTTTTGAAGCAGCAAAAAAATGTGATCGTGACAACAAAAAAATAGACATGGAATTGACCGCCAAAAAAACAACCTTCCTTTTTCGGATGCGCAACACCCTAAAAGATATACCAAAGGCAGATGGTGAAATACTTACAACAAGTAAAACAAATGCCCTACACCATGGTGTAGGGCTAAAGAGTATGGCAAAAACCTGTAGAGACTTAAACGGCAAAATGACCTATCAATATGACAAAACACATTTTATGATTTTGATTGTATTACCTGTGTAAATCTCGGATATACCTTTATCTTCGATTCCGCCGGCGCAATCGCCTTGCTCTCATATAGTATATGGTTGAGATGACAAGCAAGGAGGAAGCGATTACAATCAATAACAATAAGGCGGATACTACATCCCCTGTTTGCGGCATTCTCCTTTGACTTGTGTCTCGATTGTTGCCTGCTTGATTGTTGCCGCCTTGATTTCCATCTGTCGATCCATCTGTGGAAGAATCACCTACCGGCGGTTTATCCGCGGGCGCTTCGGGTGTTTCACCCGTTGGTGATTCCGCCGGAGGTCCTGTTGGAGCTTCCGTTGGAGTCTCTGTTGGAACTTCCGTCGGCGTTTCCGTTGGAGTCTCTGTTGGGGCTTCCGTCGGTGCCTCTGTTGGAGCTTCCGTTGGTGCTTCTGTCGGCGGTTCTGTTGGCGGTTCGTTTACCGGCGGTCTGATTGGCACTTCCGGCACCTCACCATCAATCACACGAATATCATCATTGTTGAATGCATGATTCCATACAAGCCCGGTCCAAGGAGCCGGATTGATTCTTCCACTGGCTTCTATATTATGTTCCCGATTGAGATCATCACTGACAATCTGCCCGGATATTGCTGTATTATTTACAACGTTAGCACTTGCACTCACTGTAACGTTGCCCAAAACAGGTGCATCCAACCAACCAATGCCACCGCCATGGTTTGCGGTATTGTTTACGATTTCTCCGCCGGTCATCACAAAAGAAGTGGTTCCGCCCATCAATGAGATAAAAATACCACCGCCTAAACTAGATGCCGTATTTTCACGAATGCTTCCGCCCCGCATTTCAACACTGGCATTATTACCACTTAAAAAAATTGCACCACCGTGCCCGGAAGCTGTATTGTTTTGAATGGTTCCACCGGTTATCAGCACAGTGGAATCTGTACCGGTACTGATTGCACCGGCACCGGCTGTAGCAGAATTGTTTTGAATGGTTCCGCCGCTCATGTGAAAGGTAGCACGCATTCCCATATCAACACCACCACCCACACTGGAATTGTTATTTTGAATGGTTCCATTACTCATATTAAAAGTAGCATCTGATGCGATACGCAAGCCACCACCTGTATTATATTCAATGGCACCCCCGGTCATTGTTACAACTGTATTTACACCACTTGCATCTATTCCCCTACCGGCACCTGTGACCCTGCCTGCACTCATATAAAACCGTCCACCCGTGGTTAATGTAATGGTACCTGTAACTGTAAAATTGCTATCTAAGATAAGGCTTGCACCATTGGAAACAGTAATGTTCCCTGTCACATTGGACGTTATCGTTGCTGTCTCTCCGCCTGAAATCGTTCCACCGTCCGGACCAATGGCAGCGGGTACTATTTCAGCATAAGCCCCATCTATATCTGCCATTGTCGCTGCATCTATATCCACATCGGATGCATCTATTTCATAAAACGTCTTGTCATCCGCACAAACAACTGTGGTTTCATCATCGCAACCAACCGAATCTACCACCGTTTCATACACGCAACCCACATGCTCCGTTTCCACTTCATAAGCACAATCCACATACGCATGCTCATACAGATATTTTGCCGGTACATTTTCATGCTCAGCCCATACTATTTGCGGTACCATACTAAGGGCAATCAACAAAGCCACTAGCATCCCGCATCCACGTGCATGAGAAATTTTCTTACTTTTTCTTAACATTTACTTTTCTCCTTTTTACTTTCATACATTGTTTCTTATCTTCCCATAAAAGGAAAGGGGGCTATCACAAAACAAACACATTTTTTTATTTTGTAACAGCCCGGGTGTGAATACCAAATATTCACGTTTTTAATAAAGTATAACACTTATATGTTAAAGAATTCCGTAGAGTAGGGTAAAAGGGGTTGTATTTAATCCCTACGAAAATTCTATAACCCGTTTATTGCTTAGTCCGGTATACCCGGCATAATACTCCATTCAATGATTGTATTATAGTTTCCAACCCTTACCATCTCACCAAAGGTTTCCACCATCAAACCATTGTTGATATTATTCCAAGGTGCTGAAATATCCGTTATTTCTGTTGAAAGCAATCCGCCACCACTCGGTGGTGTATGACTATGGAATATAACCGCTGCATGAGGTGTAATCACACTGCTCATAAATCCACCTGCACCGTCTCCATGACGACGCACCAAACCATTTGGTAATGTATGGCTCATAACCACATTGGTTAAGGGCGCATCCGCCAATATGGCTTCTACCCGCCAAGCATCCCGGACCAATCTACTATCCGTTACCAGAATGGGCGCATGGGGCAAGCGATCACCAAACCGAGCACCCGGTCCAACCACCATTACACCAAAATCAATTGTATCCGGAACAGAAAGTGTGATATTACCTACATGCTCAACCAAACGCATAGTCGCTGCCGGAATGGTTACATCATGAAAAGATGTTGCGTCAATCCAATGGATATTTCCGTTTACAACATGTCCGTTTAACGTCGGTGTACCCGCTGTTCTGGGAATACCATTATTGGGAGCCACCGTAATGGGGCTATTCACAATATCAAATAAATCATGGGGGATTGCAAATGGTGGTTGGAGCCGTTGTATGTTCATTGCCCGTTCATCACTTGCATGAATCCGTACTGCCTGCCCATGTTCCAAGGTAGCACCTGTCAATGGGAATGTAAATGCGCCCGTACTATCCGCTTGCACGGTACGTGGTACCGCACCCTCCATCACCCAAGTATTGTTGATAGAGATACGAATGACAGAATAAGGATCCGTCGTACCGGAAATATTGGTTGTATTGGATGGTATGGATGTTGCAAGGGCTGCCGGCAATTCTACCTGCCTTGGTGGCATTACATCTCTGGTACGCTCGATACTACTACGAATATCCTGGGGTATTCTGGCCGGATGATAACGGTTTATATTTTCTTCCGTTCTACCACCTGCCCAACGCCTCGCATTGACTACTTCTATGGTATAACCCTCCGGCAACAACTCCGGTGTACCACTTGGGGCAAATACCACTTCAAATATACCATCTCTTGCAGGTTCACCAAACATAGAGCGATTGTCTGTCACACCCTCTGCTTCAAACACGATATTACCTGCCGGATTTCGAAATACCACATCTACCCATACTTCGCCTTCCCAAGCACTTCTTGTGAAAATCGGACGGCCTTCCTGTACGGAAACATGTCCAAAAATACGCATGTCCGCATTGGTTGGAATCCGCAACCAATCCACAATTGGCGTTGCATTATTGGCACTGATTCGCCCAAAGTTTGGCGATCTGGGAAGCAAACCACCCGCACCATTGTGACGGGCTTGGAAGGCTGCTGTATCTGTAGCATTTGCTGTAGCCAACACCGCACCCGGTGCAACCACAGAAGCAATATTTGTCGCAAAATTTACACCGGTTATATGAAAATTGATCCTGGACCAAGAGTCTACCGGGTCACCGGCAAAAGTTGCCGGTACCATACCCCAAACAGCTAAATCTGTATTGGTTCCTATCCATGCCGAGGCAGCCGCTTCCGCTGTAAATACCCGTCCGCCTCCCCGATTACGAAAGTCAAAGTATAAAGGATTGTCTATGTCAAAACGAAGATTTCCGCCTCTGAAAACTGCCTGACCCGCCGGTCTGGAACCATCTACCGTAAAAATTGTTCCGGGATTTGCTTGAATTCTGGTCACCGGTCTGGTCGCACCACTGCCAACATCACCTGATATTCCAATCCCATTTCGAGAATATAAATCCACTTGACTATAACGATCTGTGAGATAAAAGCGATCCGCCATCGCCAAAGCGGTATTCCCATCTTGGTAAAGCAGGGCAACACCAGCCGGATCCACCGCATTGTTATTTGCAGTCGTTCCATAATGGCGCACGCTCAATCGACCTTGATTTCTAACATAAACAGCATTGGCACCACCAAAAAGGCGCAACGCCTGATTGGGCTGATTAGGGCCTGCGATGATATATACATCACCTCCATCAATATTAAAGGTCATACTACCGGCCAAACGAAAACGAAAAGCCGCAGCAGCTGTAGCCCCTAAACCACTTGTTGGTGCAGTTCGTGACATGGCACGTATCGTTCCACCTTCATTTACATCAAACACAGTACCTGTTCCACTCACTACAACTGCCGAGGTGCGGGCTCCATAAACCTGCATGGTAG
>WRBB01000043.1 GCA_009779895.1 Lachnospiraceae bacterium
AGCGCAGGCAGAGTGCTGATTACAAATTAGCTGCTTGCCGTTATGTGTGCCGATGTAGCTCAATTGGCAGAGCAGCTGATTTGTAATCAGCAGGTTATCGGTTCAAGTCCGATCATCGGCTTTGTCCTCAAAGGGACATAAAACATCATCAAATCGGATGTTTTATCTTATATTTGGACCTTTAGCTCAGCTGGTTAGAGCAATCGGCTCATAACCGATCGGTCCGGGGTTCGAGTCCCTGAAGGTCCATTTAAAAGAAATAATAAGGCCCAGTGGCTCAGTTGGTTAGAGCGCCGCCCTGTCACGGCGGAGGTCGAGAGTTCGAGTCTCTTCTGGGTCGTTTTCAATCGTTAAGTTAGGAATGCCGGCGTGGCGGAACTGGCAGACGCACAGGACTTAAAATCCTGCGAGATTTAACCCTCGTACCGGTTCGATTCCGGTCGCCGGCATTCTTGACTTAATGAGATTCTTTTGTGGGTATAGAAAGGTTTTTATGAAAGTAGAAAAATATTTAGTATACAGAATGGCGTAGTAGATAGTATAGAATTTATTGAAGAACTACCGGGCAGTATTGGTCTGGTGGTTTTTTTGTTGCATAAAGAAGTTCTTGGCTATTCGAGATTTCAAGGAAGAAGAATTTTTTTATAATTGACGAAAATGTATTGAAAATAAATTGAAAAATTTATATAATTATAAAAAATGCTCGGTTAACGTAATTAAAAGAAATGAATCTAATAAAAGTGAAGAAGAGGAGAATGAAATGCCGGAATTAAGAGTGAATTTTGAAAGTGTGGAGAATAGGGCAGGAAAAATAAGTGCGACAGCGGCTAATTTTACGGCAGCCGGTTTGGAATCGCCTGATAGTCAATCAACGATTACAGCCAATCAAGGTGGACAGGATGCCTTTCGTAGCGCACAAAGCATCGCTACAGATTTTGGGTCAGCGGTAGAAAGTGCAGGTGCAGCGGCACTGTCAACCAGTCAAGCCATTAGGCAAGAGGAAGAAAGAATAAGGCAAATGATTATTCAAAATATGACAATGCCACGCAAAGAAGAGCCGATATTGGGAAATGATATATGGACAGGAAGTGGACGGGTATAATTGGATGAATATAGAAGAGTTAAGTCAAAAATGTCAAAAGATAGAGAGAGAGCATCAGGAAGTAGATGTTCGAATGCGACGAATCGAGCGAGAAATAGGCGAGCAAGAGCAAGAAATTATAAGAGAACAGCGACGAGTGGAAGAGATGGAAGCGGATGCCGGTGATGACCCCAAATTAAAGAATTTGCTGGATGAAGATTATAATTTATTGCGAAAAGTAAGAGAATGTAGCCGGGATTTGCAAGATACATTGAGAAATGAGCGTGTAAATGAAGCTAGACGAAGCGAGCAAAAAATAGCGCAGCTTAAGACTACGTTTCAAGAGAAAGGCGGAAAGATATGAGTTTGGATTTTATGTTAATGCCTGATGCGATTCGGGCGCAGTCACGAGGGGCATTGCAAAAGCTTCGAACGGATAATGAAGCATATCGGCAAGCAAAAAGAACCTTAGAAAGTTTTAGCTGTGATGCCACGATAAGAAGCGTGGCTTTTGATGCTTTAAAGGAAAAACTGTCGGATTATATGTTAATTGCAGAGTCCTTAATCGCTGCGAATGATTCGGACATATTTGATTATATTATTTTAAACGGAGAAGTGGGAAGCATCAATTTAATTGGTAGTACGATTGCGTTAAATCAAAGGTTTTTTAGAGATAGAATAGAGTGGGCTGAAGGTAGGATGGAAATGTATCGACGCTTACAGATGGAGCATGTTCCGGCAAATATGGTTTTGTTTCAGGAATATGATAGAATGCGCAGGATGTTTCGGGATATTCGTGATGTGGCACAAGATGGGTTGCAATATTGGGAAGATAGAGAGCAGCTTTATCGTGATATTGAGCAGACTACACGGAGTTTGTTTACCGACAGCGTGAGAACCAGAGAGTTGATTCGTACTGGTTTGGATTTGATTGCCAAAGCAGCGGTGGGATTGCCAAGTAGTTATGGACACGCGGACTTAGCAAGCTGGCGGGGAGATATGAATAATAACTTGGAAGATGTAAGGGCCAGACATGGTATTGCTGTAAACCGAATTTCAGAGATGCTACGTTATGGCGAAGTAAGTATCAATGCTTTGATTGGTGACCCGGTGAATGCGGCTACCGGAAACTATGTTTATAAGCATAAAGATTTAGAAATTTTAGGGCATTTGCCCTTGCAGTTCCAAAGATTTTATAATTCTCTCAATCATAGATGCGGTTCCTTGGGGCGGGGCTGGTCTCATAATTATGAAATTTCTTTAAGCTATGAAAAGGATGGGGTTTTGATTTTCTTTGGTGAAGATGGCCATAGTGAGTATTATAAACAAAGTGCGCCTGATACATATGAAAGCGATGAAAACAACAAATATGCCCAATTGACCAAAACGGAGGAAGGGATCTATCTTTTAAAAAGATCGGATTGCACTCTGTATCAGTTTAGCAGAGAAAATCAGATTGAGACCATTACAGACCGGCAAGGTAAGGCGATTCATTTTGAATACGAAAAGGATGGTTTGACTCTTAGTAAAGTGCATACAATAAGTGGTAGCTTAACCTTTCTCTATGAAAAAAGCCGTATCATGGCGGTAAAAGACCATAGTGGTAGGCAGATTTGTTTTGTTTATGACAATGGCTTGCTGACAGAATATAAAAATCCGATGGGAGATGCTTATCATTATGATTATGATGAATATGCACGTTTGCATCAGGTGAAAAATCCGGAAGGCCATGTAACGGTGCAAACCATTTTTGATGACAAAGACCGGGCAACGGTACAAGTGTTTCCTGACGGTAGTGCGATGGAGTATCTCTATGATGCTTATGGCAAGGAAATGACGTTTGTCCAAGGAAACGGCAATCAGGTGGTGTATAAAAAAAATTATAAAGGTGAAACCAATCAGATTCTTTATGCGGATGGCAGTGAAGAAGAGTTTTTGTTTGCGAATGGAAAGAAAACAGTTCAGTGGGATAGAATGGAACGTCGAATTTTTTCTGCCAAGTATGATGATAGAGGTAATGCAACAACTTTGAAAAATGCCTTGGATGTAAAGACAGAATTGGAATATACAGAGGACAATCAACTAAACAAAGTTACATTGGCAGGGCAAGAAAAGATCAAAAATACTTATGATGCGGCGGGTAATTTGCGTTTCATTGAAGATGCTAAGCAAAATAAAACTGCTTTGGAATATAAAGAAAAAGGGTTGATAGAAAAAATAATTTTGCCGGACAATGGGGAAATTAGCATCGCTTATGATGGGCAAAAGAATATTAGTAAAGTAATAGATGCTTGTGGCGTTGCAATGGAATATAAGTATGATGGATTAAATCGAGTCATATGCACAATTGACGGCAATCAAAAAGAGACCCATTATGCTTACGACCAACAAGATAATCTGGTAGCACTCACCAATGCTCTGGGTGATACGCAGAAATTTACTTACAACAAAAATAATAAAGTAATTGCGATGGAGGATTTTAATGGTTCTTGTGTCAAGCGTGAATATAATGCATTGGGTAAGCTCTCGAAACACATTGACCAGTTAGAGCGAGAAACGCAACTTTATTATGATAGGATGTGGAATGTAGAACGGGTTATAGAGCCGGATGGGGCGGAAACCTGCTACAATTACAATCATGAGAATAAGTTAAAGGACGTTACCAAACCTGATGGCAGCACGCTTCATTATGATTATGATTTGAATGGAAACTTAAAAGTCTTTTGTGATGAAATGGACAATCGAACTTGTTTTTCCTATGACCCATTGAATCGCTTGACAGACATGGTGGATGCGGAAATGGGAAGAACTCAATTCGCTTATGATGCGCAAGGAAATATCGCAAGTGTTACAGATGCAATGGGCAATGTGACCACTTTTGTTTATGATAATGGTGGGCAGTTAATCCAAGAAATCAATGCTTTGGGAGAAAGTCGGTATTATACTTATACGTCTTTGGGAAAAGTAGAAAGTATAAAAGATGCCGGGGGTTTGCTTACGATTTATGAGTATGAAAAAGGTGGTCGGTTAAAAAGTAAGGTTTATGCTGATCAAACAAAAGAGTCTTACACTCATGATAAGGTAGGAAATATTGCGATTTATACAGATCGGGCAGGGCAGACGAAACGTTATGTTTACGATGGTTTGAATCGAGTGATAAAAATAATCAGAGCCACAGGCGCAATCAAGGAATATGTTTACGATGCAGTGTCCAATGTTATTGCTATGATAGATGAATTGGGCAATAAAACATCTTATGCATATACTTTGACCGGAAAACTTGCCAAAGTAATAGATGCTTTGGGGAATGAAACCCATTATATCTATGATGTATGTGATAGGCTGATAGAAGAAAAACGGTTTGCCGCCGGTATGGATAAAGATTTGTTAGAAGTGCAGGCGTTGCATGAAGAGAATCAGTTATATATCACCCGATATGAGCGAAATATCATGGGGCAGATTACCGCCGTGGTAGATGCGTTGGGGCAAAAGGAAAGTTTTGCTTACAATCTCAAAGGTCAGTTGATGGAACGATTGGATCGGGATGGCTTTTTGACGAAATATGATTATGATGGGCAAGGAAGTCTTTATAACGTTAAATATGCTGATGGTAAGGAAGTCCATTTGCGTTATAATCCGCTGAGACAGCTGACAAAAATCAAGGACTGGTTAGGTGAGGTCAAAATAGAAGTTGACCCATTGGGTCGAGCCAAAAAAGTCACAAATCATCAAGGGCAAAAGGTTGCTTATACTTGGGGTCCTTTGGGTGAACAACGTTCTATAACGTATCCGGATGGAATCGTGGTGGATTATGATTATGATGGATTGTTCCGTTTGCACAAAGTGGATGATGGAATAAACCAGACAACGTATCAGTATGATGCTTTTAGCCGATTGTGTGGAAAATCCTATGGAGATGATTTGCTCACCAAATATTTGTACAATGAAGACGGGTTGCTGCAAGGGCTAAGCCATCAAAATGCCATGGA
>WRBB01000044.1 GCA_009779895.1 Lachnospiraceae bacterium
CGTCTTTTGATTGTTTGCATTACTTACCTACTTTCTTGCAATCTTTCCTACATTCATAAATAACATGTTTTGTATCCTGTTTTGTATCCTGTACCTATTTACACTTACTGAAAATCCTCTTGTGTATACCGAAAAATTTCGATATATACAACAATATTTTCTTGGCTTTTACTAGAAATACGAGTAAATAAATCTTTCGGTTCTGAACCTATTGACGGAATCCAAAAATAGGGTTACTATCAGTATTAGTGATTGTGTCACAGAAGCTTGCGTGGCCTGTGACCGGGGGAGAACATGCGTGAGCTCCTCACCGCTAGAAGCTGCGTTACAGATGCTCGTGAGGCTTGTAACCGGGGGAGGACATGCGTGGACTCCCCTTTATGCTATCCACTTTAACTTTAATATCTATTTTTTCTAATTCACATCAAGGAGTAATATATGCCAAAACCTTTTCTTAATTATGATGAGCAAATCTATAAGTTAGAACATGAGAAAAACCTCATCATCAACAATAGACCTTTTGCCTACCAGCAACTTAGGAAAATTGGTTATTTCTCACTTATTAGCGGTTACAAAGATATTTTTAAAATACCCATTACAAAAGAATACATACCTGGCGTAACCTTTGAAGAAATCATGGTACTTTATCAATTCGACGAAAATTTGCGTACATTGTTCTTCAAGTACATCCTCCATATTGAACAAAACATGAAAGAATTACTTTCTTATTCCTTTTGTAAGAAACATGGTGAATCTCAAAAAGCATACCTAAATATCAACCATTACGAAAAATCAAAACGTGGTGTTAATCGACTACTCGGCGTACTTCACAATATTGTTTATAATAATAGCTCCTACATATACATCAACCATATGAGAGAAGTTCATGGAAATATACCACTCTGGGTACTTACAAATATCTTAACTTTTGGAATAATTTCTAAAATGTATCAATTTTCTACATCCAGTATTCAAAGTAAAATCTGCAAAAATTTTCCATACCTCAACGAAAAACAACTAGAACAACTATTATCAGTGGTTACAAAATTTAGAAATGTATGTGCGCATAATGAACGCCTCTTTTCTTATAAAACAACAGACAAAATCCCCGATTTAAAACTACATGAAAAACTTTCCATCCCAAAAATAAATAATACTTACATTTTTGGTAAAAAAGATTTATTCGCTATTGTCATTGCCTTTCGTTACCTTCTTCCCAAAGATGAGTTTCGACAATTCAAATCCGATTTATCCAAACTGATTCACCAACTACTTAAAAACAGCTCCCACATCAACCAATCACTTTTATTTGAGCAAATGGGTTTTCCGAATAACTGGGAAACTATCACTCGCTATCGAAAAATATAGGACATTACCCTCTTTCATTACTTAGAGTACTACCATAATTGCGTTTTTCAGATAAATATACTATCATTTTCATGTAGAAAGACCGGGCTTTGCTGGATTGTATAGTCAACTTCAAACAGCTCAATTAAACAATTCATAACATTCCTGTACCTATTATCATCTAACCGCCGACACCCATCTACGGATGCATGCCGGCAGTCAAATATATATTTCTTACACTTCTCTCTTTCCCACGGTTCCTTGATGCGGAATTGAGGCGTAAAGAGTCGTGATTTATGGCAGTTCGCTTAGTAATAAAGCGGGGCGGATGCCTCGATAGTCATTCGTGAAGCCGGCAGCACCATTATACAGAGTGCCATTCATGCAGACGAGCATCGCATGCGTCGAAGTGTCAGGGGAACGCAACCACCACAGCGCAGCACTACCATTAGCTAAAGTGGCCTGTCTTGCCGTGCCATTTGGCATAAACTGTAGCACATCAGCTTCGGATAGTAAAAAGGCTCCATCCAAACCACCGGCCACCACAGGCGTTCCAGAGCTTGTTGTACGCTCTGTACGCTCAGGTGCCACTTCCCAACTTCCCACTGTGTCTGTTCCGGGCGACAGCGCTAAACTATGAGCCCAACTCTGGCTATTATAAAAATCTGGCAAAATGACATTTCGCATCTCACTTGCATTGTAACCACCAGCGGTGCTATGTGTTGGATTCCACCGCGTATTCGGCATGATAACAAAACGAGTTGTTACTAAAAGATCCGTTCCGGTTCCATGACCACCCGGTCCCATTGAGTTGGATAAAACAACCCACTCATGGCCACCGGCCGTGAAACTTTGACCTACGACAGGAATAATATTAACTGTCATCTCTGTGGACTCAAGCCCACCAACACGAGATGCCACTACAGTTACTGATGTTGCTGTTGAAGTACTCATTACTGTCAACACACCCGTTGCTGCATCAATGCTGATACCAGCCGGCACTGGACTATCTGAGATTGACCAAGTAACATTTTCAGCAGGGTCAGCTGTACCCGCAACACGTACTTCCGCTGTCATGTTTAAAGTATCACCTCTTTGTACTGTGTTAGCACTTGTAATATGTACTGTGATATCATCAGCAACTTGGTCCATCAAACCATTGGCATTACTTGACGGTGCTCCAAATGGACTACCAGCCCAATCTCCACGACTATCTGTTGTGACAAACTCACCAATCACATGAATGGCATAATACCAATCCACATTATTTGGCATAGTCGGATGAATGGCATCCAACAACAAAGAAGTCGCTGTACCCGGCATCAAGATATTCGCCCAATAAGCCCAACCATCTGTATCAATGACCCAGAAATTACCAACACGATTGTCTGCCGGCAAAGCTTGCCATTGTGCCATTGTAATAACACCATTATTCGCAATACCGGCTCTAGGTGCCAGTGTATTATCTGCAACATGAGTACGCGTCGCAGAAATACCACCATTAAAGGATACCGTACCGGTCAATTCCTCACCTACATTCCAGAAATTCGCAGATCCATCGTTTGCACCCGCTGCGGTCGAACCATCTGTAATAAAATCAATGGCTCTGCCGGATGCTTCTGTTTGCAATCCGCCATTGCCGGTTGTTTGATGATTAAAGGTTGGCATAAAGGTAGATTGTCCACCCATCGTCCAACTCATATAGTTTCCAATGCCATTGGTATTGATACCAATATTGGTAGGTGTGCCTGTGGGATTGTGAACCGGCCATGTGTTGTAACTATCACGCAAAGCACCTGTTCCCACTTGGGATACCCCATCAAACTCCAAAAATTCTCTTAATTGAATTCTTACGAGCAAGGGAGATCCACCAAAGTTCTCGGCAAATACATCTTTGTTGCTACCATCAAAATGGTCATGAATCCGTCCACCCTCTTCCACTGGTGTTCCCTCTAAAGGGTTAGTCGCTCTTTGGGAGATTGAACTCCAAGCGAACGTTCCTGTCAATAACATAGCCCCGGCTAATACCGATGCTGTTATCGCCGCAAACTTACGTCCGCGAGATGCTTTTGGTCTTGCTTCTAAAGCAAAACCTGAATCCATATTTTGTTTTTTCATTTTCTTGAATCCTTTCATACATTTGTATTCCTACGTGTTTCGTTTATATTTAAATAATGTTGGTGGAATAAATACCCCTCTCAAACATTAAATAAACCAATATATTTTTTCCATATCTATATCTCTAAAATCTAATTCACTTCTAATAATTCCATAATTTCTTCTTTAATCCGGGCAATCTCTACATTGCCTCTCTGTTCCATCTCTTCCATTACCAATATCTCTTCTTCCATTTCTTTTGATTTTTCCAAACTACCCTTTCGCCGAAACACAATACGCATCGTTCCAATAAAAGCAATCAATAAAGCAACAAATATTCCTACCACTAAAACATGTTCCCCAATGAAGTGCAAAACCTGCCC
>WRBB01000045.1 GCA_009779895.1 Lachnospiraceae bacterium
CTACCATGCAGGTTTATGGAGCCCGCACCTCGGCAGTTGTAGTGAGTGGAACAGGTACTGTGTTTGATGTAAATGAAGGTGGAACGATACGTGCCATGTCACGAACTGCACCAACAAGTGGTTCAGGGGCTACAGCTGCTGCGGCTTTTCGTTTTCGTTTGGCCGGTAGTATGACCTTTAATATTGATGGGGGTGATGTATATATCATCGCAGGCCCCAATCAGCCCAATCAGGCGTTGCGCCTTTTTGGTGGTGCCAATGCTGTTTATGTTAGAAATCAAGGTCGATTGAGCGTGCGCCATTATGGAACGACTGCAAATAACAATGCGGTGGATCCGGCCGGTGTTGCCCTGCTTTACCAAGATGGAAATACCGCTTTGGCGATGGCGGACCGCTTTTATCTCACAGATCGTTATAGTCAAGTAGATTTATATTCTCGAAACGGCATTGCAATATCCGGTGATGTAGGTAGTGGTGTAGACAGACCAATTACTAAAATTCAGGCAAATCCGGGAACAATTTTCACAGTAGATGGTTTCAGACCGTCGGGTCAGGCGGTTTTTAGAGGCGGAAATCTTCGTTTTGATATAGACAATCCTTTATATTTTGATTTTCGTAATCGTGGAGGCGGATGGGTATTTAGAGCGGAGTCTGCTGCTTCGATATGGATGGGCGTAGATACGGATTTGGCAGTTTGGGTGAGGGAACCGGCAACTTTTTCAGATATCCCCCTTGCCTTTTGGTCTGAAATTGATTTTTATGTGACCGGAGTCAATTTGGCAGGTCCTGCAAACTCTGATTTTACACTTTTAAATTACGGGCGGATTAGTGCCAATAATGCGATACCTGTTGTAGATTGGTTGCGTATGCCCACCAATGGAGATATGCGTATCTTTGGGCATGTTTCCGTGCAGGAAGGACGCTCGATAAATGCAAGGAGTGCTTGGGATGGTGAGGTATGGGTTGCGGTTGTATTTCGGGATACGAAAGGTGCAGTTGTTTATACGGCAGAGGGTGTGACAGCAAATCGTTCAGTGTTTGGTGCGCCGGCAAGAGCTGGTATTTTTGAGGTTGTTTTTGCGCCAAATGGCATACCAACGCTGCTGCCGGAGGGGTATACGGTAGAAGTAGTAAATGTAAGATAAGTAGAAGTATCACAGATGTTTGGATTATTTTAAAACTGCCGGCAGTATCGGCAGTTTTTTCGTTACAAGGAAAACGTTCTTTTTCCTTGTGCGCCCAGCAAGAGCAAACGCTGATGGAGAGATGCAAAATAAAAAATTGACCGAATTGCATAAAAAACGAACCGCATTGCATGGATTTTCACCGCGTCCCAAAAAAATGATTTATATTGGATAATACTTAGGTTAACTTGTAACAAGAAATTCATATATTAAGTTAACTTGTAACAAGAAATAAAGGGTGGAACATGTAAGAGGAAAGGAAAGGATTTATGGACACAAAGAAAAAACAGTTGATGAAAAAGAAAAGGCATCGACATTTTTGGAACAGATTTTTTGGATTTATGTTGGTGTTACTACTAACAATAGGGGGCGTTCAAACAATCGCAAGTGGAAATCTTGCTATAGATGATGTGGTTTTGGAAGTGGAAGATTATTCTGTTGCAGAGTTCATGGAAGCGGATCCGGAGCCGGCTTATGTTTCTATTGTTCCTATGATAGAATCAGCTCCGGTTACCACGGCTGCTGCTTTTCGTGCGGCGATATTAAATCCGGATTACACGGTGATTAATATTGGAGCCAGTTTTAGTGTTGCTTTTAGCGGAACAGGAACCAATTCCGTTCCGACTTTGACCCGTAGTGTTCGAATCAATGGACATGGTCATACCATTACAGCAACCAACGCAGAGAGTGTTACCACCTTGGGTGTGGTTGCAGACCCTACAACATTAACCTTGGACAATATTACCTTTACCCGAACCGGCACCGGTTTGGCTTATATATTTGCTGCCGCGACTACCACTGCTAATTGGACGGTACGTTTGCAGGATTATGTGCGGACCGGTACCGGCAATGTAACAGCGGGTACAGCACGACATACCCAACAGACCTATGGTTGGATACATCCAATGACTTGGCGTGGCGGAACCACTTCTAATACCGGTACCAATGCAGAACCAAACCGGGGTGGGTTGGTAAATGCTCAAAGTAGCCGTGTAGTAGTAGCGGGTATTGGCAACCGCTTGGGTATGCATGGTGCAGCAGGTGGCGATCGGCATCATTTGTGGGTGCGTGATTTTGAGATGCTTGCAAATGCAAGTTTGTATATCACATCCGGTGGAGACTCCGGTGGAGCGATTCGGATTGCAAATAGCGGAGCTGTTGATATTAGAGAACATGCAAATTTAAATATACAGAATGTAGGTACGCGGGATGTTTCGCCTGCTATTACAGTAGCTACGGTATCGGGATGGGCACCGGTTACAAGTTCCGTGCAATCCAATGGATTGAGTGGAAGTATCGGTCGCACCACCTTACATGCAGGTGCCAATGTGCATATTGAGGCGCACTATCATGCTTTTGTGTCTGTCGTAAGTCATGACTTTGAGATGAAAGATGGTGCCGTGATGAACCTAATCACCAACCATGCCCGTGGCATTGGTTTTTTGATGGCACCCAATCTTCGACCGGGTGATCACGCAAATCCAAATGATCGCAGCCAGGTTTATAATGTTAGTTTACAAGGAGAAGGTACACAATTAAATATATTTTCAAATAACAACTTTGTGTTCAATGCAGGTGCTAGTTTTACCCTGCAAGGAAATAATTCCAGCATTGTTGTGGAAGATGGTGCTACCATGCAGGTTTATGGAGCCCGCACCTCGGCAGTTGTAGTGAGTGGAACAGGTACTGTGTTTGATGTA
>WRBB01000046.1 GCA_009779895.1 Lachnospiraceae bacterium
CTGTGCCTCATCCAACAATTCGACTTCCCCTCCAATGATACCTTTTAACACAGTGGCATCATCCACAACATAACCATAGGCCAATATCAAAGATTTTATCACCAGATAATGGTCATTCATTTGCACTTTTAATGTCTTATTTGAATCTACTAATAATCTTCGCATATTATTTCACACTATCTTCCATCACCAAAGAGTAGGTCAACGAATTCGCCAATACAGCATTACCTCATCCTATATCGCCTATTAAAATCTTCAAAACTATGTATCTCACTAACAAGTCCATACCTGTTTAAATTCGGTCGCATCACCAGACCCTCAAAACTTATCTCTCTGCCATCTTCCATAAACATAGTCAAGATTTCTTCCGGACTAGGATAATCACCAATAAATACATTCACATTTAAATTTTCTCTACCAATAAACTCGCACAAGCCTGGAAAACGGCTATATAATTCATAGCTCTCCTGAGGGAGATTCGTTGCAGGTAACAATATACTCACTACACCATCATACCGCCGCATACTAACCCAAAGTCCTGCCGAACCACTATCGCTACCGATATTCGCAATTCCATTTTGCCGTAAAAAACGATTACGCTCACTCCTATCATCGCTGTCTGTTATGGCCCAGTCAGAAAAAATATCCAAATCCCTGTCACGTATTATCTCATTTCTGGTTCTTTCTTGATTCCATACCTGCATTGCCTGAGCTTTCCCCATAATATCCACTTCCCTTGTTTGCAGGTTTATTTGCAAAGAATATTCCTTCCACTCTGCACTTAAAGTAAAAACAATATATAAATCCCCGTCCCTACCTCTAAAGATAGTTGGCACCATACCCCCGCAAAGCCAAAGATTAAATTCTCTTTCCTCTGACAAGTGCTCCTCTGATAAACGCAATACATCTATGGTTTCTATTCTCTCTTTTGAGAGCAAATCATAGACATGAGCATAAACATAATCCCAGTCAATCCCTATGGTGCGAGTCCTTCCATCACCATCATGTCTTTTTATCACCTCCCCCTCTGCTTCCATCAATATCATCTGGTTGCCCGGCAAATAGCCACGTGAATACCGTTCTTCTTGCAAAATTGATGATGTAGGTAAAACAAAAGCCACTTCCTCTCTACCTACAGAGGTTTTTTCCGCATAAACAATATTCCTTATATCATCTGCTATTAGAATCGACACCACTTCATAGTCTTCTCCCGGAAAGCGTGGTATCACAGCAAAAACAACAATAAGGAGAAACACAGCAAAAACAATTATAAGTAAATAATTCTTTTTTTTCATGTCCATTTTCTCCTAATTACCCAACACATTGTTTGACCACAATAATGTAAGATTTACCCCTCTACTTCCATCTATATTTATTACTTTTTCTATATCATCTATAGCTCTCAAAAATTCATAGGCACTCATATCATTGGGTCCACTTCCGAGGGTAAATCCGCCATCTAGCAATCTTAGAGCATTGTCATTACCACTTAATTCATTTCTTGTTCTTTCATCATTTATTCTTCTAAAATCTATGTGTTCCTCATCCAACCAACTACCAAGCCCTTCTGTTTGCCAACCATGCAAACTACGAATCACAATCGGATTATAAATACCTTCAAAAGAAATACCTTCAAATCTTCCATCCAACCTTGATAGTGTATCACCCTCCATGTTAAATCTTCCACCGGAACCAAACATACGCATAAATATCCCCTGTTGTGCCTCTGTTAACTCTACTGTAGTAGTGCCAAAACCAAATAAAGAAATCATCACGTCTGTCGCTGTTAATACACCTCCTAATCCGGGAAACAACATACCGGCTCCCGTACCCAACAAATTCATTGCTAAAGTTGCCCATCGAGTATCGTGGGCTATTTGCAAACGTCTCAGGTCTGCAAGTATCCTTCCTAAATCTAAATCATAACCAGTATGGGCAATCCTAGCCGTCACATCAATAGTACGCATTTCCAGATGCCCCTCTGAAAAATGCTGCACCTCAAAACTTGGTGTCCATCCGGAAAAACTTAGATTTGACATACTCATTTCTCTCGCATTAATTGATTCAAAATTTACAGTATGTCTACTAATCTCAGAAATTAAAATACGTTGGGTCGCCCAGAGATTTCTCATGGCATGTTGGCTACGATACATATGCCACATTTCAATATAAAGTTCATTGTAAATAGAAGCGGAGAAATCTATAAAAGCTAAATTAATTGCCGTGGTATAAAACAAATAAGCTGTGCCGTCATAAAGCATATCCAAATAAATATCTCTAAACAGCCTACCATCTTGTACATTCCTGTTACTATGCTCTGCTGACAATAAGGCATTATTAAATTTTTCCAATAAAGTCGTATCCCTAACGCTGCCATCCGGCTCAAAGGTTACCAAGCGCAGAGAATAATCTGCCAAAACAAGACGCATAACATCAGATAAAGACTCCGGATTAATAGCAAAGGCTTTTGCAAAGCTATCCCCATCCAGATTCATCAGATACAAAAAGAACTGTATATCTTCCTCTGTTCCAAAGGACTTGAATATCTCCAACAAGTCCTGCGGACTATACCCCAAACCAGACATGTTATCGATCTGCTCTCGAGTCACACCCCTTGCGCTCAAACGAATCATCGTCCCCCTATCCTCATCACGAAAAGCCGTTTCCACACCGGTACGCCAACTGCCGGTTCCTGTTGTAAATCCACTTCCATTCCACGCTCCACCCACTTCACTGATGGCCGTATTTGCAATGGTAAATGCCCCACGCGCCCTTAAAAACAATTGGCTTGTACCGATTTGCACTTCTAACAATCTAGCTAATTTTTTCTCTACTTCTGTCCGC
>WRBB01000047.1 GCA_009779895.1 Lachnospiraceae bacterium
AGAAATTGGCTAAACAGTCGCGAATTGAGACAATTGGTAAGAATCACATTTAGGGCAAGGATAGGTAAAGCTAAAATGCCCTTTATGTTTACCCTAAATCTGTTACTTACCTTATGAATTGTACCACTTCCATTTATCTCCCCAATCTCTGTTCTTTTGCCATGCCCAAAACCCGGTATTGAAATTTTTTGTTCATCTATAATTTGCACCCCTGTATTTTCCCCTATCCAATCACCAACTATCTCCGGCAATGATGTCAGCGGTAATATTGGTATTACCAATGATGGCAATCTACCATCTAAATCCACCAAACCCAACGGCTGATTCCAGCAATAAGCATAAGGATTTAATGTTTGTGGCACTTCTCCAAATCCCTTAACGATATCCTCACTCACAAACCGCCCTACCTTTGAATCATACTGTCTCGCTTGGGCAAAGTAAGTACCTGCCATCTCATCCCATTGATACCCCGTAAAACCAAAGCCTCTTACATCTCTTAAAACATTATCACGCAATGGATTCCCAAACTCATCAAAACCATAAAGCTCCTCTGTCATTCCATCTATGATACGAATTGGGCTACCCAAGTCATCCAACAAATAATGCTCTGGCCTGTTCCCTTTTGTTTCTACCGAAAGTACATTCAAAAATCCCACTATTCTTGACCATCCCTGTCTTCTTGATTGTCTATCTCTAAGTGGTTCCTTTCTTCCATTTCCACAAAAATCTCCATTTCCCCTCCACTATTCTCCGTCTTCAGATCAGGACAATGTGCTTTAAGTAAATGATACCAATAAAAATACCGTGCGCCACTATACATAAGCACCAAAATCATGCTTGAACTTAAAATTGCGAGAACCCACACCGGAAAATTAATATTAAGACGAGGTATAACAAGAGCAAATGGCATACCTATCGCAAAAATCACCGTCCCTAAATATTCTCCCCGTATTTTTTTATTGTTGCGGCTAACCTTTTCATCTTCCGTAAGTATTTTCCATTTCAACAAAATGTTTCTACTTCTCACAATGGCAAATATAACTGCAACCAGAACCAATAAATGAAATATTACAAATGCTACCATTGTTGCAATGCTTACATTCCCCGGAAAAACATAAAAAAAATACAATATAAACAAAAGAAATATACTAAAAACTATGCAAACAACATAACACAAGAAAAACCTCTCCCCGATAAAGAGGTTTTTACTTGGAATATGAACATCTAAAATATAATCTTTCACTATATTACTATCCATATCTTTCAATAAGATTTTTCTAAACATTACCCGACTCCCCTCTTATAACAAATACCAAACGCTGAAAGCTCTTACTCATAACCACCTCATAGGAATAGTCCACCTACCTCTATGATAGCCTATTTCCCTCTCTTGTCTCCCTATTTCTTCCATACCATCATAAACGGCATCTTTAACATCTTCTCCTATTGTCTGATCACCAGAAGAGTTCGGTCTGCTCAAAATAATTGACACAATCACCCCCATAACTGCACCTGCTACTCCTCCAATTACACTTCCAAAAGCTACTTTAGCAATCACTCCTACACCAATCACGGCTATTCCCGTTACTGTATCAACCCCCGCATCTGATACAATTCTACTCCTATCAGTACCTGCTTGAACATTTTCATGTATTCCATAACCTACATTCACAAAAAGCATTCCTACACTTACCACATTACCAAGTCTACCCATGATTTTTCTTAAGTCGCCTACTCGACTTAAATCACTCAGTGGATTCAAATTCGCCAACATTCTACTCTCCACACCCAACTGAACAAAGGGAATACCCGTGTCCGCTGCATACTTTAAGTAATTAATAAACCTTAACGCCTCTGTAAAACCAAAACCATCTACATCCTCAATATCCAATCCCAACGGGTCAATAAATAAAAGCGGATTGTTGATGCAGTAACTATACCAGTTCTCTCCGGCTCTGATTGGGTCTTCCGATACAAAACGCCCTACTTGTGGTTTATATTCCCTTAATTGGGCATAATAACTATTGCTTATGGAGTCTGCCTGATAGCCGGTATAAGTAAACGGTTGATTGAAACTAACTTTTTCCTCTACATTGGTAAACCTATTCCCAAATTCATCATACCCAAAAACATCCCGCATATCTTCTTGTTCACCAAACAAACGAATCGGGCTTCCCAAATCGTCTTGTAAATATGTGTATACTTGTTTATCAGACCTCCTTGCGGATAATACATTGGTATCCCATGCAAAGGTTGTGATCTGCCCCTCTTCCTTTCTTTGGAGCAAATTGTGATGTTGCTTTGTCATATCCAAAACATCATCTACCTGCTTGCTTGGATTCAACACTGAATTCTCTAAGTTTACGGTTGGAAGTATCGGCTTTGGACTTATTCCTTCCGTTTTCCCGATTCGATGCCCCAAACCATTATACTTGTAGGTCGCACCTACATTCCCCTGCACATCAAAAGCCTCTTCCAAACGATTCAATGCACCAAACACATAACGATTCCTTAAACTATCGTTTTTGTACGTTTCTATTACATTTCCTCGCTTATCATAA